>NZ_CP108006.1:2578571-3223214 GCF_036127095.1 Streptomyces sp. NBC_00335
TCGCATGTCGGGCTCCCATCCCACCAGGTGGACTCCGACGTAGAGCTCCGGCGAGCCGCCCTCGACGCTGGCGAGGCAGCGGTGCGCGGAGGCGACGACTCCGGTGGCCCGGAACTCCTCGGCGGCCGCGGTCAGGAACTCGACCGGGTCCTCCTGCCAGTCGGGCTCGAAGAGCCGGACCCGGCCGCCGGTGGCGGTGCCGTCGAGCGGGCCGCGGCCGGTGCGGCAGAGCTCCGCGACGGCCGGAGGGGGCAGGGGCACGCCGACCGAGCCCTCGGGGTTGACCGCGATGCCGAGCTGCGGGGGCAGGCCCCGGGCGAAGTCCACGGCGGGGGCCACGGCGAAGTCCATGGCGGGTCCGACGCAGGCGCGGAACTGCTCCTCGGAGCTGTAGACGGGCACGTAGGCGGCGCCGTCGATCTCCATGGTGGGCAGGCTCAGGCTGTTCACGCCTCCGGGCAGCGGGATCCACAGGTGGCTCCGCCCGAGGACCTCCACGATCCGCCCCCCGGCGTCCGCCTGTCCGAGCGCCGCCCCGAGCACCTGCTCCAGCTCGTTACCCGGCCACATGTACGTCTCCGCTCGCTTGCGCTTGGTCTCGCCCCGAGATTAACGGGCGCCTCGGACACCCCGACCGGGGGCCGCCCGCACCGGGGTCCCGCCCGTGCCGGGGCCGCCCGTGCCGGGGCCGCCCGTGCCGGGGCCCACTGCCGCTTAGCGGAAGCCGATCGACGTCAGCCGGGACGCCGCCGGGCGGTCCAGCAGGGTCACCGAGGCGCAGCCGGCCGGCGGGCGGCCCGCCTCGGCCTCGCGCAGCAGCCGGGTCACCGCGCCCCGGTGCCGGGCGAAGGCGTACGCCGATACGCCCCGGCCCCGCGCCGCCTGCCCGGCCCTGGCTTCCTCGGGGGTGGTGTCCAGCAGCACCAGGTGCAGCGCGCGGCCGCGCCGCCGGGCCGCCGAGGCCAGCAGCGCCCGTACCCAGCTCTGCGTACCGCAGTCGTGGACGACGGCCGGGGCCCCGGAGCGGAGCACCCGCCACAGGCCCCAGTAGTGCGCGATCCGGACCGCCGGCCGGTACACCGCGTAGGGCAGGGCGGCCGGCATCCGGCGCTCCCAGCGCTCGCGGGCGTCCTGGGAGTCGATGCCGCCGCCCTCCGCGGCGCGCTTGATCAGGGTGCTCTTGCCGCCGCCGGGCAGTCCGGAGACCACCACCACGTCCCCCTGGGCGAAGCGCAGCCGCCGCGGGCCCTCGGCCCCGCGCAGGTCCCGTACCGCTCCGGGCTCCCCCGCCGCTCCGGCCGCCGCGGGATCGCGTACGAGGCCGCGCTGCGTCGGCACCCCGGTCACCGCGCCCTCGACGGTGCCGGTGCTCGTCGCCGCCAGTACTCCGAATCTCCGCACAGTGCTCGCCTCCCCCGCGACGGGTCGCCTGGACCCGGTCCCCCTGAGTGTAAAGAGACGGTAATCCGGTGTCTCCGGTTCCGCTCCGGCTTCGCTCCGGACCCGCTCCGGGCCCGCTCCGCTTGCGGACCCCCTCCCCCATTCGGCCCCACGTCGTGCAATGATGTGCGCCATCTGGACACCTAACTGCATACCGGCCGCTTGAATCCGCGCGGGAGAGTCCCGGCACGCCGCAAGGCGGTGCCCGGGCGCCGAAGGAGCAAGTACCTCCCTTGAATCTCTCAGGCCCCGTACCGCGTGGATGAGGCAGATCTGAAAAGCGAGCCGCGCCACCGCCCGTAAGGGTCCCGGCGACGGCTCCACCCAAGGTGCAAGTCGATGGCCTTCCCCTGGAAGCGGGGAACTCTCGGCGAACCTCTCAGGTTCCGATGACAGATGGGGAGGAACTCCTCCTCGTCATGTCATGCCCTGGGACCCGGGAGCCACACCCATGAGCACTGCCCCCCGCCTGACCGCCCTCGATGCGCTGCACCGTTCCCTCGGTGCGACCATGACCGATTTCGCGGGCTGGGACATGCCCCTGCGGTACGCCAGCGAGCGCGACGAGCACAACGCCGTCCGCACCAAGGCCGGTCTGTTCGACCTCTCCCACATGGGCGAGATCACCCTGACCGGCCCCGAGGCCGTCAAGGTCCTGGACTACGCACTGGTGGGCAACATCTCCACCGTCGGCGTCGGCCGCGCCCGCTACACGCACATCTGCCAGGAAGACGGCGGCATCGTCGACGACCTGATCGTCTACCGCCTGGGCGAGACCGAGTACATGGTCGTCGCGAACGCCTCCAACGCCCAGGTCGTCCTGGACGCGATCACCGAGCGCGCCGCCGGCTTCGACGCCGAGGTCCGCGACGACCGCGACGCGTACGCGCTGCTCGCGGTGCAGGGTCCGGAGTCCCCGGGCATCCTCGCCTCGCTCACCGACGCCGACCTGGACGGGCTGAAGTACTACGCCGGCCTGCCCGGCACGGTCGCCGGGGTGCCCGCGCTGATCGCGCGCACCGGCTACACCGGCGAGGACGGCTTCGAGCTGTTCGTCGCCCCCGAGCACGCCGTGGAGCTGTGGCAGGCGCTGACCAAGGCGGGCGAGGGCGTCGGCCTGGTCCCGGCCGGCCTGTCCTGCCGCGACACCCTGCGCCTGGAAGCGGGCATGCCGCTGTACGGGCACGAGCTGACCACCTCCCTCACCCCGTTCGACGCGGGTCTGGGCCGGGTCGTGAAGTTCGAGAAGGAGGGCGACTTCGTCGGCCGCGCCGCCCTGGAGGCCGCCGCCGAGCGCGCCGCCTCGAACCCGCCGCGCAAGCTGGTCGGCCTGATCGCCGAGGGCCGCCGCGTTCCGCGCGCCGGCTTCTCCGTGACCTTCGACGGGCAGGTCGTCGGCGAGGTCACCTCGGGCGCCCCGTCCCCGACGCTGGGCAAGCCGATCGCGATGGCCTATGTGGACGCGGCGCACGCCGCGCCCGGCACCTCCGGCGTCGGCGTGGACATTCGCGGTACGCATGAGGCGTACGAGGTCGTGGCCCTGCCGTTCTACAAGCGGCAGAAGTAGCCCCGTACCGCACCGCACCGCGCGTCACCGCTGGTCGGCGCTTCGCGCCGGTCCCGCACGACCACCGTTCGTATCCACTCCCCCGCATCCAGGAGAATCAGGTCATGAGCAACCCCCAGCAGCTGCGTTACAGCAAGGAGCACGAGTGGCTGTCGGTCGCCGAGGACGGCGTCTCGACGGTCGGCATCACGGAGTTCGCGGCCAACGCGCTCGGTGATGTCGTCTACGCCCAGCTTCCCGAGGTGGGTGACACGGTGACCGCGGGCGAGACCTGCGGCGAGCTGGAGTCGACCAAGTCGGTCAGCGACCTGTACTCCCCCGTCACCGGCGAGATCGTCGAGTCCAACCAGGACGTCATCGACGACCCTGCCCTGGTGAACTCGGCCCCGTTCGAGGGTGGCTGGCTCTTCAAGGTGCGCGTCACGGAGGAGCCGGCCGACCTGCTCTCCGTCGACGAGTACGCCAAGCTCACCTCCGGCAACTGACCCAGGGAACCCTGATGTCTGTACTGAACACGCCCCTCCACGAGCTCGACCCGGACGTCGCCGCCGCCGTCGACGCCGAACTCGTGCGCCAGCAGTCCACCCTGGAAATGATCGCGTCGGAGAACTTCGCTCCGGTCGCCGTCATGGAGGCCCAGGGCTCGGTCCTGACCAACAAGTACGCCGAGGGCTACCCCGGCCGCCGCTACTACGGCGGCTGTGAGCACGTCGACGTGGTCGAGCAGATCGCGATCGACCGCATCAAGGCGCTCTTCGGCGCCGAGGCCGCGAACGTGCAGCCCCACTCGGGCGCGCAGGCCAACGCGGCCGCGATGTTCGCCCTGATCAAGCCGGGCGACACGATCATGGGCCTGAACCTGGCCCACGGCGGTCACCTGACCCACGGCATGAAGATCAACTTCTCCGGCAAGCTCTACAACGTGGTCCCGTACCACGTCGACGAGACCGGCGAGGTCGACATGGCCGAGGTCGAGCGCCTCGCCAAGGAGTCCAAGCCGCAGCTGATCGTCGCGGGCTGGTCCGCCTACCCGCGCCAGCTGGACTTCGCCGCCTTCCGCCGCATCGCGGACGAGGTCGGCGCGTACCTGATGGTCGACATGGCGCACTTCGCCGGCCTGGTCGCCGCGGGTCTGCACCCGAACCCGGTCCCGCACGCCCACGTCGTCACCACCACCACGCACAAGACCCTCGGCGGTCCGCGCGGCGGTGTCATCCTGTCGACGCAGGAGCTGGCCAAGAAGATCAACTCCGCGGTCTTCCCGGGTCAGCAGGGCGGCCCGCTGGAGCACGTGATCGCGGCCAAGGCCGTCTCCTTCCTGGTCGCGGCCTCGCCCGAGTTCAAGGAGCGCCAGGAGCGCACCCTGGAGGGCGCGAAGATCCTCGCCGCCCGCCTGGTCCAGGACGACGTCAAGGCCGTGGGCGTGGACGTCCTCACCGGCGGCACCGACGTGCACCTGGTCCTGGTCGACCTGCGCAACTCCGAGCTGGACGGCCAGCAGGCCGAGGACCGCCTCCACGAGGTCGGCATCACGGTCAACCGCAACGCCATCCCGAACGACCCGCGGCCGCCGATGGTCACCTCGGGTCTGCGGATCGGTACGCCGGCGCTGGCCACCCGCGGTTTCGACGCCGAGGCCTTCACCGAGGTCGCCGAGATCATCGCGCAGGCGCTGAAGCCCGCCTACGACGCCGAGGACCTGAAGGCGCGCGTCTCGGCGCTCGCCGCGAAGTTCCCGCTGTACCCGACGCTCTAGGCACCGGGTTGAGAGGGCCCGGCCTTGTTGTGCACAGGGCCGGGCCCCTTTCATGACCAAAGCCCCAGGCGGATGCGACCTATTGCCGCTGATTCTTCCAATAAATGGCAAATAGGCTCCAAATAAAGGATCGACCGCACCCCCTGGCAGGACGGACAGCACACCCCATGGACATGAGCGCAGCGAACAAGAAGGGACTCAGTCTCTTCGCCCTGATCATGATCGGCCTCGGCTCGATCTTCGGATCGGGGTGGCTCTTCGGGGCGGGCCAGGCGGCCGCGGTCGCGGGGCCCGCGGCGATCATCGCCTGGGTCATCGGTGCCGTCTTCATCGGCATGATCGCCATGTCCTACGCGGAAGTGGGCGCGGCCTACCCGCTGCCCGGCTCGATGGCCCGCTTCGGCACCATCTCGCACGGGCCGGTGCTGGGCTTCATCACCGGCTGGGCGGTCTGGATCGCCATCGCCGCGCTGATCCCGATCGAGTCCATCGCCGGTACGCAGTACATGTCCTCCTGGAACTTCGGCTGGGCCAAGGGCCTGGTCGAGAACGGCGGCCTGACCACCTCCGGCATGGCGATGGCGCTGTTCCTGACGGTCGCGCTGTGGCTGGCCTGCTACTGGTCGGTCGCGCTGCTCGCCAAGGCGAACAACCTCCTCACCCTGGTCAAGTTCGCCATCCCGGTGCTCGCCGTGATCGCCCTGATCGCCTCCGGCTTCCACACCGGCAACTTCACCGACCACGGCGGCTTCGCGCCCAACGGCTGGTCCGCGGTCATGACCGCCGTCACCACCTCCGGCGTGGTCTTCGCCTTCAACGGCTTCCAGGCCGTCGTCAACCTCGGCGGCGCCGCCAAGAACCCGGGCCGCGCCATTCCGCTGGCCCTGGTCGGCGCGCTCTCGCTCGGCCTGGTCATCTACCTGGCCCTGCAGATCGCCTTCATCGGCGGTGTGCCGCCGGAGAAGCTGGCCGAGGCCGGCGGCTGGAGCGGCATCAACTTCTCCTCGCCGTTCGCCGACCTCGCCAAGATGCTGATGCTGCACTGGGTCGTCACGATGCTCCAGTTCGGTGCCTTCATCTCCCCGTCCGGCGCCAACATCGGCAACGTCGCCTCCGCCTCGTACATGGCGCAGAACCTCGCGGACACCGGCTTCTTCCCGAAGAAGATCCGCGAGGTCCACCCGAAGTACGGCACCGCGCGTCCCGCGATGTGGCTGAACCTCGGCTTCTCGGTCCTGCTGCTGGTCACCGTCGGTCACAGCTGGGAGGCCCTGGCCAGCGTGGTCTCCGCCGCGATGGTGGTCTCGTACCTGATCGGCCCGATCGCGGTCGGCGTCTTCCGCAAGACCAAGCCCGAGCTGCCGCGCCCCTTCCGCCTGCCGGCGGCGAGCATCCTCTGCCCGATCACCTTCGCCTTCGCCGCCTGCGCCCTGTACTGGTCCAAGTGGCCGGACACCGGCAAGGTGGTGCTGCTCACCCTGGTCGCCGCCCCCATCGCGGCCGTCGTGCTCAAGCGCAAGGGCGAGAAGAACCTGGCCGGGCAGTTCGCCCCGGCCTGGTGGATGATCGCCTTCCTCCTGTGGCTGGGCACCCTGTCGGCGCTCGGCAGCAGCGAGTTCGGCGGCAGCGGGTTCATCCCCGGCGGCGTGGACATCGCGATCGTGGCCGTCTCCGCCCTGGGCTTCTACTTCTGGGCCGTACGGTCCGGGGTCAAGGCCCACTACGCGGGCCTGCCGGGCCCGGACCCGGTCCTGGACGCCCCCGCCGGGGAGGCCGACGCGGCCGACGCACCGGAGCGCGAGCTGAGCCACGCCTGAGCATCCCCCTCCCGACCCGTCCGGCGGCCGAGCTGTTCACCTCACCGCGTTAAGCTCGGCTGCCGGACAAAATCCGCAGATCGTCCCCGATCAACCCGATCAGCCCCTCCTGCCCACGCTTCCCACCCACGAGCAGACATAGGAGTCCGCAACCGTGGCCATCTCCGTCTTCGATCTCTTCTCGATCGGCATCGGTCCCTCTTCCTCCCACACCGTCGGACCGATGCGCGCCGCGCGCATGTTCGTGACCAGGCTCAAGAAGGACGGCGTCCTCGCCCAGACCGCCTCGGTCCGCGCCGAGCTCTTCGGCTCGCTCGGTGCCACCGGGCACGGCCACGGCACCCCCAAGGCGGTCCTGCTGGGCCTGGAGGGCCACTCCCCCCGCACCGTGAACGTGGAGACCGCCGACGCCGAGGTCGAGCGCATCCGCCAGACGGGCCGCCTGCGCCTGCTGGGCACGGAAATAGGTGACGGCCACGAGATCGACTTCGACGAGCCGAACCAGCTGATCCTGCACCGCCGGCGCTCGCTCCCGTACCACGCGAACGGCATGACGCTCTTCGCGTACGACGAGGCGGGCACCCCGCTGCTGGAGAAGACCTACTACTCGGTCGGCGGCGGGTTCGTCGTGGACGAGGACGCGGTCGGCGAGGACCGGATCAAGCTCGACGACACCCCGCTGAAGTACCCCTTCCGCAGCGGTGACGAGATGCTCCGTCTCGCGAACGAGACCGGCCTGTCGATCTCCTCGATGATGCTGGAGAACGAGAAGGCCTGGCGCACCGAGGACGAGATCCGCGAGGGCCTGCTGGAGATCTGGCGCGTCATGCAGTCCTGCGTCGCGCGCGGCATGTCCCGCGAGGGCATCCTCCCCGGCGGCCTGCGGGTCAAGCGCCGGGCCGCCTCCACGGCGCGCCAGCTGCGCACCGAGGGCGACCCGATGATGCACCGCAGCGAGTGGGCGACCATCTACGCGATGGCGGTCAACGAGGAGAACGCGGCCGGCGGCCGGGTCGTCACCGCTCCGACGAACGGCGCTGCGGGCGTCCTGCCGGCGGTCCTGCACTACTACATGAACTTCGTGCCGGGCGCCGACGAGGACGGCGTGGTCCGCTTCCTCCTCGCCGCGGGCGCGATCGGCATGCTCTTCAAGGAGAACGCCTCGATCTCCGGCGCCGAGGTCGGCTGCCAGGGCGAGGTCGGCTCGGCCTGCTCGATGGCGGCCGGAGCACTGGCCGAGGTCCTGGGCGGCACCCCGGAGCAGGTCGAGAACGCGGCCGAGATCGGCATGGAGCACAACCTCGGCCTCACCTGCGACCCGGTCGGCGGCCTCGTCCAGATCCCCTGCATCGAGCGCAACGGCATGGCGGCGGTCAAGGCCGTCACCGCGGCCAAGATGGCGATGCGCGGCGACGGCTCCCACAAGGTCTCCCTCGACAAGGTCATCAAGACCATGAAGGAGACGGGCGCCGACATGAAGGTCAAATACAAGGAGACCGCCCGCGGCGGCCTCGCGGTCAACGTCATCGAATGCTGACCGGCACCAGCTGAACGATTCGGGCCCCGACGCTTGGCGTCGGGGCCTTCGTCGTTTCCCCTGCCGGACAGGCGGGTTACGCCAGTAACTTCGTTCGAGATTGGGTGGGATGTGAGGTTTGGCGGTGAGTTGATCACGCTTGAGGGGGAACAAGGCAGTCTGGGCTGGTTTCTTGATGATCAAGTGCGCCAGGGTGGGCACACGACGTCGCGTCCACACCCCCGGCGGTTCGGCCAACCGTCTTGGACCACAGCCGTTTTGCTTAACTGGAGGACTTGAAACATGGCAAGCACCCGCAGCATCCGCGTGATGGCGGCCGCCGCATCGCTCCCCCTCGCCTTCGCGCTCCTCTCGGGCGTCGCCCAGGCCGACAACGGGGCCGGTGCGGCCGGGACCGCGTCGAACGCGGCCCTCGCCGGCGTCCTCGGCAGCGGGGTGGGCGGCAGCAACCTCGGCAACTCCTCCACCGCCCAGCAGGTCGCCTCGGGCTTCGGCGCCTCGAACCAGAACAACGGTGCCCAGGCCAACGGTTCGGGCTTCACCGCGATCGGCCAGTCCAACGCGCACGAGTCCTTCATCTACAACCCGCTCCCGTAGTTCCGCTGGTTCCGCCCGGGGCCCCCGCCCCGGTCACGCACGTCCGCCGAGCCCCGCCCTCCCCCCGGAGGGCGGGGCTCGGCGCGTCGGGCGAAGTCGGGCCGAGGGGCCCGGCCGGACGGGACCTTTGGCCGCGGAAGGGGGGCCCGGGGGTGGGCTAGCTTGCCCGAGTGGGCATGTCGCGACGCGTGCGCCGGCGAGACCCACCCCGAGAGAGAGGCGCCCGCATGACCGGCTCCGAACACCGCGTCCTCCCGCTGCGGCTGGAGGCCGCGCCCGCGCCCGTCCCGGTGCGGGGCGTCTTCGCGTACCGCACCGAGCGGCCGTACGAGATCTCCCTCGACTTCGAGGGTGCCGGGATGCACCTCGCGCACTGGGTCTTCTCCCGGGAACTGCTGCTCGACGGCCAGATCTGCGCCACCGGCGAGGGCGACATCCAGGTGTGGCCGCGCTGGGAGGGCACCGAGCCTCGGGTCTTCCTCGCCTTCAGCAACGGCGAGCAGTCGTGCGTGGTGTCCGCCCGGGCCAAGGACGTACAGGCGCTGTGCCGCCGGATGACCGAGCTGGTGCCGCGCGGCCAGGAACAGCGGCACTACGACCTCGACGCCGAGCTGAACGCCCTCCTGCCCAGCTGACCGGGGCGAATCCGGCGGCACGCTGCGGGACCCGGCACACCGGGTGATCCTGGTGCAACCACGACCGCAGCGGACGCGTCTTCACGGGTGACACCGTTCCCCGTCTCTCGGAATCGAGGGGACGCAATGAACCGTCCACGCCGCCGGCAGGCCACCGCACTGGGGTTGGGCGCACTGCTCACCGCCATGCTCGCCTTCGCCGCACCGGCTTCCGCCGCAGCCACCACGGCCGCATCCACCACCACAGCCACCCAGACTCCGCTCGTCGTCAATGCCCGCTGGGGCGGTCACTGCACGTACGACCGGGTGGTCATCGACCTTCAGGGCTACATACCCGAGGTCACCGTCACCCCCGTCCCGAAGCTGGTCTACGACGGGTCCGGCAAGCCCGTCCCGCTGGCCGGGCGGTACTTCCTGGAGATCCGCCTGCACCCCGCCGCCGGACACGACGACGCGGGCAACAACGTCTACCGCGGGCCCAAGCTCCTCAAGATCTACCTGCCCAAGCTAAAGGGCCTCGCCCTGACCGGCGACTACGAGGGGTACGTCACCTTCGGCGCCGCCTTCGACACCAAGCCCGCCTACACCTCGTCCAAGCTGCACTCCCCGGAGCGCTTCGTCCTGGACATCGCGCACCCGAACGTCTGCTGAGCACCCGCCGGCGGGAGGCCGGGCCGGGGGCCTACCGGTGCTCGGGATTCGGGAAGCCGAAGCGGCAGCCCGCATCCCACAAGGAGCGCCGGTTGCCGTCCGCCGGCATCCCGCCGGACCGCTTGAGCAGGGCGGCCAGATGCGTCCGCACGAAGGCTCACTGACCGAACGGCCCTTGGATGGTTGGGTGTTGGTAGTAGATTGACTGTCCCGTTGAGCCTGTATGACCTGGAGGTCTGTATAGCCGATCAGCCCGTCAAGGCGCACTTCACCGAAGACGTCACGCTTCCCGACGGCCGAAGGATTCGCGTCAGCGCCTACCCCGACGGAAGCATCCGGTTCCGTGTGGATGGCCTGCCGTACGTCCTGACCGAGGCGTACCTGACCGGGAACCCGGAGAAGAACCAGGCGATCATGAAAATCTCGCCGGGGAAGCAGGGCAGCAATGCCTCGCACAACTATGTGGAGTGGCTGGAGTCCAAGAAGCAGAGCTAGACCGTTTCGGCGGAGGACGATCGATACGGCGGCGAGATTCGGCTCTGGCGTCTGGGGCGAGCCGGCCCGGTGAGGACAAGCCCGGCACCCGCTGACCCACTGGTGGCCGGTCCGGCCCTGGTAGAGGATCGCGTTGACGATCTCCCACATCGGGCAGGCGCCCTGATGGCCGCTGACAGCGAGGGCTGACGCTCGCCCGTGACAGAACCCCACGGCGACGCGATGTCAGTCCTCCACGGCCAGGCGCCGCACCTCGGCCAGCGCCTCGTTCACCGCTGCCGGGATGTCCGTCACCGGAAAGCGCGCGTGCCGCACCGTGCCGTCGCGGTCGATGACCAGCACGATCCGCTTCAGCCGCAGCAGTTGTCCGGCACGAAAGGTGGGCAGGCGCAGGGCGGCGGCGAGGCGGAGGTCGACGTCGGAGAGGAGGGTGAAGGGGATGCCCTCCTGGTTCGCGAACACGCGCTGTTCATCGGGGCGTTGGGTGCTGACGCCGCGCACCTCCGCGCCCGCGGCGCGGAAGTCCTCGTAGGCGTCCCGGAAGAGCCGGTTCTCCAGTGTGCAGCCGACGGTGCCGGGGATGCGCGACCAGCCCTCCGGTAGGGGGCTGGGGCTCCCGGTCGCCGGATAGCAGAACAGGACGGTGGCCACGGCGTCGGCCACCGGGTCAACCGGCGCGCCGTCCCGGTGACCGGGCAGCCGCAGGCGCGGCAGCCGCAGGCCCGTCAGGTCCGCGACGCGCCGCGCCGACGCGCTCGTCTCGCCGGCGGTGCCGCTGAGAGAGCCGTCGCCGAGGAGCCAGCGGTCGGCCCAGTCCTGCATCGACAGCAGGACCGGCAGCAGGCCCCGGCCGCTCTCGGTCAGCCGGTACTCGTGCCGCGTCGGCCGCTCCTGGTACGGGACCTTCTCCAGCACCCCCGTCTCCACCAGGTGCGCCAGGCGCTCGGCGAGCACCTTCCGGGAGATGCCCAGCTCCTCCTGGAGCGCGTCGAACCTGTGGTGCCCTCGGGCGGTCTCCCGGATCAGGAGCAGGCTCCACCAGTCGCCGACCACCGCCGCGGCTTGCGCGATCGCGCAGGCGGCGTCCCGCTCGGGGATCGACCTCATCACCACGTCTCCCCTCCTGCGCGCACGGCGGCCGTTCGTCGGGACCATCTTGCGCCATGAGGTCAGTTCCGGATAGAAACTCACCTGGAGCGAGTGAGTTCCCAAAAGAGACTAACAAGACCCGGGGGTGGGCTCCGCATGAGCGGAACACAAGTGATCCACGAGCACGACCGACGCGACGACGAACGGGAGACCTCGTCGCCGGGCGTCTTCTGGCGCTACTGGGCCGCCGCCACGGTCAGCGGCGCGGGCACCGCCGTCACCGTCCTCGCCCTGCCGCTCGTCGCCCTCACCGTTCTGGACGCCACCGCTTTCCAGGTCGCCCTGCTCGCCGCCGCCGGGCAGGTCTCCTGGCTGCTGCTCAGCCTTCCGGCGGGCGTCCTCGCGCAGCGCGTGCCGCTGCGCCGACTCCAGGTCACGCTCGACCTCGTACGGTTCGCGGCGCTCGGATCACTGCCGCTCGCCTGGTGGATCGGCACACTCACGTATCCGCACCTGGTGTTCGCGGCGCTCGTCACCGGCTCGGCGACCGTGCTGTTCGACATCGGCAACTCGACCTTCCTGCCCGCCGTCGTCCCGGCCCGGCAGCTGGCCGCCCGCAACAGCGTCATGTCGGGCACGCACGCCGTCACCGACACCGGCGGCCCCTCCCTCGGCGGCGTCCTGATCGGTGCGACGGGCCCGGTCGGCGCGATCGTCGTGGACGCCGCCAGCTACCTGGCCTCCGCCGTGCTCTTGCGCACCCTCCCCGAGAGCCGCCCCGTGCCCCGCACCAGCGAGAGCGCGCTGCGGCTGATGCGCGCGGGATGGCGGTACGTCACCAAGCACCCGGTCATGCGCCCCTGCATGATCTGGGCGACCGCCGCCAACTTCCTCAACGCGGCCCTCGTCACCCTCACCCCCCTCTACCTGGTCCGCGGAGCCGGCCTCGACTCCATGCAGCTCGGTCTCGTCCTCGCCATGGACGGAGTCGGCGCGCTCGCCGGCGCCGCCGTCGCGGTCCGCGTGACCACGCGCCTCGGCACCGCGCGGGGCATCATCCTGGCCGACCTGGCCGGCGGCGCGCTGCTCCTGCTCGCCCCGCTGACCACGTCGGCGGGGGACGCGTTCTGGTTCGCCCTGGGCAACGCCGGCTTCGCCTTCGGCACCGTCATCGGCTCGATCACCACCCGCACCTACCGGCAGACGCAGTCGCCCCCGGAACTGCTGTCCCGCGTGATGGCCACGGTCCGCTTCGTCTCCTGGGGCGCGCTGCCGCTCGGCGCGCTCACCGCCGGCCTCCTCGCCACCCAGTTCGGCGCCCGTACCGCGCTCTGGACCGTCTGCGCCGCCGCCCTCCTGCCCCCGCTCTACCTCTTCTCCACCCAGGTGGGCCGCCACCGCGACCTCATCTGACGCCCTGGACCGCGTCCCTTGCGGCCCGAGCTCAACGGTGCTCGGGGTTCTCGAAGTCGAACCGGCAGCCGGCGTCCCACTCGGAGCGCTGGTTTCCGTGGGCGGGGATGCCACCGGTGTCCTTGAGCATCCTCGCCAGGTGGAGCTGGTTCCAGGTCATGAAGGTCGTGTTGCGGTTCGTGAAGTCGTTGTCCGGCCCGCCGGAGCCGGGGTCGAGGTACGACGGGCCCGGGCCGGCCTCACCGACCCAGCCCGCGTCCGCCTGCGGCGGAATGACGTATCCGAGGTGCTGGAGGCTGTACAGGACGTTCATCGCGCAGTGCTTGGCGCCGTCCTCGTTGCCGGTGATCAGGCACCCGCCCACCCGACCGTAGTAGGCGTACTGGCCGAGCTCGTTGAGGATCGACGAGCAGGCGTACAGGCGCTCGATCACCTTCTTCATGACCGAGGAGTTGTCACCCAGCCATACGGGCCCAGCCAGCGTGAGGATGTCTGCGGCCATGACTTTCGAGTAGATGACCGGCCACTCATCGGTCTCCCAGCCGTGCTCCGTCATGTCCGGCCAGACGCCGGTCGCGATGTCGAGGTCCACTGCCCTGAGCACCTCGACCTGGACACCCTGGCGCTTCATGATGCCGGTGCTGATGTCGATCAGGCCCTGCGTGTGGCTCTGTTCCGGCGACCGCTTGAGGGTGCAGTTGATCACCACGGCACGCAGGTCGTCGTGAGACATGGCGTTGTAAGTCATCGTCGCGCTCCTCCGGTAGCCACCCGTCCAGCCTCACCGGCGCCCGGCAGGCCCGCCACCCGGCCGCACCCGTCCGGGTCGTCCGGGTGGAACACGCGGCCGGAATAGTGCGGCGACGCGCGGCAGCCCGTCCTCGGCGGTCACGGGCCTACGGAACTCCCTTTTCAGCCCGGGGCATTGAGTCGGACGGCGACGACGCCGACACATGGTGTGACGCACAAGCGGAATCCGGCCGCCGCCCGGCGCGATTGGGGCGGGTTGTTACCGGTCCGCGCGGCCGACTAGGGTCAGCGGGCCTTGGTGTTCGGGAAACCGGTGGGAAACCGGTGCGGCCCTCGCCACTGTGATCGGGAAGTCCGGCTCCACTCCTGCGGGAAAGCCACTGGGCTGCGCGGGAGGTTCCGCGCTGCCCGGGAAGGCGGAGCATGGACGTCAACCCGTGAGCCAGGAGACCGGCCGGGGCGCGTTGTCCATCCACGAGGTGCTGGAGAGGTCTCCCTACTCATGCATATAGCCGAGGGGTTCCTGCCCCCTTTGCACGCGGTCGCCTGGGGCGCCGCGTCCGCCCCCTTCGTCGTCCACGGCGTCCGCGCGCTCACCCGCGAGGTGAAGGCCAACCCGGAGAGCACGCTGCTGCTCGGCGCCTCCGGAGCCTTCACCTTCGTACTGTCCGCCCTGAAGATCCCATCCGTGACGGGCAGTTGCTCGCACCCCACGGGCACCGGGCTCGGGGCGATCCTGTTCCGGCCGCCGATCATGGCGGTGCTCGGCACGATCACCCTGCTCTTCCAGGCGCTGCTGCTGGCACACGGCGGGCTCACCACCCTCGGCGCCAACGTCTTCTCCATGGCCATCGCCGGGCCCTGGGCGGGCTACGCCGTCTACCGGCTGCTGCGGAAGTCCGGTCTCCCGCTGATGGTGACCGTGTTCTTCGGCGCCTTCTTCGCCGACCTGGTCACCTACTGCGTCACCAGCGTGCAGCTCGCCCTGGCCTTCCCCGACCCGGCCTCCGGATTCCCGGGCTCGCTCGCGAAGTTCGGGGGGATCTTCGCGGTCACGCAGATACCGCTGGCGGTGAGCGAGGGGCTGCTGACCGTCCTGGTGATGCGGCTGCTGATGGCGTCGAGCAAGTCGGACCTGGTCCGGCTGGGCGTCGCGAAGCTGACCTCCGCCCGTACCGAAGAGAAGGCGGCGGCCTGATGAGCGGGATGTCCAAGAACGCGAAGATCAACAGCCTGCTGCTGCTCCTGGTGGCGGCGCTGGCCGTGCTGCCGATCGCCCTGGGGCTGGGCGAGGGCAAGGAGGAGCCCTTCGCGGGCGCCGACGCTCAGGCGGAGACGGCGATCACCGAGCTGAAGCCGGATTACGAGCCCTGGTTCTCCCCTCTGTACGAGCCCCCCTCGGCCGAGATCGAGTCCGCGCTGTTCGCCTTGCAGGCGGCGCTGGGCGCGGGCGTGCTCGCGTACTACTTCGGCGTCCGCAAGGGCCGCCGCCAGGGAGCGGCCGCCGCCGCAGCCGCCACCGCCCCGGAGGCCTAGGCGGTGCTGCCGATCGACGTGGCCGCGCACGGCAGTCGCTGGCGCGGCCGGCACCCGCTGGAGAAGGCACTGCTCGGGATCGGGCTGACCGTCACCGCCGTGTGCCTGCCGCCCTGGCCGGGCGGGCCGCTGGTGGCCGCCGCCACCCTCGTCGTGCTGCTCGGCCCGGCCGGGGTGGCCGGCCGGCAGCTCTGGCGGGCCTTCCGGATCCCGCTCGGCTTCTGCTTCACCGGGGCGCTGCCGCTGCTGTTCGCGGTCGGCGGCCCGGCGGGGCCGGTGTCCCTGGCCCCCGACGGCCCGCGGCTCGCCGCCGAACTGCTGCTGCGCACCTCGGCGGCCTCGCTCGGGCTGCTGCTGTTCGCCTTCACCACCCCGGTCTCCGACGTACTGCCCCGACTGGTCCGGGCCGGGGTGCCGGCCCCGGTGGTGGACGTGGCCCTGGTCATGTACCGGATCGGCTTCCTGCTGCTCGACTCCATGGCCCAGGTCCGCCGGGCCCAGGCGGCCCGGCTCGGTCACACCGGCCGGGCGGCGGTGTGGCGCTCCCTGGCGGGGCTCGCCGCCACCTCCTTCGTACGGGCCTTCGACCGCGCGGCCAAGCTCCAGGCGGGGCTGGCCGGACGCGGCTACGACGGCGCGCTGCGGGTCCTCGTACCGGAGGCGGCCCTGTCGTGGCGCTTCCTGGCGGCCACCGCAGGGCTGCTGGCGGCCCTGATCACCCTGACCCTCACCCTGAAGGGGCTCTCCCTGTGAACGCGTCGCCGAACCCGTCGCCGGACCCGTCACCGAACGCGGTGGTGGAGCTGTCCGGCGCGGGCTACGCCTACGAGGACGGCCCGGCGGTGCTGACCGGCGTCGACTTCGCCATCGCGCCGGGCCGGGCGCTAGCCCTGCTGGGCCGCAACGGCAGCGGCAAGACCACGCTGATGCGGCTGCTGAGCGGCGGCCTGCGGCCCGGCGCGGGATCGCTGCGGCTGGACGGCACGGAGGTCTCGTACGGCCGGGCCGGACTGACCCGGCTGCGCACGTCCGTCCAGCTGGTGGTGCAGGACCCCGACGACCAGCTGTTCGCGGCCTCGGTGGAACAGGACGTGTCCTTCGGCCCGATGAACCTGGGACTCCCCGCTCCGGAGGTCCGTGCCCGCGTGGACTCGGCCCTCGCCGCACTCGACATCACGCACGTCCGGGACCGCCCCACGCACCTGCTCTCCTACGGCCAGCGCAAGCGCGCGGCGATCGCGGGGGCGGTGGCGATGGCTCCGCGCGTACTGATCCTGGACGAGCCGACGGCCGGCCTGGACCCGGACGGCCAGGAGCGGCTCCTCGACGTCCTCGCGGGCCTGCGCGCCGCCGGCACGACGGTGGTGATGGCCACCCACGACGTGGACCTGGCGGTCCGCTGGGCCGACGACGCGGCGGTCCTGACCCCGTCCGGCATCCGCTTCGGCCCGGCCGAGGCGCTCCTGTCCGACCCGGACCTGCTCACCTCGGCGGGGCTGCGCCCGGCCTGGTCCCCGGCGGTCACGGCCGTCCTGCGGGCCCACGGCCTGCTCGCTCCGGACTCCCCCGGCCCCCGAAACCCGGAGGCGCTGGCCGCCTGGCGGTAGGTAGGTTGCGCGTCCATGAAGACGCTGAAGGCAACCTCGGAGCCGAAGTCCCTCTTCTGGGAGGGCGAGGACCTGGTCGACCCGATCGGGGGCTTGCGCCGCTGGGCGCCGGACGGGCGCGAACACGACTTCCGCCCCGTGCTCTCCTACCGGTTCGACCGCGCGGTGCGCTCGCCCTCGGGGCGCTGGACGGTGGTCTACGAGGAGCGCGGCACCAAGGCCCTCCTCCTCGAAGGGGCGGAGATCGTCCGCGAGTTGGACCGGAGCTTCTACCACGCCGAGGAGTACGACTACCCGGTCGCGCTCGGCGCACTGCCGGACGGCCGTGAGGTGCTGGTGCACTGCCCGGACCAGTTCGACATCCTCGTGACCGAGGACGCGGCCACGGGCGAACGGCTGACCCCCGCCGCCCGGTACACACAGGACGTCTTCCACTCCCGGCTCGCGGTGAGCCCGGACGGGCGGCGGCTGCTGTCCGCGGGGTGGGAGTGGTATCCGTTCGGCGCGGTTCGGGTCTTCGACCTGGCCGCGGCGGTGGCCGGCGCCGCCGAACTCGACTGCTGGGGACGGGTGTCCCGGCCCCAGGGGGTGGACGGCGAGGTCGTCGCCGCCTGCTGGCTGGACGGTGGCCGAGTCGCCGTCGCCTCCGGCGAGGAGGTGCTCGGTGACGAGCGCCGCGAGGACGACGAGGAACCGGTGGCCCTGGGCCCGCGCGAGATCGGCGTGTGGTCCGCCGCCGAAGTGCGGTGGCTGCACCGGAGCCGGCTCGGGTTCACGGCGGGGACCCTGCTCGCCTGCGGCGGCGACCGGGTGGTCAGCCTCTGCGGGCACCCCCGCCTCGTGGATGCCAGTACGGGCGCCGTCCTGGCCGAGTGGCCCGAGGTCCCGGTGTCGCGCCGGGAGGGGTCCTACGGGGTCCCGCACGTCCCGACCCCGGTCGCGGCCCTGCACCCCGACGGGATCCGGCTGGCCGTCGCCGTGGAGAACGGGATCGCGGTCCTCGACCTGCCGCAAACCTAGGATGGCCGCATGTCGCTCCCGCACGCCATCCTCACCGCCCTGCTCGAAAAGCCCTCGTCGGGGCTGGAGCTGACCCGGCGGTTCGACAAGTCGATCGGGTACTTCTGGTCCGCGACGCACCAGCAGATCTACCGCGAACTCGGCCGGCTGGAGGAGTCCGGGCTGATCCGGGCGCTGCCCAGCGAGGGGCCCGTACGGGGGCAGAAGAAGGAGTACGAGGTGCTGCCCGCCGGGAGCGGGGAGCTGGCGCGGTGGGTCGGGGAGCGTCAGGATCCCAAGCCCGTGCGCGATCCCCTGCTGCTGCGGATCCGGGCGGCGGCGGTGGTCGGGCCGCAGGGGCTGGCCGCGGAGCTGCGGCGGCATCTGGAGCTGCACCGGGCCCAGTTGGCCGTGTACGAGGGCATCGAGGAGAAGGATTTCCCGGCCGGGCGGGACTCCGAGGAGGACCGGCTGCGGCGGGTCGTGCTGCACGCGGGAACCGGGCTGGAGACCTTCTGGCTGCGCTGGCTGGAGGAGGCCCTCGCCGAGGTGGAGGGCATGGCGGCCGGGCCGCGGCAGGCCTGACGCGCGCACCCCGGCCCGGCAGGGGCCAGGGGGCGGCGCGGGGGCTTACTTGTTCAGGGAGGCCCAGAACTCGTCGAAGCTGAGCAGGCCGTCGTCGTTCGAGTCCTTGGCGGCGATCACGGCCTCCGCGACCGGGCCGGTGACGTACGGGTCACCCATCGCCGCCATCGCCGAACGGAACTCGTCGGCCGTCACGAAGCCGTCACCGTTCACGTCGAACTTGCCGAACGTCGTCCGTGCGCTCTCGATGTCCGCCACTGGGTCCACCCCTTCTTGGTGCTTGTTGACCGGCTCAGGGTAGCGGCACGCCCGACCCCCTCACGCCCCGGGTCCCGTTCGAGCGGCAGATAGATATTCAATTACTCTTCCGTAGTGCGGAAGCGATAATTCCAGCCAACAATTCAAGCCTCCACTTGTCACGCTCCGGGGCCACGGCATAACGTAGCGACATTGCCGCCACACCGGGAGCGCAGGGCTCCCAGGGACAAGCGGCAACAAGGGCGATCACACAGGTGACGATCACAGCTGACGCATCATTCGAAGTTCTGCCCTTCACCCGCACTTGCCACCACATCTGGGAAGACGGCGACCATGTGCTCATCGGAGTGAGTCCTGGAAACAGCTACTTCAGCTCCGAGCGCATATCCGACCTCGCCCGATGGGCCACGACCCGCTTCGCACAGGTCGACTTCGTGTACGCAGACCTCCACGTGGACCGGATGTTCGCAGCCTTCGGCTACACCCCGGAACACGCCGAGAAGCGTGCGACGAAGGAAATCAAGGCAGTGCGGCGAAGGATTCTCAAGGGCGTGGAGGAATCAGGACCTCCGCACGCAGAGATCCGAGTGAGGGCACTTTCGGAGTTCCAGACGAACCCCGTCTACCAACTTCTGCACCGACGCGTACTCCATTTCCTGGAGACCGACGAAGAATTCCGCAAGGGCTGCGAGGAAATGGCTCTGCACTTCGTCGGATCCAAGTTGCCGGAAGGTGAATCAATCACCGACGCACAGTTGCAGGTGTGTTTCGATTACATGGCGGCCGAGCTGCCGTTCTTCATCGACACCCCGAGCATTCTCGACGTGCCGTCCTCCGTGGCGGCCTACCACGTCAAGATGCCGATGACCGACCTCCTCTTCTCGCGCGGTGGGGGCCTGCGCGCGACGAGGAACCAGGCATACGCCGTGGTACGGCCCGAAGCGGCAGAAAGCGCGCAGAGCAACCCGAACGACCCGAACGCAACCACGAACACGCACGCGCACACCGCACCAACCGAAGGGACCGTCGATGAGCGTCGAGCAGCTTGAGGGCACCGGACTGACCGCCGAGCCCCTCATCGACTTCCCTCTCTCGCGGCGCGGTGACGTGCTCCCCGAGGAGTGCACCTGGCTGCGCGAGAAGGCGCCGGTCGCGAAGGTCCGTACCCTCACCGGGGACCCGGCCTGGCTGGTGAGCAGCTACGCGCTGGCCAAGCAGGTGCTGGAGGACGAGCGTTTCAGCCTCAAGGACACGGCCAATGCCGGCGTCCCGCGCCAGTACGCGCTGACGATCCCGCCCGAGGTCGTCAACAACATGGGCAACATCAACAGCGCCGGACTGCGCAACGCGGTCATGAAGGCGCTCAACCCGCGCCAGAAGGGCCTGCAGGACTGGCTGCGCGCGAAGGCCGGCGAGCTCATCGACGAGCTCGTCGCCGAAGGGGGGCCCGCCGACCTGCGGGCCGCTTTCGCCGATCCCTTCTCCGCGGCCATGCACTGCCAGGTGCTGGGGGTGCCGTTCGAGGACTGGCGGCGGCTGATGTCGGGGCTGGACGTCGCGTTCATGACCGCTCGCGAACCGTTCGCCGACTCGGCGCTCAACTGGTACAAGGACGTCGGCTACTTCGAGGACCAACTGAAGGCGCAGCTGGCGCTGCCTGCCGAGGAGCGTACGGGGCTCCTCGGCAAGTTCGCCGAGCTGAAGGAGGCGGACCCGGAGTCGGCGCACCTGACCGACGACATGTTCGCCACCGTCGCCGTCTCGCTCTTCGGGGCCGGCGCGGTCTCCACCTCCGCATTCCTGACCCTGGCGGTCCTGGCGCTGCTGCAGAAGCCCGAGCTCATCGGGTACCTGCGCAAGCACCCGGAGCGCATGGGCAAGGCCGTGGACGAGCTGCTGCGCTGGAACCTGTCCGTGGGCGACGGCCTGCCGCGCATCGCGATGGCGGACATCCAGGTCGGGGACGTGCTGGTCAAGGAGGGGGAGCTGGTCCTCGTCCTGTTGGAGGGGGCCAACTTCGACCCGGAGGCCTTCGAGAACCCCGACGAGCTGGACCTGGAGCGCGAGAGCTCCAACGCCAACCTCGCCTTCGGCGCCGGCCGGCACTTCTGCCCGGCCTCCGCGCTGGGCCGGGCGCACGCCGAGATCGCGCTGGAGGTGCTGGTCGAGCGGCTGCCCGAGCTGCGTCTCGCGGTGCCGGCGGAGAACCTCGTGTGGCGGACCGGCTTCATCAAGCGCCTTCCCGAGCGGCTCCCCGTCGCCTGGTGAGGAGACGGCGGTGAGCGGTCCAGAGTGCCCCGGGAGCTGTGCGAGCTCCCGGGGCACGGCCGTTTCCCGCGCGCTCGACCGTTCGCGGCCTACCGGAAGATGCCGGTGTGGCCGAGGGAGTAGCGGCCGGGCTGCGGGTAGACGGCGAGGCCGTGCGGTCCGCCGCCCACCGGGATCTTGGCGAGCTGCTTGCCGGTGGTGGTGTCGATGGCGTAGACCTCGGAGTTGTAGCGGCCCGAGAGCCACAGCACCTTGCCGTCGGCGGAGACCCCGCCCATGTCGGGGCTGCCGCCGTCGGGCAGCTCCCACTTCTTGGTCAGCTTGTTCTGCGTGAAGTCGAAGACGGAGACCGACCCTTCGCCGCGGTTGGAGACGTACATCTCCTTGGAGTCGCGGCTGACGTAGAGGCCGTGGCAGCCCTTTCCGGTGGGCAGCAGCTTGGGGGTCTCGAACTTGTCGCCGCCGAGCACCCACATGCCGTGCGCCATCATGTCCGCGACGTAGAAGGTCTTCCCGTCCGGGGAGACCTTGACGTCTTGCGGCATCGCGCCCTCGAAGGGCAGTTTCTGCTGGCCGACGACTTCCATCTTCTCGGTGTCGACCTTGAGCAGTTCGCCGGAGAACTCGCAGCTCACGATGAAGTAGCGGCCGTCCGCCGAGAAGTCCGCGTGGTTGACGCCGAAGCAGGTCACGGGGACGGTCTTCACGCGGTCCATCGTGTGCGGATCGCGGAAGACCAGTTCCTTGTCCATCGAGGCCATGACGATCGCGTACTTGCCGTTGGGCGTGAAGTACAGGTTGTACGGGTCGTGCACCTCGACGGGCTTGCCGGCCTCGCCGGTGGCCGGGTTGATCGGGGTGAGCGTGTGGCCCCGGTTGTTGTTGACCCAGAGGGTCTTCATGTCCCAGGAGGGGACCACGTGCTGGGGCTGGATGCCGACGGGGATGGTGTCGATGACCTTGTACGTGACCGGGTCGATGACGGACACCGTGTTGGAGCTGGTGTTCGGCACGTACACGCGGGACGGGAAGTCCTTGACCACCGGGGAGAGCTTGTTCGGGCGGTCGGCCGCGTACACGTCGTTCGGATCGAGGAGCGGCGGCATTCCGGCCAGGCCCGGGGGCACGGCCGGTACGGCCTTGACGGGCGCGGCGGGCCCCTTCGTGCCGAGGGCCTCGGCGGGTCCCTTGTCGGCCGCTCCGCAGCCGGTCAGGGCGGCGAGGACCAGACCGGCCAGCAACGCGGTGGCCTTCCGGGGAAGGCGGGTGGTCGTCATGGGGTCAGCAGCTCCGTGGTGGTCACCGCGCGCAGTTTGCGGCGTGCGAGTTCTTCGAGGAGGGGTGGCATCGCGTCGACCGTGTCCGCGTAGCCGAAGTGCAGGCTCACCACCGATCCGCCTTGGATCGGGCCGATGACGGTGCGGATGACGGCCGCGGCACCGGGCGAGGTGAAGTCGAGGGAGTCCACGTCGTACGACAGGACGTGCGGGTAGCCCGCCCGCTGGGCCAGTTTTCGCACCAGGGGGGTGGCGTACTGGGTCTGGGACGGGCGGAACCAGGTGCCGATGGATCCGGTCAGCCGTTTGAGCCGGTCGGCGCAGCCGGTGATCTCGGCGTACGCCTGCTCCTCGGGCATGGTGTTGATCGCGAGGTGGCGCTGAGTGTGGTTGCCGAGCTCGTGGCCGCCGTCCAGGATCCGGCGGGCCATCTCCGGGTGGGCGTCGAGCCAGGCGCCGATGGCCAGTACGGTGACCCGCGCGCCCGCCCGTTCCGCCTCGGCGAGCACTGCCTTGGCGATGGCGGGTTCGCCGTTGCCGTGGAAGGTGAGCGCGACGCCGGGACGGCCGCGGGGGCCGTGTCCGATCTCCACGGGCTGACCCGCGAACCGGCGCGGGGCGGCGGCCGCCTTGGCCCGGGCCGGCGCCTTGTCCGGGGCGGCCTTCGCCGGGGCCGCGGGGCCTGCGGGGGCCGTCCCGGAAGCGGACGGCCCGGGGGCGGCGGGGGCGTCCGTGCCACAGGCGGAGGCGAGGAGGCCGGCGGCGACCGCCGCGCCGGCACGGAGAGCGGATCGGCGGTCCGGGTAGCAGAGCACCCGCCCATTTAAGGGGTGGATGCCCGTGTAGGCATTGATTGACCCCATTCGGGACCTTCGACCGAACCGGGGCGCCCCGCTCACTGTCCGCTATGTGATCAACGATTCACACAGAGCAGCCGATCTTTACTCGTTGATTACGAGGTCAGTGGCCCACCTCACCTAAGATTTAGGTAGAAAGTCTTAGGATATGCACACTTATGTCCAACTTGGGACTTTTGGCATTTGGTCCCTCGTCTGCCATAGTCGGAATCACGGCTTCCCGTTGACCCGAGCGAAGTCCTTGCCGAGGATCACACCCCCTTCGATCCTCGGCACACCCATGAAACCCCCGCAGCGCCCCACAACGGCGACAGGGGGTTTCTGGCGTTCGGGGTCGGTGCGCGGCGGTCGGGCAGCGGCCGGGGGCGGCAGCCGGGGCCGGACTCAGCGGTCGGCGACCCGCATCTCGAACCAGGTGATCTTTCCGCGCGGCAGCAGGTCCGCGCCCCAGCGGTCCGAGAGCTTGTCGACGAGGAACAGCCCCCGGCCGGTGGTGTCCATCTCGTGGACCGGCATGAGACAGGGCAGCCCGCGCGAGGGGTCGCGCACCTCCACGCGGATCCAGCCGCGCCGCCTGACCATCCGTAAACCGAAGGACCGGGCCCCCGTGTGGCGGACGGCGTTGCCCACGAGTTCCGAGACGAGCAGGACCGTGTGCTCGGCGATCTGCGGCGAGAGCCCCCACAGGCGGACGACCACGCACTGCGTGAGCCTGCGGGCGGTGCTCGCCGACTCGGGCATCGACGGCAGCGTCACTTCCGCCTCGGCCGGATTCCCGTACAACTCCAGCGCCTTGAGCCCGAGTTCGTCCTCCAGGGCCGCCGTGAGCCGTACCGCGGAAGCGCTACTGCGCTGCCGCGGCTGTTCCACACCCTCCAGACCCGCCATGCACCCATCATGGAGGGCCGGTCAGGCCGTTCGGGCCGTTCCGCAGGAAAAGACCCCCCGGGATCTTTGATTCCGAGGGGTCCTCCTGGCATATGCAATCGGCAACCCGGAGCCCATCACGCCCCGCTGACCTGCGGTGACGCACCGCGAAAGGACGATCACCGAGAGTGGATCACCGGCTTGGCTTAAGGCTGCCTTAAGGCCTGGCTAATCCACCCACAGGAATGACGCCGGCAAGGCCGATCCGGGGCGGGGTTCCCGACAGGGCCGCGCCTAAAGGAACTTGGCCTTCCCCGGACCCTCCTCGACGAAGCTGCGCATCCCGCGCTCGCGGTCCTCGGTGGCGAACAGGCCCGCGAACCAGCCCCGTTCGATGGTCAGCCCGGTGTCGATGTCGGTCTCCAGCCCCGCGTCCACGCACTCCTTGGCGGCGCGCAGCGCGAGGGCCGGGCCCTGCGCCAGCTTCGCGGCCCACGCGTACGCCTGCTCGTAGACCTCGGCGGCCGGTACGACGCGGTCCACGAGGCCGAGGGTCAGCGCCTCGTCCGCCTTGACCATGCGGCCGGTGAAGATGAGGTCCTTGGCCTTGGAGGGGCCGATCAGCCGGGACAGCCGCTGAGTACCGCCCGCGCCGGGGATCAGGCCGAGCAGGATCTCGGGCTGGCCGAGCTTCGCGTTGTCGGCGGCGATCCGGTAGTCCGCGCACAGGGCCAGCTCGCAGCCGCCGCCCAGGGCGTAACCGGTGACGGCCGCGACCACGGGCTTGGGGATCCGGGCCACGGCCGTGAAGGCGTCCTGCAGTCCGCGGGACCGGGCGACCATGGCCGCGTGGTCCATCGTCTGCATCTCCTTGATGTCCGCGCCGGCCGCGAACACCTTCTCGCCGCCGTAGATGACGACCGTACGGACGTCGGCCCGGTCGGTCGCCTCGACGGCGAGCTCGCGCAGCCGGTCCTGGGTGGCGATGTCCAGGGCGTTCATGGGCGGCCGGTCCAGCCGGATGACGCCGACGCCTTCGGAGACTTCGAGAGAGATGGTCATACGGGAAGGTTAGCCCCCGTTAACCGCGACCGGCCCGGTGCTGTGGGTCACAGCACCGGGCCACCCGACACCGGGCCCTCCGAACTACGTACCGACCGGAATTACTTGATCCACTCCGCCCAGTCCATGTTCCAGCCGTTGAGGCCGTTGTCGGGGGCGACGATCTTGTCCTTGGAGTTCTTCACGATGACCACGTCGCCGATCAGCGACTCGTTGAAGAACCAGGCGGCGGGCTGGCCGCCGTCACCGGCGCCGCGGACGTCCTTCAGGCCCACGCAGCCGTGGCTGACGTTCTCGGAGCCGAACGTGCCGGACGAGGCCCAGTAGTTGCCGTGGACGAAGGTGCCGGAGGTGGTCAGCCGCATCGCGTGCGGGACGTCGGAGATGTCGTACTCCCCGCCGAAGCCGACGGTGGCGCCGTTCATCCGGGTCACCTTGTACTTCTCGCTGATGACCATCTGACCGTTGTACGTGGTCGTCGACGGGGCGCCCGCGGTGATCGGAACGTTCTTGAGCACCTGGCCGTCACGGACGACCTGCATCTGCTTGCTGCCGGCGTCGACCGTGGTGACCTGGGAGCGGCCGATCTTGAAGCTGACCGTACGGGTCTGCTTGCCGTAGACCCCCGGCCGGCCCTCGACCCCGTCGAGTTCGAGCTTCAGGGTGACCTTGGTGCCCGCGGCCCAGTAGTTCTCGGGGCGGAAGTCCAGTCGGTCGTTGCCGAACCAGTGGCCCTCGATCGGGACGGACGGCTCGGCCGTCACCGTGATGGCCTTCTCCACGGCTTCGGGGTTGGTGATGCCGCGGGAGAAGTTGATCGAGACCGGCATGCCCACGCCGACCGTCGATCCGTCTTCGGGGGTGTACTGGCCGATGAAGGTGTTGGCGGGCGTGAGGGTCGTGAAGGTGGTGTCCTTCGCGGACTCGCGGCCGGCCTCGTCCTTGGCCACCGCGTGCACCTTGTACTCGGTGGCGGAGGCGAGGTTGCGGGCGGGCTCCCAGCTCGCGCCGTCCGCGGCGAGCTTGCCCTCCACCGCGTTGCCCTTGGTGTCGGCGACCGTCACCGTGGTGAGCTTGCCGCCGGTGCTGGTTATCTTCAGGACGCCGCTGGTCGCGACCTCCTTGGCCCCGTCGTCCGGCTTGACGCTCACGACGGCCTTCGACGCCTCGGTACCGGTCGTGCCGGTACCCCCGTCCGCTCCACCGCTCCCGCCGGCGGCGCCGGCGTTTCCGCCACCGCTGCACGCGCTGGTGAACAGCAGGGCCGCGCCCAGCAGGAGGGCCGGCAGGCCGGTGCGGGCGCGCCCGCGTATCGGCTGCAGGTTCACGATCGTTCTCCCCATGTCCCCCGCGCACGGACAGTCGCGCGCTTATCGCCAGGAAATCACATGGGGGATCACGAGACAGTACGGTCGTGTCACCGTTCCGTCCCAAGAGTGGTCCGTGCGCCGGGAGTCAGCCCTCCGTGCCGGGCTTGGTGCCCCAGACGTAGACGGCGTCGCCCTCGGTGAGCAGGTCCCACAGCCGCCGGGCGTCGGGGACGGTGAGGTTGACGCAGCCGGCCGAGCCGCCGTGGGCGTACAGGTTGCCCTTGCGGCCGTGCAGGGCCTGGCCCTCGTCGAAGAACTGGGCGTAGGGCATCGGAGAGTTGGCGTAGAGCGTGGATTCGTGGTGCTCGCTGCGCCAGTAGATCTCGTGCCAGCCGGGACGGGTCTCCTCGTCGTCCCGTCCGGTGCGGATGGGGACGGGTGCGAAGACCACCGTGCGGCCGCGCTGCACCCACAGGAGCTGGCGCTCCATGTCCACGCAGGTCACCCGGTGCGTACGGACCGGGCAGTCGCCGGCGGCGTTGGGGTTCGCACGGGCGGCGACCGCGACCATGGTCCGGAAGGTGACCAGTCCGGCATAGCCGTCGGCGGGCCGGATGCCGTTGCCCCGCTGGAAGGTGCGGATCGCCTCGCAGTCCCCGGCGTCCTGCGTCCCGTCGGCCGTCCGGCGCAGGTGCTCCTCCAGCTCTCGCTGGTAGGGCCCGGTCCCGGCGGTGCACGCCTCCGCGGCCGGGGACACGGCCGGGGCCGACGGGGCCGGGGACGGATCCGCTGCGGCTGCGGGCGCCGTCGGGGCGAGGGCGGCCGCCGCGAGGATCACGGCCGTGACCGCCGCCCTGCCCATCGTGCCGAGCGCGCCTATCGCGTCTGCCGCGCCTCCCGCGCCCGCCGCGTGCCCTGTGCTCATACGGACCTCCTCGCGCCCGCCGGCCGGGCCGTCGGCTCCGAGCCAACCGGATCGGCCGGGCACCGGCGCGCCGGGTGGGCCGGCAGGGTCACCGGCCCACCCGGGCGGCCTATGCGGCCCGGCCCGGCTTCGGGGGCTTGGTGCCCTTGCCGTGGTCGTCGCGCTTGTTCTCCAGGGTGACCACCAGGCGGTGGTCCGGGGTGGTCCCGTCCAGGTGGAGCGGACCCGTGACCCGGTTGCGCGGGAGGACGTAGCCCTCCGGCACGGCCGTTTCGACCACGTAGTACCAGCCCTCGTCGAGGCCCGGGAAGGAGCACGCCCCGGCCCGGTCGGTCGCGCAGCCCGCCGTCACCTTGCGGTCCGGGTTGATGCCGCGCGTCTGGAGGCCGCTGGTGCTGTTGGTCTCCTTCCACACCTCGAAGACCGCCCCGCGCAGCGGTCGCTTGGTCTTCGCGTCCTTCTTCAGGACCTCGATCGATCCCTCGTACTCGGGCTCCCCGGTCCGCTCGTCCGTGACGCTCACGACGAGGCCGGTGGTCACGTGTCCCGCGGTGAGGTCGAACGGCGTGACCGGGTCCGCCGGCAGGTCGTAGCCGGCCGGTGCCTGCGTCTCCCGCCAGTAGTACCGCTCACCGACCGGGAGCTGGACCGTGCAGCTTCCCTGCGCGTCGGTGGTGCAGGACCCGGCGAGCTGCTCGTCGGGGCCCGTTCCGGTGGTCTGCAGGCCCGTACGGTCGTTGGCCTCGCGCCACAGCTCGAAGCGGGCGCCCGGCAGCAGCGCCCCGCCGTCCGCGTCGGACTTGCGCAGCACCACCTCGGCGCTGCCCGGGAGCTTGGTGTTGCTCATGGTGGCGCTCACGCCCTCGGCCGCGTTCTGCGCGGTCAGCGTCAGCTCCACGACGGGGTTCGCGGCGAGCTCGTAGCCGGCCGGGGCCTGGGTCTCGCGCCAGTAGTACGTGCCGGGCGCCACGGTGCCGGAGCAGATGCCGTTCGCCGGGGTGACGCAGTCGGTGACCTTGGTGTCCCCGCCGGGGCTCGTGAACTGGGCTCCGGGGGTGCCGTTGGTCTCCCGCCACAACTCGTACGTGGCTCCGGCCAGCGGCAGGCCGCCGGTGTCCTGCTTGAGGACCGAGACCTTGCCCGTGACCGGGACGGTGTTCCCGCAGTCGGGCAGGTCCCCGTTGAACGGGTACGCGTGGAACTCCTGGCCACCGCCCCCGGTGCTGGTGTGGACGAGACCGCCGGTGGTGAAGAAGCGGCCGTTGGTCCCGGGCAGGGTGACGGTGGTGGTCGAGGCCTGCTCGCCGACGAGCACGCTGCCCTGGAACTGTCCGGTGCCGACCAGCTGGACGGTGGTGGCGTCGGGGAAGTTCCACAGGAGCCGGGTGCGGTAGCCGTTCCAGGGGTCCGCTCCGGCACCGGTGTCGTTGATGCTGCCGGCGTAGGTGTTGATCGTGCGGCTGGTGCCCAGGACGTTGACCAGGACGGTGGCGGTGGCCGGGATCCGGTCGAAGCGGAAGCCGATGGCGCCGTTGCTCGCGCTGACCAGGTCGAAGTCCACGTTGAAGACCTGGAGCGGGGAGGTGTTGTCCCCGGTGAAGACGGTGGTGCCGTCCTGGTTGACGGCGGTGCCCGTGGCCGGGCGCGGGCTGCCGTCGACCCGGGCGTAGCACCGGCTGGCCGCGGTGAGCTGGTCGCGCAGGCCGGCGTAGGGGGTGATGGCGGCGGGGTCGTGCACCAGCGGGTCGATGCCACGGCTCTCGACGGTGCCTGCGCCGGGGGCGGTGCCCGCGTAGCGGACGACGCCCGGGGCGACGATCAGCCGCTGGTCGACGGCGATGTTGACGTTGCCGCCCGTGGTGAGGAAGTCCGAGAAGTCCGGCGGGGGCACCAGCGAGCCCGCGCCGACGACGCCGAGGTTGTAGGCCCCGCCCGCTGCCGCCAGGTTCTTGTTCTGGTCGAAGTTGCCGAGGACGACGACCTTGCCCTCGGCCTCGGCGGCGCGCTCGCGGACGAGGAAGTCGGCTCCGACGAAGATGTTGATGCCCTCGTCGTAGCCGTTGGGTTCGGTGCCGACCTCGATCTGCGGGAACGGGTCGGGGCACCGGGCTCCCAGGCAGGGACCGAGTCCGCCCGGCAGCGGGGCCCGCAGGGCCCCGGCGGCCTGACGGGCCGGAGCCGGCTGCTGTCCCCCGGGGCCCGGTGCGGCCGGCGCCGCCAGGGCCGCCGGGGCGCCTGCGGCCAGTACGGCCCCGAGGGCGAGCCCCAGGGGGCCGAGGGTCCACTTCCTTGCTGACATGACGCTCCGTCCGTTGCCTGCCGCCGCGTGCGGGTGGGCCCGTACAGGCTGGCGGCGGGCTCCGGCGAGCCGGGCGGACCGACACTCCCCCACTACGGCATTCCGGTACGACAATCACTCGACTGGGGTGTCGGGTGAGGGAGTGTCGGGTGAGGGAGTGTCGGGTGAGGGCGGCGGGTGAGGTGAGCGGCGGGTGACGCCGGGTCAGCCGAGCGCGGAGCCCGCGACCCAGGCCGGCCAGGACATGTTCCAGCCGCCCAGCCCGTTGTCCGGGGCGACCGTCTTGTCCTGCGAGTTCACGACCTCCACCACGTCCCCGACCATGCTCCGGTCGAAGAACCAGCCGGCCGGGGTGTCCGAGCCGCCGCCCTTGTCGTCGCGCAGGCCGATGCAGCCGTGGCTGACGTTGGTGGAGCCGAAGGTGTCGGGGCTGGCCCAGTAGTTGCCGTGCAGGAAGGTCCCGGAGCGGGTGAGGCGCATGGCGTGCGGGACGTCGGGGATGTCGTACTCGCCGCCGAAGCCGACGGTCTGCCCGTTCATGCGGGTGACGTCGAAGAGCTCCATCACCACCATCTTGCCGTTGTAGGTCATGTTCTTCGGCGCCCCGGCGGTGATCGGCACGGTGGACAGCAGCTCGCCGTCGCGCCGGACCTCCATGGTGTGCGCGGCCGCGTCGACGGTGGAGATCTGGGAGCGGCCGACGGTGAAGCGCAGGGTCTTGTCCTGGATGCCGTAGGAGCCGGCGGCGCCCTCGACGTCCCGCAGGTTCAGCTTGACCGTGACCTCGGTGCCGGGCTTCCAGTAGGTCTTGGGCCGGAAGTCGAGGCGCTCGTCGCCGAACCAGTGGCCCACCACGTCCACGGCCGGGTCGGAGGTGATCGTGATGGCCCGCTCCACGTCGGCGCGGCGTTCGATGGACCGGCTGAACCCGAAGGAGATGATCATGCCGGTGCCGACGGTCGACCGGTTCTCGGGCTTGAAGTAGCCGATGAACCTCTCCTCGGGAACGTAGGTGGTGAAGGTGGTGTGCCGGGCCTGGCGGCGGTTGTGCCCGTCGAGCGCGACCGCGTCCACGGTGTACTTGGCCGCGAGCGCGAGCCGGCCCGACGCCGGGTCGGGGCTCCAGCTGAGCCCGTCGACGGCGATGGCCCCGGGCACCTGCTCCTGCTGGGCGTCCTCCACCTTGGTGACCACGACCCGCTCCAGCCGGCCCTCGGGCACGGTGATCCTCAGCGGCCCCTCCGCCGGCACCCCCTTGGCGTTGTCGTCGGGGGTGATCCTGATCGCCTCGTCCGGTGACCGGGGTTTGCCGGGCAGCTGGATCTCGATCGGGGAGCCGCCGTTCTCGGTGCATCCGGCCAGGCCTCCGAGGAGGCCCGCCCATACCGCCACGGCGGCGAAGCCCGCCCCTGCCCGCCTCGTCAGAAGAGTCACGTTCCTCCAACGACCGGGCCCCTCCGGGGGAAACGTGGGCGCGGCCCACGTTCCAGGCAGGGCAGTCCGGGCAGAACAGTGGGAAGGACCGGACGGGGGCGGGCCGCGGCAGGGACGCCGGGGCCGCAGTTCCCCCACCCCCGCAGGTACCGAGAGCCGTGGAGGCGGGCAGTGTCGAGCGCAGCCGAGCAAGAGGCGGAGCCCCTGGCCGGGGTTGAGACCGGATCCGGGGCCGGGACCGAGCCCAGGGCCGAAGCCGGACCCGGGACCCGGGACGGCGTTCAGGGCGGGACCGGGGCCATGGCCGGCCACGGGACGGTGAACGGAAACGGAAACGGGAACGGGCCGGGCGCCGGCAACGGGAGCGGACATCCGGCCGGCCAGCCGCTGGGGCTGATGGAACCGCAGGTCAGGGGTCACGCCGCGGTGAGCCGGGGGGTGCCCGGGCCGCCCGTGTGGCCCGGCTCCTCGCATCCACTGGGAGCCCGGTTCCACCAGGGACCGGACGGGACGGCCGGAACCAACTTCGCGCTGTGGGCGCAGGGCGCGGAGGCGGTGGAGGTCTGCCTCTTCGCGGAGGACGGGTCCGAGAGCCGGTGCACGCTGACGGAGCTGACCCACGAGATCTGGCACGGCTTCCTGCCCGGCGTGCGCCCCGGGCAGCGGTACGGATTTCGGGTGCACGGGCGCTGGGACCCGTGGACGGGGGCCCGGCACAATCCGGCCAAGCTGCTCCTGGACCCGTACGCGCGGGCCGTGGACGGGGACTTCCTGCTGCCGCCGGAGGTGTACGGACACGTCCGCGACTGGCCGCAGCAGTACATCGCGGACACCGTGCGCGACGACCGCGACTCGGCCCCGCACGTCCCGAAGGGGGTCGTGGTCCACGATGACGACGACTGGGCGGACGACGTCCGGCCGAAGACCCCGTGGGCCGATTCGGTCATCTACGAACTGCACGTGCGCGGCTTCACGATGCGCCACCCGGGCATCCCCGAGCACCTGCGCGGCACGTACGCGGGCCTCGCGCACCCGGCGGCGATCGAGCACCTGACCGGGCTCGGGGTGACGGCGGTGGAGCTGCTGCCGGTCCATCAGTTCGCGCACGAGGACCACCTGCTGCGCCGGGGTCTGCGCAACTACTGGGGCTACAACTCGGTCGGCTACTTCGCCCCGCACGCGGCGTACTCCTCCAGCGGTACGGCCGGCCAGCAGGTCGGCGAGTTCAAGCGGATGGTCAAGGCGCTGCACGCCGCCGGGATCGAGGTCATCCTCGACGTGGTCTACAACCACACGGCGGAGGCCGGCGAGCTGGGCCCGACGCTGTCGCTGCGCGGGATCGACAACCGGGCGTACTACCGGCTCCAGTCGGACCAGCGCCGGTACGCGGACTACACGGGCTGCGGGAACACCCTGCACGCCGGGCGGCCGCACGTGCTGCGCCTGATCACCGACTCGCTGCGGTACTGGGTGACGGAGATGGGCGTGGACGGCTTCCGCTTCGACCTGGCGGCGGCGCTGGCCCGCTCGATGCACGACGTGGACATGCTCTCGCCGTTCCTCGCGGTGATCGCCCAGGATCCGGTGCTGCGGCGGGTGAAGCTGATCGCCGAGCCGTGGGACGTGGGCTCGGGCGGGTACCAGGTGGGGGCGTTCCCGCCCCTGTGGACCGAGTGGAACGACCGCTACCGGGACGCCGTACGGGACTTCTGGCGCGGCGCGCTGCCCGACGTACGGGACCTCGGCTACCGGCTGTCGGGGTCGAGCGACCTGTACGCGTGGGGCGGGCGGCGGCCGTACGCCTCGGTCAACTTCATCACCGCGCACGACGGTTTCACCCTGCGCGACCTGGTCTCGTACGAGTCCAAGCACAACGAGGAGAACGGCGAGGCGGGCCGGGACGGGACCAATGACAACCGGTCCTGGAACTGCGGGGTGGAGGGCGAGCCCGAGGGCGGTACGGAGCCGCGGATCGCGGCGCTGCGCCGGCGGCAGCTGCGCAACCTCCTGACCACGCTGCTGCTGTCGACCGGGGTGCCGATGCTGGTGGCGGGCGACGAGTTCGGCCGCACGCAGGGCGGCAACAACAACGCGTACTGCCAGGACAACGAGACGAGCTGGGTGGACTGGTCGCTGCTGGAGGACCCGTCCTGGCAGGCGCTGCTGGCACTGACCCGGCGGCTGCTGGCGCTGCGCCGGGCCCATCCGGTGCTGCGGCGCCGGGCGTTCTTCTCGGGGCGCTCGCAGGGTGCGGACGGGCTGCGGGACCTGGCCTGGTTCACCCCGGCGGGGGTGGAGATGACCGAGCGGGACTGGTACGCCCCGGCCGGGTCGGTGGGCCTGTACCTGTCGGGGCAGGACATCCCGGGCCGTGACGAGCGCGGCCGGCAGGTCACCGACGACAGCTTCCTGGCGCTGCTGCACGCCGGGGACATGCCGGTGACGTGGGTGCTGCCGGGGGCGCCCTGGGCCCGGGCGTACGAACTGGTCCTGGACACCTCCCGGGAGGACCAGGCTGCGGCGCCCGCCACCGTGCACCGCGGGGGCGAGAGCGTGAGCGTCCCGGCCCGCGCGGTGCTGCTGCTGAAGGTGGTGGGCGGGAAGGCGTAGAAGCCGGGGCCCTGAAGGCCGGGGCTGCTGAAGGCCTGGGCTCCGGAGGCCGGGGCTCTGAAGGCCGGGGCCGCAAAGGCCGGGGCTCCCGGTGTCCGCATCCGGCCGACCCGGGGCGGGAGCCCTCGGGCGTCCTGCGATGATGTGCCCTTCGTACGGATCGTACGCACGCACGCATATACGGATGTTCGAGGGGTTGTGTCGATGGCGAGTGTCGGGACCGCGTTGCGGGAGCTGCGCGGGGCGCAGAAGTCGGCGAAGGGGGTGTCGCTCTACTCCCGGTTCGTCAACCGGCCCGTGGGGCGGTACCTGGCCGCCGGGTCGTACGCGCTCGGGCTCACCCCGAACCAGGTGACGCTGGTCAGCGCCGCCCTGAGCTTCGCGGGAGCGGCCGTCGTCGCCCTGGTCTCGCCCTCGTGGGGGCTGGGCGCCCTGGTGTGGGCCCTGCTCGCCGTCGGCTTCGCCTTCGACTCCGCCGACGGGCAGCTCGCCCGGCTGCGCGGGGGCGGCAGCGCGGCGGGCGAGTGGCTGGACCACGTCGTGGACTGCGCGAAGCTGACCTCGCTGCACACCTGCGTACTGATCGCCTTCTACCGCTTCCCCGAGGCCTACGGGATCGGCGGGGGCGCGGACGGCGGCGCCGCGGCCGGCTGGCTGCTGCTGCCCCTGGGCTTCCAGCTCGCCGCGGTCGTGACCTTCTTCGGGGGGCTGCTGACGGAGAAGCTCAAGCCGAAGCCCGCGCCGGGGAGTGCGGCCGCCGCGCCGTCGACCCTGCGCGCGGTGGCGCTGCTGCCCGTGGACTACGGGGTGTTCTGCCTGGTGTTCCTGTTCCTCGGCGGCAGCGGGCTGTTCCGCTGGGTGTACGCCGCGGCGGGCGTGATGGCCGCGCTGTTCCTGGTGGCGTTCCTCGCGAAGTGGTTCCGGGAGCTCAGCGCCGTACCCAGGTGACCGGGGCCGGCGCCCGCGGGCGTGCCGCTCAGCCCCGCTGCTCCGTGGCGAGCGGCTCCGACAGCACGTCCAGGGCCCGGCGCAGCTGGGTGCTGGAGGTGTGGACCGTGTACGGGAAGTAGACGACCTCGACCCCGTGCACGGCGAAGTCCTTTTCCAGCTGGTCGCCCTTGGGGGTGCCGCGCCAGTCGTCGCCCTTGAATATGACGTCGAAACGGACTTGTTTCCACGTTTCGACCTTGTCCGGGACGGTCTCGACAAAAGCGGCATCCACGTACTGGACGCTGCGGACGATCTCCAGCCGCTCGACGAGCGGTATCACCGGGCGGCGCCCCTTGGCGAGTTCCGCCATTTCGTCGGATACGACCCCGGCGACCAGGTAGTCGCACTGACTCCGGGCGTGCCGAAGGATGTTGAGGTGTCCGATGTGGAAGAGGTCATAGGCACCCGGCGCGTAGCCGACGCGATGAGGTCTCCGCCCAGGCGTCTCAAATTCGGACATATCCCGCTCCGTCACGTGTTATCCCCCAGAAGCCGCACACCCCGGTGTGGCGGATTAGCAGACAATAGCGTGCACGTTCCCCCTGGTGCCGGTGAACGAATAGGGTGACGTGCGCATCATCCAGGTGAGAGGGGGACGTCGAGTGTCGAAATCCGGTCAGCGACGCCTACTGCTGGTTTCCACTAATTACGCCCCCGAGCACACGGGCATCGGCCCGTACGCCACCCAGATCGCGGAGCACTGGGCGGGTCTCGGTCACGACACCCATGTCCTGGCGGGCATGCCCCACTACCCGGCCTGGTCCGTCGAGCCGGAGTACAAGGGGGCGCTACGGCGCACGGAACAGCGCGCGGGCGTGACCGTGCACCGGCGTGCGCACACCGTGCCTCCGCGCCAGACCGCCCTGCGTCGCGCACTTTTCGAAGGATCGATTCTGCTGCACGGTTCCGTGGCCCCGCCCCGGATGCCGAAGCCGGACGCGGTCCTCGCCCAGATGCCGAGCCTGGCCGGCGGCCTGCTGGCCGCGCGCCTCGCGGCGCGCTGGAAGGTCCCCTTCGTCCCGGTCGTCCAAGACCTGATGGGCGCCGCCGCCGCGCAGAGCGGGATCAGCGGCGGCGACAAGGCCGCCGCCTTCGCCGGGCGGGCCGAGGCCCACGCCCTCAAGCGCGCCGCCCTCGTCGGCGTCATCCACGAGACCTTCGTCGACCGGGTCGTCGGCATGGGCGTGGACCCCAAGCGGATCCGGCTCGTCCCCAACTGGTCCCACGTGGCGCTGCCCACCAAGCCGCGCGGCCGGACCCGCCACCACCTCGGGTGGGCTCCCGGCCAGACCGTCGTCCTGCACTCCGGGAACATGGGGCTCAAGCAGGGCCTGGAGGTCCTCGTCGGCGCCGCCCGGCTGGACCCGAGCGTCCGCTTCGTCCTGATGGGCGACGGCAGCCAGCGCTCCGCCCTCGCCGACCTGGCGGCCGATGTTCCCAATCTCGACATCATCCCCCCTGCCGCCGACGGCGAGTTCCCCGATATCCTCGCCGCGGCGGACGTGCTCGCGGTCACGCAGCACGCCGCCGTGATGGACATGAGCGTGCCGTCCAAGCTGACCTCCTACTTCCAGGCCGGCCGCCCCGTCGTCGCCTCCGTCGCCGCACTGGGCGGGACCGCCCAGGAAGTGGAACGGTCGGGCGCCGGGGTGCTCGTACCGCCGGAGAACCCGGAGGCCCTGCTCAAGGCCGTACGGGCACTGGCCGAGGACCCCGCGGGCGCGGACGCGCTGGGGGCGGCCGGGCCGCGCCACGTGGCGGCGCACCTGAGCCGTGAGGCGGGCCTGGCCCGCATCGACGCACTGATGGACGAAGCACTTGGGGGTCCCCGGCCGTGATCGAGACCAACCGCCCTGCAGCGGCTCCGGCCGAGGACGAACCGGACCTGCTCCGGGACCAGTTCCGCCAGCTCCTGCGCTACCGCCGGCTCATCGGCGCGGGCGTGGGCATCGGCCTGCTCGGCGGGGTCTACCTCGGCGTCTCCACGGCGGACACCTACGTGGCCACCGCCGACATCGTGCTGCGCGCACCCACCGACGACCCCTTCAACCCGAGCCTCGCCCCCGACAAGGCGATCAACATCGGCTCGGAGCGCCAGGTCGCGCTCTCCAGCTCCATAGCCAACGAGGCCGCGAAGAAGCTCGGGGTCTCGGCCACCGACTTCTCGGCCCTGCGCGCCGGTCTGCAGGTGACCAACCCCCCGCAGACGATGGTGCTGCGCTTCACCTACACCGCCGGCTCGCCCACCGAGGCCGCCAAGCGCGCCAACGCGATGACCGAGGCCTACCTGCTCAAGCGGCAGGAGGCCCTCGACGCCACCCGCGACAAGATGGTCAAGGGCTACCAGGAGCAGCGCGATCCGGTCGCCAAGCAGCTCGAAGAGCTGTCCAAGCAGATCACCGGCATGCCGGCCGGTCCGGCGCGCGACGCCGCGTACTCCGCCAAGACCGACCAGCAGAGCAAGATCAACACCCTCAACGGCAACATCGCCAAGCTCCAGGCCCTGGACATGACCCCGGGCCGGGTCACCAGCTCCGCCGTCCCGCCGCACGGGGCCGACGGCCCCGGACTGCCCATGTCGCTCGCGCTGGGCGCGGCCGTGGGTCTGGCCCTCGGCCTGCTCGGCGCCTGGGTGCGCCTCGTCTTCGACCCGGCTCCGCGCTCCGAGGGCGATGTCGCCCGGGCCCTGCGCGCGCCCGTACTGGGCTCCCTGCCGCGGGGCAAGGCCGACGGCGGGCCGCTGCTCGCGGCGGGCGAGGAGGACCCCCGGCTGGCCGAGGAGTTCCGCTCGGTGGCCTTCCGCCTCGCCTACGACGCCCGCTTCGCGGACCGGCGCCGCCTCCTCGTGGTCGCCCCGCGCGGCAGCAGCGAGATCGCCGCCGCCGTGGCGGTGAACCTGGCCGCCTCCTTCGCGGAGACCGGCAAGGACGTGCTCCTCATCGAGGCCGACCTGCGCACCCCGGTGCTGGCCAGCCAGCTGCCCACCGACGCGGCCGGCCGGCCGCGCTGGAGCAAGTCCCAGGGCGGCGCGGGCGCGCAGCACGCCGAGACCGAGTGGCCCGACGGCCGCCAGCTCCTCGTGGACGCCGGCGAGTCGGGCAGCTTCGACCTGATCCCGGGCGAGCGGGTGCGCAACGTGCCCCGCGCGCTGACCTCGCAGCGGGCCACCCGGCTGATCTCCGAGGCCGACTCCCCCAACTCCACCGTCGTGGTGCTCGCCCCGCCCGTGCTCTCGTACGCCGACGCCCTCGCGCTCGTCGACCGCGTCGACGGCGTCCTGGTGGTCTGCAACCCCGGTGCGGTGCGCCGCACCGACCTCTCCCGCATCCGCGAGCTGATCAGCGGGGCCGGCGGCACCGTACTGGGCGCCGTACTGCACGCGCCGCTGCCGGGCGAGAAGAAGCGCGGCCTCGGCAGGAGCCCCAAGGGCGGCGGCCCCGCCGCCGAGGAGCCCCGGCCGGCCCCCGGCCCGCCCTCCGCGCCGCGCCGGGGCGAGCCGCAGCCGATCCCCTACGAGGTGGCGGCCGCCGACCCCGCGCAGCACATCCCGGGCGACGGGAGTGACACGGTCGCCCTGCGTACGGTCCGCACGGGCCGGCGGTGAGCCGGCGCGGCCTCGCGGCGGTCGCCTCGGTACTGGACCAGGCCGCGTCCAGCGCCACGAACATCCTCGTCCTGGTGCTGGCCGCCCGGCTCTCCTCGGCGGCCGGCTTCGCCGACTTCTCGATGGTCTACGTGACCTTCACCGTGCTGCTCGGCCTGAACATGGCCTACGTCGGCCAGACCCTGGTGCTGGAGAAGGACGAACCCGGCACCGCCCGGCTCGCCACGGCCTGCCGCTCGGGCCTCGCCTTCACCGGCGCCGCCTCCGCGGCGGTGGGAGCCGTACTGGCCCTCCTGGGCCTGCTGCTGCCCGGGGCGGCCGGGCGGGCGTTCCTCGCGCTGGGACTCGTACTGCCCCTGGTGCTGCTGCAGGACGGGCTGCGCTACTGCTTCTCCGCCCTGCGGGCGCCCCAGCGGGCGCTGGCGGCCGACGCGCTGCGCCTCGCCTGCGTGGTGACCGCGCTGCTCCTGCAGCCCGAGGGCGCCCCGGCCTGGCGGCTGGTGCTCGTGTGGGGAGTCTCCGCGCTGCCCGCGCTGGCGCTCGGCCTGTGGCTGCTGCGGCCCTCGGTGCGGGGCGGCTCCTCGGACCTCGGACCGTACCTGCGGCGCGGGTACCTGGGGCAGCGGTTCGCGGTGGAGTTCGCCGTGGGCAACGGCTCCAGCCAGCTCGCCGTCCTCGGGCTCGGCGTCTTCGCGAGCCCACTGGCCGTCGGCGCGCTGCGCGGCGCCACCACCCTCTTCGGGCCGCTGAACGTGCTCTTCAACTCCGCGAACTCCTTCGGCCCGCCGGTCGTCGGCCGGGCCTCCGGGAAGCGGGGCGTGGTCCGGCTGACCGCCCTGATGGGCGGCGCGCTCGCGGTGACCGGCGCCGCGTGGGGAGCCGTGCTGTACGCGCTGCCCGAGCGGGCCGGCCGCGAACTGCTCGGCGACACCTGGCAGGCGGCGGCGGCCCTGCTGCCCGCGACGGGCGCGCAGTACGCCGTCATGGGGCTCGGCACCTGCGCGCTGCTGACCCTGCGGGTGCTGAACCCCAAGGCCACCCTCTCGCTCCAGGTGGTCTTCTCGCTGCTGTCGGTCGGGCTGCTGCTGGGCGGGTACGCCGTCTGGGGCGTGGCCGGGGCCGCGTGGGGCCTCGCCCTCGGCTCCGCCTCGAAGGCCGCGGCGGGCTGGCTGCGCGTGGCCCGGCTGCCGGCTGCCGCACCGGCTGCCGCCACCTCCGCGGATCAGGTCCGGGCGGCCTGAGGCACCGGGTCCGGGCGGGGGCCGGGTCCGCTTCCCGGCCCGCTTCCCGGCCCGCCGGGTCAGGCCGGGGCGTCCCCGAAGCCCGCTTCGATCAGGTCGAACAGGTCCCGCATGGCCTGCCGCTGGTCCTCTTGGCCGCGGATCAGGCTCGCGGTGTCCATCACGAACCGGGCCAGTGCGGCGGACCGGAGATCGCCTTCGGGGGCGCCGGTCTCGGCCGCGATGGCGGCGGCGAGGGCGAACTCGTGGCGCCGCCACATCCGGTCCCAGTACTCCACCAGTTCCGGTGTCTCCCGGACCAGGGTGATGTGGGCGATCACCGCCGGATCGTCGATCCGGCGGGACGCCCGGGTCTCCACGAAGTGCTCGCGCAGGGAGTGCAGGACGGACTGGCCGGGCGCGCGGTCCCGTACCGCCGAGACGAGCGCGGCCTCGATGTCCTCGTCCTCGTCGAAGACCAGGGCTTCCTTGCTCGGGAAGTGCTTGAAGAGCGTGGTCACCGAGACGTCGGCCGCCTCCGCCACGTCACGGACGCCGACCTTGTCGTACCCGTGCTCCAGGAACAGGCGCAGTGCGGCATCGGCCAGGGCCTTGCGGGTCATGGCCTTCTTGCGCTCGCGGCGCCCCACCGGTTCGGTCATGACTCCACTGTACCGGCGCCGCGTATTCGATGCACAAGTTGAGCGGTTGCACTTGTGGAGCGGTTGCGCACTTGGCCGTCAGCGCAGGGCGGTGGCCTTGTCCTGCCGGTACGTGGCCACGAGCGCGAGGCAGATCCCCGCGATGGCGATCCGGCCCGAGGCCTGGAGCAGCGGCCCGCGCAGCAGGATGAAGGAGTACCCCGCGACCAGCGGGACCACCGTGGAGATCAGACTGCCCGGCGGCGAGCTGCGCCGGGCGCGCTTCGCGTACCGCCGGTCGACGCGGGCGGAGGCGTACCCCATCCCCAGGAGCCCGGCGCCCATGCCCAGCGGCCCGAAGTCGATCCACAGCTCGGCCCAGATCGGGGAGGAGAGGTTGGTGTTGACCGTGCCCATCCACTGGCCGACCATCACGCCGGTGTCGCGCGGCTTGCCCGACCACACCGAGCGCGGCACCGCGAAGAAGACGGATCCCGCGAGCTGGCGCCCGTAGGAATGCCCGGGGCCGGACTCCGAGAAGGTGATGGTGTTCGCGAACATGCCGATCTGGTCGTAGTCCTTGAGGGCCATCGGCTCCAGGAAGGAGGTCGTCTCGACCGGCTTGTAGTTCTTCTCGTCATAGCGGAAGCGGTCCGCGAAGGGGAAGACGAGGAGGGCGATCACCACGGCCATGGACAGCGCCACCCGGTACATCGCGGCGCTCACCGGAAAGACGGTGAAGAGCAGCGCGAACATGACCGTGAGGAACCAGTAGCGCGGGTTGGAGATCGGGTTGTTGACGATCAGGTTGAGGACCGCGAGCGCCGACCAGGTGACGATGATCGACACCTTGCGGCGGGCGAACTTCGAGGTGATCAGCCAGCGCGTGTACAGCAGCAGGGCCAGCAGCGCGGGGACCGTGCCGAAGCCGCGCAGCAGCGCCTGGCCGGCCTGGCCGTCCTGGGAGACGCCCGCCTCCTCGATGCCCGCGATGATCTCCTGGCGGCTGGAGAAGAACACCGCCGGGCCGCCGAGCTTCACGATCAGGGCCGCGCTGCCCAGGAACGCCAGGGCGGTCAGCAGGTGCAGCCGCCGCCGGTGCGCCATGACCGGGCGCGGCTCCTTCAGCGAACCTCCCACGCGGCCGGCCGGCCGGTGCCGGGCCAGCAGCACGCCCACGTCGAAGGCGGCGCAGCCGAGCAGGACGAGGGCGATGGCGGCGGTGAGGTCGGAGCGCGGGCCGACGACGGGGGTCGGGACCTGCCCGAGGACGGCCTGGGCGAGGGGGGCCACGCCCATGGCCATGTAGACGAAGAGCCAGAAGGAGCCCTGGAGCAGCTTGCGACGGCTGGTGAGGACCATCGCGGAGAGCCGGGCGCCCGCGTACATGGTGAGCAGCAGCTGGAGCCAGAAGGCGGCGTCGTGCTGCCCCGCGCCGGGCTGGACGGCGACGAACAGGGGCAGGAAGACGGTGAATCCCAGGGCCAGCGGGACGGAGAGCGCCCGGGAGAGCAGCGTCCGCGGCGTGGTGACCTTGCCCCAGCTCTTGTCGTCGCCGGGCCGCGGCGGCGCCGACCTGGCGGCGGTCACGCGTATATCGGTCGCCACGCTTGCCCCCACCCCCTGTGCCTGATCCGGGCGCAGTCTAAGACGTGTTCCGCATTTGCGCGTACTCGATCTTGAGCTCGTGCAGGAACCGACTCCTTGTGGCGCCGCGTGTCCTTGACGGGGTTCGGCTCGTTTCGTATGCGGGTCCGATGATCGGACTGTAGATGGCGTGTGGGGCGGGGGGAGTGGGTGTGGCGCCGGAAGGTCGTATCGGGCAAGGGGGAGACCGGTCGGGTCGCCCGCGCGTCCGCGACCGTGTACCGGGCTCCGGATAGCGTCAGTGGTGAGCCCCTGAACGCTCCTCGGACGCGGAGGTTTCGGGGCAAGAACAAGGCCCAGAAGTGGACCAAGCCCAACAACGGGACCGTGTCGGTAATGGTGCTGCCGCTGGCCGTCACCGACCCTGGCGACCTGGCCCGGCTGGAGAACTTGTTCGGGGCGATGTGGTCGGTCAAACGGGCCCTCCAACGCGACGCCCGCGCCAAGGTCGATTCCTACTGGGCCGCTTTCCACGAGCGCGAGGAGCGCGGGGCGAAGGCCGCACGGCAGCGCCTCGGCCTGTCCCGTGAAGCATTGGAGCGGTGCGCGTACAAGCACCTCGAAGACTCTGGGCACTTGAAGCACCACGTATCCAAGGCTCTCGCGATGCACATGGCGGATGAGGTGTGGAACGGCGTCTCGCGGCACCTGTTCCCGGACGCCACCGGACAGCGGTTCGGCCGCCCGAAGGTGGGCCGCCGGCACGACTTCACCCGGATTCCGGGCCGTGCCCGTTCCCACACGAGCGAGAACAAGTGGGAGACGTTCCGCCTGGTCGGCACCCTCCTCGGTCATGCCTCGGCCTACGCCGCCGCCGGCCGGCACGCGCTGACGCAGCCGCGCCGGATGCCGAAGCCCACGGTGCCGGACATCCGCGTGCCCACGGGCATCGTCACCGCCTCGGGCAAGCCCGCCACCCGTAAGACGACGTGGTGGGACCACAGTGGCCCCCTCGCCGTCGTCTTCGCCGGAGGACCCGGAAGCGCCCGTGGTGACCTCGTACTTCCCGTGCGCATCCCGCAGCAGCCCGGCCAGTGGACTCGGGTGCAGCACTTCCTCTCCAGCCCCGGCCGCTGGCACAAGGTGGACCTCGTACGCCGCCGGAAGGCGTCCGCGCCGGGCGGCTGGGTCTACGAGGCGCACCTGATGGTTCTGGGCCCTGGATACACCGCACCCAGCGTGCGGACCATGCGTGACCGCGCCGCCCGGCTCGACCGAGTCGGCGGAGTGGACGGCAACGTCTCCAACCTCTCGGTCGTCTCCTTCCCCGCCGATCTCACCGGAGGCAGACCCTTCTCCACCGAGATCACGCTCACCGAATCCGAGCGGGTCCTGTTGGAAAGGCAGGCGAAGAAGCGGCGGGACCGAGCGCGGGCGCTGGAGCGCTCCCGTCGTGCGACGAACATCGCGCAGTACGGGCTGTCCAAGAAGCAGGCCAAGCAGGCCGCCCGGCGCGCCGAAAAGGCTCTGCGACCCAAGGCCGTGACCGTGCCCGGCGGTGCCCGCGCCGCCCGGTCCGACGGGGTCCCGAAGCAGGCGTTCCGCCGTGACCGACTCTCCGGCAACTACCGCAAGCAGCGTGCCCGCCAGGCCGAACACGCCGCCGGCGTCGCCGAGCACCGCCGCCACCGCGCCCGTCTGGTGGCCCGCGAGATCATCGCCGCCCACGGCCCCGCACTCGTCGTCGAAGACTGCGACATCCGCACCTGGTACCGACTCTGGGGCAAACGCCTCTCCCAGACCACACCCGGCATGCTCATCTCTGCCCTCAAGGCCGAGTGCGAGGCCGCCGGCGGTCGCCTGGTCCGGGCCTCCACCTGGTCGACGGCCCTGTCGCAGCACTGCCTGTGCGGCGCACGCGTCACCAAGAACCTGCGGGACCGCGAGCACAAGTGCACGGCGTGCGGCCTCACCGGCAAACGGGATCTGGTCTCCGCCGCGCTGGCCGCGTTCGTCCGCTTCACTGACATTGCCGACCCCAAGACCGCTTACCTGGACACCGCCGTGTCCCAGCACGTTCAGATCACCTATGCGCAAGCGCTGGAAGAAGCGCTGCGGGAGTCAACCACACCGAGCCCGAAACCGCTCCGGCGGCCGGGTCGCGTGGCAGTCCCACGGCTAGGCCGTGAGACCTCTGCTCCCCGAACCGCCGGCCAGCGGAACCAAGCGACCCCGGATGAGCCACGCTTGCGCGGCCACGCCGGAAAGCCCGGTCCCCGCCCCGCGTGCAGTCCGCAGCTCACCCTTTGGTGAACTGCGGATCAAGTCTTAGTCTGAGCGCTCGGCGCCCGGGGAGGCGCCTTCGAAGGCGCCGTCGGGGGCCGGAGTACGAGGGGTGCCTGTGCGTGATCTTCCTGCCTTCACGCTGGCCGGATACGACAAGGGGCGCGGGCGGCTGACGCAGGCGCTCTGGTTCGCCGTGATGAACACGCTCTTCATGAGCTGGCTGTGCCCGGCCCGGCTGCGGGTCGCGCTGCTGCGTGCCTTCGGGGCGCAGATAGGCGACGGCGTGCTGATACGCCACCGGGTGCGGGTGCTGTGGCCCTGGAAGCTGACCGTGGGCGACCACGCGTGGATCGGCGAGGGTGCCTGGGTGCTGAACCTGGAGCCGGTGACGATCGGCGCGCACGCCTGCGTTTCGCAGGAGGCGCTGCTGTGCACCGGCTCGCACGACCACCGGGCCGCCGACTTCCGTTACCGCAACGCCCCGATCACCGTCGAGGAGGGCGCGTGGGTGGCCGTACGGGCCACCGTGCTGGCCGGTGTGACCATCGGCCGGTGCGCGGTGGCGGGCGCCGGGTCCGTGGTCCACAAGGACCTCCCCGCGCTGACCCTGCAGACCCAGGACGGGCACCGCCGCCCGGTGGAGGAGCCCGTATGAGAGTCCTGCACGCCGTCACCCTGCACTCCCCCACGCACGCCTTCGGCGGACCCGTGCGGGTCGCGCTGAACCTGGCCAAGGGGCTGCGGGCCCGTGGGCACGAGGCGAACCTGCTGGCGCTGGGCGAGGGCTTCCCGGACCCCTGGCCGACCTCGGTGGAAGGGGTCCCGGCCAAGCTCTTCCCCGCCCGGCGCCTGCTCCCCCTCGGCTTCAGCGGGATGACCTCGCCGGCCCTGCTCGCCTCCGCGGGCCGTCTGGTGCGGGGCGCGGACCTGGTCCACGTCCACCTGGCCCGGGACCTGGTCACCCTGCCCGTCGCCCTGGCGGCGCTGCGGGCCGGCAAGCCGCTGGTCCTGCAGACCCACGGCATGGTCGACCCGAGCGGGAAACTGCTGGCCAAGGTGCTGGACGCGCTGGCGGTGCGCCGCCTGCTGCGCGGCGCCGACGCACTGCTCCACCTCACCCCGCACGAGCGCGAGGGCCTCGACGCGGTGGTCGGGGCGCCGCTCCCGAACACCGTCCGCCTCGTCAACGGCACCCCGGCCCAGGATGAGCGCCCCACCCTGTCCGGGCCCCCGCGCATCCTCTACTCGGCCCGCCTGCAGGCCCGCAAGCGCCCGGTGGACTTCGTGGACGCCGCCCCGGCCGTCCTGGCGGCGCACCCGGACGCGCAGTTCGTGGTGGCGGGCCCGGACGAGGGCGAACTCGCGGCGGTCCGCGCCCGGATCACCGCCCTGGGCCTCTCCTCCCGCTTCACGGTCCCGGGCGCCCTGACCGGCACGGAGGTCCTGACGGAGCTGCGCCGCGCGCACGTCTACGTACTGCCCTCGGTGGACGAACCGTTCCCGATGTCGGTCCTGGAAGCCCTGTCGGTGGGCGTCCCGTCGGTGGTCACGCACTCCAACGGCCTGGCCCGCGACATCGCCCGCGCGGGCGCCGGCGCCGCGGTCGAACCCGGCCCGGCGGGGGTCGCGGAAGCGATCCTGTCCCTCCTGGACCCGGCCGGGAACGCCACGGCCTCGAAGGCCGCCCGCGAACTGGCCTCGTCCGCCTTCTCGATGGACGCGGTCCTGGACACCCTGCTGCCGGTGTACGAGGGCGCCCTGCGCCGATGACACGCCCGCGGCCCTGCGGAAAGCTCCGCCAGGAGCCGCCGGTCCCCGGGACCACCCCACGGTGTGGTCCCGGGGTCCTCTCCGCGATGGTCGTCCCATGACGTGGTACGAGCAGGCCCTGGCAGCGGAGCGGCGCGGGGACTGGGACGCGGCGATCGGGATGGTCCCCGTTCACGCCGAGTGCTACTCCACCGATTCCTCCGCGCACGCCCACCACTTGTGGCACATGGATCTGCTCGTCCGCGCGGGGCGGTTCACCGAGCTCGCGGACCTCGCACTCACCGATGTGCACGCACGCCGAAGGCTGAACAAGTCGCTTCGCGACAGAAGGATGGCCGAGGCGCTGTCGGAGCGTGCCGGAGGTGGCGACCGTGGCGCCCTGTACCACCTCGTGGAGCTCTTGTGCGAGACGGGGCGAGCCCCTGAAGCCTCCCGGGCGGTCAGGGACTTCGCCCCGGAGGACGCCTACGCACAGGAGCTGCTGGCGCCCTACCGGGCCTAGGAGGTGCCTGCGCCTCAGAGCCCGCGGCGGGTCTCGTCGACCACCGGGAGGGCGCCGACGCGGCGGCGCTTGAGGACGCTCGCGTAGACCGCGAGGCCGATCGCGCCCGCGACCATCATGATGACTCCGACCAGGTCGAGGTTCACGCTCTGCAGCTGCCAGTCGCTCGCGAAGGTGAGGATGGCCCCCACCACGATCAAACCTATGCAACCGCTGATGCCCCTCATCGCATTCGCCTCCACCGTCGTGGACGGGGTGCAGCCCCGTCGTGTGGAGGGTCGGATGCCCCCGATGCGGGAACGAAAACGCCCCCGCCGCCCGGGAGTCGGGCAGCGGGGGCGTTCTCGTGGTGCGGGCGCTTACGCCGGGATCCAGGCGTAGCAGCCGTTGGAGACGAACTGGGCCGTGCCCGCCGGGATCTTGGCGGTGATCTTGTCGCCCGGCTTCAGGGGGGCCTGCGGGCCCGAGGCCAGGGCGGCGCCGTCCTTGGACTTGGCCTCCCAGGAGCAGGTCGTGCTCTGGGTCAGCGCGCGGTAGGTGCCCGCCGCCGGGGAAGCCTTCGTACCGTCCGGGAAGCCCTTCGACGCCGCGTCGAGCACCGGCTTCTGCTCCGGGCAGAGGAAGGTGATCGCGTCCTTCGCGCCCGGGATCTCCCCGGCCACGAGGGCGCCGACCGCCGCGTCCTTGTCCCGCTTCGCCGTGCGCTCCACCCGCTGGCAGGCCTCCTGGCCGCCCTGCAGGACGGCCGCCGGGTCCATCTTCTCCGGGACCCTGCCGCTCAGGTACTGCTTCTCGGGTGCGGTGAAGCTGCCCGTCTTCGGGACGAGCTTGGTGTCCGGCAGGACGGGACCCGTCGGCTTCGCGTCCGGCGAGAGCGGCGCCGGGGTGTCCGTGGCGTCGGCCGGGTCGGGGGCCGACGAGGCGGCCGGCGGCTTGGGCGAGGCGGCCGAGGCTTCGGCCTTGCCGTCGCCGCCCGAACTGCAGGCCGTCAGCGTCAGGGCGGCGGCCAGCAGGACAGCGGCCGCCGCGGAGCGTCGGTACATCAGGTGGCTCCCGTACGTATGAGATGTGCGTGCGGGGCCCGGCCGTCGAAACGGCCGGGCCCCGCACTCCGTCGAGCGGTTACTTCGCGCCGAAGGTGAGGGTCAGCTGCGGCTTGGCGTCCACGGCCGTGGACTCAGAGGACCAGAGCCACAGGGCGTCGCCGCCCGTGCTCGTCAGGCCCAGGCTGTAGCTGGATCCCAGCACCGCGGAGAGCGCGGTGGTGTTCAGCGGGACGCTCTGCACCGCCGTCCCCTCGGGCACGCCCGCGAAGGAGCCGAGCGGGGTGGTGCCCAGGGTGGGCTTGGTGTTGAAGGTCGTGCCCGCACCGCTCCAGGTACCGGTGACCGGAACCACGGAGACGGTGTCGATGGTGCCGGCACTCGTCGAGGTGGTGGTCTTGATCTGGAGGGACGCGGACTTCAGCACCGTACCGGCCGGGGCGGCCGGGATGTCGAAGCGCAGGTACGTCTCGTAGGCCGCGGTGCCGCGGACGGCCAGCGAGGTGGACGCGCCGTAGGCGGTGCTGGGGGCGCCCTGGTTGATGTAGGTGTCCTCGGTCGCGGTGACCTTGGAGACGGTGTCGGTGGCGGCCTTCGCCAGGTTGTAGTGGTTCTTGACCTGGGCCTCGGTCAGCACCTTCGGGTAGACGGCCGTCTCGTCGATCTGGCCGGCGAAGAAGTTGCTGGTCGGCCGGGAGGCCCAGCCGGCGAGGTTGTCGCCGCCGACGTGCCAGTAGCCCTCGATCTGCTGGGAGCCGGTGACGTTGAGGGTGCCCTTGGACTGGCCGTCCACGTACAGCGCCATGCCGGCGGGGCCCTGGGTGGCGACGACGTGGTGCCACTTGTTGTCGTTGAACGTGTCGAACAGACCGGTGGAGACGGTCTTCGCCGAGCCCGGGTTGACCCCGAAGAAGATCCGCCCGGTGTTGGTCATGTAGATGTTCTTGTCGTAATTGTTGCTGTTGCGGTCCTGGTTGTTGCCGAACCCGATCAGCTTGCCGCCGCGCGTGGTGTTCGTCTTGAACCAGGTCTCCAGCGTGTAGCTGCTGCCGACCGTCTGGCGGTGGTCGCTGTACACCTGCTGGCTGGTGCCGTTGAAGCCCATGGCCGTGCTGGCGCCGGTGAGCGCTCCGGGGGTCTGGCGCAGCGCCGGGGCGTTGAGCTGGATGCCACTGGTGTTGCCGGAGACCGAGGAGTCGGCCACGTACGGGCTGACCACGTCGTCGTAGCGCCAGTACAGGTTGGCGCCGTCCTCGCGGACCTGGTGGGGGTACGCGGTGACCGAGGTCGGGACCGCGACCGAGACGGTGGCCGACAGGGCGCTGGTGTTGCCCGCCGCGTCGGTGGCCGTGACCCGGTAGCTGTAGGAGGCGCCGGCCTTGACCGTGGCGTCCGTCCAGGAGGCCTGCTGGCGCAGCCACTCCAGGGAGTTCGCGCTGACGGTGGCGATCGGGGTCGCGGAGCCGTTGCGGTAGATGCGGTAGGTCAGCTTGTTGTCGTCCGCGTCGTAGCTGGCGCGCCAGCGGACCTGGACCTCGCCGGGCTTGACGCTGGAGACGCTGGCGACCGGGGTGGTCGGGGCGCCGACGTCGCCGGTGGAGGCGAAGCGGGTCAGTGCCTGCTGGGCCTTGCCGTTGATGAGGGTGAACTCACCGCCGACCCACATGTACTTGGTGGTGTTCTTCTCCGCGACGGCCATCACGCGCGGGCCGATGCCCTCGCCGAGGCCGTCGTTGGCGGTGGGGTGCCAGCCGAGCTTCGCCGGGCTGCGCACGAAGCCGTTCACGGCCGCGGGGGCGTCGAGGCCGCCGTTGCCCCAGTCGGTCAGCTGCGCCAGCAGGAAGTGGCGCTTGCCGTCGGGGAACTGGCCCTCGGAGGTGCAGTTGTGCGCGTGCGAGGAGCTGTAGAGGACTCCGTCGTACGGCAGCACCCACTGGGTCGCGCCCAGGCACTGGTCGCGCCACTTCTCGCTGAAGTCGGGGGCGAGGGCGACGCGGCCGTCGAAGCCGCCCGTGCCCTCGGCGCCGGTGTAGTAGCCCGTGGCGTCGGCCGCGATGGACTTGATGACCGACATCGAGGGGATGGTGCCGTACGTCTTGGCGACGGCGCCGGTGGTGGCGTTGACGACGGCGAGCGCGTGGCTCTGGGAGCCGTTGACGGTGAAGAAGTCACCGCCGAGCAGGATGTTCTTGCCGTCGTTGCTGAGCTGGAGCGCACGGCCGGGCTCGTCGGCGTTGGCGACGAAGGGCTTGACCGCACCGGAGGTGGCGTCGACCGCGGCGAACCGCTCGCGGGGCGCATCCTCGACGGTGCTGAAGTCTCCCGCCGCGTACAGGGTGTCGTCGGAGACGGCGAGCGCGCGCACGGTGGCCGGGAACTTCGGGTCGAAGGAGGCCTTGGGGGCGCAGGTCGCGATGTCGATGGCGGCGACGCTGGAGACCGGGGTTCCGTTGACGGCACCGAAGTAGCCGCCCGCGTAGAGGGTCTTCTTGTCCTTCGAGACGGTGAGCGCGCGCACGGTCGCGCTGCCCTCTCCGACGGTGAAGGAGAGCTTGCAGGAGGTGGGGGCGCCGGTCGCCGCGTCGAGCGCGACGAAGTTGACCGCTTCCTGTTCCGTACCGGCGGCGCCGGCGGGCGGGCGGACGGCGGAGAAGGTGCCGCCCGCGAAGACGGTGCCGTTGGCCTCGGCCATCGCCCAGACGATGCCGTTGGGCTGCCACGTCGGCAGGTCGTCGGCGGTGAAGGCCACCGGCTGCGTGATGGCCGACGCCTCGGGTATCAGCACCAGGCCTATCGCGGTGCCGGCACCGGCCAGTGACAGGGCGAGGGCAGCAGTCAGCCCTCTGGATCTACGCATGAGCCCCCCAGGGCAATCGCCCGGCTTGAATGGCTGGTTCGACAAGTATCAGATCAGCCATATGTACTGGCGCAGACTAGGGCTCACGCGAGGGCCTGGTCACCACGCTCGACCCATTGCTACCAACTTGGAACCAACGGGTCCGGCACGGATGGAGCACTACGGACATACGGCAGTTATGCCCCGGTCACACCCGCCGACAACTGCGCGAACGACCGGGACAGGGCAAATCGTAGGCGAAATATATGGCCTCAGCGGTCGATGCGGACGCTGGCGCCCGCCAGTTGGTCCTCGACCTGCCGGATATCGGAATCCACCATGATCCTGGCCAGTTCGGCCACCAGGACCGTCGGCTTCCAGCCGAGCAGGTCATGGGCCTTGGAGGCGTCGCCGATCAGGGCGTCGACCTCGCTGGGGCGCTCGTACTTGGGGTCGTAGCGCACGTGCTCGTTCCAGTCGAGACCGGCGTGGGTGAAGGAGGCCTCGACGAACTCGCGGACGGTGGCGGCGACGCCGGTGGCCACGACGTAGTCGGTGGGCTCGTCCTGCTGGAGCATCCGCCACATGGCGTCCACGTACTCCGGGGCGTAGCCCCAGTCGCGGACGGCGTCGAGGTTGCCGAGGTAGAGCTTCTCCTGGAGGCCCGCCTTGATCCGGGCGACCGCGCGGGTGATCTTGCGCGTCACGAAGGTCTCGCCGCGGCGCGGGGACTCGTGGTTGAAGAGGATGCCGTTGACGGCGAACATCCCGTACGCCTCGCGGTAGTTCACCGTGGTCCAGTACGCGAACACCTTCGCGGCGCCGTACGGGCTGCGCGGGTGGAACGGGGTGGCCTCGTTCTGCGGGGGCGGGGTGGCGCCGAACATCTCCGAGGAGGAGGCCTGGTAGATGCGGGTGTCCACGCCGCTGGCCCGGATCGCCTCCAGCAGGCGCAGGGCGCCGAGGCCGGTCACGTCGCCGGTGTAGAGCGGGGCGTCGAAGGAGACGCGGACGTGCGACTGGGCGCCGAGGTTGTAGACCTCGTCGGGGCGTATCTCGCGGAGCAGGTTCACCAGGGCCACGCCGTCGGAGAGGTCGGCGTGATGCAGCACGAAGGAACGGTTCGCCGTCTGCGGGTCCTGGTAGATGTGGTCGATCCGCTCCGTGTTGAAGCTGGAGGACCGCCGCACGAGACCGTGCACCGTGTAGCCCTTGGAGAGCAGGAGCTCTGCGAGGTACGAGCCGTCCTGCCCGGTGACGCCGGTGATCAGCGCGGTCTTGCCCATGGGGTCCCCCTGGGGATCGTTGCGGTGCGGTCGTGGCTGCGCCCCGGAGTGCGGGGGCTGCGGTTCGGGGCGGGGCCCCGGGTGTGGCTCGGGGCGCGGCCCCGGATGTGGCCCGGGGTCACGCCTCGTCGTACGGGTCTGCGCGGGCGCGCCCCCAGGGGGCTGGGGACGGGTACCGGATGGGTACCGTACACGTTCCGTCCGGAGCCCCTCCCGCCGGATCGGGCCCCCTCGCCCCCTTGCAGGTCGGTATGTACCGGACTGGCCGGTGCCACCCGAAATCCGCCTGCCCACCGGGACCTCCCGGCGCAGCCGATCCAGCCGTCCGGCGCTTGAGGACCGGGGGCCGGAGCGGGGCGGGGACCGGGCCGGGGCCCGGGGTGTTCAGCACCGGATCGGGGCCGGGGCTCCCCCGTAAAGCCGCGGACAGCGGACTGGCATCATCGGCGGTATGACAAGTTCGCCGTTCCTGCCTCCGAACGCCCGCGTCTTCGTCGCCGGCCACCGCGGCCTCGTGGGGTCCGCGGTCGTCCGCCGGCTCACCGCCGACGGGTACGAGGTGCTCACCCGCGGCCGCGCCGACCTCGATCTGCGCGATGCCGCCGCGACCGCGGCGTACCTGCGGGACGTCCGGCCCGACGCCGTGGTCCTTGCCGCCGCCAAGGTCGGCGGGATCATGGCCAACAGCACGTTCCCGGTGCAGTTCCTGGAGGACAACCTCAAGATCCAGCTGAGCGTCGTCGCCGGGGCGCACGCCGCGGAGGTCGGCCGGCTGCTGTTCCTCGGCTCCTCCTGCATCTACCCCAAGCTGGCCCCGCAGCCCATCAGCGAGGACGCCCTGCTGACCGGCCCGCTGGAGCCGACGAACGAGGCGTACGCCCTGGCGAAGATCGCCGGCATCGTCCAGGTCCAGTCGTACCGCAAGCAGTACGGGGCCTCGTACATCTCCGCCATGCCCACGAACCTCTACGGTCCGGGCGACAACTTCGACCTGGAGTCCTCGCACGTCCTGCCCGCCCTCATCCGCCGCTTCCACGAGGCGACGGCCGAGGGGCGCGAGGAGGTCACGCTGTGGGGATCGGGCACGCCCCGCCGGGAGTTCCTGCACGTGGACGACCTGGCCGCGGCCTGTGCCGTGCTGCTGCGCGAGTACGACGGCGCCGAGCCGGTGAACATCGGCTGCGGCGAGGACCTGACCATCAAGGCCCTCGCGGAGACCGTCGCCGAGGTGACCGGCTTCCGCGGCCGGCTCGCCTGGGACACCTCCAAGCCCGACGGCACGCCCCGCAAGCTGCTGGACGTGACCCGGCTGACCGGGCTCGGCTGGAAGCCCGCGGTCCCGCTGCGCGAGGGCATCGCCTCCACGTACGCCTGGTGGCGCGAGCAGAGCGGTGCGCAGGGCGGCGAGCAGACCCGCGGGCAGAGCTGATCCCAAAGCGAGGTTCCCCGGTGCCTCAGTACGCTCCGCGACCGTCGACCACGGCGCGGAGCGTGCGGCCCATGACGTCGACGTCACTGGTGAACGACCAGTTGTCCACGTACTGCAGGTCGAGCTGGATGGTTTCGTCCCACGAGAGGTCGGAGCGCCCGCTGATCTGCCACAGCCCGGTCATCCCGGGCCGCACCGCGAGCCGGCGCAGTTCGACCTCGTCATACTCGGCCACTTCCTCCGGCAGCGGGGGGCGCGGGCCGACCAGTGACATGTTGCCCGCCACCACGTTGATCAGCTGCGGCAGTTCGTCCATGGACGTGCGGCGCAGCAGCCGGCCCACCCGGGTCACCCGGGGGTCGCGGCGCATCTTGAACATCAGGCCGTCGTTCTCGTTGGCCCCCGACAGCTCGGCCTTGCGCGCGTCGGCGTCCACGACCATCGTGCGGAACTTCCACATGACGAACGGGACCCCGTCGCGGCCTATGCGCCGCTGCCGGTAGAAGGCCGGACCGCGCGAGCCGAAGCGGATCGCCAGGACCATCGCGAGGAAGGCCGGCGACAGCAGGACCAGTCCGATCGCCGCGCCGGCCCGGTCCAGTACCGACTTCAGCATGGGCTGTACGCCCCGGCTCACCGGCGGCGCCACCCGCAGTATGGCCAGGCCGCCCGCGGACAGGGTCTCCAACCGCTTGACGGAGACCTCCACGAGGCCGGGGAAGACGGCCAGGTCGAGCCCGGCGTCGTGCAGGGCCCAGGAGATCCGGCGCAGCCGTTCCCCGGCGAGCCGGGCCCCCGGTGCGACGAGCACCAGGTCGGCGCGGTGGGCGGCGACGGCGCCGAGCACGGCGGTGGAGTCCCCGTTCGGCGTCTGGGCCGTCGTGGAGCCGAGCCGCGCGGCCACGGGCACCCCGTTGTCCATCGAGCCGGGGCCCACCGGGACCACGCCGACCACCACGTACGGGTGGTCGGTGCGCGCGGCGAGGTGCCCGATGACGGACTCCGCGGCATCGGGCTCGCCGACGACCAGCACCCGGCTCACCGCCTGTGCCTCGCGGCGGGCGGCGGAGAGGTGGCGGTACGTCAGCTTGTGGCAGGCGACGGTGACGAGCAGGGCGGGCACGAGCGCGCCCAGGGCGGACAGCCGGGGGGTGTTCTCACCGGTGATCACACGGGCCACGGCGAGTACGCCGATCAGAATCAGCCAGTCGTGTACGACCGGCAGGACTCCCCGGGATTCGCCGAGCGCGCGGCCCGCGTAGCGCCGTCGCATCAGCTGCACGCCGGTCCAGGCCAGGGCCGCGCCGAGGGCGCAGAACAGGGGCCGTGCCTGCTGAGCGGCCTCGAAGACCAGGCCGACGGGGACTCCCGCGCCGATCAGGTCCGCGGCGACCGCTGCGGGCAGGTACCAACGGGCCTTGTCGCCGAGGCCCCGGGCCGGCATCGCCGCTGCCCGGGCCGCTCCGGCCACTCTTTGCACAGGTATATGGACATGCCTCATGGGCCCCCCTGGCACGTGGTCTATGACGGTGGCGCCGGTCCCCGGCTTCCCCAGGCAGTGGACATCAGACGCACCGGGAAACAGTACGACAAACACCCGTACGGTAAATGCCGTTTCCACGAACCGGGCGTCTTGTTGCCCAAGCGTTAGACGCCGGTGGCCCGGATTCCGGCCCTGGGACCCCTCTTTCTCATTCCAAAGTGAATGTTCCGCATACCGGATACGTCTCTTCGGACAACGAACGATTTCCGGCCAACCTTTTGACGCGGCCCTGACATCACGTCGCTCAAGTGGCACTCTTCGACCGTTCTTCGCACCAGCCCGATCTGCCCGGAGGCCCACCCAGCCATCCGGAACCCCCCTTGCAGAAGGAGTCTGCGTTGAGTCCCACCCCCCAGCGGCGTGCCACCACGGCCGGCGCGCTTGTTGCCGCGGCCGCTCTCCTCGCCGTAGGCATCCAGACCGGATCCGCCAACGCCGACGCCACCGCGTCGCAGGTCGGATCGGTCGCCCAGGCCAACCCGGGCGCGGCCAATCTCAAACTCAGCGCTTCGGAGCGTGCGACGCTCCTGGCCGAGGCCAACTCCACCACCGCGCAGGCCGCCAAGGCGCTCAGCCTCGGCAGCGGCGAGAAGCTCGTCGTCCGCGACGTGGTCAAGGACGTGGACGGCACCACCCACACCACCTACGAGCGCACCTACAACGGCATACCGGTGCTCGGCGGTGACCTGACCATCCACGCAAAGGGCGGCGTCACCAAGAGCGTCACCAAGGCCACCAACCACGACCTGAAGGTGGACACCACCGCCACGGTCGCGGTCTCCGCCGCGGAGGGCCAGGCGCTCTCCGCCGCCAAGGCCGAGGGTGCCAAGGACGCCAAGGCCACCAAGGGCGCCCGCAAGGTGATCTGGGCGGCCGAGGGCGCTCCGGTCCTCGCCTTCGAGACCGTCGTCGGCGGCCTGCAGCACGACGGCACGCCCAGCGAGCTGCACGTGGTGACCAACGCCAAGACCGGCGCGAAGATCACCGAGTGGCAGGGCATCGAGACCGGCACCGGCAACACCATGTACAGCGGCCAGGTGACCATCGGGACCGCGCAGTCGGGCAGCAACTACACGCTGACCGACGCCTCGCGCGGCGGCCACAAGACCAACAACCTGAACCGGGCCACCTCCGGCACCGGCACCCTGTTCTCCGGGACGGACGACGTCTGGGGCAACAACCTGCCGGCCAACCTGGAGACGGCCGCCGCCGACGCCCACTACGGCGCGCAGGTGACGTGGGACTACTACAAGAACGTCCACGGCCGCAACGGCCTGCGCAACGACGGGGTCTCCCCGTACAGCCGGGTCCACTACGGCAACAACTACGTGAACGCCTTCTGGGACGACTCCTGCTTCTGCATGACGTACGGCGACGGTGACGGCAATGCCAAGCCGCTCACCTCCACCGACGTGGCAGCGCACGAGATGACGCACGGCCTGACCTCGGTCACCGGCAACATGACGTACAGCGGTGAGCCGGGCGGTCTGAACGAGGCCACCTCCGACATCTTCGCGGCGGCGGTCGAGTTCTACGCCAACAACCCGCAGGACGTCGGCGACTACCTCGTCGGCGAGAAGATCGACATCCGCGGCAACGGCACCCCGCTGCGCTACATGGACAAGCCGAGCAAGGACGGCTCGTCGAAGGACGCGTGGTACTCGGGCATCGGCTCGATCGACGTCCACTACTCCTCGGGCCCGGCCAACCACTGGTACTACCTGGCCTCCGAGGGCTCGGGCGCCAAGGTCGTCAACGGCGTGAGCTACGACTCGCCGACCTCCGACGGCCTGCCGGTCACCGCGATCGGCCGTGACGCCGCGTCCAAGATCTGGTTCCGCGCCCTGACCACCGGTCTGTTCAGGTCGAACACCAACTACGCGGCCGCCCGTACCGCCACCCTGCAGGCCGCTGCCGACCTGTACGGCGCCGGTTCGGCGACGTACACCAACGCCGCTCACGCCTGGGCCGCCATCAACGTCGGCGCCCGCCCCCAGAACGGCGTCTCGGTCACCAGCCCGGGCAACCAGAACACCGTCACGGGCAGCGCCGTCAGCCTGCAGATCCAGGCCACCAGCACCAACCCCGGTGCGCTGACCTACACGGCGACCGGCCTGCCGGCCGGTCTGTCGATCAACTCCTCCAACGGCCTGATCTCCGGTACGGCCTCCACCGCCGGCACGTCCAACGTGACCGTCACGGTGAAGGACTCGGCGAACCAGACCGGGACGGCGGCGTTCACCTGGACGGTCGGCACCACACAGCCGAACGTCTTCGAGAACACCACCGACTACGCGATCGCCGACAACGCGACGGTCGACTCCCCGATCACCGTGAACCGCACGGGCAACGCTCCGACCACCCTCAAGGTGGACCTCAACATCCTCCACACCTACATCGGTGACCTGAAGGTCGACCTCGTCGCCCCCGACGGCACCCTGTACAACCTGCACAACCGCAGTGGCGGCAGTGCGGACAACATCATCAAGGCCGTCACGGTCAACGCCTCCTCCGAGGTGGCCCAGGGCGTCTGGAAGCTGCGTGTCAACGACAACGCGAACCTCGACACCGGCAAGATCGACAGCTGGAAGCTCACCTTCTGACCCCCACCGGGGCCGTGCGTGAACCAGAGCTGAACCGCTAGACCACGGGGCCGCCCGGGAGAAGACCTCCCCGGGCGGCCCTGTTCCATTGGCCCCGGCCACCGGGGTCCACGTACCCCCAGGGCCAGGACCTTCGGCGCCCGCCGGCCGGCCGGGCCGGCGTCATAGTGGAAATCAGCGAACCTACGGAACCGTAGGTTCGGGTGATCCGAGGACGTGACCCATGCCGCAGACCCCCACGACAGCCCCCGCCGCGCAGCACCCCTGGCTGATCCAGGGCGGCATGGGCGTCGGCGTCTCCGGCTGGCGGCTGGCCAAGGCCGTCTCCGGCGAGGGCCAGCTGGGCGTGGTCTCCGGGACGGCCCTGGACGTCGTACTGGCCCGCGTGCTGCAGACCGGCGACCCCGGCGGCCACGCCCGCCGGGCCCTGGCGGCCTTCCCGCTGCCGGAACTGGCCCAGTCCGCCCTCGACCTCTACTTCCGCGAGGAAGGCCTCGCGGACGGCGTGGCGATGCGCACCACCCCGCGACTGCGGGCCACGGGCGGGTCGCAGGCCGAGATCCTCACCGTCCTCGGCAACTTCGTCGAGGTCTGGCTCGCCAAGGAGGGACATGACGGTGTCATCGGCATCAACTACCTGGAGAAGATCCAGCTCGCCACGGCCCCCGCAATGTTCGGCGCGATCCTGGCAGGCGTCGACTACGTGCTCGTGGGCGCGGGAGTCCCCGGTCAGATCCCTGCCCTCGCCTCAAGGCTGGCGCGCTACGAACGCTGCGTGAGCAAGATCCATGTGGAGGGCGACGAGGAGCCCCTGGAGCACCTCTTCGACCCCGCGGCCCTGCTCGCCGGCCACCTGCCCGGCCCGCTGCGCCGCCCCCGCGTGCTGGCCATCGTCTCGCTCCCGGTCCTGGCCACCTACCTGGCCCGGGACGAGATCACCCGCCCCGACGGCTTCGTGATCGAGACCAGCCAGGCCGGCGGCCACAGCGCCCCGCCGCGCGGGCCGATGAAGCTCGACGAGGACGGCGAGCCGGTCTACGGCCCGCGCGACAGCCCCGACCTCGCCAAGATGGCGGCGCTCGGGCTGCCGTTCTGGCTCGCCGGCGGCCAGGCCAGCCCCGAGGCCGTGGCCGGGGCGCTCGCCGAGGGCGCGGCCGGGGTCCAGATCGGCAGCGCGTTCGCCCTGTGCGAGGAGTCGGGGATGGCCCGTCACCTGCGCGAGGAGCTGCTGGGCCGGGCCCACACCGGCACCCTTTCGGTGCGCAACGACCCCGAGGCCTCGCCGACGTCCTTCCCGTTCAAGGTGGCGGACCTGCCGGGGACGGTCTCCGAGCCGGAGGTGTCCGAAGCCCGGCGCCGGGTCTGCGACCTCGGGTTCCTGCGCACCCCCGTACGGGGTCCGCGCGGTCTGGTCTACCGGTGCGCGGCCGAGCCGGTGGCCGCGTACGTCCGCAAGGGCGGCGATGCCGCCGACACCAAGGGCCGCCAGTGCCTGTGCAACGGCCTGCTGGCGACGATCGGACTGGCCCAGCGGCGGCCGCACGGCCGGGTGGAGCCCCCGCTGGTGACGATCGGCAAGGACCTGTCCTTCCTCCCGAAGCTCGCCCCGAACGCCGAGCCCTACACGGCCGCGGACGTGGTGCACTGGCTCGCGGCGGGCGCGGACCGGCCTACGGCCGGCTGAGGAAGCCTGGGAACACGGCGCGAGAAGGGCCCGGCACCCCCGAGCGGGGTGCCGGGCCCTTCCGGCTCGGCGGCCGCGGCGCAGCCGGCGCGGCGGATCAGCTGTCGCCGTGGATCAGCTGTCGCCGTGGATCAGCTGTTGCCATGGATCAGCCGATGGAGCGGAAGACCCGGTCGAGGATGTCCGGCGTGGAGACGTCCGCTCCGGCGGCGCGCCCGCCGATGCTGCGGTCCTCGTCGCCGTCCCAGTCGTCGCGTCCGTCGTGCCGTCCATCGTGGCGGCCGTGGTGGTCCTCTTCGTCGGTCGGCTTGAAGAAGACCGAGCGGACCTCCAGGTCGTCGGCCCGCTCGCCCGGCTCCAGCGTCTCCACGGCGCGGCCGCCGCAGGAGCGGTCCTCGAACAGCACCGCCAGCGAGTCCGTGTCGTTGCGCACCCAGAAGGCCGGGTGGTTCCGGGAGGCGTTCGTCAGCTGGTAGCAGGTGTCGTTGTCGGCGGGCTCGATGCGGCCGTGCCGCGTGTCACCGTCGTCGCTGTACCGGTAGTGCAGCGTGCCGAGGTACTCGCGGTCGTCGTGGTCGTTCGCGTACGACAGCCCGGCGGTCGGCAGGACCAGCGCGAGAGCGCCTACGAGTGCGGTGGCGGTGGTGCGAAGACGCATTGGGGAGTCCGTTCCTCGGGTTCCTCGGGTTCCTCGAATGCCTGGTGCGGTGGGCATCCGCGGGCAGCGTAGGAGCACACGCGCACGCAGAAACGATTCGGCATGGCAGTACGTTCGAAGGTTCACCCTCACGGTCCCCTGGCCGGCGGGGCGGGTGTACGGGCCTTCGCGCGCAGCCCCGTACGCCCGCCCGGGCGGCTCAGACCGCGGCCCGCTCCGCCGGATCGGAGGCCTGACCGGGCACCGGGACCGGGGCCGGCACCGGCACCGGGGCCGCGGCGGCAGGGGCAGTGGTGCCGGCAGCCGGCCGGCGGACCAGCACCACCAGGATCAGCGCCCCCGCGAGGCCCATCGCCCCCGAGGCCCAGAAGGTGTCGCGCAGCCCGTTCGCGAAGGCCGCCTCGACCCACGGCCCGGCCCCCGGGACCGTGTCCAGCAGCCGCGCCGCCCCGCCCCCGGCCAGCGCCGCGGCCGTGCCGTGCGGCTGCCCGGAGCCGGCGAGGCCGTCGGCCAGCCCGGCGTGGAAGACCGCGCCGAGCACCGCGATGCCCAGGGCCATGCCCAGCTGTCGCGCGGTGTTCAGCGCCCCGCCCGCCATGCCCGCCCGGGCCGGGGGCACCGCCCCCATCGCGGCGGCGGCCAGCGCCGGGGAGATCAGTCCGACGCCCAGGCCGGTGACGGCCAGGCCCGGGACCAGCGCCGTCCAGCCGTCGCCCGCGTCCAGCATCCAGCCCTGGAGCAGCGCCCCGGCCGCGATGAGGAACAGCCCGCCGCCGATGGTGATCCGGGGAGAGGCCCCGTGCAGGAGCTTGCCGGAGGCCGCGGAGACGGGGAAGGCGGCCAGGCTCATCGGCAGCAGGGCCAGTCCCGCGCCGACCGGGCCCATGCCCTCGGCGCTCTGGAGCCACAGGGAGACGTACATCAGGTACCCGAAGGCGGCGCCGGACATCAGCAGCGAGGCGGTCATCACGGCGGCGAAGACCGGGCTGCGGAAGAGCGAGAGGTCCAGCATCGGCCGGGAGCCGCGCAGTTCGACGAGGACGAAGGCGGCGAAGGAGGCCGCACCCAGGGCGAACAGGCCGAGGGTGCCGGCGGAGGTCCAGCCGCTCTCGCCGCCGCGGATCAGGGCGTAGGTGACGGCCGCGGCGCCGGCGGTGAAGGTGGCCATCCCGGGCAGGTCCAGGCCCTTGGCGTGCGGATCGCGGGATTCGGTGACGGCCTTGAGGGTGACGTACACGGCGAGGGCGCAGACCGGGAGGTTGACGAAGAAGATCCAGCGCCAGCCGAACTGCTCGGTGAGCAGCCCGCCGAGGATCGGACCGGCCGCGGCGGCCGCTCCGTTGACGGCGCCCCAGACGCCGAAGGCGACGCCCCGGTCGCGGCCCTGGTAGGCGGAGGAGAGCAGGGCCATGGTGGTGGCGAACATCGCGGCGCCGCCGATGCCCTGGACGGCGCGGAAGGCGATGAGCGCGGCCGGGCCCTGGGCCAGTCCGCAGGCGAGGGAGGCGACGGCGAAGAGCGCGAGCCCCCCGAGGTAGACGCGGCGCCGGCCGATCCGGTCGGCGAGCGATCCGGCGCCGAGCAGCAGGGCGGCCAGGGCGAGGGCGTAGACGTCCATGACCCACTGGAGGCCGGAGAAGCCCGTGCTCATGTCGGCGGCCATGTCGGGCAGGGCGACGGTCACGATCGTGACGTCGACCAGGAGCATGAAGGCTCCGAGACACACCGCCGTCAACGGCAGCCATTTGCGCATGGGGGTACTCCTGGGATGTCCGAAGGCAGGGGTGGTGCGGAACCGGGCGGGGGGACCGGGGGCCGCCGGGGTCCGGCGGGGCGCGGCTTCCGCCTCCCACAAGGTTCCAGCCCACCGCGGCCCACCCCCACCCAGCACCCCCTTGCCGGCGGATTTCACCCACAGCCGGGTCTGTGATGATGGAAACCGTGAACGAATCGGAGCTGGATCCGCTCGACCGGTCCCTGGTCCAGGCCCTCACCATCGACGGCCGGGCCCCCTTCAGCCGGCTGGCCGAGGTGCTGGAGGTCTCCGACCAGACCGTCGTACGGCGCTACCGGCGGCTGCGGACCTCCGGGCTGATCCGGGTCGTCGGGCTGCCGCTGGGCAGCCGGGTCGGGCTGTTCGAGTCCTGGCTCCGGGTGCAGTGCGCCCCCGACGCCGCGCTCCCGGTGGCCGAGGCGCTCGCCCGCCGCCCGGACATCGCGTGGGTGACCCTGGGCTCGGGCGGTACCGAGATCCATTGCATGACCCGGGCCCGCACCCGCCAGGACCGGGACGCCCTGCTGCTGGAGAAGCTGCCGCGGACCCGCAGGGTGACCGCGGTGAGCGCCCACACCATCCTGCGGAAGTTCTTCGGCGGGCCCGACGCCTGGGTGGGCCTGGACGTACTGCGCCCCGACCAGACCGCGGCCCTGGAACGGCCCGCCGTGGAACCGGGTCCGCAGCGGTACGCGCTCGACGAGGCGGAGCTGGCCCTGCTCGCGGTGCTGGGCCGGGACGGCCGCGCCGGGTACCCGGAACTGGCGCGTGCCGGCGGTCTGTCGGAGTCCACCGCGCGGCGCAGGCTGGAGCGGCTCCGCGAGGTGGGGGCGGTCTTCTTCGACGTGGAGTTCGTCCCGGCGCTCTTCGGCTACGAGGCGGAGGCGACGATCGTGCTGACCGTTCCGCCCGCCCGGCTGGCGCAGGTGGGGGCGGCGCTGGCGGGCCACCGCGAGGTGGCCTTCGCGGCGGCGGTGACCGGGGCCGCCTCGCTGATGGCGGTGGTGGTGTGCCGGGACACGGACGCGCTGTACACGTACCTGACCGAGCGGATCGGCGCGGTGGACGGGGTGGGGCAGGTGGAGGTGATCCCGGCCCTGCGCAGCATCAAGCGGGCCGGGATGCTGGTGGAGGACGGGCGGCTGGTGGACCCGCCGCCCGCCCCCTGAGCTCTGGCCCCGAACGGCCGGGGCCGTCAGCGCAGCACGACGCCGCTTCCCGCGTCCGGGTCCGTGCCGGTGCCCGTGGCGGGGCCCGCGACCAGGCCCAGTTCGGCCGGGGTCGCCAGCAGCGGGTGCGCCGGCATGATCCGTACGGTGTAGCCGAAGGGTCCCGTACGGTCGAGGGCGAGCGGGCCCTCGTACAGCCAGCGGCCCTCCAGGTCGGGTCCGCCGGCGGGCTTGAGCGGGAAGGCCCGCCCGCCCTGGATCACGTCCTGCGCGTCGACCCGGCCCGCGACGGCCTGTACCTCCACGTCCTCGGGGGCCAGGGCGTCGAGGGAGACCTGCACGCGCAGGGTGAGGGTGGCCCCGAGTTCGGCGGTGCCGCCGACCGGGCCCGCGGTCAGGGCCTCCACGTGCTCGACGGTGACCTGCGGCCAGGCCGCGCGGACCCGCCCCTTCCACCAGGCGAGGTCCCGCGCCGGGTCCGCGGTCAGGGCGCGGTGGGAGAGCGCGGCCGGTGCGTAGAGCCGCTCCACGTACTCCCGCACCATGCGCCCCGCGAGCACCTTGGGCCCCAGGGAGACGAGGGTGCGACGGACCATCTCGATCCACCGCACCGGGAGTCCGGCCTGTCCGGCCCGGTCGTAGAACCGGGGTGCGACCCGGCCCTCGATCAGGTCGTAGAGGGCGTTCGCCTCCAGGTCGTCGCGGCGGTCCTCGTCCGCGCCGAGTCCGTCGGCGGTCGGGATGGCCCAGCCGAAGTCCGGCTCGAACCATTCGTCCCACCAGCCGTCCAGGACGGACAGGTTGAGGCAGCCGTTGAGCGCCGCCTTCATCCCGCTGGTGCCGCAGGCCTCCAGCGGGCGCAGCGGGTTGTTCAGCCAGACGTCGCAGCCCGGGTAGAGCTTCTGGGCCATGGCCATGCCGTAGTCGGGCAGGAACACGATCCGGTGGCGCACGCGGGGGTCGTCCGCGAACCTCACCAGTTCCTGGACGAGCCGCTTCCCGCCGTCGTCGGCCGGGTGCGCCTTGCCCGCGACCACGATCTGCACGGGCCGGTCGGGGTCCAGCAGCAGGCGGCGCAGCCGGTCGGGGTCGCGCAGCATCAGCGTGAGCCGCTTGTAGGACGGCACCCGGCGGGCGAACCCGATGGTCAGCACGTCGGGGTCGAGTACGGAGTCCACCCAGCCGAGCTCGGCGGCGGCGGCCCCGCGCTGGCGCCAGGAGGCGCGCAGGCGGTCCCGTACCTCTTGGACGAGCTGTTCCCGGAGCACCCGGCGCAGGTCCCAGACGTCCTGGTCGGGGATGTCGGCGACGGCGTCCCAGCGCTGCGAGCCGCCGACGGAGAGCGCGTCCTCGGTGCGGCCGGCGCCGATCTGCTTGGCGCCGAGCTTGACGACCTCGGGCGCCACCCAGGTCGGGGCGTGCACGCCGTTGGTCACCGAGGTGATGGGCACGTCGGCGGGGTCGAAGCCCGGCCACAGCCCGGCGAACATCTCGCGGCTGACGGCGCCGTGCAGGGTGGAGACCCCGTTGGCCCGCTGGGCGAGGCGCAGGCCCATCACCGCCATGTTGAACACCCCCGGGTCGCCGCCGGGGTAGGTCTCGGCGCCGAGGGCCAGGATCCGGTCGACGGGTACGCCGGCCAGTTCGCCGCCCTCGCCGAAGTGGCGGGCGACCAGGGCCCGGTCGAAGCGGTCGATGCCGGCGGGGACGGGGGTGTGCGTGGTGAACACGGTGCCGGCCCGGACGGCTTCGACGGCGGCGTCGAAGCCGAGTCCCTGCGCTCCCTCCAGTTCCCTTATGCGCTCCAGTCCCAGGAACCCGGCGTGGCCCTCGTTGGTGTGGAAGACCTCGGGGTCGGGATGGCCGGTGATCCGGCAGTAGGCGCGCACCGCCCGGACCCCGCCGATGCCGAGGAGCATCTCCTGGAGCAGCCGGTGGTCGCTGCCGCCGCCGTAGAGCCGGTCGGTCACCTCGCGGGCCACGGCGTCGTTCTCCTCGACGTCGGAGTCGAGGAGCAGCAGCGGCACCCGGCCGACGCGGGCCTGCCAGACGTGTGCGTGCAGGGCCCGGCCGCCGGGGAGGCTCAGGGACACCCGGGCGGGGGTCCCGTCCTCCTCGCGCACCAGCGCGAGGGGCAGTTCGTTGGGGTCGAGCACCGGGTAGTGCTCCTGCTGCCAGCCGTCCCGGGAGAGGGACTGGCGGAAGTAGCCGTGCCGGTAGAGGAGTCCGACGCCGATGAGGGGGACGCCGAGGTCGCTGGCGGCCTTGAGGTGGTCCCCGGCGAGGATGCCGAGCCCGCCGGAGTACTGGGGCAGGGCGGCGGTGATCCCGAACTCGGGCGAGAAGTAGGCGATGCCGGCGGGCAGGTCTGCGGCGGCCTCGTGGCTCTGGTACCACCTCCCGCCGTGGACGTAGTCATCGAGGTCGGCGGCGGCGACGGCGAGCCGCCTCAGGAACCGCCGGTCCCCGGCGAGCTCGGCGATCCGCGCGGCGGACACGGCGCCGAGCAGCCGGACGGGATCCCCGCCGGCGGCTTGCCAGCCCTCGGGATCGACGGATTGGAAGAGTTCACGGGTCTCGGCGTGCCAGGACCAGCGCAGGTTGCGCGCGAGGTCGGCGAGCGGCGAGAGGGTCTCGGGGAGGACGGGGCGCACGGTGAATCGACGGATAGCCTTCACGCGTTCCACCTTCGCAGGGGATTACGGATCGGAGCGGCCGCACCACGCTGTGCACCGCGAGCGTCACCCTCGGAAGGCTAGCGCCCTCCCCTTCCCCCGACCATGGCGCCTCCAGCGGGCCTCCACCGACTGCGCGCACCTCCGGAGCCGTTGGCACCCCCGGGGTCACGCGGAGCCCGGCCCCGCGTCCACGTTCCATTGCGGCGGGAGTTCGCCGTCGCAGAAGACGCACACGAACCAGTCGTCGCGGACCACGTTGCACGCGCCGCAGGAGGTGCACCGGCGGAAGACCACGGCGTGGGTGAAGGCCGCCGGGTGGCGGATGCCCGCCCGGTCCAGGGCCGCGGCGACGGCCGGCCAGGCCGTCAGGTCGGGGCAGTAGCCGGTGGACAGGTTGCTCACCTCCACGGCGCTCCAGCCGGTCGCCGGATCCCGCGCGAAGCTGATCTCGCCCGCCGCCCGGACGGGGGCGCCGCCCGCGCACGCGACGTGCTCGCTGCGGCGCGGGGCGATCCGCAGCAGGCCCGGGGCGTCCACCACGTAGGTGTGCGGCTCGCCCGGGTCGCCCTCCAGGTCCGCCGCCGTGCGGACGGCCCGCCCGCGCGCTTCGGGCCGTACGGTCTCGGCCAGTTCGGGCGGGCCCGTGTAGCGGAAGAGCGGAGAGGTTGACATCCGTTAGTCCTATCCGAGTTGACGGAGCATCGGCAGGTGTCGGGCCGCGGCGGCCGGGCAGGCGTTCCACTACATACGAGTAGTTAACCGAACACCCGGGTTGGGCCGGGCAGGAGTGGGAAGGGCTCCTCGGGTACAGCGCACGGCGCACCCCGGAACCGCCTCCCCGCCACCCGAGTGAACGCGGACAGGAGCGGCCATGCCCGCAGCCCAGCCGTCTTCCGAGCGGCTAGAAACAGAGCGAACAGAGCGTGCACTACCAGCTGCCTTGCCGGCTGGCCTGTTGTCACCGAGCCCTGCGAACTGCCCCCAGGTGATCCCATCATGATCGGTCGCATTCCCGTGCTGGACGTCCGCCCCGCCGTCGACTGCGGCGTCAGACCCGCCAAGGCGGTCGTGGACGAGGTCTTCGAGATTTCCGCCACCGTGTTCCGCGAGGGGCACGACGCCGTGGCGGCCCATGTCGTGCTCCGAGATCCGAGCGGGCGGCTGCGGCCCCCCGTGCCCCTGTCCGAGCTCGCTCCCGGCACCGACCGGTGGGGGGCGCGGGTGTCCGCCGAGGTCGAGGGGAAGTGGACCTACACCGTCGAGGCGTGGAGCGACCCGGTGGGCACCTGGCGGGCCCACGCGGCGGTGAAGATCCCGGCCGGGATCGACACCGGGCTCACCCTCCTGGAGGGCGCCGAGCTCTACGAGCGGGCCGCCGCCAAGATCCCCAAGCGGGACGGCCGCGAGCACGTGCTGGCCGCCGCCGACGTGATGCGCGACGAGGACCGGCCCGTCGCCGAGCGGTACGCCGCCGCCCTCGGCCCGCGGATCGACGCGCTGCTCGCGAAGCGCCCGCTCCGGGAGCTGGTGACGGCCTCCAAGCCGCTGCCGCTGCTGATCGAGCGCAAGCGGGCCCTCTTCGGGTCCTGGTACGAGATGTTCCCCCGGTCGGAGGGGGCGGTGCTGGAGCCCGGCGGGGCTCCCGTCAGCGGAACCTTCCGCACCGCCGCGGAGCGGCTGCCGGCGGTCGCCGCGATGGGCTTCGACGTGGTGTACCTGCCGCCCATCCACCCGATCGGGAGCACCTACCGCAAGGGCCCGAACAACACGCTGTCCGCCGGGAGTTGGGATCCGGGCGTGCCCTGGGCCATCGGCTCCACCGAGGGCGGCCACGACGCGGTCCACCCGGAGCTCGGCACCCTGGAGGACTTCGACGCCTTCGTCGCCAAGGCCCGCGAGCTGCGCATCGAGGTGGCGCTCGACTTCGCCCTGCAGTGCTCCCCGGACCACCCGTGGGTGGAGAAGCACCCGGAGTGGTTCCGCCACCGCGCCGACGGGACGATCGCGTACGCGGAGAACCCGCCGAAGAAGTACCAGGACATCGTCCCCATCCACTTCGACTCCGACATGGCCGGCATCGTCGAGGAGACGGTGCGGATCCTGCGGCACTGGATGGAGCACGGCGTCCGGATCTTCCGGGTCGACAACCCGCACACCAAGCCGGTGGTCTTCTGGCAGAAGGTGATCGCGGATATCAACAAGTCCGACCCCGACGTGATCTTCCTCGCCGAGGCCTTCACCCGCCCGGCGATGATGCGGGCGCTGGCCGCCGTCGGCTTCCAGCAGTCCTACACGTACTTCACCTGGCGCAACACCAAGGCCGAGCTGACCGAGTACGTGACCGAGCTCGCGGACACCGCCTCCGCCTCCGTCATGCGGCCGAATTTCTTCGTCAACACCCCCGACATCCTGCACGCATACCTTCAGCACGGCGGCCGCCCCGCCTTCGAGATCCGCGCCGTCCTCGCCGCCACGCTCTCCCCCACCTGGGGGGTCTACGCCGGCTACGAGCTCTGCGAGAACACCCCGGTCAAGGAGGGCAGCGAGGAGTACCTGAACTCCGAGAAGTACGAGCTGCGCCCGCGCGACTGGGCCGCCGCCGACCGCGAGGGCCGCTCCATCGCCCCGCTGATCACCTCCCTGAACCGGCTGCGCCGCCGCAACCCGGCGCTCCAGCAGCTGCGCGACATCCATTTCCACCCGACCGACAACGAACAGGTGATCGCCTATTCGAAGCACGCGGGGAGCAATTCCGTACTGGTGGTCGTCAACCTCGATCCGCACCACACCCAGGAGGCGACGGTCTCGTTGGACATGCCGGTACTCGGCCTCGACTGGCACGGGTCCCTCGCGGTGCGCGACGAGCTCACCGGCGAGACCTATCACTGGGGCAGGGCCAACTACGTGCGCCTGGAACCGGGCCGCACGCCCGCGCACGTTCTGGCGGCTCTGCGACCGTCCCCGCCCACCGGAGGGTCACCCATCTCATGATGATCAACGATCCCGTCCCCGACACCTTCGAGGACACCCCCGCCAAGGACCGCGATCCCGACTGGTTCAAGCGGGCGGTCTTCTACGAGGTCCTCGTACGGTCCTTCCACGACAGCAACGGCGACGGCGTGGGTGACCTCAAGGGGCTCACCGCCAAACTGGACTACCTCCAGTGGCTCGGCGTCGACTGCCTGTGGCTCCCGCCGTTCTTCGCCTCCCCCCTGCGCGACGGGGGCTACGACGTCGCCGACTACACCTCAGTGCTGCCCGAATTCGGCGACCTCGCCGACTTCGTGGAGTTCGTGGACGCGGCGCACACCCGCGGCATGCGGGTGATCATCGACTTCGTGATGAACCACACGAGCGATCAGCACGAGTGGTTCCAGCAGTCCCGCAAGGACCCGGACGGGCCCTACGGCGACTACTACATGTGGGCCGACAACGACAAGCAGTTCCAGGACGCCCGCATCATCTTCGTCGACACCGAGACGTCGAACTGGACGTACGACCCGGTCCGCAAGCAGTACTACTGGCACCGGTTCTTCTCCCACCAGCCGGACCTCAACTACGAGAACCCGGCCGTGGTCGAGGAGATCGTCTCCGCGCTGCGCTTCTGGCTCGACCTCGGCATCGACGGCTTCCGCCTCGACGCCGTGCCCTACCTGTACGCCGAGGAGGGCACCAACTGCGAGAACCTGCCGCGCACGCACACCCTCCTCAAGGCGGTCCGCGCCGAGATCGACGCGCACTACCCGGACACGGTGCTGCTCGCCGAGGCCAACCAGTGGCCCGAGGACGTCGTCGACTACTTCGGGGACTTCCAGAAGGGCGGGGACGAGTGCCACATGGCCTTCCACTTCCCCGTCATGCCGCGCATCTTCATGGCGGTGCGAAGAGAGTCCCGCTACCCCGTCTCCGAAATCCTGGCGAAGACCCCGGCGATCCCGGACCGCTGCCAGTGGGGCATCTTCCTGCGCAACCACGACGAGCTCACGCTCGAAATGGTCACGGACGAAGAGCGCGACTACATGTACGCCGAGTACGCCAAGGACCCGCGGATGCGGGCCAACATCGGCATCCGGCGCCGGCTCGCCCCCCTGCTGGACAACGACCGCAACCAGATGGAGCTGTTCACCGCCCTGCTGCTGTCGCTGCCCGGTTCGCCGGTGCTGTACTACGGCGACGAGATCGGCATGGGCGACAACATCTGGCTCGGCGACCGCGACGGCGTGCGCACGCCGATGCAGTGGACCCCGGACCGCAACGCCGGTTTCTCCTCGTGCGATCCGGGCAGGCTGAACCTGCCGGTCATCATGGACCCGGTCCACGGGTACCAGGTGACCAATGTCGAAGCGGCGATGGCATCACCGTCTTCGCTGCTGCACTGGACCCGCCGGATGATCGAGGTCCGCAAGGCCAACCCGGCCTTCGGACTCGGCTCGTACACCGAACTGCCGTCGACCAACCCGGCGGTGCTGGCCTTCCTCCGTGAGTACGGGGACGACCTGGTGCTGTGCGTGCACAACTTCTCGCGCTTCGCGCAGCCCACCGAGCTGGACCTGCGGTCGTTCAACGGGCGGGTCCCGGTGGAACTCACCGGCGACGTCCGCTTCCCGCCGATCGGCGAATGGCCGTACCTGCTGACCCTGGCGGGCCACGGCTTCTACTGGTTCCGCCTGCGCTCGGAGTGAAGACCCGCTCGCGGTGACGACGCACGAGGTGCACGAGGGCGGGCGAATGGGTCAATCGCCCGCCCCTGTACGGACCTTTCTGACCCGACACTCGCTCACACCGGAGAAGCAATCAGCACGATCCGGGACACTCTGCGCATTCTTGACGGCCCGGGGAAAGGACGCGACGCCATGTCGGAGGCTGCATCCGCCCGGGATCGGCTCACCGCCGACCGGGCAACCGGGCTCGGGCTCGGGCTCGGCCCACTGGAGCCGATGCTGCGGGCCTGGCTGCCCGCGCAGCGCTGGTTCGCGGGCAAGGGCCGTGCCATCGGGCGGCTCAGGACCATCTCGGCGGCCGAACTGCTCCCGCCCGGGGCCGCCCCCGGACTGCTGCACCTGCTGCTCGACGTCGACGGGGACTGCTACCAGCTCCTGCTCGGCGTCCGCCCGAGCCCACTGCCGCCGGCCCTGGCGCCCGCGCTGATCGGCCGCGCCGAGCAGGGCCCGTACGCCGGCCAGTCGGTCTACGAAGGGCTGGGCGATCCGCGGCTCGCCTCGCTGCTGCTGGAGCGGCTGCGCTCCCCCGGCACCCTGGGCCCGCTGCGCTTCGACCGGGATCCGGCCGCCGTGATCCCCGAGGCACCCACACCCCGGCCGCTGTCCGGGGAACAGACCAACTCCTCGCTGATCTACGGGGATTCGTACATCCTGAAGATCTTCAGACGGGTCGGCCCCGGGGTGAACCCCGACCTGGAGCTGCCCCGGGCCCTGGCCGCGGCCGGCTGCACCCGGGTGCCCGCGCCGGTCGCCTGGTACGAGGCCGAGCTGCCCGGCTCCGAACCGCTGACCCTGGGCGTGCTCCAGCCGTACCTGCGCGGCTCCGACGACGGCTGGCAGCTCGCGCTGCACCGGCTGCGCACCGGAGCCGACTTCACCGCCGAGGCGCACGCGCTGGGCCGGGCCACCGCCGAGGTGCACAGCGCGCTGGCCGGGGCCCTGCCCACCGTCGCGCTGGGCCCGGAGCAGACGGCCCGCCTCGCCGCCGGGATGACGGCCCGGCTCGCCGCCACCGCCCGCGAGGTACCGGCCCTGCGTCCCTACGAGGCGGGGCTGCGCGGGGCCTTCGACGCGCTGGCCGCCTCCCGCGGGGCCGGGGTGTCCGCCCAGCGGATCCACGGGGACCTGCACCTGGGCCAGACCCTGCGCACCCTGGACGGCAGCTGGGCGCTGATCGACTTCGAGGGCGAGCCGGCCCGGCCGCTGGCCGACCGGCGCCGTCCCGAACCGGCGGTCCGGGACATCGCCGGAATACTGCGCTCCTTCGACTACGCGGCCCGCTCGCACCGGCCGTTCGCCCCCGCCTGGGCGGACGACTGCCGGGCCGCCTTCTGCGAGGGCTACGCCCGCACGACCGGCCGGGACCCGCGCGAGGACCCCGTCCTGCTGCGCGCCTACGAGACCGACAAGGCGGTGTACGAGGCCCGCTACGAGTCCCGGCACCGGCCCGACTGGCTGCACGTGCCGATGGCGGCGATCCGGCGGCTGTCGGAGCCACAGCGTCCCCCCTCCCACCGCACGCATCCCCCCGTCCCCGGATCCACCACCCCCCACCACCCGAAGCCCCCGAGGAGGCCGCTCGCGTGAGCGCCGCACGACAGCCGTCACCGCCCGTCCGCGACGAAGCCCAGACCGCCGTTTCCGGCGCCGCCGGCGCCTCCACCGAAACGGGCGTGAAGAAGCCCCGGGCCCCCAGGGCCCGGAAGGCGGCCCCGCCGCGCGGGGTCCGGCCGGTGCCGGCGCTGGGCGCGCAGGAGCGGGCCCGGCTGCTGGAGGGCCGCCACCACGATCCGCACGCGGTGCTCGGGGCCCGCACCCAGCGGGGCGGGGTGTCCTTCCGGGTGCTGCGTCCGTACGCGAAGGCGGTGACCATCGTCGCCAAGGGGCTGCGGGCCGAGCTCCTGGAAGAGGGCGACGGGCTGTTCGCCGGGCTGCTGCCGCTGACCGGGGTGCCGGACTACCGGCTGCTGGTGACGTACGACAGCGACGAGGTGGAGGTCCACGACCCCTACCGGTTCCTGCCCGCGCTCGGCGAGCTCGACCTGCACCTGATCGGCGAGGGCCGGCACGAGGAGCTGTGGACGGCGCTCGGCTCGGAGCCGATGGAGCACCAGGGCGTGGCGGGCACCCGGTTCACGGTGTGGGCGCCGAACGCGCAGGGGGTCCGGGTCAGCGGGGACTTCTCGTACTGGGACTCGGTCGCCTACCCGATGCGCTCGCTCGGGGCGACCGGCGTGTGGGAGCTGTTCCTGCCCGGCGTCGGCGAGGGCGCCCTGTACAAGTACGACATCACCCGCCCGGACGGCTCGCACACCCTGCGCGCCGACCCGATGGCCAAGCACGCCGAGGTCCCGCCGGCGAACGCCTCGGTGGTGACGGCCTCCTCCTACGTCTGGCAGGACGCCGACTGGATGGCCTCGCGCGGGGAGCGCCCGCCCCACCAGGCCCCCTTCTCGGTGTACGAGCTGCACCTGGCGTCCTGGCGGCCCGGCCTCTCCTACCGCCAGCTGGCCGAGCAGCTCCCGGCGTACGTGACGGAGCTCGGCTTCACGCACGTGGAGCTGATGCCGGTCGCCGAGCACCCCTTCGGCGGCTCCTGGGGCTACCAGGTCACCGGCTTCTTCGCGCCGACCTCGCGGATGGGCACCCCGGACGACTTCCGCTTCCTGGTGGACGCGCTGCACCGGGCCGGGATCGGGGTGATCGTCGACTGGGTGCCGGCGCACTTCCCGCGCGACGACTGGGCGCTCGCCGAGTTCGACGGCCGGCCGCTGTACGAGCACCACGACCCGCAGCGGGCCGCGCACCCGGACTGGGGGACGCTGGAGTTCGACTACGGGCGCCGGGAGGTCCGCAACTTCCTCGTGGCCAACGCCGTGTACTGGTGCCAGGAGTTCCACGTGGACGGGCTGCGCGTGGACGCGGTGGCCTCGATGCTCTACCTCGACTACTCGCGCAAGGACGGCGAGTGGACGCCCAACGAGCACGGCGGGCGGGAGAACCTGGACGCGATGGCCTTCCTCCAGGAGATGAACGCCACCGTCTACCGGCGCTGCCCGGGCGTGGTGACGATCGCCGAGGAGTCCACGGCGTGGCCGGGCGTCACCCAGCCCACCGACGCGGGCGGGCTCGGCTTCGGCCTGAAGTGGAACATGGGCTGGATGCACGACACCCTGCGCTACGCGTCGAAGGAGTCGGTGCACCGCAAGTACCACCACCACGACATGACCTTCGGGATGGTCTACGCGTTCAGCGAGAACTACGTGCTGCCGATCTCCCACGACGAGGTGGTGCACGGCAAGGGCTCGCTGGTGTCGAAGATGCCCGGAGACTGGTGGCAGCAGCGGGCGGCGCACCGGGCGTACCTGGGCTTCATGTGGGCCCACCCGGGCAAGCAGCTGCTCTTCATGGGGCAGGAGTTCGCGCAGGGTTCGGAGTGGTCCGAGACGTACGGCCCCGACTGGTGGCTGCTGGACTCCTCGTACGCGGCGGCCGGTGACCACCGGGGCGTACGCAGCCTCGTGGGCGACCTGAACCGCACCTACCGGGCGGCTCCGGCCCTGTGGGAGCGGGACACGGTGCCGGAGGGGTTCGCGTGGGTGGAGGCGGACGCGGCGGAGGACAACGTCTTCGCCTTCCTCCGCTTCGCGCAGGACGGCTCGCAGCTGCTGTGCGTCTCGAACTTCTCGCCGGTGGTCCGGCACGGGTACCGGATCGGCGTCCCGGAGGAGGTCCCGCTGTGGCGGGAGGTCCTCAACACCGACCAGCAGCTCTACGGCGGCAGCGGCGTCCACCACACCCAGCCCCTGCGCCCCGAACCGGTCCCCGCCCAGGGCCGCGCGGCGAGCCTGCGCCTGACCCTCCCGCCCCTGGCGACGGTCTGGCTCGGTCCGATGCCGCGGCGGTAGCCGCCGGGATTCTTCCGGCCCCCGGAGAGGGGGTCGCGGAGGCCCTCGCCACCCCCGTGAGCGAGGGCCTCCGCCTCATGGAGCACGGAGCGGTCCGGTGGCCGGTTCGGGTCCTTCCGCTCCTGTGAGAGGGATCACGCACAGGGCTATCGCCGGGGGCGGCCGGAACCGTACGCTGGGAAGTGGATCACCTGCGCGTGACAGATCGATCCGATTACCGGACAGTCGCAGGGAAAACCGTCCAAACTCCTTTACTCCGTAGGACGTTCCTACGAGTTATGGGCTTGTTTGATTGGTCTGTAGTCGCCGAGCCTCGGCCACTCCTACGGTGTGCCATGTGCACTCCAGCCCCCCTTTCAATGCCCCCGCCGCGCGTCGTCTCCGCGCTGCCCTGGGCATGGCTCCCGGTCATGTCGCCTATGGCCTGCGCGCCCAGTACGGACTGCTCGTCACTCCCGAGACCGTGATGGCGTGGGAGCGTGGCGAGATTTCGCCCACCTCCCCCGAGGTCACCGCTCTGGCCGGCGTGCTCTGGTGTTCCCCCGGCGAGCTGCTCGCGGAGCCCGTCACCCTGCGGGAGCACCGCATCGCCCGGGGCCTGGCCGCCGATGACCTGGCCCGCCGGGTCGGGGTGGAGGCGGGTGCGTACCAGAAGATGGAGGACACCGGCCGCTGGAAGGGCAACGAGCGGCAGTCCGCCGCGCTGGCGACGGCCCTGGGGCTGACGCTGGCCCAGTTCGTGACGGCGACCGGCAAGCACGAGGAGCTGGCCGAGCTGCTGCGCAGCGCGGTGACCACGCGCTGGCAGGCGTACGCGAAGCCGCTGTCCAAGCTGCTTCCGGTGCCCAAGGCGCACCTGGAGCGGGTGCTGGAGCAGCTGCACGCCGAGTACCAGTCGCGGATGGTGGCGACCCTGAGCTGGGGCACGGGTCAGGGCGAGGCCGGCAGCGGCGACTCGGGACGTGAGTACCTCAGCGACATCGTGGAGCGGTTCTGGTACCTCGCGGGGGGTGCGTCGTAGGACACATTCCGCCCGCGGGCTCCCTACGGGAAAGGCCCCGACCGCCGTCCGGACGAGGACGCGGTCGGGGCCTTTCGGCGCTCGAAGTCGGGGCGGGGGTCCCGCCCCCGGGGCCGGTCGGCGGCGATGCCGGCCGGGCCTTTCGGCGGCCGGACCGGTGACGGAAGTCCCGGCCGCCGGGACGGTCAGAAGACGGACTCGGCCTCGTACATGCGCTCCTCGGGGACGGTCTTCAGCTCGGTGACGGCGTCGGCCAGCGGGGCCATGACGATGTCGGTGCCGCGCAGGGCGGTCATGTTGCCGAAGTCGCCGCGGTGGACGCCCTCGACCGCGTGCCAGCCGAAGCGGGTCGCGAGGACGCGGTCGTAGGCGGTGGGGGTGCCGCCGCGCTGGACGTGACCGAGGATGACCGGGCGGGCTTCCTTGCCCAGGCGCCGCTCCAGCTCGACGGCGAGGCGGTTGCCGATGCCGGCGAAGCGCTCGTGGCCGTACTGGTCGATCGCGCCCTTCTCGTACGGCATGGAGCCCTCGCCGGGGTGCGCGCCCTCGGCCACGCAGATGACGGCGAACTTCTTGCCGCGGGCGAACCGTTCCTCCACCATCTTGACCAGGGCGTCCACCTCGAAGGGGCGCTCCGGCAGGCAGATGCCGTGGGCGCCGCCGGCCATGCCCGATTCCAGGGCGATCCAGCCCGCGTGCCGGCCCATGACCTCGACGACCATGACGCGCTGGTGCGATTCGGCGGTGGTCTTGAGGCGGTCGATGGCCTCCGTGGCGACCATGACGGCGGTGTCGAAGCCGAAGGTGCGGTCGGTGGAGGAGATGTCGTTGTCGATGGTCTTCGGGACGCCGACGACCGGCATGCCGGCGTCCGACAGCATCCGGGCGGCCGTCAGGGTGCCCTCGCCGCCGATCGGGATCAGGGCGTCGATGCCGTAGCGCTTGGCCAGTTCGGCGGCGTTCTCGGCCGCTTCGTGGAGGCGTGCGCGCTCCATGCGGGCCGATCCGAGGATCGTGCCGCCGCGGGCGAGGATGCCGCTGACGGCGTTGATGTCGAGGGGGCGGTAGTTGCCGTCGAGGAGGCCCTTGAAGCCGTCCTCGAAGCCGATGACCTCGTCCCCGTGCCCGACCACGGCGCGGTGTACGACCGACCGGATGACAGCGTTGAGGCCCGGGCAGTCGCCGCCTGCGGTGAGAACTCCGATACGCATCGTGCTGTGTCTCCTGCTCCTGGTCGTACCTGGCCGTTCGCGTGCGGGCGTCCAGCCGACGACGTACATATGAGGTGCCTTATGAAGGGCGTATTGGTGAAGCCTGTCCGATTGTTCCATGGGCCCCGGGTGGAGCGCGCTCCGTGGCACTGCGCCCGCGGGGTGCCCCCAGGGCCTTTCGACCCCCTCGGACAGGCCCTTCTCCCGGCGGGCGACCTACGGAATCACAGGGGTATTGTCAAGAGGTCAACCCCATATTTACTGGGACAACCGAGTCGAATTGGGACGGAGAGCACGCGTGACGCGCAGCGTGTACGTGACGGGTATCGAGCGGGGGGACGGCCGCCAGGTCGTCGAGCTGGGCATCATGGAGCTCCTGACCCGCCAGACCGGCCGGGTCGGCGTGTACCGCCCCCTGCTGCACGACGGGCCCGACCGGCTCTTCGACCTGCTCAAGGGCCGGTACCGGATCGAGCAGGACGCCTCGACGGCCTACGGCATGGAGTACCACGAGGCCTCCGCCATCCTGGCCGAGAAGGGCACCGACGAACTGGTCTCCCAGCTCGTGGGCCGCTATCACAAGGTGGCCCGCGACTACGAGGTCATGCTGGTCCTCGGCACCGACTACGCCGACACCAACCTCCCGGACGAGTTGGCGCTCAACGCCCGCCTCGCCAACGAGCTGGGCGCACTGGTCATCCCCGTCGTGGGCGGCACCAAGCACCCCGCCGAGGCCGTGCGCGCCGAGACCCGCAACGCCTACCGCGCGTACGAGAGCCTGGGCTGCCACGTGGGCGCGATGGTCGTCAACCGGGTGGCCCCCGAGGACCGCGACGCGATAGCCGAGCGCCTGGCCGCCAGACTCCCCGTGCCCTGCTACGTCCTGCCGGACGACAAGCACCTGTCCGCCCCGACGGTCGCCCAGATCACCCGGGCGCTCGGCGGCGAGGTCCTCCTCGGCGACGAGGCCGGACTGGCCCGCGACGCCCTGGACTTCGTCTTCGGCGGGGCCATGCTGCCCAACTTCCTCAACGCCCTGACCCCCGGCTGCCTGGTCGTCACCCCCGGGGACCGCTCCGACCTGGTCATCGGCGCGCTCGCCGCGCACACCTCCGGCACCCCGCCGATCGCCGGCGTGCTGCTGACGCTGAACGAGCGCCCGGGCAAGGACATCCTGACGCTGGCCTCCAAGCTGGCGCCGGGCACCCCGGTGGTCTCGGTGGCGGGCAACAGCTTCCCGACGGCCGCCGAACTCTTCGCGCTGCAGAGCCGGCTGAACTCCGCGACCCCGCGCAAGCTGGAGACCGCGCTCGGCCTGTTCGAGCGCCACGTGAACACCGCCGAGCTGCGCGAGGTGCTCTCGGTGGCCCGCTCCGAGCGGGTCACCCCGATGATGTTCGAGAACCAGCTGCTGGAGCAGGCCCGGGCCGAGCGCCGCCGCGTGGTCCTCCCCGAGGGCACCGAGGAGCGCGTGCTGCGCGCCGCGGACGTGGTGCTGCGCCGCGGGGTCTGCGACCTCACCCTGCTGGGCGAGGAGCAGGCGATCCTGAAGAAGGCCGCCGACCTGGGCATCGACATCTCGGCCGCCCAGCTCATCGACCCGGCCACCTCCCCGCTGCGGGAACGGTTCGCCGAGTACTACGCCAAGGCCCGCGCCCACAAGGGCATGACGGTCGAGCTGGCCCACGACGTGGTCACCGACGTCAACTACTTCGGCACCCTGATGGTCCAGGAGGGCCTCGCCGACGGCATGGTCTCCGGTTCGGTGCACTCCACCGCCGCCACCATCCGCCCGGCCTTCGAGATCATCAAGACCAAGCCCGACGCGTCCATCGTCTCCTCGGTCTTCTTCATGTGCCTGGCCGACAGGGTCCTCGCGTACGGCGACTGCGCCGTGAACCCGGACCCCAACGCCGAGCAGCTCGCCGACATCGCCGTCCAGTCGGCCACCACCGCCGCCGCGTTCGGCCTGGAGCCGCGGATCGCGATGCTCTCGTACTCCACCGGCACCTCCGGCACGGGCGCGGACGTGGACAAGGTCCGCAAGGCCACCGAGATCGTCCGCGCGCTCCGTCCCGACCTGCTGATCGAGGGGCCGATCCAGTACGACGCCGCCGTGGAGCCCTCGGTCGCCGCGACCAAGCTGCCCGAGTCCGAGGTGGCCGGCCGCGCGACGGTGCTGATCTTCCCGGACCTCAACACCGGCAACAACACGTACAAGGCCGTGCAGCGCTCGGCCGGCGCCGTGGCGGTCGGCCCGGTGCTGCAGGGTCTGCGCAAGCCCGTCAACGACCTCTCGCGCGGCGCCCTGGTCCAGGACATCGTCACCACCGTGGCCATCACCGCGATCCAGGCGCAGTCCCAGCCCGTGGCCGGCTGAGCCCGTGGCCGCTGAGCCCGTGGCCGGCTGAGCCCTCCCCCACCGAGACCCCACCGCAAAGGAAAGACCCTCACCGTGACCGCATCGCGCGTACTCGTCCTCAACTCCGGCTCCTCGTCGGTGAAGTACCAGCTGCTCGACATGGCGGACTCCTCCCGCCTGGCGGTCGGCCTGGTGGAGCGCATCGGCGAGGAGACCTCCCGGCTCAGTCACGAGCCGCTGACCGGGCCGGGGGCCGCGGGCGGCAAGCGCGTGACGAACGGTCCGATCGCCGACCACGGGGCGGCGCTGCGGGCCGTCGCGGCGGAGCTCGCCGCCGACGGGCTGGGCCTGGACTCGCCCGAGCTGGCGGCCGTGGGCCACCGGGTGGTGCACGGCGGGACGAAGTTCACGCACCCGACGCTGATCGACGACGCGGTCCTGGCCGAGATCCGCGCCCTGATCCCGCTCGCCCCGCTGCACAACCCGGCGAACGTGACCGGCATCGAGGTGGCGCGGGAGCTGCGCCCCGACCTGCCGCAGGTCGCCGTCTTCGACACGGCCTTCCACTCGACCATGCCGGAGCACGTGGCGCGGTACGCGATCGACGCCGCGACGGCCGACAAGTACTCCATCCGGCGGTACGGGTTCCACGGCACCTCGCACGCCTACGTCGCCCGGGCCACGGCCCGCCTCCTCGGCAAGGCCGAGGAGGACGTGAACGTGATCGTGCTCCACCTGGGCAACGGCGCCTCGGCCTCGGCCGTGCACGGCGGGGTGTGCGTGGAGACCTCCATGGGGCTGACCCCGCTGGAGGGCCTGGTCATGGGCACCCGCTCGGGCGATCTGGACCCGGCCGTCGTCTTCCACCTGGCCCGGGTCGGGGGCATGTCCATCGACGAGATCGACTCGCTGCTCAACAAGAAGAGCGGTCTGCTGGGTCTGTGCGGCGACAACGACATGCGCGAGGTCCAGCGGCGGGCGGCGGAGGGCGACGCCTCCGCCCGGCTGGCGCTGGCCTCGTACATCCACCGTCTGAAGAAGTACATCGGCGCCTACTCGGCGGTACTCGGCCGGGTGGACGCGGTGGCCTTCACCGCGGGCGTGGGCGAGAACTCCTCCGACATCCGGGAGATGGCCCTGGCCGGTCTGGCCGAACTGGGCCTGGCGCTCGACCTGGAGGCGAACTCGGTACGGTCCTCCGAGCCGCGCCTGGTGTCCGCGGAATACGCCCGGGTGGCCGTGGCCGTGGTCCCGACGGACGAGGAACTGGAGATCGCCAGCCAGACGTACGCGCTGGTTACCCGGTAGTCACTTTGGACTTTCCGCCAGACGGAATATTCCGCTACGAAACAAACCGATAGGATCCGCTCCATGCGCCGTTCCAAAATCGTCTGCACGCTGGGCCCCGCCGTCGACTCTTACGAGCAGCTGAAAGCTCTCGTAGAGGCCGGTATGAACGTGGCCCGATTCAACTTCAGCCACGGCTCCCAGGCAGAACACCAGGAGCGGTACGACCGCGTCCGGAAGGTCTCCGAGGACACCGGGCGTGCCGTCGGCGTCCTCGCCGACCTCCAGGGCCCGAAGATCCGCCTGGAGACCTTCGCCGAGGGTCCCGTCGAGCTCGTCCGCGGTGACGAGTTCACCATCACCACCGAAGACGTCCCGGGTGACAAGTCGATCTGCGGCACGACCTACAAGGGTCTGCCGGGCGACGTCTCCAAGGGCGACCAGGTCCTGATCAACGACGGCAACGTCGAGCTCCGGGTGACCGAGGTCGAGGGCCCCCGGGTCAAGACCATCGTCATCGAGGGCGGTGTCATCTCGGACCACAAGGGCATCAACCTGCCGGGTGCCGCCGTCAACGTCCCCGCCCTGTCGGAAAAGGACATCGACGACCTGCGCTTCGCGCTGCGGATGGGCTGCGACATGGTCGCCCTCTCCTTCGTGCGTGACGCCAACGACGTCAAGGACGTCCACAAGGTCATGGACGAGGAGGGCCGCCGGGTCCCCGTCATCGCCAAGGTCGAGAAGCCGCAGGCCGTCGCCAACATGGAGGGCGTCGTCGCGGCCTTCGACGCGGTCATGGTCGCCCGTGGCGACCTCGCCGTCGAGTACCCGCTCGAAAAGGTCCCGATGGTGCAGAAGCGCCTCGTGGAGATGTGCCGCCGCAACGCCAAGCCGGTGATCGTCGCGACCCAGATGATGGAGTCGATGATCACCAACTCGCGCCCGACGCGCGCGGAGGCCTCCGACGTCGCCAACGCGATCCTCGACGGTGCGGACGCGGTCATGCTGTCCGCCGAGTCCTCGGTCGGCGCCTACCCGATCGAGACCGTCAAGACGATGTCGAGGATCGTCGAGGCGGCCGAGGAGGAGCTCCTGTCCAAGGGCCTGCAGCCGCTGGTCCCGGGCAAGAAGCCCCGTACCCAGGGCGGCTCCGTCGCCCGCGCGGCCTGCGAGATCGCGGACTTCCTGGACGGCAAGGCCCTGGTCGCCTTCACCCACTCCGGTGACACCGCCCGCCGCCTGTCGCGTTACCGCACGAACCAGCCGATCCTGGCCTTCACCACCGACGAGGGCACCCGCAACCAGCTCACGCTGAGCTGGGGCGTCGAGTCCTACGTCGTCCCGCACGTGGACAACACTGACTCCATGGTCGACCTGGTGGACGTGGAGATGCTCAAGCTCAAGCGGTACAACAAGGGCGACACCATGATCATCACCGCCGGCTCGCCCCCCGGCGTCCCGGGCACGACCAACATGGTCCGGGTCCACCACCTGGGCAGCGGCGCCCGCGACTGATCTCGCACCGCCGCACCGCTCCACACGTAAGACTCTGCCGCACAGAGACCGAGGGCGGCACCCCGATCCGATGAGGATCCGGGTGCCGCCCTCGGTGCGTGCGGCCGCGCGAGGCCGTACGCGTCTACTCCGCCGGGCCGATGTAGTTCTTGAGGCCCGGGACGGTCAGGGTGCCGCCGAACTGGCCGGCCTGGACGACCGTGACGTTCGTGAAGAACGCGAACGGGACGTTCAGGGGCGGCGGGCTCTTCGGCGTGAACTCGATCGGGATCAGCCCGAAGAGGTTGCCCTTGAGGCTCTCGGTGTACATCGTCACCTTGGCCCCGCGGATCTTCGAGGTGGAGCCCGGACGGGACTTCAGGTGGGCGACCTGCGCGCCCTTGCCCACCGTCTGGTAGAGGTCCTTGATGTCCAGCGAGTCCGCCGTGAACTTCAGGACGGTCTTGGTCTTGCCGCCCGCCGTCTTCACCTCGACGATGCCCTCGTAGTCGAGGCCGTAGAGGGTCAGCAGCGAGCTGTCCAGGTACCAGGGCTCGTCCGGGAGCAGCGGGATGCCCTGCTCCAGTTCGGCGGCGGCCAGGGCCTTGGCGTCGTAGGTCGGGCAGGGGAAGGGTTCCTTCCCGTTCTTGCCCTTGCCGCTCTTGCCGCCCTCCGTGGCCGTTTCCGGCTTCGGCTTCGCCTTGCCCGTCTCGTCCTTGGGGGTGGTCGCGGTGCCCTTGACCTCCTCGGAGAGCTCCGAGACCGTGACGCCTGCCGTCTTGGCGGCATCGCGGATCGCGGCCGCCGCCGGGTCCGGCGCGGTGGTCGCGGTGGCGGTCGGGGTCGGGGTCGGCGCCGCCGTGGCACCCCTGAGGGGCTTGCCGAGCTCGTCGACCAGACCCTTGATCGCCTCGCCGACACCGAGCGGGTCCAGCGGGTTCGTCGTCTTGGCCGGAGGGACCGCCGCCGGCATGACGCCGGGCTTCGCGGCGGACTGCGACGCCGACGGGCTCGCGCTCGGCGAAGGCACCGCCGTAGGCGACTTGCCCGGTGCGGGCGTCGTCTGCGGAGCCGTGGACGGGGTGGTCTTCGCAGGCTTCTTCGACGGCGACGGGGAAGCCGACTCCGCGGGCTCGTCGGACCGCGTCACGCACGGACCGGGCGCGAAGGGGATGTCCTTGTCGTCGGCCACGGCCAGCTTCGGCGCCATGCTCATGCCGACGAAGACCGCGGTCGGCATGGCGGCCAGCGCCATCGTCTTGCCGACGGGTATCTGGATCTTGGTCAGCAGCGACTTCCTGGGCGCCGCGTGGCGCGGGCCCTTCCTCTCACGGGACTCCGCACCCGGAGCCTCGCCCCGTTGCGTTTGTTCACCCCGCACTGTTCCTCCCGCCATCGGCGTGGGCAGTCGTCTCGCTCGCGTATGCCGTCGTTTCCGTTTCGCGCTGTCCCGGGACCCCGTGGGGGCCCGCCATCGCCTCGGCCTTGCCCAGGTTCACGGTGTGTGCCGGGTCTCTGGTGTCCCTCAGGTCGGTCTCGTCCGCCGGCTTGCCCGGCACCCACGACAGCGCGAGGCCTCCGCCGGTCAGGGCGAGGATGATGCCCAGACCGAATCCGCCGAGGTTCGACACCGGGATGGACACCAGTCCGAGCAGGATCGAGGCGACGCCCGCGAAGATCCGTACGCCCTGCTGGAACCAGAGCGTCAGCCCCAGCGTGACCAGGAGGACACCGATGATCAGCGAACCGGCGCCGGTCGTCGTCGCCATGGCGAGGGTGACGTTGCCGAGACGGACGTCCCCGTACGGGAAGTAGAGGATCGGAGCACCGCTGAGGAGCGTGAACAGACCTGCCCAGAAGGGGCGGTGACCGCTCCACGCGTGGAAGCGGTAGTACACCGCGGTAAGCCAGGCGTCGTCTTCGGCGCGCACGTAAACCGGGGCCTGGGGGTTCATGGACAACAGCTCCCTGGAAACGGGTGGTACTGAGAACTATGTGGAGCCCGGACGGGCGGGCGACGGCGACGGCTGCCGACACCGCCCGCCCGTCCGGTTATGCACCGGGAACGACTACTTCTCGTCCTAGTAGCAGGGCTGGTCGCCACCGAGGAGGCGCAGCTTGAGGTCGGGCAGCTTGAAGGTGCCCGCCGTCGTCGCCCACGCCTTCTGGCGCACGTTGGACAGCACCGCGCGGTCCGCACGCTGCGAGAACGCGTACTTGTTGGCGACCGTGCCGGCCTGCGGCTTGGTCTTGTGGGACGCGTCGCCGACCGCGACACCGATGTCCAGGTTGGTGAACTCGGCGTCGGTGTCGAGCTCCGCAACATCCAGGTAGATGTTGTCGGCCACCGCGGGCTTGCCCGCCTTGGTGCCCGTCGTCAGCTTCAGCGTGATGTTGCCGAGCGGCGTCGGGGTGACCAGCGACTGGCACATGTTGGTGATCTCGGCGTGGCTGAACCCGGAGATGGTGACCGGGTGGTGCGCCGCCGTGCCGTCGAGGTTGTGGCCCTCGGCGACGCCGCCGTACTGGATCAGGTCCTTGCCGTCGAGCTTGTCGGCAGAAACCTTGAAGTCCTGGCCCGAGACGCTGAAGGACGCCGCGAGGGCACCCTGCGCCAGACCCACTCCGACCGCCGCCGTGGCAGCGATGCTCGGCACCATGACGAGCGCGAAGCGCTTCCATCTGGTCCCGCCACGAATCTGGGAAATCATGTTCGTTCCTCCTTCTCGGACGTACATCTCCGGTCCGGGCGGTGCCCGTCCTGGGATGGGAGAAGTGCTACGTCCTCGGGAAGGAGCGCGAGCGGCCGAGCCGCGGCAATGCCGCGTCCGTACACCGGCGTTCACCCCCGAGCGACAACCACTTGGCCACGCGTTCGCGCAACCTGGAGGACAGGCCCCGCCATGTGACGGAGACCCCCCTGTCCCACGGCCGGTGCCACTGCCACCGGCCGGCCCGGTGGGGACCCTCCACCGCGGCTCCGGATGAGCGGCTCTGCGGGAAGGACCGAGCGTCGCCGATCGTGGTCCATTCACGGCCGGGGCACAAGGGGGTTCGTTACTGGCGGGTAACGGCCAGATAACCTGAGGGAGTCCCCCTCCTGTCGGGCGGCAACACAGGGTGTCACCCAGGGCCACGACAGACCGGGGGAAGAGTGAACACACCGGACAGTTCACGGGGTTCGATTTACTGCGAGTAACAGCGGCCGCGATTGCCAAGTTTTGGCAAAGCGCGGCCGCTGTTTATCTCCGTGTCAACAAATTCCGGCGTGTGCCGGTGGTGTGTCGGTCCTGTGGCGGTCTAGAACAGCACCCGGGCGAGCGCAGTGCGCGCCGAGGTGACAAGCGGGCTGTCCGGACCGACCACTTCGAACATCTCCAGCAGCCGCACGCGCACCGCGTCCCGGTCGTCACCGAACGTCACCTTCACGGTGTCCACCAGCCGCCCGAAGGCGTCCGCCACGTGACCGCCGGCCAGATCCAGGTCCGCCGCGGCGATCTGCGCCGCCGGGTCCTTCGGGTTCTCGGCCGCCGCGGCGCGCACCGCCTGCGGGTTCATGTCCTTGACCCGGACGAACAGCTCGGCCTGGGCGAGGCCCAGCTTGGCGTCGGTGTTGGAGGGGTCGGCCGCCAGTACGTTCTTGTAGGCGCGCACCGCCCCGTCCAGGTCGTCGGCGTCCAGCGCCTCGATCGCCTCGTCGAGCAGCGCGTCGTACGGACCGGCCGGCTCTTCCGCCTCCGCCGCGCCCGGTCCCGGGGCGGCGCCCTCCGCGCCGGGGTCCACCGCGACGCCGATGACCCCGAAGCGCTCCTCGGCGATCTGGACCAGCTGGGCCAGGACCCCGCGGACCTCGCCCTCGGACGCGAAGTCCTGGAACAGAGGCATCGCCTGGCCGGCGACCACGGCGAACACCGCCGGGAGGGCCTGGATGCGGAACTCGCGGATCAGGTTCTGGTTGGCCGCCACATCGAGCGCGGCCAGCGCGAGGCGGCCGTTCGCCTCGATGGTGAGCCGCTCCAGCAGCAGGCTCAGCTCCTGCCCCTGCTCGAAGCCCTCGGCGCGGAAGTCGAGGATGACCGGAACCTCGCCCGAGAGCGGGACCACGTGGCTCTCGAAGCGGGTCTCGTCGGTGTCGAAGACGAGCGCGGACGGCGGAACGGCCCCGGCGGGCTCGGGCGCACCGCCCTGAGCGGCCTTCCGGGCCGCGTCGGCGCGGGCCTGCTCGGCCTTGGCCTTGGCCTCACCGGCCGCCTTCACCGCGGCGAGGTCGACGACGCCGCTCATGGACATGTTTCTGGGCTGCATGCGTACATCCTCCCCCGAGTGCGCGCGCCGACGAAAAAGATCGGCCGAAACGAACCGATCGCATTACTTGTCGTGCTGTGGCGCCGGGTCCCCACCTGGCGCCGGTAGCTCTTCGCGTGGTTGTCGCTCTTACGCTACGAGTCGTAGCGTAACTCCCCCGGCCCGCCCGCGCTCCGTGATCTGAAGCACACGCCCGGGGGGCCGGTCGCCTCTGCTACCGGCGGGTATGGTCTCGGCCATGCGCAACCCCAGCTCGGACACCTCCTGCCCGCCCGGCCGCACCGGCCGCCCGCGCAGCGCCGCGGCGGACGCCGCGATCCTTGCCGCGACCCGGGACGCACTGGTGGAGCTGGGCTGGTCGAAGCTGACGATGGGGGACGTCTCGGTGCGGGCCGGGGTCGCGAAGACCACCCTCTACCGGCGCTGGTCGGGCAAGAGCGAGCTGGTCGTGGACGCCGTCGCGGAGCTCTTCGACTCCCTCGAACTCCCCGACCGGGGCTCGCTCGAAGCCGACATCGAGTACGTGGTGCTCCAGTTCGCGGCGCTGCTGCGGCGCCCGGAGGCCCGTACCGCCCTGATGGCGGTCGTCTCCGAGTCCACCCGGGACGAGGCCCTGCGGGACCGGATCCGGTCGGCGATCGTGGACCGGCAGAAACGTCTCGTCGTACTGGGGCGCGAACGGGCGCAGGCCCGGGGAGAACTCCCCTACGAGGAGGACGAGTCCCTCGCCGCCCACACCACGGACCTGATCTTCGACGTGATCGCGGGCACGGTGGTCCACCGCGCGCTGGTCAGCTCCGAGCCGGTGGACGAGCTGTGGGTGGCCACCTTCACGGCGCTGCTCATGTACGGCCTCCAGGGTTCCGCCGCCGGCCCTTCCGGCCCCGCACCGGCGGAGTGACCACGGCGGGCCTGCCGCCGTCCGACAGGGGCAGGAAGTCCTCGCACCAGGCCGGCGCCGAAGCGATCAGCGCCTCCGAGCGCGGGTTGTGGCCCGGCCAGGGCCTCGGGCGTCCCGGCCAGTCGGCCCAGCGCAGGCTGTCGGCCTCCTGCGGCGGCAGCAGCCCGGAGGCCACCAGGGCCGCCCGGCCCGCTTCGAGCCCGGCGAGCCGGTAGCCGTACTCCGAGGAGTCCACCTCGTGGACGTGGGCGTCGGTGAGCAGCACCGAGGCCGCCACCCCGTCGAGCCCGCGCACGATGCCCGCCCGCACGCAGGCCGCGTACACCTCGGGCAGCCGGCGGTGCTCCGGCACGGCGTTCAGGACCTCCGTCAGCCCGTCCCGGCCGGGCGGCTCGAAGTCGGCGGCGATGTACGCGTACGGCCCGCAGTTGGTCTGCATGAGCACGCGGACGCTCACCCCGTACACGGGAACGGGAAGGTGGCGGCCAGTCATGGCCGCCACCTTAGGGCGTGTCCTTCGGGCCGGGGCGGGCCCGCGACGGGGCGTCAGAAGCCCGGCGGTTCCGTGTACGTGCCCCACTCGTCCCGCAGCAGGTCGCAGATCTCGCCCATCGTGGCTTCGGCGCGCACCGCGTCCAGCATCGCGGGGATCATGTTCGACCCGTCGCGGGCGGCGGCCAGCATGGCGTCCAGCGCCTGCGTCACCTTCGCGTCGTCGCGGCCGGCCTTGCGCTCGGCGAGCTCGCGGACCTGCACCTTCTCCACCTCGTGGCTGACCCGCAGGATCTCCAGGTCCCCGGTGACCGAGCCGTGGTGGCAGTTGACGCCCACGACGCGCTTGTCGCCCTTCTCCACGGAGCGCTGGTACTGGAAGGCCGACTCGGCGATCTCCCCGGTGAACCAGCCGTCCTCGATGCCCCGCAGGATGCCCGAGGTAATCGGGCCGATCGGGTGCTGCCCGTTCGGGTGGGCGCGCAGCCCGCGCTCCTTGATCTGCTCGAAGATCTTCTCGGCGTCGGCCTCGATGCGGTCGGTGAGCTGCTCGACGTACCAGGAGCCGCCCAGCGGGTCGGCCACGTTCGCCACGCCCGTCTCCTCCATCAGCACCTGCTGCGTGCGCAGGGCGATCTCGGCGGCCTGCTCGCTCGGCAGCGCGAGGGTCTCGTCGAGGGCGTTGGTGTGCAGCGAGTTGGTGCCGCCGAGGACGGCCGCGAGGGCTTCCACGGCGGTGCGCACGACGTTGTTGTAGGGCTGCTGGGCGGTGAGGGAGACCCCGGCCGTCTGGGTGTGGAAGCGCAGCCACATCGTCTTCTCGGACTTCGCCCCGTACACCTCCTTCATCCAGCGGGCCCAGATCCGGCGGGCGGCGCGGAACTTGGCGATCTCCTCGAAGAAGTCGAGGTGCGCGTCGAAGAAGAAGGAGAGCCCGGACGCGAAGTGGTCCACGTCCAGCCCGCGCGAGAGGCCGAGCTCCACGTACCCGAACCCGTCGGCGAGGGTGTACGCGAGCTCCTGCGCGGCCGTGGCCCCGGCCTCGCGGATGTGGTAGCCGGAGACGGAGAGCGGCTTGTAGGCGGGGATGCCGTTCGCGCAGTACTCCATGAGGTCGCCGATGAGGCGCAGGTGCGGCTCGGGTTCGAAGAGCCACTCCTTCTGGGCGATGTACTCCTTGAAGATGTCGGTCTGGAGCGTCCCGTTCAGGACGGCCGGGTCGACGCCCTGGCGTTCGGCGGCCACCAGGTACATGCAGAAGGCGGGGACGGCGGGGCCGCTGATCGTCATGGAGGTGGTGACGTCGCCGAGCGGGATGTCCTTGAAGAGGATCTCCATGTCGGCGGCGGAGTCGATGGCCACCCCGCAGTGGCCGACCTCGCCGAGCGCGCGGGGGTCGTCGGAGTCGCGCCCCATCAGGGTCGGCATGTCGAAGGCGACGGAGAGCCCGCCGCCGCCGGCGGCCAGGATCATCTTGTAGCGCTCGTTGGTCTGCTCGGCATTGCCGAAGCCGGCGAACTGCCGGATGGTCCAGGTCCGCCCCCGGTAGCCGGTGGCGTGCAGGCCCCGGGTGTACGGGTACTCCCCCGGCCACCCGATGCGCTCGAAGCCCTCGTACGAGTCGCCGGGCCGGGGTCCGTAGACGGGATCGACGGGGTCGCCGGAGAGCGTGGTGAAATCGGCCTCGCGCTTGCGGGCCTTGTCGTACCGGGCCTGCCAGCGACGGCGGCCTTCCTCAATGGCGTCAGCGTCCATACCGATGAATTTACTAGGACGTCCTAGTAAATGTCGATGGCCAACCCCCGGGGAGTCGTCCCGGGGGTGGATGGATCAGCTGAGGTCAGGCGCCGGGGTCAGGCGCGGGCGGCGGCCCGATCGCCCACGATGAGGGGCTCGACCTCGGCGCGGATCTTGCGCTCGACGAAGAACGCGGCGAGCGGGATCGTGCCGGAGAGCAGGACCCACAGGAGCTTGCCGAACGGCCACTTGGCCTTGGAGCCCAGGTCGAAGGCGAACACCAAGTAGACCATGAACAGCACACCGTGCGCCTGCGAGACCGCGAAGGTCAGGTCGGCGCCGGTGTCGAAGCCGTACTTCGCCACCATGCAGGCACAGAGGATCAGGAGCATGACCGCGGTCACGTAGGCCATGACGCGGTAGCGGGTCAGCACGCTTCGTTTCATGCCGTCGAGCCTAACCGTCCGGTTTGCACGATCTTGACGCGGGCGGTTCCGCCCGCGTCCGGTGCCGTGGCCGGTACGGTTTGAACCTTTCCGGTCACAGGACCAGCGGCGGTCAGTTCTCCTCGAAGTCGGCCGCGGCCACCCGGAGCGGGCGCAGGAGCGCGAAGATCTCCGCGCATTCCTCGGCGTCGTAGGCGCCCAGCCCGAAGTCGATCTCCATCAGCGCCTTCGTGGCCGCCTCGACCACCTCGCGGCCCTTGTCCGTGATCGACGCGAGGGTGCCGCGCCCGTCGTTCGGGTTCGGGCGCCGGGCGACGAGGCCGGACTTCACCAGCCGGTCCACCGTGTTCGTCACCGACGTCGGGTGCACCATCAGCCGCTCGCCGATCTTCGACATCGGCAGTTCCCCGGCCTTGGAGAAGGTCAGCAGCACCAGCGCCTCGTAGCGCGCGAAGGTCAGACCGTACGGCTTGACGATCGCGTCGACCTCGCCGAGCAGGATCTGGTGCGCCCTCATGATCGAGGTGATCGCGGCCATCGACGGGACCGGCCCCCAGCGTTGCTGCCAGAGTTCGTCGGCGCGGGCGATCGGGTCGAAGGGAAGGCTGAGCGGCTTGGGCACGCATCAGACCCTACCGGGCGGTCATTTGGCAGCGGGATCCGTCTCACGCCTCGGCCCGTCCGTCCGGCGCACCTCGGCGAGCAGCAGCAGGACGACCCCGGTTCCCAGGACCGCGGCCGACGCCACCACCACGTGGACGGGCAGGAATTCCGCCGCGAGGCCCGCGAGCGCCATGCCCACGCCCTGAAGGGTCATCAGACCGGTGCTGAGCAGGGTCATCGCCCGGCCGCGCAGCTTCTCGGGCACGGCCTCGACGTACCACTGGTCGAGCCCGAGGGTGTACGCGTGGGCCAGCCCGGCCAGGACGAGCACGGCCAGCAGGAGCGGCAGGCCGGGCCGGACGGCGTACGCGAGCAGCGGGAGCAGCGAGAGCGCCGCGAGCGGGGCCGTGATCCGCGAACGCGTTCGGGCGGTGAGCGCGGAGCCCGCCCAGACCTCCCCGGCGATGGCTCCGGCCGGCATCGCGCACATCAGCAGCCCCAGACCGGCGGTGGAGATGCCGAGGCCCGTGGCGTACGGGGTCAGCAGTGCCTCGGGCACGACCACGAACAGCGGCGGCAGCCAGGACAGCAGGGTCAGGGCCCGCAGCCGGCGGTGGCCCAGCACGGCACGCAGCCCGGCGAGCGGGGAGACCCGTCCTGCGGAGCCCGCGCTGCGGGCGGGCCGGGCCCGGGTGCCCAGGCGCAGCAGGAGGGCGGAGCCGAGGAAACCGGCGGCCGTGAGGAGGATGGCCCCGCGCGGGGCCAGCACGGTGAGCAGCAGCCCGCCGAGCCCGAAGCCGATGAGCTGGGCGCTCTGGGCCACCATGCGCAGCAGCGAGCGGCCCAGGACGTACGCGTCGCCGGCGCCGAGGACGTCGGCGAGGGAGGCGCTGCGGGTGCCCTGGAACAGCGGCGCGACGAAGGCCATCGCGCAGCGCAGTACGAGGAGCAGCGCGACCGGGGTGCCCGGCGCGGCCATGGCCGCCGCGCACGCCGCGCAGACGAGGTCGCAGCCGACGAGCACCCGGCGCGCGGGGAGCCGGTCGGCGAGCGGCGCGAGCAGGGTGCCGCCGAGGGCGTAGGGGAGGAAGCCGAGGGCGAAGGTGAGCGCGCTCATCAGGGGGGAGCCGGTGGCGCGGTAGACGAGGACGGTGAGGGAGATCTCGGCGATGACGACGCCGAGCACGGACAGCAGGTGCGCGGCGAAGACCGGCCGGAACTCCCCGACCCGGAAGACGGCCCGGTATCCGACGGGTTCCGGTGCGGGGGTCCGCTCGGGCGCCCCCGGGACGGGATGCGGCTCGGCGGCGGGTGCGCCCTGGTTGGCGGTGGTCATACGGTGCACCCTGGCGGCGCCTAGGCTGGGGGACCAGAGATTCGTCCCCACTCGAATCACCTGCTCCGGGCCCGGCACCCCACCGCCCCGCCCCGCCCGTCCGCCCGCCGGCCGGTCCGCCCGTCCCGTCTCGCCCCCGGAGGGACCCGTACCGTGCCCTTCCACTTCCGCTTCGGCCCCGCCGACCTGATGCGCTGCCGGTTCTCGATCTCGCCCCGCTGGGAGACCCAGGAGGCGGTACGGGTCCTGCTGGACCGGCGGCGCCACGCCTACCACCTGCCCTGGCTCCGCGGGATCCGCACGGCGGCAGCCGGGCTGGACCTGCGGCCGCTGTGGCTGCTGATGCCGCGCGCGGGACACAATCCGGACTTCCTCAGCCCGCCCCCGACGGGCCCGTCGGTCACCTTCGAGGAGGAGCTCGCCCGGGTCCGGGCCGCCGATCCGCAGGCGGCGCGGGAGGACCTGCGGCGCTCCCTGGTCTGCACCCCGGGCGCCCTGGAGAGCGCGGCCGGGCAGCGGATGCTGGCCGACCCGGAGCGGGCGGTCCGGGAGCTGGCCGACCTCTACGAGCAGGCATGGCGGGTGCTGGTCGCCCCGCACTGGCCCCGGCTGCGCGCCCTGCTGGAGGCGGACGTCCTGTTCCACTCGCGGCGGCTGGCCGCGGGCGGGCTGGAGGCCCTCTTCGACGGCCTCCACCCGGATCTGCGCTGGTCGGGGAACACCCTCAGCATCGCCCGCCGGGGCCACCACGACCGCTCCCTCGACGGCCAGGGGCTCCTCCTCATGCCGAGCGCCTTCGTCTGGCCGGAGGTGGTGGGCGGCTACGACCCGCCGTGGCAGCCGACCCTGGTGTACCCGGCCCGCGGCATCGGCGCCCTGTGGACGGCCCCGGCCGGCCCGGCCCCCCAGGCCCTGGCCCGCCTCCTGGGCCGCGCCCGCGCCGACGTCCTGTGCGCTCTGACCGAGCCCGCCTCGACCACCGCCCTGGCCCACCGCCTGTCCCTGGCCCCCTCCACCGTCTCCGCCCACCTCAAAATCCTCCAGGAGGCCGGCCTCCTCATCCCCTCCCGCCACGGCCACCAGATCCTGTACGAACGCACCCCCCTGGCCATCGCCCTGACCAATCCGGCCCAGCCGTAAACCCGGCCCGGGGCATATCCAGCCCCGCCGGCGTTTGAGGCGGTCCGGGCGCAGCCCGGAGAACGGGGGAAGGGCGGGTGGGGGACCGAGCTCCCCCAGCAGCACCCGTACGCACGCGGCGCTGTCGCACCCCACCCCACCTGCCCCCATGTCACGATGACCCGGCCCGCAGCCGCCCGCCCCTTCGCCCCGAGGAAGCCGGATGCCAGCCCCCCGCAGCCGCCCCGCCACCCTCCTCACCGCAGCCCTCTCCCTGGCCCTGGCCGCCACCACGGCCTGCTCCCCCACCCCCACCGCGCAGCCGGAATCCGCCCCGCCCCACCCCCCGGCACACCCCGCAGGGGTCGGCCTCGTCGACGAGTCCCCGTTCTGGGTGGACCCGCAGAGCGACGCCGCCCGCCAGGTCGCCGCCTGGGAGGCGCAGGGCCGCAACAGCGACGCCCAGGTGCTGCGCCGCATCGCCGACCGGCCGATGGCCCTGTGGGGTCCGGCCGGCGACCCCGGCCCCGAGATCCGCCGGGCCAGGGCGAGCGCCCGTACGGCAGGCCGCACCCTGGTCCTCGTCGCGTACAACATCCCGTACCGGGACTGCGGGCAGCACTCGGCGGGCGGCGCCCGGGACGCCACCGCGTACCGGAGCTGGATCGGCGCCTTCGCCGACAACATCGCCGACACCAAGGCGCTGGTCGTCCTGGAGCCGGACGCGATCCCGCACCTCGTGGACGGCTGCACACAGGCCGACCACCGCGACGAGCGGCTGCGCCTGCTCTCCGAGGCCGTCGACCGGCTCAAGCGCAACAAGAACACCAAGGTCTACCTGGACGCCGGCAACCCGGCCTGGATCCCGGACCCGGGGAAACTGGTCGATCCCCTCTACAAGGCGGGACTCGACCGCGCCGACGGCTTCGCCCTCAACGTCTCCAACTTCCAGCCCAGCGCGGCCGGCCGGGAGTACGGCGCCACCCTCTCCAAGGCCACCAAGGGCAAGCACTTCGTCATCGACACCAGCCGCAACGGCGACGGCCCCCTCCAGGGCGACCGCGCCCAGGCCTGGTGCAACCCGCCGGGCCGCGCACTGGGCACGCCCCCCACCGCCGGGACGGGCGACCCGCTCGTGGACGCGTACCTCTGGGTCAAGCGCCCCGGCGAATCGGACGGCACCTGCCGCGGCGGCCCCCCGGCGGGCACCTGGTGGCCGGACTACGCCCTGGGCCTGGCCCGCCGCTCCGCGGACTAGATTGACCGAATTCCCCTTGTCCTGCGCGGAGTTGCGATGGATTCTGTGCGCTACGAACACGGCACCGGGGGGTCCGTCATATCCGAGCACGAGGTCATCGAGGTCCGCGTCGCACGGCGGGTGCTCTGGGTCGGCGCCGACGCGTTCCCCGTCGCCAACATCACCCGGGTCACGACGAGCATGGTCCCCGCCCGTGCTGCCGCCGTCTCGGCCTTCGTGAGGTTCATGATCCTCCTGGCGCTCGTCACCGCCGGGGGCGTCACCGCGTTCCGGGACGCGGACCGTCCTGCGGATCGCCACCGCCGTCGGCGAGGCGGGGCTGCCCGTCATCACCGCGATCACCCAGTGCCGCGCCCTGTCCGCCTGACCCGGGCCCGAGCGGGGCCCTAGCTCAGCCACCCGTCCCGCGAGGCCGCCGACGGCGGCTCCGGCGGCTCGGGAGCCGGCCGTACCCGGATCCACTTCGCCACCGACGGGGTGCCGTCCGCGTCCGTCACGAACAGCATGTACCAGCCGGGCGGCACCAGCGTCGGGTCCGCGGGCACGGTGACCGTCACCGTGCCGGCGGTCTTCCTCAGCCCGAGTTCGACCGAGCGCTGCTCCACGTCGGTGGTGTGCGTGACCGCGCTCGGCCGCATCAGCCGGGCCCGCTGGATCCGCTCGGCCCGCGGTGCCTCGAAGGTGGCGGAGCCGCCGAGTTCTGCCTCCTCGGGCCCCTCCCCCAGGACCGGCCGCAGCTCCGGGTCCCGGTGCACGTACGGCGGGCTGTACACCTCCAGGCGGTGTTCGAACCGGCCCAGCCTGGTGTTGTCCTTGTCCGCGAAGAGCGGGTCGGAGCCGAAGGTCGCCACCCGCCCGTCGGGCAGCAGCAGCGCCTCGGAGTGGTAGTTGCGCCCGACCGTCGGGGAGGCGGCGGCCACGAAGGTGTCGGTGCGCGGGTAGTAGAACTGCGCCTTGCGGATGTCGCTGGCGCCCCGGCCCCGGTAGTCGGCGGAGCCGCCCGTGGTGAAGAGGGAGTCGTCGGGCAGCAGCACGCTGCTGAGGTAGCGCACGCGCTGCGGCAGCCGGGCCGTCGGCCGGAAGGCCGGCACCTCCGCCTTGAGGTCCACGACGGCGGTGCGGTCCGTGGACAGCCTGGACTCGCCGACTCCGCCGCCGCCGAGCACCATCACCTTCTGGTCCTGGGCCGGGGGGAGCAGTACGGAGGAGGAGGTCTCCAGCTGGTCGGGGTCGGCCAGTCCGCCGACCTTCCGGAACTGGTTCGTCGCCAGGTCCCACACGCCCGGCTCGCGCCCCTTCTCCTTGGGCCCGTAGCCCGCGTTCGAGCCGGTGTAGAGCAGTTTGCCGCCCTGGGTGAGGAAGAGGGCGGGGTAGGTCGGGAAGTAGCGGAAGGGGCCCTTGGACCACTTCTTGGTCTTCGGGTCGTAGTACTCGTTGTCGCCGGGGACGACGTCGCCCACGTCGTTGAGCCCGGACACGGCGAGGACCCGCCCGTCCTGGAGCCCCACCAGGGTCGGGTACCAGCGGGCGTCCCTCATCGGGTCGACCGGTACGTACTTCTCCGCCAGGGGGTCGAACTCGTAGGCGGACTTGATGCCCTGGAAGTCCTGCTTGCCAGCGCTGAGCCGCTCCGCGAGCCCGTAGACGTTGGCGGCGTCCTTGCCCTTGAGCCCGGCCACCGCGTACTGGGCGGCCTGGGTCGTCAGCCCCGCGGCGCCCTCCCGGACCGCCTCCACGAAGACCCGCGCCTCGGCCGCGACCACCTTGGTCTTCCACGGCATCATCTGCCCGCCGCGCCCGTGCGCGATCTCGAACTTGCGGGTGGCCTTGGGGACGGTGACGGCGAACTTCGACACGTACTCGACGCCCGAGGGGGACCGGAAGACGGTGCCCTTCGCCAGGGTGACCGCCTTGTCGGGGCTCTCGTTCTTGACCCGCATGCCGCCGCCGGCCCGGGTGACCTTGCCGCCGAGCACCTCGTAGCGCGCGGTCCCGCCGGCCACCAGGAGCTGTCCGTCGGGGAGCTGGCTGTGGCCCGAGCAGAAGAAGTCCTCCGGGGTCGGGATCTTCTTGAAGCTGTCGTCCTTCGGGTCCCACAGGACGGTGGAGAAGCTGCCCTTGTCGAAGTTGCGCTGGTCGTTGCCGGAGCCGGCGATCAGCAGCACCTTGCCGGTGCGCAGCAGCGCCGCGTGCATGGCGTTGATCCGGTACTCCTCGGGGAGGCCGATCAGATCCCACGAGCCGTACTGGGCGCGGTAGCCGGCCCGCCCGATCTTGTACGAGTGGTAGCGGTCCCCGGCGAAGGAGAGCGCGGCGGGCGCGTTGAGCGCGATCAGCAGGGCGACGGCTCCGGCGCCCAGGGCCGTCTTCTTGAACTGCTTCGAAGGGCGGTACTCCATGGCTCAGTTCCCTCCCGCCGTCGTCGCGAGGGCCTGCTCCGGCTCCTCACCCGGACCGGGCCCCCCGCCGGACGCGGCCCGGGCCGTACGGGCGCGCAGCTCGGTCACGGCCCAGACCACCGGCGGGGCCAGGGTGACGGCCAGGGCGAGCACCGCCCAGACGCGCATGGCCGCGTGGGTGTGCTCGTAGCGCACGGAGGCGGCGAGGGAGACGAGGAGGACGGCGGCCCAGAAGAGGTGGACGCGGAAGGTCGCGAGCCGGTCGGGGCTGGCGACGCCGCCCTTGGGGGTGACGATGAAACCGCCCCGGGTGCGCAGCACCGCCGAGCCGAGCGACATCAGGTAGACGGGCGCGCAGACGGCCGACATCGCCATGCCGGCGAGCCCGCCGGAGCCCTCCGGCTCGTGGGGGGAGACGTTGTGGCGGCGGTTCCACAGGTACAGGCCGACCTGGAGGGCGGCGGCGTCGGTGTAGAGCATCAGCCAGACCTCGGAGGAGACCTGGGTGCCGGAGGCGCCGAACCACAGGAACAGCACGCAGCTGAGGACGCCGAGGAGCCAGTTGACGGCCGTCATGGGGTAGTAGACGAGCATCAGGGTGTAGTTGAGCCAGCGGCCGGGGGGCATCCGGAAGCAGCCCCGCCAGTACTGCCGCAGGAGGGTCTCGTACGTCCCTCTGGACCAGCGCAGCTGCTGCGTGAAGAGGTCGGTCCAGGTGCTGGGCCCCTCCCCCACGGCGAGCACGTCGGGGGTGTAGACGGAGCGCCAGAACCGCCCGGTCGCGGGGTTCCTGCTCCGGTGCAGCTCGAAGCCGGTGGCCATGTCCTCGGTGAGGGAGTCGTAGAGCCCGCCGACCTGGCGCAGCGCGCTGATCCGGACGGCGTTGTTGGTGCCGACGAACATGGGGGCGCCGTAGCGGTTGCCCGCGCGCTGGATCAGGGCGTGGAAGAGGTACTGCTGGGACTCGGCGGCCTTGGTGACCGAGGCGGTGTAGTTGCCGTAGACCTGCGGGCCGACGACGAAGGCGATGTCGGGGTCGCGGAAGAAGCCGAGCATCCGCTCCAGGTACTGCGGGAGCGGCACGTGGTCGGTGTCGACGGAGGCGAAGTAGTCGTAGTCCGCGCCGTGCCGGGCGAGCCAGGCGTTGTAGTTGCCGTGCTTGGTCCGCGCCCGGTGGGACCCCTCGGGGGTGTTCCACTCGGCGACGCCCTTGCGGGTGAAGTGGCGCACGCCGAGCGCGGTGCACAGCTCCTTGGCCCCGGGGTCGTCGCCCTCGTCGAGGAGCCAGACGTCGAGCGGCCCGTCGTGGCGGACGGCGACCGCCCCGCGCAGGGTGGCGGCCGCCATGGAGAGGGGTTCCTTGCCGGGGACGTAGGTGGTGAGGAAGGCGACGCGGGTGCCGGGTTCGGCGGGGACCGGGACGGGGTCCCGGGCGACCATCGTGGCGTGGGCGATCGAGACCACGTTGACCACCATGAAGAACATGATCAGGGCGACGGATCCGAGCATCACGGCGTCGAGCCGCACCAGCCAGGCCTCGCCGCCCTCCCGGACCGTCCGGTGCGTGGGCCAGACGAGGTAGAGCAGCAGCCCGGTGGCGGCGACGGGGGCGAGCGTCATGAGCGCGACGGCCCGTATTCGGGTCCGGAGGTCCTCGCGCGCGAGCAGGGAGCGGTACCTCACCCGGTAGGCGACGGCGGGATCCGGCTCCTCACAGGGGCCGGCCAGCCGGCTGTGGGTCTCGTAGTCGAAGGCTTCCTGCCGCACGGTTCCTCCAGCGCTCGAAACCGGGGTACGTATCCCAACGAAAGGGGAGATACCTCTGGCTGTCGAACGGGATGCACCCGACCGGGCGGTTCCGTTCCGTGTCCTGGCGGCCAGGGCCGAACGGGTCACCGCACCGGGCGCCGCGCGCCGGCCGCGCCCTCAGCCGGCCCGGCCGCCGATCAGGATGCCGCGTCCGGCGTAGAAGCGGTCCAGTTCGGCCCAGGGAACGGGCGCGTACTGCTGCGAAGCACCGGGGAAGCCGGAGGGATTGTGCACCAGGACGGCGTCGTCGGTGGCCCCGACGGCGAGCACCAGGTGACCGCCCCGGGCCTCCCCGGCCGGGACGAGGGTCCGGATCGACCAATGGACCGACAGCATGGCCAGCCCGCCCCCGGCGAGCGCGTCCCGGACGGCCTGGTGGTCCAGTACGGGTACGGAGCGGGCGTCCAGGTCCCAGCGGGCGTTCACGTACTCGGCGAACGGTTGGTAGATCAGCCCCTGCACGGCATCCCCGTCCCGCACGTACGCCCCGGCCCCGCAGAGCTCCTTCACCAGCTCCACCGAGGGCGGCACCGGGAGCCCCAGACGCCCCAGCACCATCCGCAGGCAGGCCACGCCGCACATGCGGGGCGCCCAGAAGGCGTACTCCTCGGGGGAACCGGCACCCGACCCGGCCCACAGGGGATCCCGGGCCGAGTCGGCCCCCGCGACGAACTCGGGCACCAGCCCGGCGGACTCCCACTGGGAGTAGTAGGGGACGGCGCGCTTGATCGTGGAGGCGTTCATGCCTGCGAAGTCTGCTCTACGGGAGGCCCCCGGCCTGGGGTGCCCCCGGCTCAAGCCCCGCTACTCGCAGGCCACGCCGTCGCCGTCCCTGTCCAGATGGCGGCCGTAACCGGGGTCGCCCCGACGGATCGGGTCGGCTCCCGCGGCGCGAACGGCGGCGCAGTTCTTGTAGGAGACGCTGCCGCTACCGCCGGTCGATGATCCGCCCGAGGAGGAGCCTCCCGAGGAAGAGCCGCCCGAGTCGTCCCCGTCCCCCGGCACCACGGGGGCGGGGTCGGGATCAGGATGCAGCCTGGCGCCTGCCTCCGCCGGGCAGGCCGTGCCGGGTGCCACGACCTTGAGGTGGGCGCTCACGGTCTTCGGGGCCTGGATCTCCTTGCCCTCGGCCGGGTCCTGGAAGCAGACCTTCCAGCCGTCCACGGTCGCGGGCAGCGTGACGTCGGCGTACGCGCTCTCCGGCTCGACCGACTTGAGCCCGATCGGCTTGAGGATCTCGGCCGCCCGGGCAAAGGGGAGGCCCATGACCACCGGCATCTTCGGGGCAGCCGGGGCCGCGGTCGCCGAGGGCGTGGTTACCGATGTGGTTTCGGGGGCTGCGGTCGCCGAGGGCGCGGGTATTGCGGCGGCCTCCTGGGTGACCGTGGCCTTCGGCTTCGCGTCGGTCCCGGTCTTCTCCGGCGGGTCGCCCAGGAACGGGGTGAAGAACCAGAGGCCGGCGAGGACGGTGGCGGTGATCTTCTTTCCCTTGCTCCAGCCGCTGGTCCACGCGAGGGCGATGCCCCCGGGCGGAAAGACGACGAGCAGGGTGATGATCACTGCCGGATGGTGCCACCACCGCCGCGAGGACGCATACGGGTGGGGGTACGGCGGCGGGTAGGTCACGGGGCGTCCTTCTGCTGATGCGTGCCGGGCCCGGCGAGCGTACATAAATGCGAAAGTTGTACCGATCAGTACGAACTATTGGCCCCGGACACGACGAAGCCCCCCGAATCCACCGGACCGATCTCCGGAGAACCGAGGGGCTGCGCGGGAGCTTTCGAGGGGCTCGTGGGTGGCTCAGCCCTCCCCGGCGAGGTGGCATTCCACCGTCTGCACCATGGACGCTGCATCATGGACGCCATGCCACCCCGGCGCCCCGTTCCTCCACGGCGGCCACCGCGCTTCACCACGTCCATCACCTCGTCCCCATCGATCTCGATGGTGGTGAACATGGCGTCCGTGCGGTTCGGCAGCCCCGACGCACGCACTATGCGGACGGCGTCGGCCACGCGCGGGGACCGCACGGGAGCTTCCGAGGGGCTCGTGTGTGGCTCAGCCCCCGGCGAGGTGGCGTTCCACCGTTTCCATCTTGGACGTCATGCCGTCCGTGACGCCGGGGCGGATGTCGGCCTTGAGGATGAAGGAGACCCGGGGGGCCCGTTCCTCCACGGCGGCCACCGCGCGCTTGACCACGTCCATCACCTCGTCCCACTCACCTTCGATGGTGGTGAACATGGCATCCGTGTGGTTCGGCAGCCCCGACGCCCGGACGACGCGGACCGCGTCGGCCACGTACTCGCCGACCTCCTCGCCGACGCCCAGCGGGGTCACCGAGAACGCGATCATCATGCGCGGGCCGCCTCACGGGCGCGGGCGGCGAGCACGCCGGCCGACTCGTCGCGCTTGAGGAGGCGGTCGCCGTAGAGCCCGCCGAAGGGGACCAGCGCCAGCAGGAAGAACAGCACGACCTTCTTCAGGGGCCACTTCGCCTTGAACCAGACGTCCAGCAGGAAGACGCCGTAGATGACGAACAGGAACCCGTGGATGACGCCGAGCGGCATCATCAAGTAGTCGATGTCCGAGATCCGGCTCAGCACCGAGCCGAAGATCAGCAGCGCCGGGAACGAGAGCGCCTCCGGTACGGAGATGAGGCGCAGCCGGTGCAGGGCGGAAGCGGTCTTGATGTCCACGTGGAACCTTCGGGGTGGATGCCGGGGGTCCGTCCCAGTGTCTCAGCCGCCCCGGACGATCTTGGCGCGGGGCCCGGGGTCCCGGCGGGCCGGGCCGTGACCCCGACCGGACCGGGCCGGACCGTGCCGGACCGTGACGTATATCGGCCAACGGGCCCCTGTTCGGTGCCGCCCGCTGCGGATACCGTCTTCCCGTGGCTCAGTTCCGACTCCAAGGCAGCAAGGTGCTCGCCGTCGACCTGACCGGGGACGCCGTGAAAGCGAAAAACGGCGCCATGGTCGCGTACGACGGCCAGATGGCCTTCAAGAAGATGACCGGCGGCGGCGAAGGCCTCCGCGGAATGGTGACCCGGCGGCTCACCGGCGAGCAGATGACCGTGATGGAAGTGCAGGGTCACGGCACCTGCTTCTTCGCCGACCGGGCGAGCGAGATCAATCTGGTCAACCTGCGCGGCGAGAAGCTGTACGTCGAGTCCAGCAACCTGCTGTGCACCGATGCCGGCCTGCGCACCGGCACGACCTTCACCGGCCTGCGGGGTGCGACCACGGGCAACGGCCTGTTCACCACCACCGTCGAGGGCAGCGGGCAGGCGGCGATCATGTCCGACGGCCCGGCCGTGGTGCTGCGCGTCAGCGCCCAGTACCCGCTGTCCGTCGACCCGGGGGCGTACATCGCGCACACCGGGAACCTCCAGCAGTCCTTCCAGTCCGGTGTGAACTTCCGCACGCTGATCGGCGAGGGCTCCGGCGAGTCCTTCCAGATCCGCTTCGAGGGCGAGGGCCTGGTGTACGTGCAGCCCAGCGAGCGCAACACCATCGGGGGCGACGTCTGATGCCGTTCCGCGAGATCAACTCGAAGATGGTCGAGGCCCAGGTCGTACCGGGGCAGAAGATGTACAGCCAGCGCGGCGCGATGCTCGCCTACCGCGGCGAGGTCTCCTTCACCCCGAGCCTGACCGGCGGCCAGGGCGGCGTGATGGGCATGATCGGGCGCCGCGTGGCGAACGAGCAGACGCCGCTGATGGAGGTCGAGGGCAGCGGCACCGTGATGTTCGGCCACGGCGGCCACCACATCCAGGTCATCAGCCTCACCGGCGAGACGCTCTACGTGGAGGCCGACCGGCTGCTCGCCTTCGACGGCAGCCTGCAGCAGGGCACGATGTTCATGGGCGCGCAGGGCGGGGTCATGGGCATGGTCCGCGGCCAGGTGAGCGGCCAGGGCCTGTTCACCACGACCCTCAAGGGCCACGGCTCGGTGGCCGTGATGGCCCACGGCGGGGTCATCGAGCTGCCGATCCACCCGAACCGCCCGATCCACGTGGACCCGCAGGCCTACGTCGCCCACCACGGCGAGGTCCGCAACAAGCTGTCCACGGCGCTGGGCTGGCGGGACATGGTCGGCCGCGGCTCGGGCGAGGCGTTCCAGCTGGAACTGTCCGGCCAGGGCGCGGTGTACGTACAGGCTTCGGAGGAAAAGCTGTGAACTTTGGTCCCGTGACCGGTGGGCCGGGAGGTCCGACCGTCTTCGACCCGTACACCCTGCCGTCCGACGACAACGTCAACGCCTACACCTTCTGCGTGGAGCTCAAGGGGAGCCAGTGGTTCCTGCAGAAGGGCAAGATGATCGCCTACTACGGGCGCATCGAGTTCAACGGCATCGGCCACGGCCGGTTCGACCGGCTGCTGCGCACCAGCTTCCACTCGCCGCTGCACGCGAGCGACTGGGTGGTGGCCGAGGGCCAGGGCAAGATGCTGCTCGCCGACCGGGCCTTCGACGTGAACTCGTACGACCTGGACAACGGCAACCTGACCATCCGGTCGGGCAACCTGCTCGCCTACCAGCCCACGCTGGCGCTCAAGCAGTCGATCGTGCCGGGGTTCCTCACCCTGATCGGAACCGGCAAGTTCGTGGCGGCCTCCAACGGGCCGGTGGTGTTCATGGAGCCGCCGCTGCGCGTGGACCCGCAGGCGCTGGTGGGGTGGGCGGACTGCCCCTCGCCCTGCCACCATTACGACCACAAGTACATGTCGGGCGTGATCGGCGGCCTGCGCTCGCTGACGGGCATCGGGGGCTCCTCGGGCGAGGAGCACCAGTTCGAGTTCGTCGGTGCGGGTACGGTGCTGCTCCAGTCCTCGGAGATGCTGATGGCGGAGCAGGCGGTCGGGACCGTGGGCCCCGGCGCGGCCGCCGGCAACGCCCAGGGCGTCCCCGGACAGGGTCCGCTGGGCCAGATGGGCGTACCGCGGATGCCGGGGCAGCTCGGCGATCTCCAGAGGCGCTTCGGGCTGTAGGAAACCTCTCATCCCGCCGCATTTTTGTACGCAATTCAACTTCTTAGGTAGAGTTCTTTCATGGAGACCATCGAGACCGAGACGGCCACCCCCTGGCTGAACGACGCCGAGCAGTGCGCCTGGCGCACCCACCTGGACGTCAGCCGGCTGCTGAGTCACCAGCTGGAAAAGGACCTCCAGCCGTTCGGGCTCACCAACAACGACTATGAGATCCTCGTGAACCTCTCCGAATCCGAGGAACACCGGATGCGGATGAGCGATCTCGCGACGTCGACGCTGCAGTCCAAGAGCCGGCTCTCCCACCAGATCACGCGGATGGAAGCGGCGGGCCTGGTCCGCCGCGTGAACTGCGAGTCCGACCGCCGCGGGCTCTACGCCGTCCTCACGCCCGAGGGCATGGAGACCATGCGCGAGGTCGCCCCGCACCACGTGGCGTCCGTCCGCCGGCACTTCATCGACCTCCTCACCCCGGACGCCATCGCCGCCCTGCGCGCCGCGCTCGGACCGGTCGCCGAGCACCTGCGCGCGGGCCGCGGCAAGGCCTGAGCCCGGGCCTCGGCGCGCCCATCCGGGCGGATCACCGGACAATGGGGACTACGCACTCGCAGCCGGCCCGGCCGAGCGACCGTAGGCGCACGTGGTCGGCCTGAGGAGGTCAAGCCATGCAGCGCAACACGTACGTTTCGGCGGCCGCGGCCGTGGTTCTCGCACTGGGAGGCCCGGTGGCGGCCGCGGCGACGGCGGCCGCCGCCACCCCGACGGCCCTGCCCGCGGCCACCGCCGCACGCGCCGACGTGACCGCGGAGGCAGCGGCCGCGGCGGCCCTGAAGGCCTATCCCGGCGTCATCGAGTCCCTGGACCGCGACGGCGCGGTCTGGCACGTGGACGTCGTCAGCAAGGACGGCACCCACTCGGAGCTGGAGGTGGACGCCGCGAGCGGCAGCGTCACCAAGGAGAACGCGGACGACGATCAGAACGCGGACGAGTACGCCGCGCTGCTCGCGGCGAAGGTGACCGCCGAGCAGGCCATGAAGACGGCCGTGGCCGCCCACCCCGGCAAGGTCTGGTCGGTGGAGTGGGATGACGACGACGACAACGGCCGCGCCGCCACCTGGAACGTCGAGGTCAAGACGACCGACGGAAAGACCCAGAACGTCCACGTGGACACCGCGACGGCCAAGGTGGTCTCCTCCGAGTCCGACAACGACGGAAACGACTGAGCCCCGCACACCACACGCACGGAAGCCGCACCCCGTGGACCGGGTGCGGCTTCCGTGTGTGGTCAGTCCTCACGGTCAGGCGTTGGGACGCTTTCCGTGGTTGGCCTTCTTCTTCTTGCGGGCTCGCTTCTTGTTGCCGCGCTTCGCCATGAAACCTCCCTGCGTTGGGGCATTCCGGGCGTTCGCCAGTCTATGACCGGCCCGCGGGCTCCGCATCCGGTTCCGCCGGTTCCGCCGGTTCCGTCAGCGTCGCGAGGAGCGCGTCCGAAGCCGCGTACGGATCCAGCTCGCCCGCCGCCACCCGCCCGGCCAGTGCCTCCAGGTGGGTGTCGCCGTGCACGTCGGCCAGCCGGGCCCGCAGCGCGGTGATCGCGATCGTTTCCACCTCGCGCGCGGCCCTGGCCGTACGCCGCTGCGCCAGCACCCCGTGCTCGTCCATCCACGCCCGGTGCTTCTCCAGCGCCTCGACCAGCTCGTCGATGCCCGTACCGCGCGCCGCGACCGTCTTGACGATCGGCGGCCGCCAGTCGCCCTTGCCCCGGCTCTCCCCCAGGCTCAGCATGTGGTTCAGCTCGCGGGCGGTGGCGTCCGCGCCGTCCCGGTCGGCCTTGTTCACCACGTAGACGTCGCCGATCTCCAGGATGCCCGCCTTCGCGGCCTGGATCCCGTCGCCCATCCCGGGGGCCAGCAGCACCACCGAGGTGTCGGCCTGGGCCGCGATCTCCACCTCCGACTGCCCGACCCCGACGGTCTCGACCAGGATCACCTCGCAGCCCGCCGCGTCCAGTACCCGGATCGCCTGCGGGGCCGACCAGGCCAGTCCGCCCAGGTGGCCGCGGGTGGCCATGGAGCGGATGTACACCCCCGGGTCGGAGGCGTGGTCCGACATCCGCACCCGGTCGCCGAGCAGCGCGCCCCCGCTGAACGGCGAGGACGGGTCGACGGCCAGGACGCCGACCCGCTTGCCGGCCTGCCGGTACGCGGAGACCAGCGCCGAGGTGGTCGTGGACTTGCCGACGCCCGGGGAGCCGGTGAGGCCCACCACGTACGCGTTGCCCGTGAGCGGCGCCAGCGCCGCCATCACCTCGCGCAGCTGCGGGGACGCCCCCTCGACCAGCGAGATCAGCCGGGCGACCGCTCGCGGCCTGCCCTCACGGGCCTGGGCCACCAGCTGGGGGACGTCCACCGCCGTCATACGTGCTGCGCTCCTCGGATCTCTTACGGGTACGGGTGCGGGTGCGGACTGCGGGCCGCTACGGGACGCGGACGATCAGGGCGTCGCCCTGGCCGCCGCCACCGCACAGGGCGGCCGCGCCGACCCCGCCGCCGCGGCGCTTGAGCTCCAGCGCCAGGTGCAGCACCACACGGGCGCCGGACATGCCGATCGGGTGACCCAGGGCGATGGCGCCGCCGTTGACGTTCACCTTTTCCGGGGTCACTCCGAGGTCCTTCATCGACTGCACGGCGACCGCCGCGAAGGCCTCGTTGATCTCGATGAGGTCGAGGTCCTCGACGCCGAGGCCCTCCTTCTTCAGGGCGTGCAGGATCGCGTTGGAGGGCTGCGACTGGAGCGAGTTGTCCGGACCCGCCACATTGCCGTGGGCGCCGATCTCGGCGAGCCACTCCAGGCCCAGCTCCTCGGCCTTGGCCTTGCTCATCACGACCACGGCGGCCGCACCGTCGCTGATCTGCGAGGAGGTGCCGGCGGTGATGGTGCCGTCCTTCGCGAAGGCCGGACGCAGCTTGCCCAGGGACTCGACGGTGGTCTCGGCGCGGATGCCCTCGTCCTGCGAGAAGATCACCGGCTCGCCCTTGCGCTGCGGGATCTCGACCGGGGTGATCTCGGCCTCGAAGACGCCGTTCTTCTGCGCGGCGGCGGCGCGCTGGTGGGAGGTGGCCGCGAACGCGTCCTGCGGGGCCCGCTCGATGCCGAGGCGGCCGTTGTGCGTCTCGGTGGACAGGCCCATCGGAATGTTCTCGAAGGCGTCGGTGAGACCGTCGTAGGCCATCGCGTCGAGCATCTCGATGGCGCCGTACTTGAAGCCCTCACGGGACTTCGGCAGCAGGTGCGGGGCGTTGGTCATGGACTCCTGACCGCCCGCGACCACGATGTCGAACTCCCCGGCGCGGATCAGCTGGTCGGCCAGGGCGATGGCGTCCAGGCCCGACAGGCACACCTTGTTGATGGTGAGCGCCGGGACGTTCATGGGGATCCCGGCCTTGACGGCGGCCTGGCGGGCCGGAATCTGGCCCGCACCGGCCTGGAGCACCTGGCCCATGATCACGTACTGGACCTGGTCACCGGAGATCCCGGCCCGCTCCAGCGCGGACTTGATGGCGAAGCCGCCGAGGTCGGCACCCGAGAAGGACTTCAGCGAGCCGAGCAGTCGCCCCATGGGCGTGCGGGCCCCGGCGACGATCACTGACGTGGTGTTGTTCGTTCCGGACATGGAGCACAGCCCCTTGAGGATGAGGAGTGAACGAGGGTTTACCCGAATGTACTGAGCGGTACCCGTGCCGTCACCGGCCCGCCAGTGTGATCGCGCGCACGTTGCGTAACCGCCTCCGGTAGCGCTGCACTGTGTCCATGCTGACAAGAATCGACCACATCGGGATTGCCTGCTTCGACCTGGACAAGACGGTTGAGTTCTACCGTGCCACGTACGGCTTCGAGGTGTTCCACTCCGAGGTCAACGAGGAGCAGGGCGTCCGCGAGGCCATGCTCAAGATCAACGAGACCTCCGACGGCGGTGCCTCCTACCTCCAGCTCCTGGAACCCACCCGCGAGGACTCCGCGGTCGGCAAGTGGCTGGCCAAGAACGGCGAGGGCGTCCACCACATCGCCTTCGGCACCGAGGACGTCCAGGGCGACTCGGAGGCCATCCGCGGCAAGGGCGTCCGCGTCCTCTACGACCAGCCCCGCACCGGCTCGATGGGCTCCTCCATCACCTTCCTGCACCCCAAGGACTGCCACGGCGTCCTCACCGAACTGGTCACGAGCCACCCCGACCACTGATGTCCCGTTTCCCCGGCCGGTAGAGTGGCTTTGGCTCGGCCGGGGTTCGGCGCGGAGACGGGGTCGGGGCCTGTATCGACCGACCCGGTATCTGACACCATTCCCCGGGGGCGTCGTTCAGCGGGCGGACGGCGCTCGTTTGGGATCGGGCTTGCGACCAGGGGACGGATGGGACCGCGCTGTGCGGGGCTACGAAAGCCAGGAGAGCCATCAGGCCGAGGCCGACCATCTCTCGCGCTTCGAAGCCGAGATGGAGCGGCTGAAGAAGGAACGCGGGAAGGCCGTCCAGCACGCCGATGACCTGGGGTACCAGGTCGAGGTGCTGCGCGCCAAGCTCCACGAGGTACGCCGCAATCTGGCGTCCCGCCCCGCCTACGACGGCGCGGACATGGGCTACCAGGCGGAGCAGCTGCTCCGCAATGCCCAGATCCAGGCCGACCAGATGCGTTCCGACGCCGAGCGCGAACTGCGCGACGTACGGGCGCAGACCCAGCGCATCCTCCAGGAGCACGCCGAGCACCAGGCGCGCCTGCAGGCCGAACTGCACGCCGAGGCCGTCAACCGCCGCCAGCGCCTGGACCAGGAGCTGAGCGAGCGCCGCCAGACGGTGGAAGCCCACGTCAACGAGAACGTGGCCTGGGCCGAGCAGTTGCGCGCCCGTACCGAATCGCAGGCCCGCCGGCTCATGGACGAGTCCCGCGTCGAGGCCGAGCAGACCCTGAACACCGCCCGCGCCGAAGCCGCCCGGGTCGCCTCCGAGGCCACCCGCCGGCTCGCCTCCGAGAACGAATCCGCCCGCGCCGAAGCCGAGTCGACGCTGCTGCGCGCCCGCAAGGAGGCCGAGCGGCTGCTGACCGCCGCCTCCGCGCAGGCCCAGGAGGCCACCGAGCACGCGGAGCGGCTGCGCTCCACCACCTCCGCCGAGGCCGAGCAGACCCGCCAGCAGACGATGGACCTGGGCCGGGTCGCCGAGCAGCGCGCCCAGGAGGCCGACGGCGCCCTACGGGAGGCGCGCGCGGCCGCGGAGAAGCTGCTCGCGGAGGCCAAGGAGAGCGCCGCACGGCAGCTCGCCTCGGCGGAATCCGTCAACGAGCAGCGCACCCGTACGGCCAAGGAGCAGGTGGCCCGCCTGGTCGGCGAGGCCAACAAGGAGGCCGAGGCCCTCAAGGCCGAGGCCGAGCAGGCGCTCGCCGATGCCCGGGCGCAGACCGAGCGGCTGCGCGCGGAGGCCGGCGAGCAGGCCCGTACCGCGGCGGCCGAGGACACGGCGGCCCAGCTGGCGAAGGCGGCCCGCACCGCCGAGGAGGTCCTGAACAAGGCCTCGGAGGATGCCCGCGCCACCACCCGGGCGGCGTCCGAGGAGGCCGAGCGGATCCGCGGCGAGGCCGAGGCGGAGGCCGAGCGGCTGCGCGCCCAGGCCGCGGCCACGGCCGATGAGCTCAAGGGCGCCGCGAAGGACGACACGGAGGAGTACCGGGCCCGTACGGTCGAGCTCCAGGAGGAGGCCCGCCGGCTGCGCGGCGAGGCCGAGCAGTTGCGCGCGGAGGCCGTCGCCGAGGGCGAGCGGATCCGCGGCGAGGCCCGCCGCGAGGCGGTCCAGCAGATCGAGGAGGCGGCCCGCACCGCCGAGGAGCTGCTGGGCAAGTCCCGGGCCGACGCCGACGAGGTGCGCTCCGGGGCGAACGCCGAGAGCGAGCGGGTCCGCGGCGAGGCCGTCGAGCGGGCCACCACCCTGCGCAAGCAGGCCGAGGAGACCCTGGAGCGGACCCGCGCCGAGGCGACACGGCTGCGCGCGGAGGCCGAGGAGGAGGCGGAGTCCGTACGGGCCGAGGCGGACGCCGCGGCCGCCGTGCGGCGCGAGGAGACCGAGCGGGCGCTGGCGGCGAAGCGGGCGGAGGCCGACGAGGAGCTCGTCCGGCTGCACACCGACGCCGAGGGCCGCCTGACGACCGCCGAGCAGACGCTGCGCGACGCCCGCGCGGCCGCCGAGAACATCCGCAAGGAGACCACCGAGGAGAGCGACCGGCTCCGCGCGGAGTCCGCGGAGCGGATCCGCACGCTGCAGGCGCAGTCGGAGGCGGAGGCCGCCCAGCTGCGGACCGACGCCGCCGAGGACGCCGGCCGGGCCCGCGCGGAGGCCGAGCAGGCCGCGGTGCGGCTGACCGGCGAGGCCGAGGCGGAGGCGGAGCGGCTGCGCTCCGAGGCGCAGGAGACCGCGGACCGGCTGCGCGCGGAGGCCAAGGCCGCCGCCGAGCGGGTCGCGCAGGAGGCGGCCGAGGCGCTGTCCGCCGCCCAGGAGGAGGCCGCCCGGCGCCGCCGGGAGTCCGAGGAGACGCTGGCTTCGGCGCGTACCGACGCGGAGAGCGAGCGGGCGCAGGCCAGGGAGGAGAGCGAGGAGCTCCTCGCCCAGGCCCGCAAGCGGTCCGAGGAGGCCACCGCCGAGGCGGTCTGGCTCACCGAGGAGGCCGAGCGGCGCGCGTCCGAGGTGGTCGCGGCGGCCGAGGCCACCGCCCAGCAGGTGCGCGATGCCGTGGCCGGGCTGCACGAGCAGGCCGAGGAAGAGGTCGCGGGGCTGCGCAGCGCGGCCGAACACGCGGCGGAGCGTACGAAGACGGAGGCCGAGGAGGAGTCCGGCCGGGTCCGCGCCGACGCGTACGCGGAGCGGGAGCGGGCCACCGAGGACGCCAACCGGATCCGCAGCGAGGCGCGCACCGAGACGGACGCGGCGAAGGCGCTGGCCGAGCGGACGGTCGGGGACGCGATCGCCGAGGCCGAGCAACTGCGCACGGAGACGGCGGAGTACGCGCAGCGGGTCCGCACGGAGGCCACCGACGCGCTGGCCGCCTCCGAGCGCGACGCGGCCCGTACGAAGGCCGATGCCCGCGACGATGCCAACCGGATCCGCGGCGAGGCCGCGGAGTCCCTGGAGGCCGCGCGCACCGAGGGCGGCCGGATCGTCGCGGAGGCCACGGCCGAGGCCGAGCGGCTCACCGAGGAGACCCGCGCGGCCAACGAGGCCACGGTCGGCGAGGCCCTGGCGGAGGCGGCGCGGCTCACGGCCGAGGCCGAGGCCGCCGCGGAGGCGACCCGCACCGAGGCCGCGGGCACGCTGGACGAGGCCCGTTCCGAGGCGAACCGGCTGCGCACGGAGGCGGCCGAGCAGGCGGACCGCCTGATCACCGAGGCCACCACGGAGGCGGAGCGGCTCACCGAGGAGACCCGCGCGGCCAATGCGCTGACGGTCGGTGAGGCCGAGGCCGCGGCCGAGGCGCTGCGCGCCGAGGCGGCCGCCGCCCTGGACGCGGCGAACGCGAAGGCCGGGCAGCTCACGGCGCAGGCCGCGCAGACGCTGGCCGGGGCCGAGCGCGACGCGACGGGGATCCTCGTCGACGCGCGCACCGAGGGCGACCGGCTCGTCGAGGAGACGCGCACGGCCAACGAGGCCACCGTCGGCGAGGCCGCGGCGGAGGCCGACCGGCTGCGCGCCGAGGCGGCACGCACCCTGGACGACGCCCGCGCGGAGGGCGGCCGGATCATCGGCGAGGCCACCGCGGAGGCCGACCGGGTCACGGTCGCGGCGAACGAGACCCTGGCGGGCGCCGAGCGGGAGTCCGAGCGGACCCTGGACGAGGCGCGCGCCGAGGCGGGCCGGATCCGTACCGAGGCCGCCGAGCAGGCGGACCACTTGGTCGGCGAGGCCGTCGCCGAAGCGGACCGGCTCACCGAGCAGACCCGCAAGGACACCGAGCGCACGGTCGGCGAGGCGGCGAACGAGGCCGAGCGGCTGCGGGCCGAGGCCTCCGAGGCGCTGTCCTCGGCGCAGGAGCACGCGACCCGTACCCGGTCCGAGGCCGAGCGGGTCAAGGCCGAGGCCGCCACCGAGGCGGAGCGGATCCGGGGCGAGGCGCGCACCGCGTCGGAGCGGGTGCTGGACGAGGCCCGCGAAGAGGCCAACAAGCGCCGCAGCGAGGCCGCGACCCAGGTCGACCGGCTCATCACGGAGGCCTCCTCGGAGGCCGAGAAGCTCACCGGGGACGCGCAGAAGCAGGCACTGGCCGCCACGACGGCGGCCGAGGAGCAGGCGGACGCGATGGTCGACGCGGCGCGCAAGGAAGCCGCGCGGATCTCCTCCGAGGCGACCGTGGAGGGCAACTCCCTGGTGGAGAAGGCCCGTACGGACGCCAACGAGCTGCTGGTCGGGGCGCGCACCGACGCGTCGGCCATAAGGGATCGGGCGGAGGAGCTGCGCGGCCGCGTCGAGGCGGAGGTCGAGGAGCTGCACGAGCGGGCCCGCCGCGAGTCGGCCGAGCAGATGAAGTCGGCCGGCGAGCGCGTGGACAAGCTGGTGCGGGCGGCGACCGAGCAGAGCGTCGAGGCCGACGCGAAGGCCAAGGCGCTGGTGTCGGACGCGAGCAGCGAGGCGAGCAAGGTCCGCATCGCCGCCGTGCGCAAGGCGGAGGCGCTGCTCAAGGAGGCCGAGCAGAAGAAGGCCGAGCTGGTCCGGGCCGCCGAGGGCGCTCTCGCGGAGGCGAAGACGGAGGCCGAGCGGCTCGTCGAGGAGGGCCGGCGCGAGCTGGAGGTGCTCGTGCGCAGGCGCGAGGACATTCAGGCGGAGATCTCCCGTGTCCAGGACGTTCTTGAGGCGTTGGAATCATTCGAGGCGCCTTCGGGTGGCGGAAAGCCCGGGGTCGGCGGCCAGGGCGCGGGGGGCGTGAAGGCCGGTGCGACAGCGGGTTCCACTCGTTCGGGTGGCAAGACGTCAGAGGGCTAGTCAGCACGCTCAAGTCTGTGCCCCTGATGGAGGTTCAGGCGAACGAGTGACAAGCATTCTGTCGCCTTGCCACTCAAAAGGGGTGTCATTGTCCAGATCAAACGCGGATTGACTCGATGACACGCCGTCTTGGCGCCTAGGATTCCCCTTAACACCTAACACCCCGCGTAGCACCTCATCGGTCTCATTCGACAGGAACCCCATGAGCGACACATCCTCCCCCTTCGGCTTCGAGCTCGTGCGGCGTGGTTACGACCGCGGTCAGGTGGACGACCGCATCACCAAGCTGGTCTCCGACCGTGACAGCGCCCTCGGACGTATCAACTCTCTGGAAAAGCGGATCGAGGAGTTGCACCTCGAAACGCAGAACGCCCAGGCTCAGGTGAACGACGCCGAGCCGTCGTACGCCGGTCTCGGCGCCCGGGTCGAGAAGATCCTGCGCCTGGCCGAGGAGGAGGCGAAGGACCTCCGTGAGGAGGCCCGTCGCGCGGCCGAGCAGCACCGCGAGCTCGCCGAGTCGGCCGCCCAGCAGGTGCGCAACGACGCCGAGTCGTTCGCCGCCGACCGGAAGTCGACCGCCGAGGACGAGGGCGTCCGGATCGTCGAGAAGGCCAAGGGCGACGCCGCTTCCCTGCGCACCGAGGCCCAGAAGGACGCCGCCTCCAAGCGCGAGGAGGCCGACGCGCTCTTCGAGGAGACCCGCGCCAAGGCCGCCCAGGCCGCCGCGGACTTCGAGACCAACCTGGCCAAGCGCCGCGAGCAGTCCGAGCGCGACCTGGCCGGCCGTCAGGCCAAGGCCGAGAAGCGTCTCGCGGAGATCGAGCACCGCGCGGAGCAGCTGCGCCTGGAGGCCGAGAAGCTCCGTACGGACGCCGAGCGTCGCGCCCGCCAGACCGTGGAGACCGCGCAGCGCCAGGCCGAGGACATCGTGGCCGACGCGAACGCCAAGGCCGACCGGATCCGCAGCGAGTCCGAGCGCGAGCTGGCGGCGCTCACCAACCGCCGCGACTCGATCAACGCGCAGCTCACCAACGTCCGCGAGATGCTGGCGACGCTGACCGGTGCGGCGGTGGCCGCCGCCTCCGCGCCGATCGACGACGAGCCGGTCACCCGCGGCGTTCCGGCGCAGCAGAGCCGCTGACCTTCGCGTCGCGGTTACCGGGCGGTACCGTTCGCCCGTTTCACGACCTAAGTAGGGCCGTGCGTCACCTTTAGAAGGTGGCGTTCGGCCCTTCGGCGTTCTAGCGTGGCGTAATGATCGAGCTTGAGGGCCTTACGAAACGATTCGGCGCGAAGACCGCCGTGGACAACCTCAGCTTCCAGGTCAGACCGGGGGTGGTCACCGGCTTCCTCGGCCCCAACGGGGCGGGCAAGTCCACGACCATGCGCATGATGCTCGACCTCGACAATCCGACCAGCGGTACGGTCCGGATCGACGGGAAGCACTACCGGGACCTGCCGGAGCCGCTGAAGTACATCGGGGCACTGCTGGACGCGAAGGCGATGAACGGCGGCCGCAGCGCGTACAACAACCTGCTCTGCCTCGCCCAGTCGAACCGGATCCCGACCAGCCGGGTCTCCGAGGTCCTGGACCTGGTCGGCCTGACGGCCGTGGCGAAGAAGAAGTCGAAAGGATTTTCCCTGGGTATGGGCCAGCGGCTCGGCATCGCCTCCGCGCTGCTCGGCGACCCGGAGATCCTGATGTTCGACGAACCCGTCAATGGTCTGGACCCGGAGGGAATTCTCTGGATCCGCAATCTGATGAAGGGGCTCGCGGCGGAGGGAAGAACGATCTTCGTTTCTTCCCATCTGATGAGCGAAATGGCCCTGACCGCGGAGCATTTGGTCGTCATCGGACAGGGAAAACTGCTGGCCGACCTGTCCATGGCCGATTTCATCCAGCAGAACTCCCGCAGTTACGTGCGCGTCCGCACGCCGCAGCAGGAACGGCTGAAGGACGTCCTGCACGAAGCCGGGATCGACGCGATCAGCGTCCCGGCCACCGGCGCGCTGGAGATCGACGGCGTGGAGTCGGAACGGCTCGGCGAGCTGGCCGCCCAGCACCAGATCGTGCTGCACGAACTCAGCCCGCAGCGGGCTTCACTGGAGGAAGCGTTCATGCGCATGACGGCCGACTCCGTCGAGTACCACGCCCACGCACCGGGGGCGGCCGGGTTCCCGGCAGGACCCGGCATGGCGGCGGACAACCCGGCCCGGCCGGCCGACGTACCCGCCTGGGGCGCCGGCTTCGAAGCTCAGCGCAAGGGCGGTAAGTGATCATGTCCGCCTTCTCCGCCGTCCTGCAGTCCGAGTGGACCAAGATCCGCTCGGTCGCCTCGACCGTCTGGACCCTGGCCTCGGCAGCCATCGTCACGGTCGGCATCAGCTCACTGCTCTGCGCGTTCATCAACTCCTCCTTCAAGGACATGCCCGCGCAGGAGCAGGCCACCTTCGACCCGACGCTCGCCAGTTTCGCCGGCATGTCCCTCGGCCAGCTCGCGATGATCGTCTTCGGCGTGCTGGTCGTGGGCACCGAGTACAGCTCGGGCATGATCCGCACCTCGCTCGCGGCCGTGCCCCGGCGCGGCAGCTTCCTGGCCGGCAAGCTCCTCGTCGCCACCGGGCTCGCGCTGATCGTGGGCCTGATCACCAGCTTCGCGTCCTTCTTCATCGGACAGGCGATCCTGGGCGACCGCAGCATCGGCATCGACGAGCCGAACGTGCTGCGCGCCGTCTTCGGGGCCGGGCTGTACATGGCGATGCTCGCGCTGTTCTCCATGGGCGTGGCCACCATGCTGCGCAGCTCGATGCTCTCGCTCGGCATCCTGATGCCGTTCTTCCTCCTGATCTCGACCATCCTCGGGGCGGTCCCGGCGACCCGGAAGGTCGCCCAGTACTTCCCCGACCAGGCCGGATCCAAGATCATGCAGGTGATCCCGGGGGCGATGGGCAGCGAGAAGGTCCCCTACGGCCCCTGGGGCGGATTCGGGATCATGGCCCTGTGGGTGCTGGCGGCCGTGCTCGGCGGCTACCTCGTCCTCAAGAAGAGGGACGCCTGAAGTACTACGAGGATCCCCCGGGTCGTACGGGGGATCCCCGGGTCGGTTCTCAGGGGTAGCTCAGGGTCCGGGACGACGTGGAACCGCAAGGGACTGGATATCCTCTTAACCCTTACGCGGGCGAAAGTCGTCCCGGCCTGGCAAGGGGCAGCAAGATGATCGAGGCAGTCGGCCTGACCAAGCGCTTCGGCGCGAAGACCGCTGTCGACGACCTTTCCTTCCAGGTCAAGCCAGGTCATGTGACGGGATTCCTGGGGCCCAACGGCTCCGGGAAGTCCACCACGATGCGCATGATCGTCGGCCTGGACCGGCCCACCGCCGGCCGGGTCACGATCAACGGCCTGCCCTTCCGCGAGCTCCCGAACGCCCAGCGGCACGTCGGGGCCCTGCTCGACGCCAAGGCCGTCCACGGCGGCCGCCGGGCCCGCACCCACCTGCTGTCGATCGCCCAGCTCTCCGGGATCCCCGAGAAGCGGGTGGACGAGGTGCTGGGCGTCGTGGGGCTGCAGGACGTGGCCCGGCAGCGCGCCAAGGGCTTCTCGCTCGGCATGGGCCAGCGGCTCGGCATCGCGACCGCCCTGCTCGGCGACCCCCAGGTGCTGCTCTTCGACGAGCCGGTCAACGGCCTCGACCCCGAAGGCATCCTCTGGGTCCGCAATCTGATGCGCCGCCTCGCCTCCGAGGGCCGCACCGTCTTCGTCTCCTCGCACCTCATGAGCGAGATGGCGCTGACCGCCGACCACCTCATCGTGATCGGCCGGGGCCGGCTGCTCGCCGACATGGGCACCCAGGACTTCATCACCCACAACTCGGCTGGATTCGCCCGGGTCCGCACGGCCGACACCGACCCCGGTGGCTGGGACACCCTCGGCTCCGTCCTCACCAAAGCGGGCGGCCGGGTCCTGCGGGAGCCCGACGGGGCGCTGCGGGTGACCGGGCTGGAGCTGCCGCAGATCTCCGACCTCGCGCACGCGGCCGGCGTACGGCTGTGGGAGCTGTCGCCGCACCGGGCCTCGCTGGAGGAGGCGTACATGCGGATGACCCAGTCCTCCGTCGAGTACACCTCCACCGAGGACCCGCGCGCCGAGCTCTGGGAGCCCGAACCGCTGAGCGTGCCGAAGTGGGAGGAAGAGGAAGCGGCCGAGGCCCTCCAGGTCCCGCAGGCCGGCTTCTTCGCGCCCCCGCCGCCCGGGACCGGCGCCCGGCCGTTCCTGATGCCGACCAGCCCCGGTGAGCTCGCGGGCCCCGGGGCCGCGTCCCCCGGGGCCGAGCCCTCCCCCGGCACCACGCACTCCACCGACCCCGTGCGCACGCCCGCGCAGAAGCCCGAGGACACCCGATGACCGCCCCGCCGACCGCGACGACCGCCGGGGACCAGGGCCCGGTGGGCTACACCTCGCCCCTGCCGACGCCCCGGCCGCACCTGGGGCACGCGCTGGCCTCGGAGTGGACGAAGCTGACCTCGGTGCGCTCCACGATGTGGACGCTCGGCGCCCTGGTGCTGCTCGTCGTCGGCATCGGCGGCACGGTCATCGTGCAGACCCGGGACGTGGACTACGAGCAGATGCCGTTCATCGCCCCCGCCCTCTTCGGACTGCTGGTCGGGCAGCTCGCGGTGATGGTGCTCGGAGTGCTGACGATCACCTCCGAGTGGGGCACCGGCCTGGTCCGCACCACCTTCACGGCGGCCCCCGACCGGTACCGGGTGCTCACCGCGAAGTACCTCGTCTTCGGCCTCACCGCGTTCCTCACCACGGCCGGCTCGGTCTGCCTGGTGGGACTGACCGCCTCGATCCTGCGCGACGGTCCCGACGCCGGGCCGCACCCGCCTTCCGAGTGGGCCTCCGGGCTCGTGGGCAGCCTGTACGTCACCCTGCTCGGCGTCCTGGCCCTGGCGATCGGGGCGCTGGTGCGGCATTCGGCGGGGGCGATCGCCGTGATGCTCGGCGTCGTCACGCTGCCGCCGGTGATAGGGGCCGTGCTCAGCATCTGGGAGGCCGTCGCCCCGGTCGGGAGGAGCCTGCTCAAGTACAACGTGCCGGTGGCGATGATGGAGCTGTTCGGCATGCCGACCAACGCTTCCGACCCGTCGTCGGGCGCCAGCATGGCGCTCCCGGGCGGCCTGAACCACATGGTGCTGATCCTGCTGGTCACGGGCGCCGCGGTCGCCGCCTCGTACGTGGTGGTCGGCCGCAGGGACGTCTAGGACCCGGGACGTCTAGTACTTGGGAGCGTTGCGGGACCGCTGCACCTTGGAGGTGCGGCGGTCCTTCGCGTTCCAGCAGGCCTTGTGCCAGTGCCGGCGGTCGTCGACCCCGCCGTACTCGGGCCAGGCCACCAGGTGCGGGGTGCCGGAGGGGATCTCCTGGTCGCAGCCGGGGCAGCGGTAGCGCTTGCCCGCGGCGCTCGCGCCCGCGACGTGCCGGACCTTCCAGTCCTCGCCCTGGTACTCCTCCGTGCGCTCCAGGCCGTACCGGTCCAGACTGCCCGGGCCCGAGCCCTGGTCCGAACGATCGGCTGGATTCTCGCCGCCCCTGGGGCGGTTGTGGCGCGGTGACACGTATACCTCACGGATGGGCGGACGGCAGTGACTTTCTCCCAGACTACGCGCAGCGAGGCGGGGTACCCGCAGGGTGGCCGAAGGACGACGGTAGTACGGATCAATCGGTTTGCGTGACTGACCCGACAATCCCAATAACTTTCCGTTCAGGCCGTGCCTTTGGCACGTGTCAGACGTTGTTGCCGGAGAAGCAACCGGTCCGCCTGGGGGAGGCCGCGTCAGCCGCGAGGAGGCTAAAGGCGATGCGCGTAGGAGCATTTGTACTGGCGGCCCAGTTCCCGGGACAGGGACAGGGCGAGGCACTGCACCGGGCGGTACGGACCGCCGAGGTGGCCGAGGAGGCCGGGCTCGACTCGGTCTGGCTCGCCGAGCACCACTTCGTCCCGTACGGGGTCTGCCCGTCGGCGGTGACCCTGGCGGCCCTGATGCTGGGCCGCACCCGGCGGCTGCGCGTGGGCACGGCGGTGAGCGTCCTGCCGAGCACCCACCCGGTGGCCCTGGGCGAGCAGGCGGCCCTGCTGCACCTGACCTCGGAGGGGCGGTTCACCCTGGGGGTGGGCCGGGGCGGTCCCTGGGTGGACCTGGAGGTCTTCGGCGGCGGGCTCGACGCGTACGAGAACCGCTTCCCGGAGGACCTGGACCTGTTGCGGCGCTGGCTGGCCGAGCCGCGCGTGGGGGCACCCGGGGCCGAGGCCGGCGGCCGGTACGGCTTCCGCGAAGTGGCCGTCGTACCGCGCGCGTCGGAGGCGCTGCACGGCGACGGGACGGGGCCGGAACTGATCGTCGCCTGCACCTCCCCGGGCTCCGTACGGATGGCCGCGGAGCGCGGACTGCCGATGCTGCTGGGCATGCACTGCGGGGACGAGGACAAGGCCGCCATGGTCGAGCTGTGGCGGCGTACGGCACGGGCCGCGGGGCATTCGCCCGAGGCCGGCCACGTGTCGGCCGGGGTCTGCCAGCTGGCGGACCGGACGGCGGACGCCCGCGAAACGCTGCTGAAGGCGATGCCGGGCTGGCTCAAGCAGGGTCTGGACGCACACGTCACGGTGGACGGACGGCAGCGGGCGATGCGGGACCCGGTCGCGTACACCGAGCTGCTGTGCGATCTCCACCCCGTGGGCACGCCGGAGCTGGCGGCCGACCGGCTCGCGGCCACGTCGGAACGTACGGGGATCACGCGGTTCGCCCTGCTGACGGAAGGGTCGGGTGACCTCGCCGCGACCGAGGAGAACCTCCGGCGCCTCGGCGCCGAGGTGCTTCCCCGGCTCGGCTGAGACCAGGGCTGCCGCTCCGTTGGCACCGGAGCGGCAGCGAGGTACCGGTCGTGCGGAGGTGCGGTCGTACGGAGGTGCGGAGTGCGGTCGTACGGAGTGCGGTCGTGCTGGTCCTGCTGTCGGTGCGGTCTTCCTTGCTAGCAGTCGCGCATCTCGGGCGACTGGTTGAGCAGCTGGCCTCGGATCGAAGTGAACTTGGCCAGCCGGTCGTCCACCGAGGAGTCCAGCGGGAACACCGCTACCCGGTGGCAGTTCTGGAATGCCAGGCGCACTCCGAAGTGGCGCTGCAGCGCACCCCGTATCGCGTCACTCGCGAGAGCGCGCAGCAGCTGGCCACGCGCCTGCTCGTCCGGCGGGGGCGTCTGGTTGTCGGCGAACTGTCCGCCGTCCACCTTGAGCTGGGCCACCAGCGAGCTGATCATCTCCCATGCGTAGGGCAGGGAGGTCCGGACGCAGTCGACGAAAGCGGCTTCGTCGACCTCGCCTCGCTCGGCCTGTTCGAGTAGGGCCGGTGAGACGTCGAGCGACATGGGTTCTCCTCTCGCGACTCCGGCCGATTGGGTTGCCGGAGCCTTACGGGCAGGGAGGGAGATCGCGACGCAGCGTGCACGAGTCGCAACCTCCCGCTCACCACGGTAGGCGCCCATTGGGTACCGCACCAGGAGAATGCGCATACAACGCGCCATCCTCGAACGGGGCTTTCGGGGGCGAATCGCGTGCAGGCCTTCTCGTCGAGTAGCGTTGCCGACCATGCGTCTCGTCATTGCCCGCTGCTCCGTCGATTACGCGGGCCGGCTCACCGCCCATCTGCCCTCGGCACCCCGTCTGATCCTCGTGAAGGCCGACGGCAGTGTCTCGATCCACGCGGACGACCGAGCGTACAAACCGCTCAACTGGATGTCGCCGCCGTGCACCCTCAAGGAGGGGAGCGGCGACGATGCCGGCGTCTGGACCGTCGTCAACAAGGCTGGCGAGAAGCTCATCATCACCATGGAGGAAGTCCTCCACGACTCCTCGCACGAGCTGGGCATCGACCCGGGTCTGATCAAGGACGGGGTCGAGGCCCACCTGCAGGAGCTCCTGGCCGACCGGATCGAGACCCTCGGAGAGGGCTACACGCTGATCCGCCGCGAGTACATGACCGCGATCGGACCGGTCGACATCCTGTGCCGGGACGCCTCCGGCGCGACGGTGGCGGTGGAGATCAAGCGCCGCGGCGAGATCGACGGCGTCGAACAGCTCACGCGCTACCTGGAGCTCCTGAACCGGGACCCGCACCTGGCACCCGTCAAGGGCGTCTTCGCGGCCCAGGAGATCAAGCCCCAGGCCCGCGTCCTGGCGAACGACCGCGGCATGGACTGCGTCGTCCTCGACTACAACGCGATGCGCGGCATCGAGGACGACAAGCTCCGCCTGTTCTAGGGCCCGTCGGCACTTTTCCCCCGCCGCCCGAAGGGCGGCCCCCCGGCGTCCGGTGCGCGTTCTCGGCGCGCCGGGCGCAAGCCCGCGTACCGGACGTACGCGGGCTTTGCAGCACCCCCTGGCCCCCGTCGGCGCGGACGGGGGCGCGGCGGGCCGTCAGGGCGTCGCGGTCTCCGTCTCGGTCGTGGGGGGCTTCGGCTCTTCCGTCGGCACGGTGTTCGTGGGGCTCGGGCTCGCGGACGCGGACGCGGACGGGCTCGGGGAAGCCGGCGGGGTGCTCACCGGCGGGGCCGAGCTCGTCGCCGGCGGCGGAGGCTGGCTCACCGGGCTCGACGACGACACGGTCGGCGTCGGCTTCGGCGAGGTGGACTTGCGCGGCGTCGGAGTGGTACCCGGTGCCTGCGAGGTGGAGGACGAGGCCTCCGGCTCCGGCAAGGGAGCGTCCCCACTCGCATCCGGCGTACTCGGCTGCGGCTGCACCTCGTCCGAGCTCGGGGCCGTGGAGACCGCCGGCGCCTGCGCGGGCGGCGTCTCGTCCTCGGTGGTCATCGCGAGGGCCACCACCGTGCCCAGCACCACGACGGTCACCGCCCCGGCCGCGGCCAGCAGCATCGGCTTGCGGCCGGACCTCGGCTTCGCCTTGGGCTCGGGCGTCTTGGGCCCCGGATCCGGCTCGGGGGTGAGCGGGAAGGCGTCCTCGAACACCTCGGCCAGGGTCGCGGGCGCGACGGAGCCCGGCGGCGCCACCGCGGGCACCACCGTCGTGACGGCGTCCGTGGCCCGCGTCCCGGCGCGCTCGGGCGCGGGGACGGCCCCGGCACCCGCTCCGGGCAGGGCGGCGAGGGCCTTCGACAGGGTCGCCGGAGTCACGGGAGCCGAGGGGGCCACGGGAGCGGACGGCGTCCCGCCGACACCGGCAGCACCGGGAGCCGACGGAGTCCCGGCGGCGCCGGGAACACCGGCACCACCGGGAACGCCCGGTGTCTGGCGGACCGTGGGAAACGGCGCAGTTCCCGCAGCACCCGCAGCACCCGCAGCACCCGCAGCACCCGCAGCACCCGCAGCACCCGCAGCACCCGCAGCACCCGCAGCACCCGCAGCACCCGCAGCACCCGCAGCACCCGCAGCACCCGCAGCCAACGAAGTCACTGCGGCACCGGGAACGCCCGGTGTCTGGCGAACCTTGGGAAACGGCGTGGTTCCCGCGCCCGCGGCAACAGCGGGAGCACCGGGGGCTCCCGGAGCAAGCGGAGCCCCGGCAGCCCCCGGAAGCCCGGGAGACCCCGGAAGAGCAGCAAGCCCGGCAAGCCCGGGAACCGGCGCGGCACCGGCAGCCCCGGGAAGCAGCGGAGCCCCCGCCCCCGGCGGCAGCCCCGGCAGACCCCGAACCGGCAGCACACCCGGATCACCCGGTGCCCCCGGCTGACCCGGCCCGGCCGGCTTCACCGCTCCCCCGGTCCCGCCCCCGCCCCCGGCCGCAGACGCCTCCGGCGGAGCCAGTCGCAGCGGCGGCGACACCTGGACCTCCGCCGCCTCGCGGTCGGTGACCAGGGCCAGCGCGCGCCGTCCCGCGACGGTGCCCCGCTTGTCGGCCAGCGCGCCGCGCAGCCCGATCGAGGCCTCCAGTTCGGCCCGCGCCCGGTCGAGCCGGCCCTCGCACAGGGCCAGTACGCCCAGCTCGTGGTGGAAGTACGCCTGCTCCGCGACCTCGCCGGCCTTCCGCGCGGCCTCCGCGCCCGCGCGCAGCACCCGCTCCCAGGCCTCCCAGTGCAGCGAGGCCGCGAACGCCGGCGCCGCCGTCCGCGCGAGCAGCACCGCGGCCACCACATCGGCCCCGGCCAGCGCCGCGAGCACCGCGTCGGCCTCCGCCGCGACCCGCGCGGGGCTGACCGAGGCGTGCCCGGTCCACCAGGCGTAGTGGCGGGCGGCCGTACGGGCTTCCTCGGCCGCGGTGTCCCCGTAGCCGATCTCCTCCAGCTGTCGCGCGACCCCCGCGGCCAGCCGGTGGCGCGTCCCGACGGGGCTCAGCAGCCCGCAGTCGAGCAGTTCGGCGACGGCCGTGTCGGCGTGCGTGTCGCCGACCAGCGCGGGCAGGTGCGTGTGGTGCGGCAGCTCCCCGCCGAGCGCGCAGGCGATCCGCAGCGCGGCCCGCGCGGACTCGCTGACCCGCGAGGCGAGCAGCTCCGCCGGAGCGGCGCCCTCGGCCAGCGTCGGCAGCGGCACGAAGACGGTGTCGCGCGGCTTCTCCTCGAAGACGCCGGGTTCCTCGTCATCGTCGTACTCGTCGAAGGTGCCGGTCCGGTTGAGCTCGTCGCGCTGGCGCAGGAGCGCGGCCGCCTGTACGAAGCGCAGCGGCTGCCCTTCGGAGGCGAAGCTCAGGTCCCCGGCCCAGGCCGTTTCCTCGTCCGTCAGCGCCCGTCCGGTGCCCGCTTCGAGCAGGGCCACGCAGTCGGCGCGGGCCAGCCCGCCGAGGAAGACCTCTTCGAGGTGCGAGTCGTCGGAGGGGGCCCGGGTGTCGGGGGTGGCGGTCAGCAGGTACGCGCACTCCGGCGTGGCCCGCAGCAGTTCGTCGAGGGCGGTGCCGCCCATCTCGAGGTCGTCGACGAGGACGACGGCGCCTATCTCCGCCACGCGGGCGAGGAGTCCGGCCCGGTCGGGGCGTTCGGCCGGAGCCTCGTACACGGTGGCGTACAGCGCCTGGAGCAGCTCGCCGGGCTGCTGGTGTCCGTGCCCGCAGAGCCGTACGACCCCGTCGGGGGCGAGGTCGGCGCAGGCGTCGGCGACCGCGTCGAGCAGCGCCGTGCGCCCGGATCCGGGCGGCCCGGTCAGCCGTACGGAGCGGCCGCGCGTGAGCAGGCGTACGAGGCGTTCGCGTTCCTCCTCGCGGCCCAGCAGGCGCCGCGCGCCGGCCGGGGCGCCCGGCGGCACGGGGGGCCGTGCGGCGGCCGCCGCGGAGGCGCGGGCGGCGGGGGTGCGCTTGACCGGGGCGGGGGCGACCTCGCCGCCGGGGCGGTGCGTGCGGACGATCTCGCTGCCGTCGACGGGGTTCACGGTGAGGGTGAGGTCGCCGGACGTCAGCGTCACCACCCGCGCCGGCTGCTCCGCCGGATCGGCCTGCCCCTGTGTGCTGCTCCGGTCCATGACCAAGTCCCCCGATCGCGCCGTGCGCCGTGCGCCGTCGTCCCGCCCGGCCTTCGCTCACGCCGCTGTCGCTACTGGTCCGGTTTCCGCCCGAACCCTAGACCGTGCCCGCCGGGGCGGGAACCGCAGGGGTGCCTTCACCACCGGACCGTTACGTTTGCGCAGACCTCGTAAAGCAGGCTCCGCAGGGCAGGCCGCGCGCACGTGGACCGCGCAAGGGCGTCACGCGCGCGGCAGCGACTCCGCTTCGAGCCCGCCCTCGATCGCGAGGATCCGGTGCAGCCGGGTGGCCACGAGCAGCCGCTGCATCTGTGGCGGGACCCCGCGCAGGACGAGCCGGCGGCCGGTCCGGCCGGCCCGGCGGTGGGCGCCCATGATCACGCCGAGGCCCGTCGCGTCCCAGGAGTCGAGCCCGGTGAGGTCCAGCACGAGGTCGCCGTGACCGTCGTCCAGCGCGGTGTGCAGGACCGTACGGGCGTCCGCCGCGCTGCGCACGTCGAGGCGACCCCCGACAGCGAGTTCGGCGTGGTCGCCCCTGATGTGCATGTGTACTCCCGGCAGCGCGGTACTGATTGCGTATGGTCCGACTGGTCCGTGGTCGGCAACTCTCACTGCAACTGACTGCCTCAGGGGCAGGGAAGTTGCCGACCGTGAGCGAACCGATACCTAATTCACCCTGTGGGGTGCAGGCATTCGAACTGGTGCTCAGTGCTTGTAGAAGCCCTGACCGCTCTTGCGGCCGATGTCGCCCGCGTCCACCATGCGGCGCATCAGCTCCGGCGGCGCGAACTTCTCGTCCTGGGACTCCGTGTAGATGTTGCTGGTGGCGTGCAGCAGGATGTCGACGCCGGTGAGGTCCGCGGTGGCCAGCGGGCCCATCGCGTGCCCGAAGCCGAGCTTGCAGGCGATGTCGATGTCCTCGGCCGAGGCGACGCCCGATTCGTACAGTTTCGCCGCTTCGACGACCAGTGCCGAAATGAGACGGGTCGTCACGAATCCGGCGACGTCGCGGTTGACGACGATGCAGGTCTTGCCGACCGACTCGGCGAACGCCCGGGTGGTGGCGAGGGTTTCGTCGCTCGTCTTGTAGCCGCGCACGAGCTCGCACAGCTGCATCATCGGGACCGGCGAGAAGAAGTGCGCGCCGACGACCCGCTCCGGACGCTCCGTCACGGCCGCGATCTTGGTGATCGGGATGGCGGAGGTGTTGGAGGCCAGGATCGCGTCCTCGCGCACCAGCTTGTCGAGCGCGCGGAAGATCTCGTGCTTGACCTCCAGCTTCTCGAAGACGGCCTCGACGACGATGTCGGCGTCGGCGACCGCTTCGAGCTCGGTGGTCGTGGTGATGCGGGCCAGGGCCGCCTCGGCGTCCTCGGCCGTCAGCTTGCCCTTGGAGACGAACCTGTCGTACGAGGCCTTGATCCCGTCGGTACCGCGCGTCAGGGCGGCATCGGTCACATCGCGCAGCACGACGTCCCAACCCGCCTGAGCGGAGACCTGCGCGATTCCGGAGCCCATCAGTCCGGCGCCGATCACGGCGAGCTTCCCAGCCACTGCACACCCCAAGTTCTTTGAATAGGACACGGCCTCGGATACGGCACAGCCTCGTTCGTTCTCCGGCGGAGACTAGCGTCCGCGAGGGGCCCAGTGACCGCGAAGTAACACGCGTCACGTCTCAGATGACGGACATCACACCGGGACGGCCCAGCAGTGCGACAGGGGGCCCCAGTTGGTCCGCACTAGGGTGGCGGCATGGTGAACCTCACGCGCATCTACACCCGCACCGGCGACAAGGGCACGACCGCACTGGGCGACATGAGCCGCACGGCCAAGACCGATCTGCGCATCTCGGCGTACGCCGACGCCAACGAGGCCAACGCGGCCATCGGGACGGCCATCGCGCTCGGCTCGCTGCCCGCCGATGTCGTGAAGGTCCTGGTCCGTGTGCAGAACGACCTGTTCGACGTGGGCGCCGACCTCTGCACCCCGGTCGTCCCGAACCCCGAGTACCCGCCGCTGCGCGTCGAGCAGTTCTACGTGGACAAGCTGGAGGCCGACTGCGACCTCTTCAACGGCGAGCTGGAGAAGCTCCGCAGCTTCATCCTCCCCGGCGGCACCCCCGGCGCGGCCCTCCTGCACCAGGCCTGCACGGTGGTCCGGCGCGCCGAGCGCTCCACGTGGGCGGCCCTGGAGGCACACGGCGAGGTCATGAACCCGCTGACGGCCACCTACCTCAACCGCCTCTCCGACCTCCTGTTCATCCTGGCCCGCACGGCCAACAAGGAGGTCGGCGACGTCCTGTGGGTCCCGGGCGGCGACCGGTAGGTCGTGGACGGCTCGCCTAGGAACGGTCCGCCGTGGAGAGCGCCTTCGCGGGAGCCCGCTTCGGCCACACCGTGTAGGTGACGGCGATCAGGGCGTGGATGCCCACCACCCGCAGGGCCGTGAGCTGCCATCCGTGCAGCACCGTGGTGTCGCCCGAACCGCCGACGTACCAGATCGCGGCCTGGAGCAGTCCGGCCGCGACGGCCGCCGCGAGGACGGTCCGCGCGAACAGCTTCCACTCGTGGACGGCCCGCGCCGCGCCGTAGCCGGCGCCGGCCGGCTTCGGGCCCCCGGCCAGCCGGTGCGCGGCGTGGCCGTCGAGCCAGCGCACGGTGTAGTGCCCGTAGGCGACGGTGTAGCCGAGGTACAGCGCGGCGAGTCCGTGCTTCCAGTCCGGCTCGGCGCCGCCGCGCAGGTCCACCGCGGTGGCGACCAGCAGCACCAGCTCCAGGAGCGGCTCGCACAGCAGGACGGCCGCGCCGGCCTTCGGCATCTTCGCGAGGTAGCGCAGGGCCAGGCCGCCGGTCAGCAGGACCCAGAAGCCGACTTCACAGGCGATGATCAGGGTGACGAGCACGGGACTCTCCGTTCCTGTGGTGGGGGATGCCTCCAGCTTCCCGCCCGGTTCGCACCGTTTCCTCGTCGCCGATGACGAATGCCACGGGGGCCGACCTGCATCCTTCGATGTACGCGGGCTCGGCCGTGATGGCGACGCCCGCCCCCGCCGCACCCTGTTGGATGGGTCCGTGACCCTCAAGATCCCGCCGCCGCACCGAGACGACGTCCTGCTCGCCGCGTTCAGCGTGGCCGCCGGCCTGCTCCTGTGGTCGCTCGGGGTGCACAGCTCCCCCACCCGGGACCTGCTCCCGGCCTGGGCGGCCCTGGTCCCGCTCCTCACCCTCGGCGCGATGGAGCTGCTGCGCCGGAGCATGCCCCGGGTGACCCTGGCGGTCGGCACCGCGGGGCTGGTCGCCGACCAGTTCACCGTGGGGAACCTGGCCACCGTCCTGATCTTCACCGACCTGATGTACGCGGCCGTCGTCTACGGCAAACCGGCCATGGCCCGCCGCCTCCCGGTGACGACCGGCCTGATCACCGTCGCCGTCTCCATCGCCGCCGTGGCCTGGCTGCGCACCCCGCAAGCGCTGCTGATCGGCGTGGTCACCGGCATCGTGAGCTTCGGCCCGGCGCTGACCGGAGCCACCCTGCGCAACCACCGCGAGGCCGCCGTGGCCGCCCGGCTGCGCGCCGAGCAGACCGCGCTGCTGGCCGAGATGGACCGGGCGCAGGCGGTCGTCGCCGAGCGGGCCCGGATGGCCCGCGAACTGCACGACATGGTGGCCAACCACCTCTCCGCCATCGCCATCCACTCCACCGCCGCGCTGTCCATCGACTCCCCCGCCACCAGCCGCGAGGCGCTCGGGGTGATCCGGGAGAACAGCGTCCAGGGACTGGCCGAGATGCGCCGCCTGATCGGACTGCTGCGGGACGTCGGCGCCGGCCAGGAGGCCGTCGCCACGCCCTCGCTGGACGGGCTGGACGCCCTGCTGGAGCAGGCCCGTACGAACGGGGCCGCGAGCGGGCTGGACTTCGTGCTCCTCGACGACCGGCCCGGGGAGGCGGCGCCCACCGGGGGCGCCCGCGAACCGCTGCCCGCCCCGGTGGAACTGGCGGCGTACCGGATCGTCCAGGAGTCGCTGACCAACGCCCTCAAGCACGCCGCCCCGGGCACCGTCACCGTCCGGCTGGCCCGCGACCGCCCCGCGGGCGCGGGGGCCGGCCGGGGCGGGGGCGGCGCGCTGCACGTCGCCGTCGACTCCCCCTACGGGGAACGCCCCGGCCCCCGCGCGCCCGGCTCCGGAGCCGGCCTGATCGGCATGCGCGAGCGGACGGAACTGCTCGGCGGGGCATTCGAAGCGGGCCGCGCGGACGCGGTCTGGCGGGTCCGGGCGACGCTGCCCGTGGAAGAAGAGGCGGTACGGACGTGACGATCAGGGTCGTGGTGGCGGAGGACCAGAGCGCGGTACGGGCCGGGCTGGTCCTGATCCTGCGCAGCGCCGGCGACATCGAGGTGGTGGGCGAGGCCGCGGACGGGGAGGAGGCCGTGCGCCTGGCCCGCGAGCTGCGGCCCGACCTGGTGCTCATGGACGTGCAGATGCCGCGCCTGGACGGGGTGTCGGCGACCCGTCTGGTGGTCGCGGAGGCTCTGGCCGACGTCCTCGTGCTCACCACCTTCGACCTGGACGAGTACGTCTTCGGCGCGCTGCGCGCGGGCGCCTCGGGCTTCCTGCTGAAGGACGCGGACGCGGCGGAGCTGATCACGGCGGTACGGACCGTCGCGCGCGGGGAGGGCCTGATCGCCCCGGCGGTGACCCGGCGGCTGATCGCCGAGTTCGCGGATCCGCGGCCCGTACGCGTCCCCGTGCCGGCGACGGTGGAATCGCTGACCCCGCGCGAGCGGGAGGTCCTGGGGTGCCTGGGCGAGGGGCTGTCGAACGCGGAGATCGCCGTGCGCCTGGAGATGGCGGACGCGACGGCGAAGACCCACGTCAGCCGGGTGCTGGCCAAGCTGGAGCTGCGCAGCCGGGTCCAAGCGGCAGTGCTGGCACAGGAGTTGGGGCTCTAGCCGGATCCGGCCGGAAATCCCTCCGGGGGCGCTACGGGAGGTCTGGACCTCTTGACGGTTGGTCCAGACCTTTCTACTCTCACGCACAACTGTGGTGAGCGTGCCATGACAAGACGTCATACGGGCACGCTCACGGGCGGCGCAGGTCCCACCCCCATGCAGCGGCCGTCCCCACGGCCGCTGCGGACCTCGGAGGAGCACCCTTGAGCACAGCACCCCCACGACGCGCACCGCTGTTTCGAAGAGTCGCGGCCGCACTGGCCGTACTCACCCTGCCCCTCGCCGGACTGGTGGCCATCGCCGGCCCCGCCGAGGCGGCCGCCTCGGCCACCGCGACGTACACCAAGGTCTCCGACTGGGGCTCCGGCTTCGAGGGCAAGTGGACGGTGAAGAACACCGGCACGACCACCCTCAGCAGCTGGACCGTGGAGTGGGACTACCCGGCCGGCACCGCCGTCACCTCGGCCTGGGACGCCACCGTCACCAGCTCCGGCACCCACTGGACCGGCAAGAACGTCGGCTGGAACGGCACCCTCTCCCCGGGCGCCACCGTCAGCTTCGGCTTCAACGGCACGGGCTCCGGCGCCCCCAGCGGCTGCAAGATCAACGGCGGCAGCTGCGACGGCGGCACCAACCCCACCGACAACCCGCCCAGCGCCCCCGGCACCCCCACGGCCAGCGGCGTCACCGACACCGGGCTGACCCTCGGCTGGGCCGCGGCCACCGACGACAAGGGCGTCAAGAACTACGACGTCTTCCGCGGCGGCGCCAAGATCGCCACCGTCACCACCCCCTCGTACACCGACTCGGGCCTGACCAAGGGCACCACCTACAGCTACACGGTCACCGCCCGCGACACCATCGACCAGACCGGCCCCTCCTCCGGCGCCCTCTCGGTGACCACCACCGGCGGAGTCGTCGATCCCCCGCCGGTGGGCGGCCCCGTCAAGCTCGGCTACTTCACGAACTGGGGCGTCTACCAGCGCAACTACCACGTGAAGAACCTGGTCACCTCCGGCAGCGCCGCGAAGATCACGCACATCAACTACGCCTTCGGCAACGTCCAGGGCGGCAAGTGCACGATCGGTGACGCCTACGCCGACTACCAGAAGACCTACGACGCCTCCTCCAGCGTCTCGGGCGTCGCCGACACCTGGGACCAGCCCGTGGCCGGCAACTTCAACCAGCTGCGCCAGCTGAAGAAGAAGTACCCGAACATCAAGGTCCTCTACTCCTTCGGCGGCTGGACCTGGTCCGGCGGCTTCGGCCAGGCCGCGGCCAACCCGGCCGCCTTCGCCCAGTCCTGCTACGACCTGGTCGAGGACCCGCGCTGGGCCGACGTCTTCGACGGCATCGACATCGACTGGGAGTACCCGAACGCCTGCGGCCTGTCCTGCGACACCAGCGGGGCCGCCTCCCTGAAGAACGTCCTCTCCGCACTGCGCACGAAGTTCGGCACCACCAACCTGGTCACCGCCGCCATCTCCGCCGACGGCTCCAACGGCGGCAAGCTCGACCTCGCCGACTACGCGGGCGCCGCCCAGTACGTCGACTTCTACAACGTCATGACGTACGACTTCTTCGGCGCGTGGGCGGCCCAGGGCCCGACGGCCCCGCACTCCCCGCTCACCTCGTACACCGGCATCCCGATCGCCGGCTTCAACTCCGAGGCGGCCATCACCAAGCTCAAGGGCAAGGGCATCGCCGGCTCCAAGCTCAACCTCGGCATCGGCTTCTACGGCCGCGGCTGGACCGGCGTGACCCAGGCCACGCCCGGCGGCACCGCGACCGGCCCGGCCCCGGGCACCTACGAGCAGGGCATCGAGGACTACAAGGTCCTCAAGGGCTCCTGCCCCTCGACCGGCACCATCGCCGGCACGGCCTACGCCAAGTGCGGCAGCAACTGGTGGAGCTACGACACCCCCGCCACCATCGCCTCGAAGATGGCCTGGACGAAGCAGCAGGGCCTCAAGGGAGCCTTCTACTGGGAGTTCAGCGGCGACACCGCCAACGGCGAACTGGCCAGCGCGGTCCACGCCGGCCTCTCGTAACCCCTGACAGCTCGGCCCGGTGAAAGACGAAGCCGGGGAGACGGGTCCGCCCCCGTCTCCCCGGCTTCTCCATCTTCACGCGCCGCTCGCGCGGCTCGGCCCTGGCGGGCCTCCCCGGCTTCGCGGCGCTGCGCCGGACTCCGTCCGGCGGCACCGGCCCTCAGGCGACGTTCACCCGTTGCCCGGGCGGAGCCGCCTCCAGCCAGGCGAGGAAACCGGTCAGCGCGTCATCGCTCATCGCCAGTTCCAGGCGGGTGCCGCGGTGCGCGCAGCACAGTACGACGGCGTCGGAGAGAAGGGCCAGCTCCTCCTCGCCCTCCGGCGCACGGCGGGCGATGACCTCGATGGAGGACCGCTCCAGCAGCCGGCGCGGCCGCGGGGAGTAGCTGAAGACACGGAACCAGTCGATGCGGTCACCGCTGTAGCGCGCGACCCCGTACACCCAGCCCTTGCCGGAGACGTCGGGTTCCTCGGACACGCCCCAGCGCATGCTGCAGTCGAAGGTGCCGCCGGAGCGCTGGATCAGCCTGCGGCGCAGTCCGAACACAAACAGCCCGATCACCACCAGGGCTACGACCAGGCCGCTCACAAGCAGAGCGAGGAGCATCTTTCACCGACCTCCTCGCTCATCGAATAACCCGCACGACAGCGTTCCTACCAGACGGAGTCTGGGGGACCTGCATTGCCTCAGCCGCGACCCGGTCCGGAAAATTCCGGAGCAGGCCGCGGCTGAGGTTCGAAACTCTTACCAGTACCGGGACTCAGCGCCCCGAAACCGCGCGCAGCCGGACATCGGCGCGACGCTCGGAGACCGAATCGGTCTCCGCCTTCGCGCGCTCCAGTGCCCGCTCCGCCCGCTCGACGTCGATCTCGTCGGCAAGCTCGGCGATCTCGGCCAGCAGCGACAACTTGTTGTCCGCGAACGAGATGAATCCGCCGTGCACCGCGGCGACAACAGTGTTGCCCCCGACGGTACGGATGGTCACCGGGCCCGATTCCAGCACACCGAGAAGCGGCTGGTGACCGGGCATGACGCCGATGTCGCCGGACGTGGTGCGGGCGACAACCAGGGTGGCCTCGCCGGACCAGACATTCCGGTCCGCCGCGACCAGCTCGACGTGCAGCTCAGCAGCCATGGTGGCTCCTCGGGTCACCACCCGGCGGGATGGCCGGGTGTTGGGTCAAATTCTAATGGGCGTGAGGAGAGGGACGGGACACACCCGCCCCTCTCCGTCAATCAGCTGTGCTCACGGATGAGCGCGGCCTCAGGAGACGCCCAGCTCCTTGGCGTTGGCCTTGAGGTCCTCGATGCCACCGCACAGGAAGAACGCCTGCTCGGGGAAGTGGTCGTAGTCTCCGTCGCAGATCGCGTTGAAGGCCACGATCGACTCGTCGAGCGGAACGTCCGAACCGTCGACGCCGGTGAACTGCTTGGCGACGTGCGTGTTCTGCGACAGGAAGCGCTCGACGCGACGGGCACGGTGGACAACGAGCTTGTCCTCCTCGCCCAGCTCGTCGATACCGAGGATCGCGATGATGTCCTGGAGGTCCTTGTACTTCTGCAGGATCCCCTTGACGCGCATCGCCGTGGCGTAGTGGTCCGCCGCGATGTACCGCGGGTCGAGGATGCGGGACGTCGAGTCCAGCGGGTCCACGGCCGGGTAGATGCCCTTCTCGGAGATCGGACGGGAAAGAACCGTCGTCGCGTCGAGGTGGGCGAAGGTGGTGGCCGGCGCCGGGTCGGTCAGGTCGTCCGCGGGGACGTAGATCGCCTGCATCGAGGTGATCGAGTGACCGCGGGTCGAGGTGATGCGCTCCTGCAGCAGACCCATCTCGTCAGCCAGGTTCGGCTGGTAACCCACGGCGGACGGCATGCGGCCCAGAAGGGTCGACACCTCCGAACCGGCCTGGGTGTAACGGAAGATGTTGTCGATGAAGAAGAGCACGTCCTGCTTCTGCACATCGCGGAAGTACTCCGCCATGGTCAGACCGGCAAGCGCGACGCGAAGACGGGTGCCCGGGGGCTCGTCCATCTGACCGAAGACAAGCGCCGTCTTGTCGATGACGCCGGACTCGGCCATTTCCTCGATGAGGTCGTTGCCCTCACGGGTACGCTCACCGACGCCCGCGAAGACCGACACACCATCGTGGTTGTTGGCCACGCGGTAGATCATTTCCTGGATCAGAACGGTCTTGCCGACACCGGCACCACCGAACAGACCGATCTTTCCACCCTTGACGTACGGGGTGAGAAGGTCGATGACCTTGACGCCGGTCTCGAACATCTCGGTCTTCGACTCGAGCTCGTCGAAGCGGGGCGCCTTGCGGTGGATCGGCCAGCGCTCGGTGACGTTGGCGTTCTCCTCCGGGTAGTTCAGCACCTCACCCAGGGTGTTGAAGACCTTGCCCTTGGTGAAGTCACCGACGGGGACGGTGATGCCCTCGCCCGTGTTGACCACCGTGGCCTGGCGAACCAGACCGTCGGTCGGCTGCATCGAGATGGTACGGACGAGGCCGTCACCCAGGTGCTGCGCGACCTCGAGGGTCAGCGTCTTGAGCTTGCCGTCCTCGGCCGGGTCTGCGACCTCGACCTTGAGGGCGTTGTAGATCTCGGGCATGGCGTCGACGGGGAACTCCACGTCGACGACCGGGCCGATGACCCGGGCAACGCGGCCCGTGGCGGCGGCCGTCTCAATGGTCGTCATTACTTGTCACTCCCCGCGGTCGCGTCTGCCATGGCGCTGGCGCCACCGACGATCTCGCTGATTTCCTGGGTGATTTCGGCCTGGCGGGCCGCGTTGGCAAGCCGGGAAAGGCTCTTGATGAGATCCCCGGCGTTGTCGGTAGCCGACTTCATCGCGCGGCGGCGGGCGGCGTGCTCGGAAGCGGCCGACTGCAGCAGTGCGTTGTAGATGCGGCTCTCGACGTAGCGCGGCAGAAGGGCGTCGAGGACGTCCTCCGCCGACGGCTCGAAGTCGAACAGCGGAAGGATCTCGCCCTTCGCGCCGGTCTCCTCTTCGACCTTGTCGAGGCTGAGCGGCAGCATCCGGCCGTCCACCGCGTTCTGCGTCATCATCGACACGAATTCCGTGTAGACGATGTGCAGCTCGTCGACGCCACCCTCGGCCGTAACCGTCTGGATGGCCTCGATCAGCGGCGCCGCGACGCGCTTGGCGTCGGCGTAGGCCGGGCTGTCGGTGAAGCCGGTCCACGACTCCGCGACCTTGCGCTCGCGGAAGCCGTAGTAGGCGACACCCTTACGGCCGACGATGTACGTGTCGACCTCCTTGCCCTCGCCGCGCAGCCGCTCGGTGAGCCGCTCCGCCTGCTTGATGGCGTTCGAGGAGTAGCCGCCGGCCAGACCGCGGTCGCTCGTGATGAGCAGGACCGCGGCACGCACCGGTGCCTCGACCTCGGTCGTCAGGGCGTGCTTGGTGTTCGAACCGGTCGCCACCGCGGTCACCGCACGGGTGAGCTCGGTCGCGTACGGCATCGATGCCGCCACCTTGCGCTGCGCCTTGACGATGCGCGAGGCGGCGATCATTTCCATCGCCTTGGTGATCTTCTTGGTCGCCGTGACGGCACGGATACGACGCTTGTAGACCCGGAGCTGCGCTCCCATGAGTCAGCTTCCTTCCGTCGTCACTTGGAGACGTTGACGGCCGGCGCGTCCTCGCCCAGGAGCTTGCCGTCCGAGGTCTCGAACCCGCGCTTGAAGTCAGCGATGGCGTCAGCGATGGAGCCGAGGGTGTCGTCCGACATCTTGCCGCCGTCCGCGATGGAGGTGAGGAGGTCCTTGCGCGAGACGCGCAGGTGCTCCAGCAGCTCCGACTCGAAGCGACGGATGTCGTTGACCGGGACCTCGTCCATCTTGCCGGTGGTGCCGGCCCAGACGGAGATGACCTGCTCCTCGACGGGCATCGGCTGGTACTGGCCCTGCTTCAGCAGCTCCACCAGACGCTTGCCGCGCTCCAGCGAGGCCTTCGAAGCGGCGTCCAGGTCGGAACCGAAGGCGGCGAACGCCTCCAGCTCGCGGTACTGGGCGAGGTCCAGGCGCAGACGGCCGGAAACCTGCTTCATGGCCTTGTGCTGGGCCGAGCCACCGACGCGGGAGACCGAGATACCGACGTTCAGCGCCGGGCGCTGGCCCGCGTTGAACAGGTCGGACTCAAGGAAGCACTGGCCGTCGGTGATGGAGATGACGTTGGTCGGGATGAACGCCGACACGTCGTTCGCCTTGGTCTCGACGATCGGCAGACCGGTCATCGAACCGGCACCCATGTCGTCGGAGAGCTTCGCGCAGCGCTCCAGCAGACGGGAGTGCAAGTAGAAGACGTCGCCCGGGTAGGCCTCGCGGCCCGGCGGACGGCGCAGCAGCAGCGACACGGCGCGGTAGGCGTCGGCCTGCTTCGACAGGTCGTCGAAGATGATCAGGACGTGCTTGCCGGCGTACATCCAGTGCTGGCCGATGGCCGAACCGGTGTACGGCGCCAGGTACTTGAAGCCGGCCGGGTCGGACGCCGGGGCGGCGACGATCGTCGTGTACTCGAGCGCACCGGCGTCTTCCAGGGCGCCGCGAACGGACGCGATGGTCGAGCCCTTCTGGCCGATGGCGACGTAGATGCAGCGAACCTGCTTGTTCACGTCGCCAGAGCGCCAGTTGTCGCGCTGGTTGATGATCGTGTCGACGGCAAGAGCGGTCTTGCCGGTCTGACGGTCACCGATGATCAGCTGACGCTGACCACGGCCGACCGGCACCATGGCGTCGATGGCCTTGTAGCCGGTCTGCATCGGCTCGTGGACCGACTTGCGGACCATGACGCCGGGGGCCTGCAGCTCGAGGGCGCGGCGGCCTTCGGTCGCGATCTCGCCGAGGCCGTCGATCGGGTTGCCGAGCGGGTCGACAACGCGGCCGAGGTAACCCTCGCCGACGCCGACGGAGAGCACCTCACCGGTGCGCTGCACCGGCTGGCCCTCCTCGATACCGCTGAACTCGCCGAGGACGACCGCACCGATCTCGCGCTCGTCGAGGTTCAGGGCGAGACCGAGGGTTCCGTCCTCGAACTTCAGCAGTTCGTTCGCCATGGCGGAGGGCAGGCCCTCCACCTTCGCGATGCCGTCGCCGGCAACGCTGACCGTTCCGACCTCCTCGCGCGAGGCCGCGTCCGGCTGGTACGACTGGACAAAGTTCTCCAGTGCGTCCCGGATCTCCTCCGGCCGGATCGTGAGCTCCGCCATCTGGGTTCCCTGCTCTCCTTGTTGGGCCTGAAGCTTCTTTGGGGTCTGGGGGCGACCCCCAGGAATCTTCTGCAAGTTCTGCACGGCCCAACCGGGCCGCTAGGAATGCTTCGTACTAATTTGTGGCTGGTCAGCCGGCCATGCGGCGCGACGCCTCGGCGATGCGGTCCGCGATGGTGCCGTCGATGACCTCGTCGCCGACCCGCACCGAGATCCCGCCGAGGACCGTCGGGTCCACGTCGAGGTTCAGGTGCATCGGGCGGCCGTACAGCTTGGCCAGCACCGCGCCGAGACGCTGCTTCTGGACGTCGCTGAGCGGAACCGCGGTGGTCACGGTGGCGACCATGCGGCCACGACGCTCGGCGGCGACCTTCGAAAGGGACTCGAGGCCCGCTTCCAGGCTACGTCCACGCGGGTGCGTGACGAGACGCGTGACCAGCCGCTCGGTGACGGCGTTCGCCTTGCCGCCGAGCAGGCTGCGCAGCAGCTGGCTCTTGGCGGCGGCGGTGGCCGACCGGTCGGTCAGTGCTGCGCGCAGCTCGGTGTTCGAGGTGACGATCCGGCCGAACCGGAACAGCTCGTCCTCGACGTCGTCGAGGCCTCCGCTGCGCTGGGCCGCCGTGAGGTCGGCGGTGGCCGCCAGGACCTCGAGCGAGTCCACCAGGTCGCGGGACTGCGACCAGCGGGACCGGACCATGCCGGACACCAGGTCGAGGGTTTCCCCGCCCACCTGGCCGCCGAGCAGACGGCCGGCCAGCTCGGCCTTGGCCTCGCCGGACTGCGCCGGGTCCGTGATGACCCGACGCAGCGAGACCTCACGGTCGAGCAGCGCGGTGACGGCCGCCAGCTCGCCGGCGAGCTTCGCCGCGTCGACGGACGTGTTGTCCGTCAGCGCGTCGAGACGCTCGCGGGCGGTGGCCAGCGCGTCGCGGCTCGCTCCGTTCATCGGGCGGCCTCGGCCTTCTCCTCAAGCTCGCTGAGGAAACGGTCGATCGTGCGGCTCTGCCGGGCGTGGTCCTCGAGGGACTCGCCGACAAGCTTTCCGGCCAGGTCGGTCGCCAGCTTGCCGACGTCCTGACGGAGGGCGGAAGAGGCGGCCTTGCGGTCAGCCGCGATCTGGGCGTGACCGGCAGCGATGATCTCCTCACGCTGCCGCTGGCCCTCTGCGCGAAGTTCTTCCTTCAGCGCAGTGCCCTGCTCCAGAGCATCCTGGCGCAGTCGAGCGGCCTCGTGCCGGGCTTCGGCGAGCTGGGCCTTGTACTGCTCCAGAACGCTCTGAGCCTCGGTCTGAGCGGCCTCAGCCTTTTCGATACCGCCTTCGATGGCCTCGCGGCGCTCGTCCAGAACCTTGTTGATGTTCGGGAGGAGCTTCTTCGCGAGGAAACCGAGGACGATGACGAAGGCGATCAGACCGATGACGAGCTCGGGGATCGGCGGAACGAGGGGGCTGTTCGGCTCCTCGGACGCGAGAACCAGGAGGTTCACATCAGTGCCTTTCGTCTAATCGGACTAGTGGATGCGGTTCGTCAGCTGTAGACGAACGGCATGACCAGACCGATGAGGGCGAGCGCCTCACAGAAGGCGAAGCCGAGGATCTGGTTGGCGCGGATCAGACCGGCAGCCTCGGGCTGACGGGCGAGAGCCTGCGTGCCGTTACCGAAGATGATGCCGACGCCGACGCCGGGGCCGATGGCGGCGAGGCCGTAGCCGACAGAGCTGAGGGAGCCGGTGACGCCGTCGGCGGCAGCGAGGATCTGGGACATGCCAGTTCTTCCTTCTCTTTCATGGACCGGTGGGGGTTGGCCACCGGACGATTCGGGGGGATTGCAGGAGCGGGCTGTGGCTCAGTGGTGTTCGGCGAGCGCGCCCTGCAGGAAGCTGCAGGCCAGGAGGACGAAGACGTACGCCTGGACAGCCTGGATGAAGAGTTCGAATGCGGTCATCACGATGACCATGACGAACGAGACGCCCGCGTAAGCGATGCCGATCCCGTTCAGCAGGTACCAGCTGGCGATGGTGAACAGCAGCAGCAGGGTGTGACCCGCGAACATGTTCGCGAAGAGTCGGACCGCGTGCGTGAACGGGCGGACCAGGACGTTCGAGAAGAACTCGATCACCATGACCAGCGGCAGAACCGGGCCGAGCGACTTGTCGTAGCCGGTCAGGTTCTTGAAGCCGCCCACGAAACCGTGGCGCTTGAAGGTCACCGACATCCACATCACGTAAATGATGAGGGCGAGGCCGGCCGGGTACGCGATGACGGCGGTCACCGGGAACTGGGCGAGCGGCACGATCGACCACAGGTTCATGATCCAGACGAAGAAGAACGTCGCGACCATGAAGGGGACGTACTTCTCGCCTTCCTTCTTACCGAGCGTCTCGTAGACGATGCCGCGGCGTACGAAGTCGTAGCCCGCTTCGGCGACCATCTGCAGCTTGCCCGGGACGACCTTCGGCTTCCGGAACGCGGCCCAGAAGAAGCCGACGATGATGACCGAGCCCAGCAGGGCGAGCAGCATCGTCTTGTTGAAGTACAGGTTGCTGTCGCCGTCACCGAAGATCGGCTCGAACAGGAACGAGTACAGGGTCGGGCCCGGGAAGCCGCAGCCAGTGCCGTCTTCGAAATGACAGTTCAATTCGAAGGCGAGCGTCATGTCAGCAGCACTCACCGCAGGGCTCCTTCAGCGTGGCGCATAGGTACGGCAACCTCGTTGTGTCGGCGCGGCGTGCAGCCGCGGTTCGGCACTGGACAGGTATTACGGATGGTGGGGCGACAGTCAGGCATCGAGCCTCGCGATGGAACAGGCGTCAGCTCAGATGCCCGCGCCCGCAATGCCGCAGTTGAAACCGGACGATAGCAGCATCCCGAACGCGCACTTATTCCGCCCCTACCCCTCACGACTTCTGGCCCGAATTTCCGGGCTTGTCGCCCTTCATCGAGTCAGGTTCGACGTAGAGGATCTTGGCCTTCATATGAGCACGCGCCTGTGCGGCGATCCACACCAGGGTGGCGACGACGAGCGTGATGGCGAAGGCCTTGGGGTGGAACAGTGTCGTGTTCTTGAACACGGCGAGAAAGACGAAGAGCAGCAGGATCTGGGCCGTGTAGAGCATGAGCCCCATGGCCTGGAACAGGTGCGGCAGTGATTTCGCCGTGCGCTGCAGTACGAGGAATCCGATGCCCATGAACAGCATCACCACGGCCGTCGCAACGACGGCGCCCACGGCCCCCTTGCCACCGGCGACGATCCCACTGATGACGGCGGCGAGAGCGCCGGCGACAGCCGTGGGAACGGCGGATTGCAGGAGGGATCGGACGTCATCTGACCGCATGGCGGTTTGCTCCGCGTGGTGGTGGGGGCACAGGGACTCGTACTGGACGAGCGTAAGCCCGGTCCGAGAGGGAACCTCGGGCCAATGGACCGTCGCACTACGGTCCTTCGGCTCTGTCGCCGGGTTTAGTGAACGGTATCACAAAGTATTTGATGAGAGCTTTACTCGGAGGGTGTGCGGACTGTCACACATGAGAGTGACCCTGCGCGTGTGTGCGCGACAGCCAAGTGTCTTGTCTGGTAAAGGGCGTTCATGTCCGACATGCGTCCGGGACGTCAGCGCGAGGATCCGGCCTTACGCCGGTCGGGGAAGCGCGAACGGGGGCCGATGGCGGTCGCCCCGTTGACGCCGGACACACCTGCCGCAATCGGGCGGGCCGGCTCCGGCTCTGCCGCGGGGGCGTCCTGGAGGGCTGCCTCGGCGGCCCGTTCCGCGTGCCGGTAGCGCGGCGGGACCAGTCGCTCCGCCCACTGCGGGGCCCGCGGGGTGAAGCGGGGCAGCAGGAGCAGGAGCAGGCCCACGGCGCTCAGCACGGAGATCGCCAGCACGATCCACATCGAGGCGGAATGCACCGAATACGCCACGGTGCCGAAGGCGATCAACCCTGACCAGAAGTACATGATGAGCACGGCCCGGCTGTGTGAATGCCCGAGTTCCAGCAGCCGGTGGTGGAGGTGTCCGCGGTCCGCGGCGAAGGGCGACTGGCCCTTCCAGGTGCGCCGCACGATGGCGAGGACCAGGTCCGTCATCGGGATCGCGATGATCGTGAGCGGCAGGATCAGCGGGATGAAGACCGGCAGCATCGCGTGGGTCGCGTTGCGCTCGCCGTCCAGCCACAGGGCCATCGCGTCCGGGTCCACCTGTCCGGTGATGGAGATGGCGGCGGCGGCCAGCACCAGGCCGATGAGCATCGAGCCGGAGTCGCCCATGAAGATCCGGGCGGGGTGCATGTTGTGCGGCAGGAAGCCGAGGCACATGCCCATCAGGATGGCGGCGAAGAGGGTCGCGGGTGCGGCCGCCTCGATCCCGTAGCCGAACCAGATCCGGTATCCGTAGAGGAAGAACGCGCAGGTCGCGATGCAGACCATGCCGGCGGCCAGGCCGTCGAGGCCGTCCACGAAGTTCACCGCGTTGATGGTGATCACGACGAGGGCCACGGTGAGCAGGTTGCCCTGCCAGGGAGTGAGCGAGACCGAGCCGATCCCCGGGACCGGGATCCACAGGATGGTCAGGCCCTGCATGCACATCACACCGGCGGAGATCATCTGTGCGCCGAGCTTGATCAGGGCGTCGAGCTCGAACTTGTCGTCGAGCACACCGACCAGCCAGATCAGGGCCGCCCCGGAGAGCAGGGCCCGCGGCTCGTTCGACAGCTCGAAGACCCCGTTGAGGTTCTTCAGGTGGTCCGCGACGAGCAGGCCGGCGCACAGTCCGCCGAACATCGCGATGCCGCCGAGCCGCGGAGTGGGCTCCCGGTGCACGTCGCGCGCGCGGATCTCGGGCATCGCGCCCACGGCGATCGCGAACTTCCGCACGGGCCCGGTGAGTAGATAAGTCACCGCGACCGTGACGCAAAGCGTCAGCAGATATTCACGCACGGGCTGCCCCAGATGTATCGCCGGCCATCTCAGCCCCACACACTAGCTGCGAAGTACTCACTGTCGTGGACGCGCAGGGGCGGTATCCCGGTTGCGGTACGTCGTCCTTGCCCCGCTTAAACCCCATACGGCGGAAAACTGATCACCAATTCGTTGACGTCCCTACGGACCTTCGTCTCCCCGCCGTCCAGCGCGGCCGTGAACAGCGCGGCGATCCGGCCCATCTCCTCCTCCCCCATGCCCTGCGTGGTCACCGCCGCGGTGCCGAGGCGGATCCCGCGCTGGTCACCGTAGGGAAGGGCGCAGGTGTCCAGCACGATCCCGGCGGCGGCCAGCCGGCCCCGGGCGCCCGCGCCGTCGAGGCCCAGCGGTGCGGGGTCGGCGGTGATCAGGTGGGTGTCGGTCCCCCCGGTCGTGATCGCGAACCCGCGGGCGGCGAGCGCGTCGGCGAGAGCGCGGCCGTTGGCGACCACCCGGTGCGCGTACGAGGTGAAGGCGGGCCCGGCGGCCTCGCCGAAGGCCACGGCCTTGGCGGCGATGGTGTGCATCTGCGGGCCGCCCTGGGTGAAGGGGAACACCGCCCGGTCGATCCGCTCCGCGAACTCGGCCCCGCACAGGATCATCCCGCCGCGCGGACCCCGGAGCACCTTGTGGGTGGTGGCCACGACGATGTCGGCGTAGGGCACGGGGCTGGGCGCGGCCCCGCCGGCCACGAGTCCGATGGGGTGGGCGGCATCCGCGATCAGGAAGGCCCCGACCTCGTCGGCGATCTCCCGGAACACGGAGTACTCGGGGTGCCTCGGGTAGGAGATGGACCCGCACACGATGGCCTTGGGCCGGTGCTCGTGCGCGAGACGCTGCACCTGGGCGTAGTCGATGAGCCCGGTCTCGGCGTCCACTCCGTACCCGACGAAGTCGAACCAGCGCCCGGAGAAGTTGGCGGGCGACCCGTGGGTGAGGTGCCCCCCGGAGGTGAGCGCCATGGCCAGCACGGTGTCCCCGGGCCGCAGCAGCGCGGCGTACGCGGCGAGCACGGCGGCGGATCCGGAGTGCGGCTGCACGTTCGCGTGCTCGGTGCCGAAGAGGGCGCGGGCCCGCTCGACGGCGATCTGCTCGGCAAGGTCGGCGTACTCGCAGCCGCCGTGGTGGCGGGCGCCGGGGTACCCCTCGGCGTACTTGTTGGCGAGCGCCGATCCCAGTGCGGTGAGCACGGCGGCGGAGGTGAAGTTCTCGGCGGCGATCAGCTGCAGCCCGGTCGCCTGGCGCCGGTGTTCCCCGTCGAGGACGTCGGCCATCTGCGGATCCTGCTGCCGCAGCAGGTCCAGGGGCTGGGTGATGACGCTCATGGCGCGACTCCAGGGGGGTACCGCATACCGGGTACCAGCCACTGTAGGCCGCCCTTGCGGATCCCGCCCTGCGGCGCCGGTCCAGCCTCGCCGGCGTGTGAGGCGCGGGCTCCGGGGCGGAGCCCCGGGGGGTCCGGGCGCAGCCCGGGGAACGGAGGAAGGGCGGGTAGGGGACGGCCCCGCGGGGGTCGCCCGGTCGACCCGGCGGGTCAGCGGGAAGCCGTGACGCCCGTCAGTGCCGTGACCACGGGGTCCAGCGCCTGGTTGATCTCGTCGCCGATCGAGCGGAAGAAGGTGATCGGCGCCCCGTACGGGTCGTACACCTCATCGGCGTCGGGGGACGGCGCGAGCAGCCACCCGCGTAGAGCGGCGGCGGCGCGGACCAGCGCGCGGGCCCGCTCCACCATCCCGTCCTCCAGCGGCGGCAGCGTCGCCGGGTCTATCGCCCGCACCAGCCGGGTGAACTCCTTCAGGGTGAAGGTGCGCAGCCCCGCCGAGTGCCCCATCGAGATCACCTGGGCGCGGTGGTCGCGGGTGGCGGTCAGGACCAGGTCGGCGCGTATGACGTGCTCGTCCAGGAGTTCCCGGCCGGTGAAGCCGGTGGCGTCCGCCCCGAAGTCGGCCAGCACGGCGGCCGCGTTGGCCTCCATGGGCGCGCCCTCGTGGCCCCAGGTGCCCGCGCTCTCCACGATCAGGTCGCCGGTGACGGGGCCGCCGAGCCGGTGGGACAGCGCGTGCCGCGTCAGCCGCTCGGTGATGGGCGAGCGGCACACGTTGCCGGTGCTGACGTGGAGTATGCGGAAGGTGTTGTCCCCGGCTATGCCACGCCCCTCAGGGCTCACGGAGCCACCTCGAGGTCGGGCACGACCTCCCGCAGCTGCTCGGCGGTCAGTGCCCCCTCGCGCAGCAGGACGGGAACCTTCCCGGTGACGTCGACGATCGACGAGGGCAGGGTGCTCGGGGTCGGCCCGCCGTCCAGGTACACGGACACGGAGTCGCCGAGCATCTCGCGCGCCGCGTCGCAGTCCTCGGGCGCCGGGTGTCCGGTCAGGTTCGCCGAGGACACCGCCATCGGGCCGACCTCGGTCAGCAGCTCGATCGCGACGGGGTGCAGGGGCATGCGCACGGCCACGGTGCCGCCGGTCTCGCCCAGGTCCCACGCCAGCGAGGGCTGGTGCTTGGCGACGAGCGTCAGACCGCCCGGCCAGAAGGCGTCGACGAGCTCCCAGGCCTGCTCGGAGAAGTCGGTGACCAGGCCGTGCAGGGTGTTCGGGGAGCCGATGAGGACGGGGGTGGGCATGTTGCGGCCGCGCCCCTTGGCGGCGAGCAGGTCGCCGACGGCCTCCGCGCTGAAGGCGTCCGCGCCGATCCCGTAGAGGGTGTCGGTGGGCAGCACGACGAGCTCGCCGCGGCGTACGGCGGAGGCGGCTTCACGCAGGCCCGTCTTGCGGTCCGTCGCGTCGTTGCAGTCGTATCGCCGGGCCATCAGCGGGCCTCCTCGTGCAGCAGGGGGGTGGCGGGAATGCGCGCGGTGACTGCGCCGCTCGAGGCAGGGCCGGTCACGGCAGAGCCTTGCGGGCGGTCGCGAAGCGCGGGCGGTTGTTGAGGTCGGGGTGGTCGGCGGCGTCGGCCCAGCCCCGCTCCTCGGCGAAGATCCACGGGACCTGTCCGCCCTGGGTGTCGGCGTGCTCGATGACGACGATGCCGCCGGGCCGCAGCAGCCGGTGGGCGGTGCGCTCGATGCCGCGGATGGTGTCCAGGCCGTCCTCGCCGGAGAACAGCGCCATCTCGGGGTCGTGGTCGCGGGCCTCGGGCGCCACGTACTCCCACTCGGTGAGCGGGATGTACGGCGGGTTGGAGATGACCAGGTCGACCTGTCCGTCCAGCTCGGGCAGCGCGCTCAGCGCGTTGCCCTGGTGGACGGTGACCCGGGAGCCCTCGGCGTTCTTACGGGTCCACTGCAGGGCGTCCTCGGACAGCTCGACGGCGTGCACGCGCGAGCGCGGCACCTCCTGCGCCATGGCCAGCGCGATGGCGCCGGAGCCGGTGCAGAGGTCCACGATCAGCGGTTCGACGACGTCCATCGCCCGGACGGCCTGTATGGCCCAGTCCACGACCGACTCGGTCTCGGGCCGGGGCACGAAGACCCCGGGCCCGACCTGGAGCTCCAGGTAGCGGAAGAAGGCGCGGCCGGTGATGTGCTGGAGCGGCTCGCGCGCCTCGCGGCGGGCGACGGCCTCCCAGTAGCGGGCGTCGAAGTCCGCGTCCTTGACGTGGTGGAGTTCCCCCCGCTTGACGCCGTGCACGAAGGCCGCGAGCTCCTCCGCGTCGAAACGCGGTGAGGGCACGCCGGCGGCGGCCAGCCGCTGGGTGGCCTGGGCCACCTCGGCAAGCAGCAAGTTCACGCTGGTCCTCCGGGCTGCTGTCGTACGGGGGGTGGTGCGGGGTCCTGCGGGTGGTGCGGTCCTGCGGGGGGACTCAGTGCGCGGACGCGAGCTTGGCGGCGGAGTCCGTGTCGACACAGGCCTGGATGACCGGGTCGAGGTCTCCGTCGAGGACCTGGTCCAAGTTGTACGCCTTGAAGCCCGTCCGGTGGTCCGAGATCCGGTTTTCCGGGTAGTTGTACGTACGGATCTTCTCGGAGCGGTCCACCGAGCGCACCTGGCTGCGGCGCACGTCGGAGGCCTCCTGCTCGGCGGCTTCCTGGGCGGCGGCCAGCAGGCGCGAGCGCAGGATGCGCATCGCCTGCTCCTTGTTCTGGAGCTGGCTCTTCTCGTTCTGGCAGGAGGCGACCACACCGGTCGGGATGTGCGTGATGCGCACGGCCGAGTCGGTGGTGTTGACGGACTGGCCGCCGGGGCCCGAGGAGCGGTACACGTCGATGCGGAGGTCGTTCATGTTGACCTCGACCTCCACCTCCTCGGCTTCCGGGGTGACGAGCACGCCGGCGGCGGAGGTGTGGATGCGGCCCTGGGACTCGGTGGCCGGCACGCGCTGGACGCGGTGCACGCCGCCCTCGTACTTCAGGCGGGCCCAGACGCCCTGGCCGGGCTCGGTGGCGCCGTTGCCGCCCTTGGTGCGGACGGAGACCTGGACGTCCTTGTAGCCGCCGAGCTCGGACTCGGTGGCGTCGATGATCTCGGTCTTCCAGCCCACGCGCTCGGCGTAGCGCAGGTACATGCGCAGCAGGTCGCCGGCGAACAGGGCCGACTCGTCACCGCCCGCACCCGCCTTGACCTCCAGGAGCACGTCCTTGTCGTCGCTGGGGTCGCGCGGAACGAGCAGCAGGCGGAGCTTCTCGGTGAGCTCTTCGCGCTGTGCGGTCAGTTCCTTGACCTCTGCCACGAAGTCCGGGTCGTCGGCCGCGAACTCCTTCGCCGTCTCGATGTCCTCGGCGGACTGCTTCCAGGCACGGAAGGTCGCGACGATCGGGGTCAGCTCCGCGTAGCGCTTGTTCAGCTTGCGCGCGTTGGCCTGATCCGAGTGGACCGAAGGGTCGGCGAGCTTCTTCTCAAGATCGGCGTGCTCGCCGATCAGTTCCTCGACCGCCTCGAACATCGGGGGCTCCTGAAGATGGTGAATGTGAAGAAAAGGGCTGCGGGACGAGAAAGGCGCCGGTCCGGCTGCCCCCGTGCGAACAGGGTGCAGCCGGTACCCGGCGCCTGAGGCTCGCTACTTCTGTGCAGCCTTGCCGAAGCGGGCCTCGAAGCGGGCCACGCGGCCACCGGTGTCGAGGATCTTCTGCTTGCCCGTGTAGAACGGGTGGCACTCGGAGCAGACCTCGGCTCGGATGGAGCCCTCGGTCAGGGTGCTGCGGGTGGTGAACGACGCGCCACAGGTACAGCTGACCTGGGTCTCGACGTACGTGGGGTGGGTATCGCGCTTCAAGGTGTCTCCTAGATTCGGGAGGGCGCCGGGTCGCAGGAGCCGAATTGCGCGCTGCGTGAACCGGGGCCGACAGACCAGTCTGCCAGGACCGGGCTGCCTGTCAAAATTCTGAGGACGCCTCCCTCAACGGCAGGGGTCCGGCATCTATTCCACGGCCCGGTGGAACCCGTCCCACCAGGCGGTTCGGCTACCGGACGACCGTACCGGCCGTGCCCTTGTCTCCGGCCGAGTTCGTGGTGGCCGCTTCCGGGACCTGCTGGTCGGCCAGCAGGGCGTCCCAGACCATCGTGGACTCCTTGGTGAGCGGGACGACCCGGTTGGGGTCACGGGTGTCTCCGGTCACCGGGAGGGTGATCATCTGCATGTTCTCGGGGCCGATGCCCTCCAGGCCCTGGGCGAAGCCCATGAGGGACTTCACGTCGCCGAGCGCCTTGTCCGTGGTGATGGCCTTGGTGGCGGTGTCGGCGAGGTCGAGCAGCTTCTTCGGGTTGTCGAAGACACCGATGGTCTTGACCTGCTTGATCAGCGCCTTGATGAAGGCCTGCTGGAGCTGTATTCGGCCCAGGTCGCCGCCGTCGCCGACGCCGTGGCGGGTACGGACGAGGCCGAGGGCCTGCTCGCCGTTCAGCCGGTTCGTCCCGGCGGGCAGGTCGAGGTGGCTGTAGTCGTCCTTGATCGGCTTGGTGGTCGTCACCTCGACGCCGCCGAGCTTGTCGATGATCTCCTTGAAGCCCGTGAAGTCGACTTCGAGGTAGTGGTCCATGCGGATCCCCGACATCTTCTCCACGGTCGCGACCGCGCAGGCGGCCCCGCCGACGGTGAACGACTCGTTGAACATCTTGCGCGGGCCGCCCAGGTCGCTCTTGCCGTTCGGGAGCTTGCAGGTGGGCCGGGTCACGAGGGTGTCGCGGGGTATCGATACGACGGTGGCCTTGGTGTGGCCCTCGTTGAGGTGGACGATCATCGCCGTGTCGGAGCGTGCGGAGCCGCCGTCGTCCTGGCCGTACTCCCCGTTGTCGCCGCCGCGGGAGTCGGAGCCGAGGACGAGGATGTCCATCGAGCCGTTGTCCACGTTCTCCGGGCGGTTCGTGCCGAGGGCGGCGTCGATGTCGACGGTCTTGAGGTTGCCGTTGAACTTGAAGTAGAAGTAGCCGAGCCCCGCCCCGCCCAGGAGGACCACGCCCGCGGCGGTCCACGCGGCGATGACGACGGCCCTGCGGCGCACGGCCGGCTTCCGTCGGCGTCTGCCCGCGCCGGCCCTGCGGCCGTGGCCCCTGTTGTCCTGGCTCATGCTCTGCTCTGCCGCCTGTCTGTGTTCGGTTCGGCTCCCCGCTCTCTGTGACAAGGACGGACTGAAGCCATCCAGGGTTCCACGGTCCCGGGCTCGCGGAAACCGCCCCGCCCCGTCGGGCCGGGCCGGACGGGCACCGTGCGGTACGCCGCCCACCTGCGGATTCCCCCCGGGACTCGGGGTGACCGCGAGGGGCGGCGGGCGTACGGAGTGTGGCAAAGGTCGCATCCGTGCGCGAAGCACCGTAGACCACACAAGGCCGCACAGACCCCGCAGGCCACATGGGCCCCCTAGGCCCCGGGTATGACGCGACCGCCCCCGTCGCGGGTGCGGCGGGGGCGGTCGGCGGTCACGCAGGTGGTGCTACGGGGAGACGTCAGTCGTCGTTCTTGCCCGACGGGGTCGTCTTCGCGATCTGCATGAGGAACTCGGCGTTCGACTTCGTCTGCTTCATCTTGTCGAGGAGCAGCTCGATGGCCTGCTGCGAGTCGAGCGCGTGCAGCACCCGGCGCAGCTTCCAGACGATGGCGAGCTCCTCGCTGTTGAGGAGGATCTCCTCCTTGCGGGTGCCCGAGGGGTCCACGTCAACGGCCGGGAAGATGCGCTTGTCGGCGAGCTTCCGGTCGAGCTTGAGCTCCATGTTGCCGGTGCCCTTGAACTCCTCGAAGATCACCTCGTCCATGCGCGAGCCGGTGTCGACCAGCGCGGTGGCCAGGATGGTCAGCGAGCCGCCGTCCTCGATGTTGCGCGCGGCACCGAAGAAGCGCTTCGGCGGGTAGAGCGCGGTCGAGTCGACACCACCGGACAGGATGCGGCCGGAGGCGGGGGCGGCGAGGTTGTACGCGCGTCCCAGGCGGGTGATGGAGTCCAGCAGGACGACCACGTCGTGGCCGAGCTCGACGAGACGCTTGGCGCGCTCGATGGCCAGCTCGGCGACGGTGGTGTGGTCCTCGGCCGGGCGGTCGAAGGTCGAGGAGATGACCTCGCCCTTCACCGACCGCTGCATGTCGGTGACCTCTTCCGGACGCTCGTCGACCAAGACGACCATCAGGTGGCACTCGGGGTTGTTGACCGTGATCGCGTTGGCGATCGCCTGCATGATCATGGTCTTACCGGTCTTCGGCGGGGCCACGATCAGACCGCGCTGGCCCTTACCGATCGGCGACACGAGGTCGATGATGCGGGTGGTCAGCACGCCCGGGTCGGTCTCCAGGCGGAGCCGGTCCTGCGGGTACAGCGGGGTCAGCTTCTGGAACTCCGGGCGGCCGCGGCCGGATTCGGGCGCCATGCCGTTGACCGAGTCCAGGCGCACGAGCGCGTTGAACTTCTCGCGGCGCTCGCCGTCCTTGGGCTGACGGACGGCGCCGGTGGTGTGGTCGCCCTTGCGCAGACCGGCCTTGCGGACCTGGGCGAGGGAGACGTACACGTCGTTCGGGCCGGGCAGGTAGCCCGAGGTCCGGATGAACGCGTAGTTGTCGAGGATGTCGAGGATGCCCGCCACGGGGATCAGGACGTCGTCGTCGGCGACCGGAGTCTCGGCCGGCGCGAACTCGTCGCGGCCACGACGGCCACGGCGGTCGCGGTAGCGGCCACGACGGCCGCGACGGCCGTCCTCGTCGAAGTCGTCCTGCGGGCCGTTGTCCTGACGGTCCCGGTCCTGGCGACCGCCCTGCTGGCCCTGACCCTGGCCCTGACCCTGGCCGCGGCCGCCCTGCTGGCGGTCCTGACGGTCGGTCCGGTCCTGACGGCCGCCCTGCTGGCCCTGACCCTGGCCCTGGTTCTGACCCTGGCTCTGGCCCTGACCGGCCTGGCCCTGACCCTGAGCGCCCTGGCCCTGGTCGTCGGCCTTGGCACCGCGGTCACGGCGCTCGCGGCGGCCGTCGGCGCGGTCGTTGCCCCGCTCGCGGCGGTCGCGACGGCCGCGGCCCTCGCCTTCCTGGCCCTGGGCCTGGCCGGCCGGGGCGGTGGCGGCCTCGGCCTTCGCTTCGGCCTGTGCGGCCGGAGCGACGGTCTCGGACTTCGGCTCCACCTGTACGGCGGCGGCGGGGGCCGAACCCTCGGGGCTGCCGGACGGGGCGGTGGCACGCCGGCGACGGCGCTCGCCGACCGGGGCGTCCTCGCTCGCGGGCTGGCCCGGGATGTCGATCTGGGCCTGCGTGGCGGCCTTCTCGGCGGGCGCCTCGGCGGCGGCCTCGCCCGTACGGGCCTTGCTGGTGGCGCGGCGCTTCGGCTTGGTCTCGCCGCTTTCGGCGGGCGCGGCGGCCGGCGCGGAGGCCGCGGCCTTGGGGGCGCTGCTTCCCGCCTGCGCCTCCTTGATGACCTCGATCAGCTGGCCCTTGCGCATCCGCGCGGTGCCCCTGATGCCGAGGCCCGACGCGACCTGCTGGAGCTCGGCCAGGACCATGCCGTCAAGGCCGGTGCCGGAGCGGCGGCGCTTGGTCGGCGCGGCGCCCTCGGCGGGGGCACTGGTGTCGACGTTGGTGTCGGCAGCGCCCATCAGATCGGTGGTGTCGCTCACGAAGGGTCCTTCCCTGGAGCGGACGTCGGCCTGTCTGGCTCGGCGACCGGTTGTGCTGTCCGACGGCAGTCCGTGATGAGGCGCGGACTGCTGCCGGGGCGGTGGTCCGCCGATAGAGATACGGCGGAGAGAAACGTGCATGTGCGTGGGTGGTTCCGGCGAGAAGCCCCCGAGTGGAAGCGTGGGAATATCACGCCGATTCCGGAGCGTGCTCGAAACTGCTGGCAGCGATCAAAGCAGTCGGGGAGGCTCCCGGAAGAAAGGTGGTCCCTGATAGGGACACTGAGCACCAAGCCATGGCGGCTTCGGATGCGCACTTGAGACTAACACTACCGGATCCAACAGACATTCCCCCTCTCCATCACCGGCTTTCGAGCCCTTCCGCGCGGGTTTCGCGCGGGCTCCGCGCGGGCGGCCTGCCCTGGCCGCCCGCCCCTGGCCGGCTGTGTCCTTTACTGCGCGGATCAGCCGCCCTGGGTTCCCAGCGGAAGTACGCTCGCGCCCGCGGCGTCGAGTGCGAGCCGGTTGGCCGCCCACCCCTCGCCCGCGAGCCGTGCGACCTTGTCGGCCGCACCGTTGTCGACCAGCGCGAGGACCGTGGGGCCCGCGCCGGAGATCACCGCGGGGATGCCGTCCGCCCGCAGTCGCGCCACGAGCGCCACGCTCTCGGGCATCGCCGGGGACCGGTACTCCTGGTGGAGACGGTCCTCGGTGGCCGGCAGCAGGAACTCGGGACGCCTGGTCAGGGCCTCTACGAGCAGACCCGCGCGGCCCGCGTTGACGGCCGCGTCCACGTGCGGGACGGTGCGCGGCAGCAGGCCGCGCGCCGTCTCCGTCAGGACGGGCTTGGAGGGGACGAAGACCACCGGAACGATGGAATCGGCGGGCTCCATGCGGATCGCCTTGGCGCTGCCGCCGTCCATCCACGCGAGGGTGAAACCGCCGAGGAGACAGGCGGCGACGTTGTCGGGGTGGCCCTCGATCTCGGTGGCGAGCTCCAGCAGCGCCGTGTCGTCGAGCTTGGCCTCTCCGCCTATGGTCACGGCGCGGGCGGCGACGATGCCCGCGCAGATGGCGGCGGAGGAGGAGCCGAGACCGCGGCCGTGCGGGATGCGGTTGGCGCAGACGACTTCGAGGCCGCGCGGCTGGCCGCCCAGCAGGTCGAACGCGGTGCGCATGGAACGTACGAGGAGGTGGCTCTCGTCCCGCGGCAGGGTGTCGGCACCTTCGCCCGCGATATCGATGTTCAGGCCTGAATCGGCCACGCGTACGACGACGTCGTCGTAGAGCCCCAAGGCCAGCCCGAAGGCGTCGAAGCCCGGGCCGAGGTTGGCACTGCTGGCGGGAACGCGCACCCGTACGGCGGCGGCGCGGAAGGCGGGACCGGCCATCTTCCGATGACACTCCTTGTGACTGTGCGAGACGGTATCTTCGCTGGCTCGCTGTGAATGTACTGGAGAACGTACGACACCCGAAGGCCCTGTGGGCAGCACCGCGGTCATATGCGCGGCGGCGGATGTAAGTACAGCCTATCGAAGGAAGGTTCTTCTCCGACATAGGGCGCACAGCAGGCGCACGATGCGTGTCGCCGGCTCCTGCCGGTCCGGTCGGGTTTCCGCCGCGATATCTGGCGGGTTTCCATCGGTTTTCGTGCCGTACGGCCCGAGTTGCCGGATTCATCAGCCTTCGAAAGACTTCCGGAATCCGGCAACTCGGTTACTGCGGTACTTCTGGTCGCGGCGGCCGACCGCGCTTACGGGACGGCCGGCCCGCGGCTCGCGGTCAGACGAGACCGAGGCGGATGGCGGCGGCCTCGGCGTCGACCGGAATGGTGACCGGCTGCGGAGCGCCGGCGACCGCCCAGTCGGGGTCCTTCAGGCCGTTGCCGGTGACGGTGCAGACGATCTTCTGGCCGGGGTCGACCAGACCGAGCTCGACGGCCTTGAGCAGACCGGCCACCGACGCGGCCGAGGCGGGCTCGACGAAGACGCCCTCCTGAGCGGCCAACAGGCGGTAGGCGGACAGGATCTGGCGGTCCGTCACCTCGTCGATGAAGCCGCCCGACTCGTCCCGGGCCTGCAGGGCGTAGTCCCACGAGGCCGGGTTGCCGATACGGATCGCCGTGGCGATGGTGTGCGGCTCCTTGACGATCTCCCCGCGCACGATGGGCGCGGAGCCGGAGGCCTGGAAACCCCACACGCGGGGCGTACGGGAGGCCAGGCCATCGGCCTTGTACTCCTTGAAGCCCTTCCAGTACGCGGTGATGTTGCCGGCGTTGCCGACGGGCAGCACGTGGATGTCGGGGGCGTCGCCGAGCGCGTCCACGATCTCGAAGGCCGCCGTCTTCTGGCCCTCGATGCGTACCGGGTTGACGGAATTGACCAGCGCCACCGGGTAGTTGTCGGACAGCGCCCGGGCGAGGTCGAGGCAGTCGTCGAAGTTGCCGTCGACCTGGAGGATCTTCGCGCCGTGGATCAGGGCCTGGCCCATCTTGCCCAGCGCGATCTTGCCGCGGGGCACGAGGACGGCGGAGACCATCCCGGCGCGCACCGCGTAGGCGGCGGCGGAGGCCGAGGTGTTGCCCGTGGAGGCGCAGATGACGGCCTTGGCGCCGTCCTCCTTGGCCTTGGTGATCGCCATGGTCATGCCGCGGTCCTTGAAGGACCCGGTGGGGTTGGCCCCCTCGACCTTGAGGTGTACCTCGCAGCCGGTGCGCTCGGAGAGCACCTGGGCGGGGACGAGGGGAGTGCCGCCCTCGCGGAGCGTGACCACCGGAGTCGTGGCCGTGACCGGCAGGCGGTCCCGGTACTCCTCGATGATGCCGCGCCACTGGTGGGTGCGATTGCTGCTCATGGGTCCTTACTCCCCTTCAACACGCATGATGCTGGCGACACCGCGGACGGTGTCCAGCTTCCGCAGCGCCTCGACGGTCCCGGAGAGGGCGGCGTCGGGCGCACGGTGAGTGACGACGACGAGGGAGGCCTCGCCGTCCTTTCCCTGCTGTCGGACGGTGTCGATGGACACTCCGTGCTCCGCGAAGGTGGTCGCCACCTGGGCGAGGACGCCCGGCTTGTCCGCCACATCGAGGCTGATGTGGTAGCGGGTGACGACATCCCCCATGGGGCTGACCGGCAGCTGGGTGTAAGCCGACTCGCCCGGCCCCTTTGCCTCGGCGAGCTTGTTGCGGCAGACGGCGACGAGGTCGCCGAGGACCGCGGACGCGGTCGGCGCGCCGCCCGCGCCCGGACCGTAGAACATGAGCCGCCCGGCGGCCTCCGCCTCGACGAACACCGCGTTGTACGCCTCGCGGACGGAGGCGAGCGGGTGGGTCAGCGGGATCATCGCCGGGTGGACGCGGGCGGTGACGGACTCGCCGTCGGCGGCGCGCTCCAGGATGGCGAGGAGCTTGATGGTGCAGCCCATGCGCTTGGCGGACGCGAAGTCGGCGGCGCTGACCTCGGTCATGCCCTCGCGGTAGACGTCGTCGAGGCGGACCCGGGTGTGGAAGGCGATGCCGGCCAGGATCGCGGCCTTGGCGGCGGCGTCGTAGCCCTCCACGTCGGCGGTGGGGTCGGCCTCGGCGTACCCGAGGGCGGTGGCCTCGTCGAGGGCCTCCTGGTACCCGGCGCCGGTGGAGTCCATCTTGTCGAGGATGAAGTTCGTCGTGCCGTTGACGATGCCCATCACCCGGTTGATCTTGTCGCCCGCGAGGGACTCGCGCATGGGGCGGACCAGCGGGATGGCGCCGGCGACGGCGGCCTCGTAGTACAGGTCCAGCCCGGCGGCCTCGGCGGCGGCGTGCAGCGCGGCGCCGTCCTGGGCGAGCAGCGCCTTGTTCGCCGAGACGACGGAGATGCCGTGCTCGAAGGCGGTGGTGATCAGGGTGCGGGCCGGCTCGATGCCGCCGATGACCTCGATCGCGACGTCGATGTCGCCGCGTTTGAGCAGCGCGGTCGCATCGGTGGTGACCAGGGCCGGGTCGATGCCCTCGCGCACCTTGGAGGGGCGGCGCACGGCCACGCCGGCGAGCTCGACGGGCGCGCCGATCCTGGCCGTCAGATCGTCGGCGTGCGTCGTCATGATGCGGGCAACTTCCGAGCCGACCACTCCACAGCCCAGCAGCGCCACCTTCAGCGGACGCGTACGCATCATTCGACCTACGCCTTTCGATCTTCACATCAGTACCTGTTGCGCGGTTTGCACCCCAGGTGTGAACCAGTCTCACTCAATGGACAACAGTTTCCACCCTCGGTCCATTGAGTGAGACACCTATTCCGGGGCCTGGGGGGCCTCCCCCAGAAGAATGCGTATCAGCCGACGTCGAGACGCAGGAGATCCTCCTCCGTCTCCCGGCGGACGATGACACGCGCCTGACCGTCACGCACGGCGACGACGGGCGGGCGGAGCACGTGGTTGTAGTTGCTCGCCATCGAACGGCAGTACGCGCCGGTCGCCGGGACCGCGAGGAGGTCGCCGGGGGCGATGTCGGCGGGCAGGAACGCGTCCTTGACCACGATGTCGCCGCTCTCGCAGTGCTTGCCCACGACGCGCACGAGCATGGGCTCGGCGTCGGAGGTCCGGGAGACGAGGCTGACCGAGTACTCGGCGTCGTAGAGGGCCGTCCGGATGTTGTCGGACATCCCGCCGTCGACGGAGACGTACGTCCGCAGTCCCTCCAGCGGCTTGACCGTCCCCACCTCGTAAAGGGTGAAGGCCGTCGGGCCCACGATCGCCCGTCCGGGTTCCACCGAGATCCGCGGGGCGCGCAGGCCGGCCGCCTCGCACTCGCGGGCGACGATCTCGTGCAGGGCCTTGGCGATCTCGTGCGGCTCGCGCGGGTCGTCGGCGGAGGTGTAGGCGATGCCCAGCCCGCCGCCGAGGTCGATCTCGGGCAGCTCCACCCCGTGCTCGTCGCGCACGGCGGCGAGCAGGCGTACGACGCGCTTGGCGGAGACCTCGAAGCCGGCCATGTCGAAGATCTGCGAGCCGATGTGGGAGTGGACGCCGAGCAGCTCCAGGCTGTCGTGGCCCAGCGCACGCCGTACGGCCTCGGCGGCCGACCCGTCGGCGACGGCGATCCCGAACTTCTGGTCCTCGTGCGCGGTGGCGATGAACTCGTGGGTGTGCGCCTCCACGCCCACGGTGACGCGGATCTGCACGGGCTGGCGTACGCCGAGCTCGCGGGCGATGTGCGCGACGCGGGCGATCTCCTGGAAGGAGTCGAGCACGATCCGGCCGACGCCGGCCTCGATGGCGCGGGTGATCTCGCTCGTGGACTTGTTGTTGCCGTGGAAGGCGATGCGCCCGGCGGGCATCCCGGCGGCGAGCGCGGTGGCCAGCTCCCCTCCCGAGCACACGTCGAGGTTGAGCCCCTCCTCCTTGAGCCACTTCACGACGGCCTTGGAGAGGAACGCCTTGCCGGCGTAGAAGACGTCGGCGTCCGGCCCGAAGGCGTGCGCCCAGGCGCGGCAGCGCGCCCGGAAGTCCTCCTCGTCGAGGAAGTAGGCGGGCGTCCCGAACTCCTCGGCGAGACGGGTCACTTCGATCCCGCCGACGGTGACGACTCCGTCGCCGTTACGGCCGACCGTGCGCGCCCAGACCTTCTCGTCGAGCGCGTTGAGGTCGGCGGGCGGCGGGGCGTAGTGGCCCTCGGGCATGACGTCGGCGTGGCGGGGCCCGGCGGGGTGTGCGGAACGGCTCATCTCGGAATTCTCTCTTCGCAAATCATCCGGAACGCGGGCGAATCACATCGGACCACAACGAGTCACATCGGATCACATACGGTTCGCGGCATCACAGGTGGTGGTGATGGTGAAGGTGGTGGTGGTCGGGCACGTCGATGCCGAGCAGGGCCAGGCCGCCGGCCAGCACCGTCCCGGCGGCTTCGGCAAGGGCCAGCCGGGCGCGGTGGGCGGCCGAGGGTTTCTCGTCGCCCTTGGGCAGGACGTGGTACTGGAAGTCGAGCAGGGCGTCGGCGATGACGACGAGCTGCCGGACGAGCCGCTCGGGCGCGCGGTGGTGCGCGGCGGCTTCGAGCACGAGCGGGTGGTCGCGGAGCGCACCGAGCAGGACGCCGACGCCGTGCACGTCTCCCGGCTCACCCGGCTCACCCGGCTCACCCAGCTCGCCGGGCTCGCCCTGGAACCCCAGCTGCGCGGCGTTACGGGTCAGCGCGCGCGCCCGGTCGCAGGCGTACCGCACCCGGAACAACTCACTGGACTCGTCCTGGACGAGCAGCGACGCGGAGAACACGGGGGTCTCGGCGGCGGGAACACCGAGCATCGCCCAGACGGCGGCGCCGGCCCCGTACACGGCGACCACATCCCCGTCCCGCTTGGCGACGGGGGCGATGCGGGCGCTGCGGACGGCGGGGGCGCGCTCTCCCCCCGCCCCTTCCACCCGCTCCACCCCCTGACCGCTCACGATCCGCTGCACGGCCGCGTGCACGACGCGCTCGCGCAGGGCCCCTGCGGGGGCGTCGACGGTCTCGGGGATCGCGCACCCCTCGGGGGCGAGGCCGTACGACGCCGCTCCACCGGCACGAATGCCCCGTACCAGCTCTCCGACGGAACTCTCGGCGAGTACGAAGTTCAGGAACCCGGCGCCGGTGATCTCCACCCGCTCGACCCCGGCCAGACCCGCCAGCCGCGGGGCCAGCACCTCGGCCACTCCACGGGGCGCGACTCCGGCACCCTTCGCCACCCCGAACGCGACGGGCGAGGCGTAGTCCCCCACTCCCCCGGGCCGCGTCCGCTCGACGACGACCCGCTCGGGCACGACCACACCGGCGGGCAGCTCCCCGTCCTCGACGGCGCGGCGCAGGGCGCGCACGACGGAACGGGAGAGGTCGACGGGGGTCACGTGACCAGCCTAGGGGAGAAGCCCCCACGTCACGCGAAGGGTTTCGCCATGTGAACAGCGGGCCCAAGCGAAGGGGCGTACGCGAAGTGGCGTACGGGAAGGGTCAGCCCCTCCCTCTCCCTGCGGGAGCGCCCTTCCTCTCTCTCCTGTCGCGGCGCTCGATGAGCCGGTGCACGACGCGCACCAGCTCCGCGGGCTCGAAGGGCTTGGCGAGGAAGGCGTCCACACCGGCGGCGATCCCGGCCTCGACCTCGTTCTGCGTACAGGCGCTCACGATCGCCACGGGCAGATGCCGCGTCCTCGGGTCGGCCCGCAACTGCGCGGCGGCACCGAACCCGTCCAGGCGAGGCATGACCACATCAAGAGTGATCACATCGGGGAGCACGTGGTGCACCACGTCCAGGCATTCGGCACCATCGTTCGCGGTCACGACCTCGAAGCCCTCCAGCTCGAGATTGACCTTGATCAGCTGCCGGATGACCTTGTTGTCGTCGACAACAAGCACCCGGCCCGAGGCGCCTGACACAACTCGAGAGTAGGTCCGCCCCGGCCCCCGCGTCCGGCTTTTCGCCACTTCCACCCCGTCCGAGCGACCCCCGCCCCCCTCCCCCGGAATCCGTTCCTGATCACCGTCCGGAAGCTGGTAGTGTTCAACCCGTCGCCGCAACACCAGCGACCGCGCCCCCGTAGCTCAGGGGATAGAGCAACGGCCTCCGGAGCCGTGTGCGCAGGTTCGAATCCTGCCGGGGGCACTTCGTAAGGAGTGCCCAAAGACCCCGCCATCAGCGAGTTTGCTGAGACGGGGTCTTCGCGTATGTGCAGCCAACTGCGGCCCTGTGCACCCGTATGTCAGACCCTGTGGACTATTCGTGGACAGGATCTTGGTCCATCGGCGCAGGTCAGCGGTAGAACTACCGGCCTGAGCACGTCGAAGGCACTCGCCTGGTCGATCCCACGCCCGGCCCGGCAGGCCGCGGCGGTGGATTCTGCGTGCTGTACGACGCCGGCTACGAGATCGACCACATGAAGGAGCGGATCTTCGCCCGCCCGCCGCCCGCCGACGGCCGACGAAATGAGCCTCTTGCAACTTCCGCCGGGCAAACCGGTTGTCGAGCTGCACCGGACGACCTACACAGCCGACGGCACCGTCGTCGAATTCGCCCTCGGTGTACACGCCGCTTCCCCCTTTGCCTGGGAATACGACTTCCAGGTACCGGACTCGGCGAACGACAGGGAAGGCCAGGAGTGATCTCGACCCAGGACTGGGCAGACACCCGACTCATCTGGGACTACCACCAGATGGGGCACGCCCCGCAGCCGTGCTCGGTAGCGATCGGGCTCGGCAGCCACGACCTGGGCGTGGCGGATGCCGCCGTCGACCTGTACCGCCGAGGCATGGCCCCCTTGCTCGTGTTCACCGGCGCCACCAGCCCGACAACGCGCGAACGGATGCCCCGCGGCGAGGCCGTTCACTACCGCGAGCGCGCGTTGGAGCTTGGGGTCCCCAGCTCCGCCGTGCTCGTGGAGCCGCGAGCACGGAACACAGGCGAGAACATCAGCTTCTGTCGCACGCTGCTGCGAGAGGCCGGCGTCGACGTGCCCTCCGTCCTGCTCATCAGCAAGCCGTACGAGGAGCGACGTGCGTACGCCACGGCGCGGAAGCTCTGGCCCGAAGTGGAGATCGTCAGCGCTTCCAGCCCGATGACGCTCGACGAGTACATCGACACCATCGGCGACGCCCGACTGGTCATCGACATGCTGGTCGGTGCGTTGCAGCGGCTGTTGGTCTATCCCGAGCAGGGCTTCATGATCAGCCAGCAGGTCCCGGACGACGTGACCGAGGCTAACGACCGACTCTGCCGGCAGGGCTTCACGAGTCGCCTCTTGCGAGACACGACCGATCAGGCGCGGAGCCAGACACGTCGGTGACGGGCGACGCCGTACACGTGCTCCACCTGCTCGGGCGTGAGCTTCCCGGCGAGCGGCCCCAAGGCCGACACCTCCCGTTCCTGGTAGACGTGGACGGCGAACTGCGTGGCCGCCCGGTCCAGTGACGAGATGCCGACGAAGACCAGAACCGGCTCGACAGGCACATCGAAGGCGCAGTACCGCCCCAGAACCTTCCGGACGAAATCGGCCTCGGCCTGGCTTGCCGCAGCGTAGGGACGCGGCTTTCCGCCGTTGATCTTGGCCATGGAGTCGCCGACCCATACCGAGGCGCCTCGGTGGTTCTTGGTGTTGATGCTGAACACGCCGCCAGGGCCGATCAGTACGTGGTCGATGTCGCCGCCGTTGCCCTTCTCGATGCCGTGAAGCACTCGCCAGCCGAGTGGGGTTAGGCGCTCCAGCTCACGACCTACCCGACGCTCACCTTCCAGGCCCGCGTACCAGCTGTCCCACTCCGAGGGCTGCCGCAATAACTTCGCGGTCAGCCGCTGCACCTTCGACGGGCCTCGTTCGGCGATCATCCCGACGACTCGGGAGCCGGGACGGTTCCTCGCCAGGTCCTCACTGGGGCTGAGGGGTGGGAGAGGCGCCGACCGTTCGCATCGGGGTTTCGGGGCCGCGTGAATGGGGTGCGTTGGCTGCTGAGCGGGAGCCACGGGACGAGGTGGGCGCGCCGGCGGAGGAGGGGCGCTGACGACAAGCCCGTCCCCAAGGTGACGTCGAAGCAGAGCCAGGGACTCCGCCTCGTACTGCCGAAGCTTGATCGTCACGGCCTTGGTCGCTCGATCCGCCCAGGCAACTGCCGTTCCGTCCGGCAGGTTCACATAGAGCCGATCCTTTCCATGCCGCTTCCACGAGTGCACCGTCAGATCGCTCATCAGCAGCCCCCATGCATGCCGTCCCCATGCTTATGCCAGCAGCTAGCGGCCAGGCCGGCAAGACCGCCGGGGACAGAGCGAGCTGTTACAGGTTTCTCTACCTCATCAAGGCACCCGGCTCCGCTCGGGGCGGCACTCCTGCCTGCGGCCCGCTCCGCCCCCGCTGCGCCGACGCCCGCCCCTGTAGGCGGGTAGGCCCAAGGGCATGGGTCGAGCCCTACGGGCCGGCAGTGCCATCACTCACCGACATGCCTCCGGCGGGGGCGCTCCGACTCCGGGATGCGGGGGCCAGTCGTGCGGCCGCGGGTGCGTTGTGGTTCGGGGTGGAGGCGAGTGACGTGGCTGAGGCGGTCGCCTCCGTGTGCGAACACCAGTCGGGGACACCGCCAGAGCCACTTCGTCAGCCTCGCGGACTACTCCTGCGGGCGCTGCTCCTCCCCGTCTCCCAGGGAGTCGAGCTCCTGCTCGACGAACGCCCGCGTGACTCCCGCGATCACGGCGCCGATGACGAGCTTGAGAAGCGGAACGATCTTCCCCATTTGCTACCTCCACAACTTGGCAGGGAGCCACCTTGGCCCACCCACCAATCTCAGGCCCCCTGAAGGTGACGTGACGTAAGTAGGCCAATATTGACCAAACTTGACCCAAGTTGATTTCTGAAACTTGACCCCAGGTGACAGGCTAGAAGCGCCTTGACAGATCATCAGTGGCCGCAGATGCTTGGCGTAAGCAGCAGATCCACGGCGGAGTGAGAGTCGATAGTGATTCAAATCCCAGACGAGAGCACCCTCCCTGGTGGTTCGCACAGGAATCTTCTCGTGGCCCTCCATCTCCTTTACAGAAGGGCTGGATTTCCCGGAATTAAATCCATCAGTGACGCTTCGGTGCATCTGGGCGATAATTGCGATGTGATCTCCCATCAAGGGGTTTCGAATATCCTTGCGGGTAAATCGACCCCGAGGTGGAGCAAGCTCGAAGCCCTGGTGCTCGTACTCGCGAGCCGCGACGTAACCCGGCCGGAGCCAAGGGTCATTGCTCGGGAGTTTCATGGCCTCTGGCTTCAAGTGGCGAGCGAGCCCACGCTTCAGTCGATCCGTGTGGATGACGCCGGCAAGCCACCCCCGGAGGAGCTGCCGACCGACCCGTCTGGCTCACTCGCCCCTCCGGTGCGGCCAGTGGCTGGAGTCGTGCGTGGTCGGCGCAGCCTTTCAACTCGACGCAAGCGGGATCTGTTGCTGGAAGTCGGTGGGCGTTGCCCCGTCCCGCGATGCGCTAGCTCCTCGATGGAGGTTGCGCATATCACGCCCTTGGCGATGGGGGGGACTAACGATTTCGGTAACCTGATATATCTGTGCGCCAACCATCATAGGCAGTACGATGGCGGGGAGTTCACAGAGCAGGATTTGCGCCTAATTAAGGCCCGCCTCGCCTGGAGTGCCGATCGATATACGAATGCCGAATATCTCTGGCTGGGGGTTTTCTCGAAAAATAGGGGAACTCATTTCCTTCACCCGGTTGAGGAGCGCAATTGCCTTCGCTTCCTCGAAGCCGATGGATATATCCAAAGAGTTGATACCCCGGGTGCAGCGAAGCCGGACATGGATACCTGGCGTCTGGCTGAGATCGGTGTACGTCTCGCAGGGGTATGGGCAGATTCTGGCGCTCCTGCGATCAACATCGCTACCGGTCCATAGCGTCCCCCGTGCCTGCGAGGCTGAGGGGGGAAACGCCCTCCCCTTGCTGTACAGCAGCGTCGTGCCACAACCACAGCATCCGCCCCCGCCCGGTAGCGTCCCTCTGAGGCCTTGAAGTGCCCGGGATGGCTATCACTGACCGATCTGGCCAGAGCTACGGATCAGAAGGTTAAAAATTCGAGCCCTGCCAAGTGCACGGCCGGAGAGGCCCCGGACGAAAGTCCGGGGCCTCTCGCGCTCTGGCTCCCAGCGGGGAGCAGTAGCTGCGGTGGATCCAACCCAAAGCTCCTCTATGACCTCGGATAGCCTCTGCCCACCCGGGATTCGGGCCACATGAAACGAAGGCCGGCTGTGTCGGTGCGTGAGAACTTCGCCAGGTCTTTAAACGAACGGCCGAGGCTTCTGACGGTGAGTCGTTCGCCGTGGAGCGGCCTTGCGGGTGCTCACCAAAGTGGCCCGGCCTGGAGTCAACAGCGAACGGACACATGCTTCCGGCTCAACCTTCGGGCCACTACAGCGTTCTGACGAACCCTGAAATCGGTCCGTTCATCGCGCGGTGCACAGGATGTCGGGCACGCTATCCGCACCCTGGGTGGTACCGCAGGACGCGTCAATGCCCTTCGACTGGGCTCGCGACTGAGTAGGTTCCGGCCCGCCCGTGGGCCTTGGAAGGGCAGCAGACGGAGGCCACACGTGACAGCAGGCGACCGCTCCACCAACCAGGGCAAGGAGCCAGGTCGGCAGGAGTTGCGCACGGCCGGCGCAAGCAGGTCACTCTTGGCCATCGGCGGAGCCTGACCGTCGGATAGGTCCCGGGCTTGCCCCGGGTCGCCCCCGGACAAAGCCAGGGATGCAGCTGCACTACAGAGCTGGACACCTCGGAAGCCGACCGCGCGCAGCCGGACTCTCATGGGCGGCACTGACAAAGCTCCCCGGGCTGAGTATCCAAGTGCCCGACAAGCGCTCCGCGCGCCTCCGAACATGGGCAGTCATCGGAGGTCAATGAGCATCCAGGGCCAGGTGGGCATGCCCTCGGAGCGGCTTCGGGACGCAGCAGTCGACGGGAAATACCTTGAATTCAGATCCGTCATGGCCATACGTTCGCATCGTCCCGACAACCGGCGCCCGGGGGCGCCCCAGGCGAAAACCAAACTGGTGGGAGTAAGAGGCGGCTCACGGGGTGGCCGTACGGCGTGGCGTGCGATCGGCGTCCTGGATAGTCCCCACCAGACCCCGGCTGTACCGTGCCAGGTAGGGCAGGGAGCAGCGGTAAACAGCGGGTGACAGGGTCGGCCCGCGGGTTCTCCCTCGCACCCATTTGCACAGGTCAGGGGCGGGATCGCGCAGGCAAGATCGGTGATTCCCAAGCTCATGGTGTCCCGTCTTGCGGGCGGGCGTGCGCCCCTGAGCTTCGATCGACCCTCTGTGCGCTCTCTCCATGTCCCACTGCCTGCGCCATCGTCGTGGTGCTGGCGAGGGCCGATGGAGGGGGCGAGATGACGCAGCCGCTGTGCGGTTCGGCGACGCAGGATGGTCGCCGTTGTCGGAACAAGGCGATCATCGGAAGCGGGCAGTGCTCGAAGCACCAGGGGGCTTGGACCTCTTACGGTGTCGCGCAGCGCAAGAAGAAGGAAGCTGAAGCGAAGATGCGGAAGCTGCGGAGGAAGAAGTGAGCCTGCGCGGCCTATTCGTGGACCGCTGGGACTCTGCAGGACCTCGATAGGCTTCTGACCTGCTGGAACGTGTGAGACGCACGGGGCCTCCGGAGCCGTGTGCGCAGGTTCGAATCCTGCCGGGGGCACTTCGTAAGGAGTGCCCAAAGACCCCGCCATCAGCGAGTTTGCTGAGACGGGGTCTTCGCGTTTGTGCAGCCGACTGCGGCTCTGTGCGGCTGCGGAAGCGGCGCCCGACGCGCCTGCTTGTTTGCGTCATTGGCAACCGTGGGCTCTGCCACCGCACGGCGGGCAGCGGGGGTTCCGGGAACTCGCCTAGATCCGCGGCGTGGTGCATGGCGTTGGCGAGGGTCCGCCGCTTTCGGTGAGCCGCCGTCTCCGCTGCGGCGGCAGCCCTTTCCGCAGGCCTTGCCGGGCTCGTGCAACGCGTTGGCCGGCTTGTCCGGGAGGTCGCGGTCATCGGTCCGGGCAGGGCGAATGTCACCCCGTGAAGAGGGTGGTGTTGGAGGGGATGCCGGTTCGGGGGGGTTCGGTGACCGGGTGGTAGTGCCAAGTGAAGGGGATGCCTTGGGCGGTGGTGGGGTCGGGGGTGGTCATGAGCTGGAAGTGGAGGTGGGGTTCGGAGGAGTTTCCGGAGTTGCCGCAGTCCGCCAGGTGCTGGCCGGCTCGGACGTGGTCTCCGGGGCGTACGCGCAGGGAGCCGCGGCGGAGGTGGGCGAAGCCGGCGACGACGTTGTCGCCGGTGTCCAGAAGGATGTAGTTGCCCCAGAGGTGGCAGGGCCAGCCGAGGCTGCGGACGAAGCCTTCGAGGTAGAGGTACGCGAAGGACGGGAGCGAGGAGCGGGTCCAGTGGTCGCGCATGCGGTGCGCGGTGGCGACGACCACCCCGTCGGCGGGGGCCAGGACCGGCCGGCCGAAGGTCGGGTAGTGCTCGGGGCGGCGGGCCAGCGGCCAGAGGTTGGTGAACGGGGGCGCCTCGGGGCCCCCGGCGGGGTGGTGGATCAGGTCGATGGCGTAGGTCTGGGCGTGGCTGTGGGTGTGGCTGGGGACCTTGTCGGCGGGGCTGTTGTGTGCGGTCCAGGGGCCTTCGACGGGGATGCGCATCGGGACCGGGGGGTGGTCGCCGGTCGGGCGCTGGCGGCGGGTCAGGGTCCAGCGCATGGTGCCGCCGACGGCGAGGAGGAACAGGCCGGTGAACCACAGGGGGCTCAGGCCGTCGGTGTTGGCGAGGACGCAGAGCGTGCCGGCGGCGAAGAGGAGGCCGTGGCGCTTCCAGAGGGTCGTACGGAGGGTCGTATGGAAGGTGGGGCTAAGGGTCATGGGGTGGGCCTCTGGGGGGAGAGGGGCGGGGCGGTGCGCAGGCCGTGGTGGCGGCGGAGGGCTGTCCGGGCGGCGAGGTGGCCGCACATGCCGTGCACCGAGGGGCCGGGCGGGGTGGCCGCCGAGCAGAGGTAGACCCCGGGGAGCGGGGTGCGGTAGGGGTCGGCCTGGAGGGTGGGGCGGGCCAGGGACTGTTTGAGGGTGAGGGCCCCGGCGGCGATGTCGCCGCCCACGTAGTTCGGGTTGTACGCCTCCCAGTCCGCGGCGGCCCGGCCGCGGGACGCCAGGACGGTGTCGGTGAAGCCCGGGGCGTACTCCTCGATGCGGCGGCGGATCAGGTCGACCGGGTCGCGGGTGTCGCCGTTGGGTACGTGGGCGTACGCCCAGACCGGGCGGCGGTCGCCGCGGGCGCGTCCCGGATCGGTGACCGCGGGGTCCACGACGAGGGTGAAGGGGGCGGAGCCGGGCCGGCCGGCCGCCACCTCCCGTTCCTGGCGGGTGACGGCCTCGGCGCTGCCGCCCAGGTGTACGGTGCCGGCCCGGCCGGTCAGGGGGTCCGCCCAGGGGATGGGGCCGGACACCAGGAAGTCGGCCTTCGCGGCGCCCGGCCCGTACCGGTAGCGGGTGAGGGCGCGCCGGTAGCGGGCGGGGAGCCGGTCGCCGGCCAGGCGGAGGAACTCGGTGGGGCCCACGTCCAGGAGGACCAGCGGGATGCCGGTCAGTTCGGCGAGGTCGCGGACGCGGTGGCCGGTGACGAACTCGCCGCCGTGCGCGGTGATGTCCTCCGCGAGGGCGTGGGCGATGCGGTCGCTGCCGCCTTCGGGGAGGGGCCAGCCGGTGCTGTGCGCGGTGTGGCCGAGCAGCATGGCGACGGCGGCGGAGGCGAGTGAGGGCAGCGGTCCGACGGCGTGCGCGGCCACGCCGGCGAGGAGGGCGCGGGCCTCCGGGGTGGTGAAGGGGCTGCGCGGGAGGGCGTGGGTGAGGACCCGGGTGGCCAGGCGGACCGCCGCCACGGGGTCGCGGGGCGGATGGCGGAGATCGGAGAGGAGGAGTTCGACGACCGCGGCGGAGCGTTCCACCAAGGGGCCCATCAGCCGGGCCCAGCGGGGGCCGTCCGGGCCGAGCTGTTCGGCGGTCCGGGTGATGCTCCGCCAGGCGGCGACGGAGCGGCCGCCGGCCAGCGGGTGGGCGTACGGGATCTCGGGCTGGAGCAGCCGGACGCCTCTGGAGGGGAGGTCGAAGGCGGTGAAGAAGGGGGAGGCGGCGGCCATCGGGTGGACGGCTGAGCAGGTGTCGTGGCGGATGTCGCTGTCGAACAGGGACCGGGTCCGCAGGCCGCCGCCGATGGTGTCGGCCTGTTCGTACAGGACCACGCGCAGGCCGGCGCGGGCCAGGGTGACGGCGGCCGCCAGGCCGTTGGGGCCGGTGCCGACGACGGCCGCGTCGGGGTGGCGGCTCAACGGGCCGGCCCTTCGGCTGCGGGGGCCAGTTGGCGGGTGGTGAGGCGGCGGTAGGTGGGATCCCGGTCCATCAGATCGGTGTGTGAGCCGCGGGCGCGGAGGCGGCCGTCCTCGACCACCAGGATGCGGTCCGCGTCGATGGTGGCGGAGAGCCGGTGCGCGATGGTGAGGACGTGGCAGCGGGTGCCGACCTCGGCGATGGTCTGCCGGAGGGCGGCTTCGGCGTCGGCGTCCAGGTGGGCGGTGGCCTCGTCGAGGAGGAGCAGGTCGGGGCGGGTGAGCAGGGCGCGGGCGATCGCCAGGCGCTGGCGCTGGCCGCCGGACAGTCCGGTGCCGCCTTCGCCGAGGGGGGTGTCCAGGCCCTGCGGGAGGGCTTCGACGACCTGGTCGAGGTGGGCGGCGCGTATCGCCTCGGCCATCTCGGCCTCGGTGGCATCGGGGCGGGCGTAGGTGAGGTTCTCCCGTACGGTGCCGCGCATCAGCGGGGACTCCTGTTCCACCAGGCCGATCCTGGCGCGGAGTTCGTCCAGGGGGAGGGCCGCGGTGTCGGTGCCGCCGAGGTGGATGCTGCCCCGGTCGGGGGCGTGGAAGCGTTCGATCAGCTGGAAGAGGGTGGTCTTGCCGGCTCCGGAGGGGCCGACGACCGCGGTGACGCCGGTCGGGGGGAGGGTGAAGGAGATGCCGTCGAGGGTGGGGGCGGCCGCCCCGTGGTGCCGGAACGACACCTCCCTGAATTCGATGGCTCCGGCCGCTTCCGGGCGCTGTCCCGGCTCCGGTCCCGGCTGGGACCCCGGCACCGATCCCCGTTCCTGTGCCGAGACCTGTCCCCGTGCCGAGGCCTGCTCCTGCGCCGAGGCCTGCTCCTGCTCTATGGCAGCCAGTTCCCGGACGCGGTCCACCGCGGCGCGGCCCTGCTGGAGTTCGCCCAGCGACATGAAGAGCATGACCAGCGGGCTGACCAGGTAGAACAGGTACATGATGAAGGCCGTGAGGTCTTCGATGGGGAGTTCTCCGGTGGCGGTGCGGGCCATGCCCCAGGCGATGACCACGGCCAGGGAGACCTGGGTGCCCACGTTCATCGAGGGCATCAGCAGGGCCGTCAGCCGGGTCACCCGGATGCCGCTGCGGCGGGCGGCGTCGGCCAGTTCGCCGATGTGTTCGGCTTCGCGGGCTTCGGCGCGGGATGCCTTCACCGTGGTCAGGGCGCCCAGGACGCGCAGCAGACCGGAGCCGAAGTCGCTGGTGTCCTCCCGGTTGGTGACGGCGGCGGCCCGGACCGCGCGGGCCAGGCCGAGGGCGACGGCGGAGGCGACGCCGAGGCAGCCGGCGGTGACCAGGAGCATCTGCCAGTCGATCCAGGCCATCACCGCGATGCAGCCGATGGTGGTGAGGGCCGAGGTGATGATCTGGGACAGCGAGGAGGACAGCGCGATCCGGGCCACCGAGGTGTCGGCGACGGTACGGGTGAACACGTCGCCGTGTTCGAGCCGGTGGAAGGCTCCCAGCCGGGAGTGCAGCAGCCGGCCGGTGAGGGTGGTCCGCATGTCGAGAACCATGTTCTCGCCGGCCCGCCCGATCAGGTAGAAGTGCCCGGCGGCCAGGGCCGCGTCGGCCACGAACAGGCTCGCGATGAGGACGATCGGCCAGACCGGCGAGCGATCCAGGGCGACGGCCTCGATCAGGTCGCCGATGAGCAGGGGCTGGAGCAGGGTGGCGGCCGTGCCGGCCACGCCCAGCAGGATGCCGGTGCCCAGGAGCGTACGGTGCCGGGCCGCGATCGCCGCGGTGTTCACTGCCGGGCCCGGCCCGCGGCGATGGCGGCGACGATCGCGACGGCGGTGCCGAAGATCAGCCCCTTGGTCCAGGACTGGCTGGTGAAACGGCCGTCCTCGCGGAACATCACGGCCATGACGGGTACCGCCACGGCGAGGGCGGTGACGAACCAGACGGCCCGCTGGGTGCTCATCTCAGGCCCCTTTCAGATAGGTGGTGAGGAAGAGCGGGAACCGCTCGTCGTACGGGGACAGGTCCCAGCCGCTGTAGCGGCCCTCCGGGACCAGTCCGACGGCCAGAGCCTGGGCGTCCGCTTCATCGGGGGTGATCGGCCGGGACAGTTCGGTGCCGACCCGGGTGCTTCCGTCGGATTCGTACCAGATGTGGGAGCACTGCCAGAGGTCGGATCCGGGGGGCAGGGTGGAGTGGGTCTGCAGTCCGGTACCCGGCTCGGAGTACGGGGTGAAGAGGGTGATGCGTGACCGGCCCTCGTGGAGGGCTTCCACGGCCGGCCGGTTGCCCGTCTCGACGACCAGCCGGCCGCCGGGGGTGAGCAGGTCGGCCGCCCGGCGGAACATGGCCTGCTGGTCCTGGGGGGTCAGCAGCATCGACAGGACTCCGCACACGGCGTAGACGAGGCCGTACCGGCGGTCGTCGGTGTAGGTGCGGATGTCTCCGTGGATTCCGGTGACTTCGGCACGGTTGCTGCCGGGGCCGGGGCCGGGGGTCCGGGCCAGCAGGTCGAGCATCTCCGGGGAGGAGTCCACCCCGGTGACCGGGCCGGTGCGCTCGGCCAGCGGGAGGGCGATCCGGCCGGTGCCCACGCCGAGTTCGAGGGTGCCGGACCCGGGGTCGGGGTGGAGGGCGGCGAGGGTGTCGGCGACGGCTGCCACGCTCGCGTCCGTGGGGAATATGCGGTGGTACCAGGACGCGAACTGCGTTCCGTAGCCGATGTCCTCGACTGCGCCGGCCATGGGTGGGCACCTCTCTGTCGGTGGGTCGGACGGTGGGGTCGGACGGGGGGTCAGACCGCGGTCGGGTGGCCGGCCTTCGCCGGCCGGTCCAGGGGGGTGTACGGGGAGAGGAACAGGGGTTCCGGATCCTCGGTGGTGTCGTGGCCGGAGGCGCGGACCACGGAGAACTGGAAGCCCTGGACGGTGCCTTCGGGGTGCCGTTCACGGATGGTGTGCCGGATGAAGCCGAGCAGCACCTGGTACGCCGAGTTGGTCTGGGCGGCGCCGGCGCCGCCCTTGGCGGCGAGCTGGAGCACGGCGGTGCAGATGTCGAAGACGGCCTTTTCGGGGCGGCGCGAGGCGAACCAGAACGCCTGGTGCAGCCGGCGCGGTTCGATCATCTCGATCTCCTGCCAGTCGCCGGTCACACCAGCCGGGTCGAGGGTCCGGTACACGTAGTGGAAGTCGTGGACCGCCGGGTTCGGGGCGAAGAACTTCCAGTTGGGGACGAGCGAGTACACGTCCCTGGTGCGGGGCCGGTCGAAGGCCGGGTGCGGGTGCTGTGCGGCGACGGTGGCCACCAGCATTCCGGCGCCGAGCACCCGGGCCCAGGCGCCCTCGCCGGTGAAGGCCGACTTCAGCAGGGTGCCGGGGTTCATCGGGCGGTTCCTTCCGTACGGGCCGCGTCCTGCGGCTGGTCCTGCGGCTCGCCCTTCCCGGCGTCGGCCGGGACACGGGCGGCCGGGACCTCGGCGAGGAAGGCGGCGATCAGGTCGGCGGCGCGGTGGGCGTGGGCGGCGTTGGTGAGCAGGGAGTCGTGGTCGGAGCCCTCGACCACCTCGATGCCGCCGGTCTCGCCGTGGCCGGGGTGGGCGTAGGACAGCTCGTTGTAGAGGAGCAGCTGCTCGGGGTCTTGGTCGACGGTCTGCTGCGCCGCGATGATCAGGCCGGGGACGGGCAGCGGCGCGATGGTGCCGTCGAAGGCGCGGAAGTCCTTCTCGACGGCTTCCCATTCGCGTTTGCCGGCGGTCCACAGCCGGGCGTCGGTGTACTGGGCGAACACCCGCTGCCGGTATTCCTTGGGCAGCCGGTCCAGCCATTCGGGTCGGCTCATCAGGATTCCGCTACCCAGGCGGAGGTATCGGGATGCCTGCGCGATGGTCTCGCTGAGGGCCTTGGAGCCCTCGCTCTGCCGTTGCGAGCGCTGGAGTTCGGCGGGGTGGGCGGGGTCCAGGTAGACCAGGCCGGCCAGCCGGTCCGACAGCCGGTCGGCGGCCCGGCGGATGATCTCGCCGCCGAGGGAGTGGCCGACCAGGACCACCTTGCGACCGGCCGGCAGGACCCCGCGGACCAGGTCCTCCAGGTCGTCCACGGACTCGGCCAGTTCGTACGGGGCGGTGGTGCGGCGGAGGCTGCCGCCGTAGCCGGCCCGCGCGTAGGAGACCACCGGGTGGTCGGTCTCGTTGACGAAGCGCTCGGTGATCCAGGCGAAGTGCTCGGAGGTGGAGGCCAGTCCGGCGGCGAAGACGAGGACGGGCTCGTCGCTGTGGCCGGGGCCGAAGGCGTCGCCGGTGCCGAAGGTGTCGCCGGTGTCGCCGCCGGTCTCGTAGAGCAGTTCGTTGCCGTGGCGGGTGACGAACCTGCGGGAGGTGGGCCAGCCCTCCAGGACGGTGGAGCGGCGCTGCGCGGCCAGCGCCGCGCTCGCCGCGACCCCGGCGGCCAGCAGCAGTCCGGCGGCCTTCACGGCCCGGTCGTCGCGGCCGGCAACGGCGGGGTGGGAGGCGGGGGTGGTGGTGTAGGCGACCATCGGGTGCATGGAGGGGAAGGCCGTCATGAAGCGGCCGAGGCCCATGATGAACCCGTTGGCGACGTGGAAGCTCGCGGCGGAGGCCAGGACGGGCCGGGTGAGCCGGCCGCCCGCGAGGTGGACCAGGGGGAAGAGGCATTCCAGGGCGAGCACGCCGTGCTGGACGTACTTGGAGGTCTTCGGGTGGCGCTGGGTCAGCTCGTAGATCTTCTCGGAGCCGTAGGTCCGGGTCCGCATGACTCCGGGGAGCGCGGAGGCGTCGCGCCAGCGTTCGCCGAGGAGCTTGACCCAGCCGGAGGCCGCGTACGAGAGGTTGGCCTGCAGGGCCACGTACCAGAGGAGGGCGTCCTGGGTCTGGGTGTTGCGGGAGAGCCGGGCGAGGCCGGTGGCGCCCTGGACGAGGGTGGCGACCTGGTCGGAGCCGTCGGTGCCGTAACGGTGGCGGGCGGCCAGCAGGCAGGTGGTGCCGCCGAGGAAGAGGCTGCCGGCGCCGCGCCAACGACTGTTGCCCGGCAGCAGCATGCCGACACCGACGGCCGCGCGGGCGGCGTGCAGTGCGAGGGTGACCTCGTGGTGCGCGACGGCATTGCTGATTTTCCGGATGACCGGGTTGGTGGACTCCGGGGACTTCTTCATGATGTCCCAGTCATTGAGCCCGCCGGGCTCCAGGTGTTTCCGCTGGTTCAGGTATTCCAGGGAGGAGGAGAGCGTGGTGAGGGCGGACAGCCGCTCCGAAATCCCCAGGGCCCGGTCCCGGGAAACCGGAACGGGCGAGAAAACCGCCGAGGCTAGTTTCCTTATGTACCGCAAAACGCGCCTACCTCTCGGCTCGGCAAATGGCTTCGATTGGCGTTCGGTTAGCATGGACGGGCTGTCCGGCCGCGATTCCAGCGCGGCCGGACAGCCCTTGTTCCCGCTTGTGGAGCGATGGCGAATACTCCGCCGATCCGGCGGGGATCAGCCCTTGGCGGCGACCCGGCCGGCCTCGTAGGCGCCGACCGCCGCGGCACCGGCCGCCAGCCCGCCCGCGGCGTACGGCGTGGCGACCAGGACGGCCGGGGTGAAGGCCACCGGCATCATTCTGGTGGTCCGCTCGCCCGAGTCCTGCGACAGCGTCGCGCCCGCGATGACGCGGACGCTCTCGGTGATGCTGTTCATCTGTACCCCTCCCTGTTTTCTGGTGTCATCCGGCGCGACGGCCGGAATCCGGAATCAGTTGACGACGCGGCCGGTGACGTACGCACCGACCGGAATGGTGAAGGCGACGATTCCGGCCGTGATCTTCACGGAGGCCGGAACGGCGATGACGGCCGGGGTGGCCATGACGGGCGTGCCGTCGACGGAGAGCTTGCTCTCCGCGATGGGGCCCATGTCCTGCTGGTTCATAAAGGCCGCGATCTTGGCCATGACATTCCCTTTCGGTGGGGGTGGGTGAGAACGACCCACATCGGTGTCAACTGAGGTTCGATCCTTATCGGTTTCATCGAAACACCAGTCGATGGCGCGACTCTAGGCGCGACTTGATCAAGCCGTCAACTGGTATTGATTGCGAGATTGTGAATCTCACACACCAGTGTGGTGATAGGGTGCGCGCCGGAGAGGGAGGTACGTCATGGCCGATCAGGCAGATCAGGCGGACCGGTCGGGTCAGGCGGACCCGACGGGGCCGTCGGCAACCCCGAAGTCACTGGCCGAGAAGCTGGAACACCTCTTCGCCCACACGGCCCCCGCCGGCCGGGGCCCGTACAGCGTCGAGGAAGTGGCGCGGGCCATCACGGCGGAGCGGATCCCGATCTCGGGCAGCTACATCTGGCTGCTGCGCAAGGGGCAGCGCGACAATCCGACTTTGCGCCATCTGGAAGGGCTGGCCCAGTTCTTCGGGGTGCCGCCCGCCTACTTCTTCGACGACCGGGTCACCGACGCCGTCGACGCGGAACTGGGCCTGCTCGCCGCACTGCGCGACGCGAAGGTGCAGCACGTGGCGCTGCGGACGGCCGGGCTGTCCGAGAAGAGCCTGAAGTCGATCACCGAGATGATCGAGCGGGTCCGCGAGCTGGAAGGCCTCGGCGACGCCGACAGCGGGCCGAGAGTGTCCTGAAATCTCCTATACGTCTATCGGGTCGCCATGCTGCGATGGAACGTATGGCAAGCAACGGGGCTGATCCATCCATCACGAACAACGGCCAGGTGACCACTGCCGATGTTCTCTAAGCCGCACGTCAAGCCGGAATTCCGAGCCGCCGCAACGGAGTCGGACCGAAGAGCACGGCGCCTCAGCCGCCGCTTCGTGAAGGAGCTCGACCTTCCACCGGCCGCCGATGTCCGGGAACTGATCCCGGCCATCCAGAGAATTTCCGGCCATCCCATCCGTCTGGCGCCCGCGCCCGCCGACAGCTTCCAGGGCATCTGCGGCATGTGGATCCGCACAGCGGCCGGCATCGACTACATCTTCGTGCACGAGAACACCAGCCGGGTGCACCAGGACCACATCATCGCCCACGAGATCGCGCACATCATCCGAGGCCACGGCCTCACCCGCGGCCTCGCCACGGACCCGGGCGCGGGCGCTGGTACGGGCGCCGGTACGGGCACGGGTACGGGCACGGGTACGGGCACGGGCGCCGGTGCCGCGCAGCAACAACAGTCGACGGCCGACCCGCTGGACCGGCTCGTCCCGCACCTGGACCCGGCGAAGGTCCGGGTGATGCTCGGCCGCACCGACTACGTGCACGAGGAGGAGCGGGAGGCCGAACTGATCGGCACCCACCTCCAGTACCTGCTGCACCGGCCGGCGCGACGGCGGACCGCCCGCCAGGACCGGGCTGCCCGGACGCTGCTCCGCGGGTGGCGGTGACCGGCCCGCACCATGCAGCAGCTACTCCATCCCCTCTGTCTGACGCTGGCCGTGGCGGGGTTCCTTCTCCTGCTGCGGCCGGCCCGCAGGCACCGCCGTGACACCGCGCTGACCGCGCTCGCCGGGGTGTACGGCTTCTGCGCGCTGTCCTTCCTGGTGTCCCTGGAACCCACCTGGATCCATCTCGGCGAGGTGACGGACAGTCATTCCATCGCCCTCCTCGCCTCGTTCGTCTGCGTGATCGCCCAGATTTCCCTTCAGCCGGTCGTGCTCGCCTGCTGGATCCTGGCGCCGGACGCGGCCCGCCGGGCGGCCCGGACCTCCCTGCTGGCGGGCGCGGCCGTGATCGCGGGCCTGGTGCTGCTCTTCGCACTCCTCCCGGCGACGGGGCCGACCACCCCCCAGACGTTCACGGCCCGCCATCTCGGCGTCGGCGTCTACCAGGCATATCTGGGGCTGTACATCTCGGCGTACGGCGCCGGCCAGGCGCTCCTCGCCGTCGGCTGCCTGCGGGCCGCCCGCCGCACCGACGAGGTGTGGGTGGCGCGCGGCCTGCGGATCGCCGGAGCCGGCGCCCTGCTCACCCTCGGCTACTGCGCGATCCGGCTGACCGCGCTGCTGGCCGCCGTGCGCGGCGACGCCCGCATCCCGCCGGCCGTGGAACATCTCGCCTGGGCCTGCGCCGACGGCGGCACCCTCCTGGTCCTCACCGGATTCCTGGTCCCCGCGCTCGGCGTGCATCTGGTTCCGGGCGTACGGCGCTGGCTGCGCGCACAGCAGCAGTACCGGACGCTGGGGCCGCTGTGGGAGGTGATGCACCGCTCCATGCCCGCGATCGCCCTCCAGCCGGGCCGCCGCCCCACCCGCGTCAACCTGCCTGTCTGGGACGTCAGCTGGCAGCTGTACCGGCGCTGCGTGGAGATCCGGGACGGCCAGTGGGCGCTGGCCGTCCATCTGGAACCCGCCGTCCGCGAGGCTTCCGGCACCCGGCACCGCGGCCTCGGCCTGCGCGACGGCGAACTGGCCGCCGCGATCACCGCCGACCAGCTGCACGCCGCCCTCGCCGCACGCCACGGCGGACGGCGGCCGGCCGTCCCCGCCGCATACGCCGACTCCGTCCGGCACCCGGATCTCAGGACCCCGCAGGACGAGGCCCGGGAACTGCTCCGGATCGCCGCCCACTTCACCGCCGCGGCGGAGCCGTCCCGGCGTCCCTGAGCGACCTGGCGCCGACCCGGTGGTGGACGCCGCGCGCATCCCCGGCCTACCGCCGGGCGCGGACGAGGTCTTGCGGATGTCCCGTACCGGGGCGTCGTACTCACGTCGGCCGAACGGCTGCGCCGCTGCCGGGCCGATGGGCGGGGAGGCGGGTGTGGGCCCTGTCATGTTCGCGTTCGGAGCGGTCATACGTTTCACGCCCATTTTTTCATGGGCGGAGGAGGCGTGTCGGGCGGTCTGAGCCTTGCGTGCAGCCCTTGGTGCGCTTTCGGCGCGGGCCGGGTTTCGGCCATCCTTTCAAGGAGGGGGTTCAGGAACTTCCGCTGCTCTTAATGTTGTTGCCCGCCCGTGTGACCGGTCAGAGGACACCCGGCACACGCGTAGGACCGGGGGAAGACGTGGATCCGATCACAGCCGTTGCCGCAGCCGGCGTCGCTCTTTAGTCGAGCGCCTTGCAGTTCCACGACCGGCTGGACGAGGTGATGGGCAAGAAGGGCAAGGCGATCAGCCAGCTCCGGCTCAAGGTCATCGCCTTCCGTGACTTCGGGGACGATCCGTCCGATGCCATTGAGCAGACCCCGTTCCTCCGCCTGCCCGACCAGGCCCGGGAGTTCGAGAAGTTCGTGCAGTCGATCGACGCCACCGGCGGCGGAGACATCCCCGAGTCGGGCCTGGAAGCCCTGGCCCTGGCCATCAACTCCCCCTGGGAGACGGGCCTGGACCGTCGCCGCCACGTGGTGGTCATGTTCACGGACGCCCCGGCCCACCCGCTCGGCACCGTCGGTGTGACCGCTGCGACGTACCCGGCGGTGATCCCCCGGTCGCTGGACGACCTGTTCGAGCAGTGGGGGTACGCCCGCAGCCAGACGTCCGTGATGGAGCAGTCGGCCAAGCGACTCGTGCTCTTCGCTCCCGATCAGGCTCCGTGGTCGGACCCGATCGCGGAGGAGTGGGACCTGACACTGCATTTCGCGTCGAAGGCCGGCGACGGGCTGGAGGAGTTCGAGATGGACGAGATCATCGAGACGATCGCGAACAGCCTGTGACACGGCTGCTGTGCTGGCCCCACTTCTATCTCGACGAGACGCCGAAGGACTCCTCTGACGAGCCGGCATCGCTCACCTTCGGGTGGACCTGGGGCACGTTCAGGGCGTTCGCGAGGAACTGCGAGTCCGTCAGCCTGCGCGATCAGGACGGCACGCATCAGCTGATCCTGCGCTTCCGCCAGCAGGACGGGGAAGGCGACGGGCTGATCATCATCCGTCTGGCCGTTCCCGCTGAACGCCGCATCGAGGCGCAGGAGTTCGCGGAACTGCTGCGCCGCACTCACTCCATCCCCGAGACCGCTCCGCCTGAACCCGGCCCCGGGGCCGGGGCCGGGGCCGGGCACGACCATGACGACGCAGCCCTCGTACGGATCGCGCCCGACGACCCGGAGTGGCTCGTCTCACCCGCCTCCGGCATCAGCGAGACGCTGTACGCGGAGGTCCTCGACCGGATGGCAGCCGGGTCGGCGGTGTGAGTGCCGGTCCGCACGTGGGACGTGAAAGGAACCCCGAGTGACCGAGGCGAACTGGCGGTGCCGCGACTGCGACGCGTTCAACGGGCCGGAGAAGAAGAGCTGCACCATCTGCGGAACCCGTCGTAGCGGCGCGGCCCCCGGGCGGTGGACGTGTGCCGAGTGCAGCACGGGCAACGACCCCACCGATCTCGCGTGCATCGCCTGCGGTACCGGCTGGAAGGCTTCGGCGAAGAAGGCCTCGGCGAAGAAGGCGGCGCCGAAGAGGACCGACACCAAGAGGACGGAAGCCGAGAGCAGCGCGCCGAAGGCCACGGCGAAGAAGGCCGCACCGAAGGTGCCCGGCGCCCGCCCGGCCACCGGTACGAGTGCCCGTACTCCCCCGTCGGCGGGGTCGGCGGGGTCGGCGGGGTCGGCCCGGTCGGCGGGAGCTTCCGGACGCCCCGGCCCCCGTACCGGCACGGGGGCGAAGAGCACGGCCGGAGGTCGTAGCACCGCAGCCGGCTCCCGCCCCGGCTCCACCCGCGCCCGGCCGTCCACGGCGCACCCGACCCCGCCGCGCGGCGAGGCGTTCTTCCCGCCGCCGAGCACCGTCGGCTACGTCCCGTCCGGGGCACACCCCTCGGCGCCGCCCCCGCCCTACGTTCCGCCCGCACCCCCCGCGCCGGACCCCGGGCCCTGGATGCCTCCCGCCGGATGGGTCGCGCCCGCCGGGAAGAGCGGCGGTGGCGGCAAGGGCTGCCTCGCGCTGATCGTCGTCCCGATCGCCCTGTACGCCCTCAGCCAGGGCTGCTCGACCCTGCTCGGCTTCGAAGGCGGCGACGGAGCCGCACCCTCCTCCGACACCCCCACGAGCAGTGCCGGTACCTGCCCGAGCCGGATCGCCAAGTCCATCCCCGACGGCGCAGGGGCGACCTTGGACGGCGCGTTCCGCACGAAGAACAAGCAGATCACCCTGTGCCGGACCACGGGCGGAAAGCTCTACTACTTCGGTGAGTTCAGCGACCAGCGCGAGCCGGGGATCGCCATGCGCGCCGAGAAGACCGCCGCCGGCTACACGGCGCGCAACGACCCCTACCGCTACGAGATCCACGACGGGGTCGTCACCGTCTACCGGTCCGGGAGCCGGATCGGTGAGGAGTCGCTGACCCCGGAGCCCTCGCCCAGCTGACCGGTCGAACGCCGAGCGTTCCGGTGGTCCGTACGAAGGATGTGGGGGTGGGTCTGTGGGTTTTGGGGGGTGGGGGGTGGGGGTGGGCGTGCGTAGGTTGGTGGGGAGGCCACTTGGGTTGCTGGTCCGGGGCTTTGTGGCGTGCTCTGACGGTGAGGATGGGGCGGCGCGAGATGCGTGACTTGGTGGAGACGGCGCGGCAGTGGGTGGCCGAGGGGCGGGTCGGGTTTTTGGCACGGCCCGTGACCGAGCAGGGGTTCGGTCCGCGGGATCCGGCCGGGGCCGTGCTCGTGGATGCGCGCGGGGAGTGCGTCGGGGCCCTGTACCGGGGGGTGTTCGATGCCGAGCTGGTGGCGGAGGCCGCCTCCATGGGGGGCGGGGAGACCGCGCGGGTGTGTGAGGTTTCCGTGGGCGCCGGGGAGGCTGTTGAGGCCAAGCTGACGTGTGGTGGGCAGGCCGAGGTGCTGTTGCAGCCGCTCCGTGCGATTCCCGGTGAGTGGTGGGAGCTGCTCGGGCAGGGGGTCGGGGTCGCGCTCGTGACCCAGTTGAACGAGCGGGCGGATCAGGCCGTCAGTGTCGTGGTGCGGGGGGCCGATCAGCCGTCCGGGGACGCCGAGCGGCGGGCCGGGGAGTTGCTGAGGACCAGGCGGCCGGGGCGGGACGCGCTGTACGCGGGGTCCGGGCTGGTGCTCGTGGAGGCCTATCCGTCGGCTCCGTACGTGGTGATCGGCGGGGGCGGGGAGCTGGCCGAGGTCATCGAGGCTCAGGCCCGGCTGCTCGGGTGGGACGTGAGTGTCGTCGGGTCTGTGGCCGAGGCCGAGAAGGTGCTCGACGTGCGGCGGGACGCCGCCTGTCTGGCGATGCTGAGCCATGATCCGGACTTCGACGTGCCGACGCTGCGCACCGCGCTCGCGCTCGGGATTCCGTACGTCGGCGCGCTCGGCTCCCGCAAGACCACCGCGCGGCGCCGCGAGGGGCTGCTCGCGGCCGGGGTGAGCGAGGAGCGGCTGCGGACGGTGCACGGGCCGATCGGCCTGGACCTGGGCGGGCAGACTCCGGCGGAGACGGCGCTGGCCATCTGCGCGGAGATCCTGGCGGTGCTCGGGGGCAGGGAAGTGCGTGGGGTGCGGGACGCGGACGGGCCGCTCAAGGGGTGAGAAGGCGGGTCGGGGGCGCGATCGGGTGAAATGGTCGCCGATGCGGGAAAATGGGTTGTATGGACACGACTCTGATCTTCCTCGCGGTGGACAGAACTCTGACCAACATCGCGTGGTTCCTCGTCGTCGGGCTCCTCGTGGTCGGCTTCCTGCTCGGCGGTTTCATGCTGGGCAAGCGGGTCCGGGCACAGGAACCCGCACCCCCCACTCCCGAGAGCCAGCCGCACCTGCCCGACGGCGGCGCGGTGCACGAGGTCTCCGAGGAGCGGGAGTACGTCGAATTCCCCGAGAGCGGACTGCGCCCGCACGAGATGCAGGGGTACGGGAACTTCGGCTCCCGGACCCACAGCCATCAGGACGATGCGCGGGCCGAACGGGAATCCGGGTACGAGCACCCCAACCCGCGGCCGGCACGGAAGCAGCCGCCGACCCTGCCGCCCCTGGGCGGCGCCAAGCCCGCCTGAGGGGCGGAACGAACCGCCTGAGACCGTCCGACCGTCCGAACCGACCCGTTGACCGTGGCCCGCGGCCCTTCGCCGCGGGTCACAGGTCTGTGCGCAGGCGCAGGACCTCCGGTGGCGGGTGGCGGGTCGAGGTGTGGCGGACCTCGGCCGTCAGGGGCGGGTCCAGGGAGTGGAAGGGGACCTCGCCGAGGCCGATCGCCGTGATGGTGGCGGTGGCGGTGGCGCCCTGCGAGGTGCGTGAGCTGTGCGGGGTGCGCGAGGCGTGACCGGCCAGCGCCGCCGCCACCTCGGTGCGCAGCGCCGCCGTCAGGGGGCTCGACACCAGCGGGGTCTCGTCGCCGACCGGCAGGACCAGGACGAGGGCGAGCGGGCGGCGGGCGGTGCCCGTGTAGCCGACCACGGCCGCGTCGCGGACGTTGGTGTGGCGGAGCTTTTGCCAGCCGCGCCGGCCGGCCGGGTAGGACTGGTCCATCCGTTTGACGACCAGGCCCTCGATACCGCTGGCGGGCAGGGTTTCGTACCAGGTCTCCGCCAGCTCCGGGTCCGTGGTCATGGGGACCGGCTGGAGCGGCGGGCCCAGGGGCAGAAGCAGGTCCACGAGGAGGGCGCGCCGGCGCTCGTACGGACGGGCGCGCAGGTCCAGCCCGGCGAGTTCCAGTACGTCGAAGGCCGCGTACGAGGCCGGCAGCGTCTGGGCCAGCACGGCGGCCCGCGCGGCCGAGGCGGCGGCCGCGCGGCGCTGTACGAGCGCGAACTCGGTGCGGCCGGCGTGCCAGATCACCACCTCCCCGTCGAGCACCGTCCCGGCGGGCAGGTGGTGCGCGGCGGCGGCCAGGTCGGGGAAGGCGGCGGTGACGATGCGGCCGGAGCGGGCCTGGAGGACGACCCCGTCGACAGCGCGGTCGGTGCGGATGACGACGAGGCGGTGGCCGTCGAACTTGGGCTCGTACGCGAGACCCGGCGCGCGCGGCAGTGAGCGTACGGCCACGGCGAGCGCGACGGTGATCACGGGAGCCGTCCCGCTTGGGCGGGGTCGAGGAGCGGGGCGAAGAGATCGCCTTCGCGGGCCAGCCGGGGGGCGATGTCGTCGGCGAGGAAGACCAGGTCGGAGGGGGTGCGGCAGGACTCGACCTCCGCCCAGGAGACGGGGGCGGAGACGGTGGGCAGGGCGCGGGCGCGCAGGGTGTAGGGGGCCGCCGTGGTCTTGGCGGCGGCGTTCTGGCTGTGGTCGACGAAGACCTTCCCGGGGCGCAGCGCCTTGGTCATCCGGTGCACGACGAGGTGGGGGAGCTCGCGCTCGGCCTCCTGGGCGAGGGCCTTGGCGTACGCCGACACGTGCTCGGAGGGGGTCGGTTCGAGGGGCACCGCCAGATGGAGGCCCTTGGAGCCGGAGGTTTTGGCGTAGGCGTGGAGGCCGTCGGCGGTGAGGCGCTCCCGGAGCCAGAGGGCGGCGGCGGAGCATTCGACGACGGTGGCGGGGGGACCGGGGTCGAGGTCGAGGATCAGGCGGTCGGCGAGGGCGGGGGCGCCGGCCGGCCACTGGGGGGTGTGGAACTCGACGACGAGGTTGGCGGCCCACATCAGGGTGGGCAGGTCGGCGACGACCACCTGTTCGGCCCGGAGCTCCTCCGAGCGGGGCACCGGAGTGGTCTTCACCCAGGCGGGGGTACCGGGTGGCGGGTTCTTCGTGAAGAACAGCTGTCCGTCCGGGCCGTCGGGATAGCGCAGGAAGGACACCGGGCGGTCGTGGATGTGGGCGAGCAGGGGGCCCGCGACCGTGGCGTAGTAGTGGAGGACCTCGCCCTTGGTGAAACCGGTCTCCGGGTAGAGGACCTTGTCGAGGTTGCTGAGCGAAATGCGACGGCCCTCCACCAGGGTGATCGGCGTCATACGATGAGACTGCCACGAATCAGGAGGAACCGTGCGATCCATATGGAACGGGGCGATCTCCTTCGGCTTGGTCAGCATTCCGATCAAGCTCGTGAACGCCACGGAGAGCCACTCGATCTCCTTCCGCCAGATCCATGTCAGCGATGGAGGGCGGGTCCGCTACCGCAAGGTCTGCGAGCTGGACGGTGAGGAGGTGTCGACCGCCGAGATCGGCAAGGGGTACGAGGAGGCGGACGGGTCGATCATTCCGATCACGGACGAGGATCTGGCGCAGCTGCCGATCGCCACCGCGAAGACCATTGAGATCGTTTCGTTTGTGCCCGCTGATCAGATCGATCCGTTGCAGATGGACGCGGCTTACTATCTCGCGGCGAGCGGGGCTACGGCGGCCAAGCCGTACACGCTGCTGCGGGAGGCGCTGAAGCGGAGCCGGAAGGTCGCGATCGCGAAGTACGCGCTGCGGGGGCGGGAGCGGCTGGGCATGCTGCGGGTCGTCGACGACGTGATCGCGATGCACGGGCTGCTGTGGCCGGACGAGATCCGGGTTCCGGAAGGGGTGGCGCCCGAGGGGACGGTGTCCGTGCGGGAGGCCGAGCTGGACCTGGCGGACGCGCTGATGGCGACGTTGGGGGAGGTGGAGATGGACTCGCTGCGCGACGACTACCGCGAGGCGGTGGAGGCGATGGTCGCAGCGAAGGCGGGTGGCGGTGAACCGGTGGTGGCGGCGGGGCCGCCGGTGGAGGGGGCGGGTGGGCAGGTCATCGATCTGATGGCCGCGTTGGAGAACAGTGTTCGGGTGGCGAAGGCGTCTCGGGCGGGGGCGGCGGGTCCGGCTGCGGCGGAGGGCGAGGGGGCTGGGGCGGAGGTCACGCCGATTCGGCGGAAGAAGGCCGCGGCGGGGGCGGCTGCGCCGAAGGCGGTGGGTGGCAAGAAGTCGACTGCGTCGGCGGCGGGTGGTGCTGCCGGTGCCGGTACCGGTACCGGCAGTGCGAAGAAGTCGACGGCCGGCGCTGCCGCGAAGAAGAAGGCCGCTGCGGCGGGTGCGAAGAAGACGGCCTCGGCCAAGGCCGCGGAGGCCAAGCCGGCTCGGGCCGCCGCCGCGAAGAAGGCGGTGACGCCGCGCAAGCGGAGCTCCGCTTGAGGGGCCGTGGGCCCTGCGGGGCGGAGTCCCCCACCCGCCGGGCGCTGCCCGGACCCCGGTCCTCGGGCGTCGGACGGGCTGGAGGGGGTGCCGGGCTGCGCCCGGACCCCTCTGGGGCTCCGCCCCAGACCCCGGTCCTCAAACGCCGGACGGCTGGATCGGCTGCGCCCCCGGGTCTTGGATGCGGATGGCTGGGGAGGGTGGCTAGTGCCAGGTTCTGCGGTCTCTGGCCTTGGTGAAGAGGGCTTCTACGTCCGGGGGTTTGAGGGTGGTGGGGGTGTTCGTCAGGAACGTTGAGGTGGTGGCCGGGGTGAGGATGCGGACGTCTCTGAGGGTGGGGGCGATCTCCAGCCGGGTCGCGTCGACCACCGCCAGGACCGGGGTCACCGGGGTGGAGAGGGCGCGGGTCGCGTACGCCGCCGCGCGGCGGGCTTCGCGGGGGTCCGGGGTGGGGTCGGCGCGGCCCACCGTGAGGAGGAGGTCGCCGATCACCGCGCGCTGGCGGCGGCCCTGGACCGTGCGGATGCAGAAGACGCCGGGCGGGCCGATGAGCAGGTGGTCCGCGATGGCGTGGATCGAGTGCAGGACCCGCCAGTCCTCCGACTCCGCCAGGGTGTCCAGTACGTCGCCCATCCGCTGCCTCACCGTGAGCTCTTGCCGGAGCCGGTGCCGGGCGCGGGTGCCCGCGGTGCCGTACGTGAGGGCGCCGAGGTGTGCCTCCCCCGGGCGGTTCGGGGCCAGGTCCTCGTCGGGCGGGAGGGACAGGCGCAGCAGGTCCTCGGCCGTGGGGACGGGTGGCGGGCCGATGGCGACGGTTCCGGTGAGGTAGGGGCGTAAGGCCGTGAGGATCTCCTCGCGGCGCTCGTCCGCCAGCACGCTGATCCGGTTGGCCCGCCGGTCGTACCAGGCCACCGCCCGGCCGTCGGGCAGGTTCACGTACAGCCGGCCGCGGCCCGGCCGGCCGCTCGGCAGTACCTTCAGTCCCCTCGAAGACATGGTCCTCACCCCCGGCGTCCATGGGAGCAGCCCCGGCGGCCCGCGGCAATCCCCCGGTGGGGTCGGTCCGCGGCGCGTGCCGTGCGGCCCTTGGCGTGTAACGACTCCGCCGGGTCGCTGAGGCATGGCTGTTACAGAAGCAACGGGTTACCGCAACGGCCGGTGCATACGTTTATCCCACCTGGACAGCCCAGGGCCTGACCTGCACCGAAGGACCTCCCGTGAACACCGTGAGCCACAGCCGCCGCACGCTCGTACGCGCCGCCGCCGTGGCCGTGGGTGCCGGCACCCTGCTGGCGTTCCCCGCGGCGGCCGCGCTCGCCGACGGGATTCCGCCGGCTTCCTCCGTGCAGGGCGTGAGCGTCCAGCGGACCCTGGTCAAGACCCTGTCCCTCGCGGACGGCGTCTCCACCGCGAAGGTGTACCGCGTGGCCAAGGGCGCCTACCAGGCCGAGGTCCTCAATCCCGACGGCTCCACGGCGGCCACCTTGACCAGCCGCGACGGCGGCACCGGCTTCGGCGACGCCGGGACGATGCACCTCGCGCTGCGGTCCGACGGCCGGCTCAGTTCCTGGGCCGGGAGCGTGGCCGAGGACGGGGCCGGGGCCGAGGGCCTCGGCGATGCGGGGAACGCCGGCCGCGGCACGGCCGGGCACAAGACCGCGAGCCGGGACGGCCGGGTCGTCCCCGCCGTCGCCCCCTCGCGCTCGGGTGCGGCGGGGACCGTCGAGGCGCTGGGCCTGCACACGCTGGCCGACGGCCCGGGCGACGGCATGCTGCTGCTCGCCGCGGGCGGCGGGATCGCGGCGATCGGCGCCGCCGGGCTGGGCTTCGCGATGGTGCGCCGCGGGCGTACGGACGCGTAGGCGCACCGCTTCCCACCCCGTCGGCAAGGTGGCCCTCCGGCCCTGGACAGGCCCCGGCAGGCGGGCAGAAACGATGCGGCTCTGCCTACTGTGGACGGGCACACGCTCATGGGAGAGGAGGGTCGGCGGTTGATCGGATCCGGATCCGTTCCCTCCCCGCACGGTCCCCGACGCCGGCGCCGGCCTGTCCGTGGCGGTCTGCGGGCCGCCCTGGCGGCCGCGCTGCTGCTGCCGCTGGCGAGCGCCTGCGGTGACACCGGCGGGCTGGTCGGCGCCGGGGCGACCCCGACCGCGAGCGGGCCCGTACATCTGTGGCCGGGGCGCGCGGGGGCCGTCGTACCGCCCGCCGATCCGGGGGGCGCGCCGCCCGAGTACGTACCCGGGATCGCGCCCGTCCAGGACCAGAACGTGCACGGGATCGACCCGGCGGCCCTGGTGCAGGCCGAGCTGCGGGCCCACCCGAACGTCCAGACCGGTCCCGACGGGATGCCTCCGGAGACCATCGCCGCGATCGAGGCGTGCGGGGCGGACGGGGCCGATCCGAAGAAGTGCCCGGTGCTGACGCCGTACTACCGGGACCTCACCGGCAACGGCAAGGAGGAGCTGATCGTCGGCATCGAGTACCCCGACCAGCAGATGTCCGTGCGCGTGTACACGGCGGACACCCAGGGCCGGCTCAACCGGATCATGGCCACCACCGACACCGTCATCAGCGTCGAGCTCGCCGGACGGGACGTGATCCTGCGGGTCCCGAGCGGCAACGCGGGCTACGAGGTGAACACCACCTGGTCCTGGGACCCGACGCAGCGCTCGATGCTGCCGACGTGGGAGCAGATCGTCCGCGTGCCCGGCACCGGCCCGAGCCGCGCCCCGGGACCGTCCCCGGGCCCCGGCTCGGCGGGGGCGTCGCCGTGAGGCTCCGGCCGCCCTCGTGGACGGCCACGCTGACCTGGAAGTCGGCGTGCTTCATCGTGCTGATGTGCTGCTCCCTCGCGGCGGTGCTGGGTGTGCTCGTGCACGTGGAGGTGACCGGGCAGACCGTCGCGACGGCCCGCGAGAAGGCCCTCGCCAAACTGACCGACGCCTCGCGCGCCTACGAGGCCGGCGAGATGCTGCCGCCGGGGTCCGGGCTGGATCCGGCCGGACTGCCGGACGGGCTGCGCACGCTGGCCATCGCCGGACAGCGCGGGACGCTCGTGGCGGAGCACGAGGGCCGGCAGCTGATGTGGGCGGCGGCCCCGGCCGACGGGAAGGCACTGGCCGCGGCCGTCGACTACGGGCAGAGCGCGCGGACGATCAGCGGGCTGGACAACGCGATCATCGGATCGTCGGTCCTGGCCATCGGAGGGACGCTGCTGGTGGGGGCCTTCGCCGTGACCCGGGTGACGCGGCGGCTGCACCAGACGGCGACGGTGGCCCGCCGGATCACCCAGGGCGACCTGGACGCACGGGTCCGGGACCCCCGGACGAAGGACCCCTCGCGGCACCAGGACGAGGTGGCGACGGTGGCGGCGGCCCTGGACACGATGGCGGGCAGCCTGCAGACGAAGCTCCAGCGGGAGCAGCGGTTCACGGCGGACGTCGCGCACGAGCTGCGCACCCCGCTGACCGGTCTGCAGGCGGCGTCGGAACTGCTGCCGGAGGGGCGGGCGACGGAGCTCGTGCAGGAGCGGGTGCGCACGATGCGGCAGCTGACGGAGGACCTGCTGGAGATCTCCCGGCTCGACTCGGGCAGCGAGGTGGTGGAGACGGACCTGCACCAGCTCGGGCGTCTCGCGCGGCGGGTGGTGCGGGCGTCGGGGACGGACACGGAGGTCGTCGTGGTGCGGGACGCGCACGTGGAGACGGACCGGCGGCGCCTGGAGCGGGTCCTGGGGAACCTGGTCGCCAACGCCCACAAGCACGGGCGGGCGCCGGTGGTCGTGACGGTAGACGGGCCGGTGGTGACGGTACGGGACCACGGCGACGGCTATCCCGAGTACCTCGTGTCCCACGGGCCCCAGCGATTCCGCACCGGGGGCGGGAGCAAGGGACACGGGCTGGGGCTGACGATCGCGGTGGGACAGGCGGAGGTCATCGGGGCCGGGCTGGTGTTCCGGCAGGCGGCGGACGGTGGGGGCGGAGCGGAGGCCGTACTGACCCTGGTCGAGGCCCGGCTGCCGTGAGGTGACGCCCGGCTGGCGTGGTGTGACGCCCGGCTGGCGTGGTGTGACGCCCCCGGGTCACTCCCCCGGCGCGGCCGGGCCGGGCGGGACCCGGCCCTCACGCCGCCGGCGGGGTCGGCTTGGTCCAGGGCCAGCGGAGCTTCGGCTTCTGGCCGCCCGGGGCGTAGACGTACTTCCAGCCCTTCTGGAGACCGAGGCGCTTGGAGTACCCCGCGGGGACCCGCTCGTAGAGCAGCACCGTGGGGGCGCCGCCGTCCGGGGCCGGGACCGGGATCTCGTACCACTTGGACGGGTGGCCGGTCGGGCCGAGGAGGATCGGGAGGGTCCGGCCGTCCATCGGGCCGCCCTCGAAGGGGGTGGGTTGGCTTCTCACCGTTCCAGTCTCACAGCTTCTCGGACGTCACATCTCCTCGGAGCTCACAGCTTCTCGGAGCTCACGGCTTTCAGGGGTCACAGCAGGTGGGCCGCCTCGGAGACCACCGGGATCACCCGGCGGGCCAGTACCCCCACCGGACCGTCCGCTGATTCGAGCGCGAGCGCGGCACGGGCCGCGGCGGCCGTTTCCGGGTCGGTGGCGGCCGTGGCCGCGAGCAGGGCGATGAACTGGTCGACCAGCCAGTCCCGGAGCGAGTCGATCTCCGGCTGTTTGCCCTCGTCGATCCAGATCAGCGAGGCGGCCTCGACCGCCGTGATCCACGTGCGCACCATCATGCTCAGGCGCGGGCCGGGGGCCGGTACGCCGAGGTGGAAGAGGATCGCCTCGGCGGCGGCCCGGCGGATGCCGTCGACGGTGGCGGTGGTGCGGGAGGTTTCGACCACGCTGCCGCCCTGGAGGAGGGCGGAGAAGCCTGCGTCGTGTTCGTCGACGAAGGCCAGGTACCGGTCCAGGACCCGGGAGAGCCGCTGGGTCAGGGGGCCGGCCTGGGGTTCGGCGAAGCAGAGCCGCAGCACGTCGGCCGCCGAGCGCAGGGCGGCCTCGTAGAGCTGCTGTTTGCCGCCCGGGAAGTAGCGGTAGACGAGGGGGCGCGAGACGCCGGCGGCCTCGGCCACGTCGTCCAGCGAGACCTCCTCCGGCGCCCGGTGCGCGAACAACGTCAGGGCCGCGTCGAGGAGCTGGGCCCGCCGCTCCTCGACGCTCAACCTGCGGTACGCCCGTACGGCTGTCATGTCCGCAGGGTAGCCGCACCCCGAGGTGAGGGGTGTTCAGGCGAGGAGGCCCGAGCTCTTCCAGAGCTTGCGGCCGACCCCTTGCATCACGCCGATGTCGTCCAGGAAGTCGGTGAGCCGCTTGGCTCCGGTCTGCATGACCTCCCGGCGGTGGCCGCTCGCCTTGACCTGGGCGAGCGCTTCGTGCCGGTCGAGGCCGATGTTGTCGTAGACCTGGGGGTTCACGAAGGCCTGCGAGAAGACGCGGGCGGCCTGGCCGCAGCTGACGCGGGTGAGTTCCTGCTCCCAGCGCGGGGCGGTGAGCATCTGGCGGCGCAGCTCCTCGCGGGCGTAGCGGACGTGGCGCGCCTCTTCGATGACGTGGATGCGGGTGACTCCGCGCACGAGGGGCTGGATGCGCTCGTCCGGGAAGGTCAGGCGCTGCATCCAGTCGAGGATCTCCTCGCCGAGGAGGGTGCAGGCGAAGGAGCCGGGGGTGGTGGAGATGGTCTTCAGGATGCGGGCGAGGTTGTGGTTGGTGCGGGAGACCGGGTATTCGGGTGCTCCGCCCGTCTTGATCATGCGGGCGAACATCATCGAGTGGCGGCACTCGTCGGCTATCTCGGTGAGCGCGTACCGGACGTGATTGCTGGTCAGGGACTTGTCGTAGACGTGCCGGACCAGGAGCTGCATGAGGATGATCTCGAACCAGATGCCGAGCGAGCCGAGGGCGGCCGCCTCGTGGCGGGAGAGTTCGATGCGCTGCTCCTCGCCCATCTTCTTCCACAGCGGGGTGTCGAAGAGGGAGAGCAGCTCGGGCGGCCAGTAGTACTTGCCGTCGATGGGCGGGGCGTCCCAGTCGAGTTCCTTGTCGGGGTCGAAGGAGTGCTTCGCCGAGGATTCGAGCAGCCGCTCGGCGATCTGCTCGCGGTCCTTGAGCAGGCCGAGGGCGTCGCGGAGCTCGGCTCGTTCGGTCACGGTGGTCATGGCTTCGGACACCTCGTCGTCGAGTTACCGGCGGTCACCTCTTATGAGACTGCTTGTCAGCAAGGCCGTCAATCCCCCGCACCCGACTTGTTGACCGCGCGTCTACCAACGTGTGACGCTGCCAACTGTCCGGTCCCGTACGGAAGTACACGCAAGTACACGCAAGTACGCGGTTACGTGAGACGAGGGGGCGTCAGTGTCGACGCACGAGCTCTACACCAACGATCCGGGTGAGACCGTCTGGCCGGTCCCCGCCTCCGGCAACGCCCGTTTCAGCTGGGAGTACGACGGCGGCCGCGAGCGGCTGCTGGCCCTGTACCAGAAGGGCAAGGACAAGCAGTGGGACGGCGCCAAGCGCATCGACTGGGACATCGAGGTGGATCCGTACGATCCCCTGGGCACCCCGGACGAGGCGCTTCCGCTGCACGGCACCCTGCACTGGGCCAAGCTCACGGAACGGGACCGCGGCGAGCTGCGCCGGCACTACAGCGCATGGAACTTCAGCCAGTTCCTGCACGGCGAGCAGGGCGCGATGGTGTGCGCGGCGCGCATCGTCGAGTCGGTGCCGGACCTGGACGCGAAGTTCTACTCCGCCACCCAGACCATGGACGAGGCCCGCCACGCGGAGATATTCGGACGGTTCCTGCACGAGAAGATCGGGATGCTCTACCCGATCAACGACAGCCTCCAGGGCCTGCTCGGCGACACCTTGCGCGATTCCCGCTGGGACATGCCGTACCTGGGCATGCAGGTGCTCATCGAGGGGCTGGCGCTGGCCGCCTTCGGGATGATCCGCGACACCACGAACAAGCCGCTGCCCAAGCAGATCCTGGCCTACGTGATGCAGGACGAGGCACGGCACGTGGCGTTCGGGCGGATGGCCCTGCGCGACTACTACAAGCAGTTGTCGGACGCCGAGCTGCGCGAGCGCGAGGAGTTCGTGATCGAGGGCTGCTACCTGATGCGGGACCGGCTGCGCGGGGTGGAGGTGCTGGAGAACTTCGGCATCTCGCGCGCCGAGGCGGAGGAGTTCAGCGAGCGCTCCGAGTTCCTGGCGCTCTTCCGCAAGCTGCTGTTCAGCCGGATCGTGCCGTGCGTGAAGGACATCGGGCTGTGGGGCGAGCGGCTCCAGAAGGCGTACCTGGACATGGGCGTCTTCGAGATGGGCAACTCCAACCTGGACCTGCTGATGAGCCAGGACGAGGAGATCGCCGAGGCCCTCGACCGGGAGCGCTTCGCGGCGGAGGAGGAGCAGCGGGTGGCGGAGGTGACGGAGACCATCGCGGAGGGCGCGGGCGGGTAGGGCGGGGGCGGACAGGGCGCGCCCCGGCCGGGCCCGGACCGGAGACCGTTCCGGGCCGGAACCGGCGGGCAGGCGGGCAAGCGGGCAGGCGGGCGGTCGGGTCGTGCGGCCGGTCAGGCAGGCCCCAGTTCCGGGTCGCGGGTTTCGTGGACCTCCCAGCGGCCGGCCCGGGCCGCGAGCTCGTCGTCGCGCCTCGTCATCACCAGGGGTGCGGCCACGGCCAGGGCGGTGGAGAGCGCTGTCACCCCCAGCGACGCGACCCAGGGCATCGGGACGGTCAGCACCAGGACGACCAGCCCGTAGGACAGTGACAAGCCGCCGAACGAGGGCCACACGGCTCCGGGCAGCAGGGCGGAGAGCGCGGGCGAGAGCACCGTACGGCGCTCCGGGTCGGGTTGCACGGGAGCGGCGGGCGCGATGACCCGCTCGAAGTCCTCGCGGTCCATCCGCAGCCACGCCCCCTCGCCCTCGTCGGTGACGAAGACGACCGGCTGCCGGTTCCTGATCAGGCGCCAGTTCCGGGCGCCGATCAGCCAGCCCGGCCGGTCCCCCGCGCGCGCCGCGAAGAGGCCGATCTTGCGGTTCGTTCCGGCGTCGATCAGCACCTCGGAACCGTCCTCCAGCGCGAAGAGCAGCCCGCGGCCCGATGTCACGCGGACCGTGCCGTCCTCGTCTCCGAGCGAGGTGTGGTCGTCCCGCCGGGCCGCGGTGATCCGGGCCCGCACGGCGGGCAGCGCCGCCCCGCCGCTCGCGTCCTCCCGGAGCGTGGCGGCGGCCGCGTTGACCCGTCGGCGCGGAAGGAGGGCCAGTCCCCAGAGGAGCAGCGCGCCCCCACCACAGGCCAGGACGATCTTGCCGCCCGTGTTGGGCGGGACGAGCGCGAACACGGAGCCCGTCTCCAGGTACCGGCCGAGGTCGTCGCGCTTGTTCACGTAGCCGCCGAGTTCGGGCGCGGTCGGGGCGTACAGCACCGGGACGGCCGCGGCGGACGCCCCGGGATCACCGAGAGGCCTGCCGAACCGTTCCGCCGCGACCAGGTCCGCCTGCCGCCCGAGGAACCCGTCCACCACCTCGACCCGCCCCTTGCCCACGATGCCGCCGCCCGGGGAGCGGAGGGGCACTTCGACCGTCACGTCACCGTCCACGACCGGAATCCTGCTGTCGAGGGCCTCCAGCCGGTGGACCTCGACGATCCGGCCCTGGGCCACCTCTGCACCGGCCTCCTGGATCGCCGCGATCCGTCGCAGGTCGCCCCCTTCCGTCCGGGCCGCCAGCGTGCCGACGGCGGCAGCGGCCGGGAAGATCAGCACCGCGACCTTCAGCCACCAGAAGAAGCGGGATTCCGGCTTCCCGGGCAGCCGCGCGGGCGGCGCCGGCACCGGGCCCGCCTCCCGGGGCGGCACGATCGGGACCGGCCGGGATTGCGACCACGCCCACCCGGCGGTCAGCGCCAGGGCCACCGCCCCCAGGGCAATCACCTCCGGCCGGTACACCGACACGCCCGCACCCAGCACCAGCCACCACAGCGCCAGCACCGTGCACGTCACGGCGGCCCCACCCAAGTACCTGGTTATCCAGGCGTTTCTCCCCATGACCGCGGAGATTGGCAACCCCTGCGAGGGCCCCTCCGCGCGGCCGATTCACCGGGCGGACAGGGCCGCCTCCATCACCGCGCGGGCGATCGGCGCGGCCGCGAGGTTGCCGCTGATGTCGCCGCGGACGGCGGAGGCGTCCTCGACGACCACCGCGACCGCCACGGACGGCGGCCTGCCGCCCCGGGGTCCGGCCCAGGAGATGAACCAGGCGTACGGGGTGCCCGCGTTGCCGACGCCGTGCTGGGCCGTGCCGGTCTTGCCGCCGACCACGGCGCCGGGGATCGCCGCGTTGCGGCCGGTGCCGCTCTCGACCACCTTCACCATGAGCTCCTGCATCCGCATCGCGGTCAGCGGGGTCATGGCCCGGCCGAGGCTGCGCTGGTCGGCACGGCGGACCGGGTCGCCGTCGTCCTGTGTCGTGCGGTCCACCAGGTAGGGGGCCTTGAGCTCCCCGCCGTTGGCGACGGCCGCCGCCACCATCGCCATCTGCAGCGGGGTGGCCTTGGTGTTGAACTGCCCGATCGAGGACAGGGCCAGCTGGTCGGGGCTCATGTCCGTGTCGAAGTTCGACCGCGACACCCAGGCCGGCACGCGCAGCCCCGCGTCGTTGAAGCCGAACCGGCGCGCCGCTTCCGTCATCCCGCGCAGCCCGACCTGGACGCCGATCTTCGCCATCACCGTGTTGCACGACCACTGGATGGCGTCCGCCATCGAGGCGTCGGCGCAGCCCGTGCCCGCGTTCGGCAGCAGGGTGCTGGTGTTCGGCAGCGGGTACGGGTCCGGGGTCTCGGTCGGCGCGTCCACGTCGGCGACCACGCCCGCGTCGAGGGCGGCGGCGGCCGTCACGATCTTGAAGGTGGAGCCGGGCGGGTACGTCTCGCGCAGCGCCCGGTTGAGCATCGGCTTGGCGGGGTCCGCGTTGAGCTTCTCCCAGGCCTCCTTGACCTTCGGCCCCGTGCCGGAGAGCACGGCGGGGTCGTAGGAGGGGCTGCTGACCAGCGCGAGGATCTTGCCCGTGGACGGCTCCACGGCGGCGACCGCGCCCCGCTTGCCCGCGAGCCCGGCGTACGCGGCCAGCTGCATGTTCGCCCGGATGGTGGTGGCGGCGTCGCCGCCGCCGGGGCGGCCGCGCGAGAGCTCGTACCAGAGCGGGAAGGCCGACAGCCCGGGGTCGGTGCCGGAGAGGACCGGGTCCTCGGCGCGCTCCAGGAAGCTGGTCCCGTAGGTCTGGGAGGCGAAACCGGTGACGGGCGCGTAGAGCGGGCCGTTCTTGTACGTGCGCTCGTAGCGCAGCAGTTGGCGGCTGTCCCGGGAGCCGGTGACGGGACGGCCGTCGACGGTGATGTCCCCGCGCGGCTCGGCGTACCGCTCGATGGCGGGGCGCTTGTTGGCCGGGTTGGCGCCGTAGCCCGCGGCCTCCCAGACCTGCACGCGGCCGACGTTGACCAGCAGGGCGACGAGCAGCAGGGCGCAGAAGTACGCGCACCAGCGGATGTAGCGGATCACGCTTCGGCCTCCTCGGCCGGTCCGGGCCTGCGGGCGCTGTCGCTGAGCCGGACCAGGAGGGCGACGATGATCCAGTTGGTGACCACGGAGGAGCCTCCCTGGGCGAGGAAGGGCATGGCCATGCCGGTCAGCGGGATCAGGCCGGTGACTCCGCCGGCGATGACGAACACCTGGAGCGCGACGATCGAGGCGAGTCCGGTGGCGAGGAGCCGGCCGAAGGGGTCGCGCAGCGCCAGCCCGGCGCGGAATCCGCGGGCGACGAGGAGCCCGTAGAGGAGCAGGATCGCGGTGAGGCCGACGAGGCCGAGCTCCTCCCCGGCGGTGGCCAGGATGAAGTCCGATTTGGCGGCGAACCCGATGAGGAAGGACTGGCCGTGGCCGAGCCCGGAGCCGAGCAGTCCACCGGCTCCGAAGGCGAAAAGCGACTGGGCGAGCTGGCCGGGGCCTTCGCCGCGCTCGATGGAGGCGAAAGGATTCAGCCAGTCGTCCACGCGGCTGTTCACGTGCGGTTCGAACGTCCCGACGGCGTACGCGCCCACGGCCGCGAGCAGCAGCCCGATGGCGATCCAGCCGATCCGGCCGGTGGCCGTGAACAGCATGATCACGAAGAGGCCGAAGAAGAGCAGCGAGGTTCCCAGGTCCCGCTCCAGGACGAGCACGCCGACGGAGAGCAGCCAGATGGCGAGGATCGGGCCGAGCACCCGGCCGGGCAGCAGCCTCAGCTTCCAGAAGAGGGTGCGGCCGGTGAGGGCCAGGGCGGTGCGGTTCGCCGCGAGGTAGGAGGCGAAGAAGACGGCGAGCAGGATCTTGGCGAACTCCCCCGGCTGGAAGGAGAGCCCGGCGAACCGGATCCAGATGTGCGCGCCGTTGACGGCCGGGAAGAAGACGGGCACCAGCATCAGCGCGAGCGCCACGGCGACGGAGAGGTACGCGTACTTCTGCAGCACCCGGTGGTCGCGCAGCAGCGCCACCACGAGCACGAAGAGCACCATCCCGAGCGCGGACCAGCGCAGTTGCTCGCCGGCGGTGGCGTTCGTGGGGGTGGTGGCGTCGAGGCGCTGGATGAGGACGAGGCCGAGGCCGTTGAGCAGGACGGCGATCGGGAGCAGCAGCGGATCGGCGTACGGGGCGAACAGGCGGACGGCCAGGTGGGCGACGAGCGCTGCCACGGCGAGGCCGGCGGCGTAGTGGGCGGCGGGCGCGGGGATGTGGCCGGTGGTGGCGAGTCCCACGTAGAGGTGGCCGAGGACGGCGATCAGGACGGCGCCGAAGAGCAGCGACAGCTCGACTCCGCGACGCTTGGGCGCACGGGCGCCGGGTGGCGGTGGCGGGGCGGGTTCCGTCACCTTCGCCGTCAGAGCGGTCATACGGGGAAACGTAGCAAGGAGCCGGGCCGTATGTCCGCTTATGTCATAGTGTGCCGAAGAGTCGTCAGAACTGGTCGGAAGTGAAGTAGCGGATCAGGAGTCACCTCTCATGGGACCTGCGGAGTTCATCGTCCTGGCCTTTCCGGAAGAACAGCTGCGGGTCGCGGCGGTCGAGGCGGTGATGGGGCTGCGCAAGGCCGGGGTCGTGCGGCTGATCGACGGGCTGGTGGCCACCAAGACGGCGTCCGGCGACGTGCTGTCGGCGGAGTTCGACGAGTTCGTCGAACTCCGGGGGCTGCTCGCCCACCGGGAGGCGGCCCCGCTGATCGGCCCCGAGGACGTCAGGGAATCGGCCGAACTGATGGACCGCGGCAGCTGCGCGCTCCTCCTGGTCGTCGAGCACGTCTGGGCCGAGGACGCCGCCGTCGCCGTCCGCGCGGCGGGCGGCCGGATCGCCGGAGCGGTCCGCCTCCCGGCCGACCGGCTGGGGGTGGCCTGATGTTCATCCGCCCCATCGGCTCCGTGGTGAACCCCTCCCAGCGCCCCTCGGGCCATCCCCTGCTGCGCGGAATCCTGGCGCGCGGGGCCTACGTCTGGGAGGCGGCCCAGCGCGGGGCGGCGACGCCGGCGCAGCCGCAGGGCGGCATGGCCGCGGCCTCGACCCCGGCCCCCGGCGCGGACTCGGTACCGAGCCCGGCCGGCTCGGTACCGAGCCCGGCCCCCTCGCCCCCGAAGCCCCCGAAGCTCCCGGCGGCCCCCTCCGACCGCCGGGAGCCCGCGGGCGGCCGCCCGGCTCCGCACCCCGGACCGGGTGCTCCCGGACCGGTCTCCCCCGGGGCCGACCTGACCGACCGGCTGACCCAACTGGCGGCGCTGGCCCGCGAAGGCCTGCTCACCCCGGAGGAGTTCTCGGCGGCCAAGGCCCGCCTGCTGGCCGGCTGATCCGGCCGTTCACCGCGCCGGCCCGCCGAGGGAGACGGTCGACCCGGCCCCCTCACCCCGTACTTGGCCGAAGGCGCCTCGGGCGTTTCATCGGGTCCGGCCGGCGGCCGTACGCCGACCGGGTGAGCGGAGCGGCCCGGCCGCCCCGGTTGGGCGATTTGTCATACCGGGCATGGCAGCATCGGCCGCCTGGAGGTGACCCCATGTCACGTCGACGCACCCGTCGGCTGCTTCGCGCCGCGTGCCTAGCCGCCGCCCTCGTCACGGCCGGCCCGCTCCCCGTCGCCCACGCCGAGCCCGCCGCCCCCACCGCCCCGGGAACACCGGAGACGCCGGGGGCGCCCGAGGCACCGGCAGCACCCGAGGTGCCCGCGGCGCCCGAAGCCCCGGCCGCCGCACCCGCCGAACCCGTCGGCGTCCTCCTCACCCGCCTGCAAGGCCTCTACCAGCGTGCCGAGCAGGCCACCGAGGCCTACAACGCCGCCGAGGCCGCCCTCACCGCCCGGCAGCGTGAGGAGAGCCGGCTCAGCACCGAGCTCGGCAAGGCCCGTAGCGCCGTCACCGACGCCCAGGCCACCACGGGCCGGCTGGCGCGCGAGCAGTACAAGGGGGCCCGCGGGTTCTCCCCGTACGCCCGGATGCTGTTCGCCGGGGACCCGCAGGGGGCCCTGGAGCAGCGCCGGGTCGCGGAGCGCGAGGGGGCCCGTCGGGCCGCCGCGCTGGAGCGGCTCACCCGGGGCGAGAAGCAGGCCGACACCCTGGCCACCGCCGCCCGCAAGGCCCTGGACTCCGAGCAGAAGCTGGCCGCCGAGACCAAGCAGCGCAAGGAGGAGGCCGCCGCGCAACTGGGGGAGGTCGAGCGGATGCTGGCCTCGCTCAGCCCCGCCCAGCTCACCGAGCTCGACGCGCGGGAAGCCGAGGACACCGCCGGCGCGCAGCGGGAGCTGATCGGTTCGGGGAAGCTGGGCAGCGGCGGCGCGCCCCGGCTGCGCACCCCCACGGCGGCCGGCGGCACGGCCCTCACGTACGCGGCCGCCCAGATCGGGAAGCCGTACGTGTGGGGCGCGGAGGGGCCGGCCTCCTTCGACTGTTCCGGGCTGACCTCGCAGGCCTGGGCGCACGCGGGCCGCGAGATCCCCCGGACCAGTCAGGAGCAGTGGGCCCGGCTGCCCAGGGTGCCGCTCGACGAACTGCGCCCCGGCGACCTGGTGGTGTACTTCCCGACCGCCACCCACGTGGCCCTGTACGTCGGCGACGGCAAGGTCATCCAGGCGCCCCGGCCGGGCGCGAAGGTGAAGGTCTCGCCGATCGCCGCGAACCCGCTGCTCGGCGCGGTACGGCCGGACCCCGACGGGGCGCCGCTGGCCGCCTTCAGCCCGCCGCCGCTGCCCGAGGGCGCGACGGCGGGGGACGACACGGGTTACGCGGAGGCCGGGGCGCCCGCGGCGTCCGGGGCGCCCGCGGCGTCCGGGGCGCCCGCCACCTCGGCCAGGTAGTCCGCCGCGTCCTCGGGGTCGTAGAAGTACGCGTCGAAGTCGGCCGGGTTGTCGAAGCCGTTGGCGAAACGGTCCGCCACCGGCTGGAGCTGGCCGGCCGCACCGATCAGGTTCAGCACGTGCTCCGGCGGGACGCCGAGCATGGCGTTCGTCCACTGGGTGGTGGGCTTGCCGCTGGTGAACCAGTACTTGTCGAAGGTCGCCTTCATCCACGCCTCGTCGAACGGGTTGTCCCCGTGCATGAGGATCGAGGAGAGGTACGAGGCCGCGCACTTGGCGGCCGAGTTCGAACCCTGGCCGGTGATCGGGTCGTTCGCGACGACCACGTCCGCCACGCCCAGCACCAGCCCGCCGCCGGGCAGCCGGCCGATGGGGTTGCGGACGACGGGGGCGTACCGCCCGGCGAGCGTGGCGCCCGCGTCCGTCAGCTCCACCTTCGTCGCCCGCGCGTACTCCCAGGGCGTGAACTTCTCCATCAGGTCCAGCGTCAGCGCGAGGTGGTCCGCCGGGTCCTTCACCCCGCCGAAGACATCGACCGGCCCGCCCGGGATGCCCTCCCAGAACAGGATGTCGGCCCGCCCGGAGGTGGTCAGCGTCGGGATCACGAACAGCTCGCCGACGCCCGGGACCAGGTTGCAGCGCACGGCGTCCGTCTCCGGGTGCTCGGGGCGCGGAGCCAGCCCGTGCACGTACGAGACGGCGAGCGCGCGCTGCGGGGCGTCGTACGGCGAGCGGGCCGCGTCCCGGCCGAACAGCGAGACCAGCTCGCCCTTGCCGGCCGCGACCAGCACGAGGTCGTACGTACGGGAGAAGAAGTCCAGGTCGGAGACGGACGCCCCGTGGATGACCAGCTGGCCGCCGCGCTGCGCGAAGGTGTCGAGCCAGCCGGCCATCTTCACGCGCTGGTCGACGGACTGGGCGAAGCCCTTCAGCTTGCCGAGCCAGTCGACGGCGCGGCTGCTGTCGGGGGCGGAGACCGAGACGCCCAGTCCCTCGATCTTCGGCGCCTGCTGCTCCCAGAAGTCGAGCTTCAGGTCCCGCTCGTGCTGGAGCGCCGTGTCGAACATGCACTGGGTGGACATGACCCGGCCGGTGCGGATCTCGTCCGCCGTCCGGTTGGACATGAGGGTGACCTCGTACCCCTTCGCCTGGAGTCCGAGGGCGAGCTGGAGACCGGACTGGCCGGCGCCGACGACGAGTATCTTGCGCATCTGCACGTTCTCTATTCGGGGGTCGAGTCGAGGGCGTGGCCCACGAGGGTCATCAGGGATTCCAGTACCGTGACCCGGCGCCGCGCGTCCATGATCACGACGGGTACGCGCGCCGGTATGGTCAGCGCCTCCCGCACGTCCTCCGGTTCGTACGAAGGCGTGCCCTCGAAGTGGTTGACGGCCACGGCGTACGGCAGTCCGCAGCTTTCGAAGTAGTCGAGCGCCGGGAAGCAGTCGCGCAGCCGCCGCGTGTCCGCGAGGACGATCCCGCCGACGGCGCCGCGCACCAGGTCGTCCCACATGAACCAGAAGCGCTCCTGGCCCGGGGTCCCGTAGACGTACAGGACGAGGTCGTCGTCGAGCGTGACGCGGCCGAAGTCCATGGCGACGGTGGTGGTGTGCTTGTCCGGGGTACCGGACAGGTCGTCGGTCGGAGCGGCGGCCTCGGTCATCACCGCCTCGGTGCGCAGCGGCCGGATCTCGGAGACGGAACCGACGAAGGTGGTCTTGCCCACCCCGAAACCGCCCGCCACCAGCACCTTCACGGCCACGGGCGCGCGCGAGCGGTCGTACTGCCAGGGCTGTACGGACTCGTCCGGGTCCGGGGCCGCCGCCGGCGCGTGCGGGTCCGTGTTCGGGGAGAAGAGGCCGGTTTCAGAGACGGCGGAGCCCACTGAGCACCCTTTCGAGCAGAGCGCGGTCGGGACGGCCGCTGCCGTGCCCGGTCCCGTAGACGCGGATCCGGCCCTGGTCGGCGAGGTCGCTGACCAGGACGCGGACCACGCCGAGCGGCAGCTTCAGCAGCGCGGCGATCTCGGCGATCGTGCGCATGCGGCGGCAGACCTCGACGATCGCCGGCATCTCCGGCATCCGGTCGGCCTTCTGCGGCTCGGACACCTTGGTGTCGAGGGCCGCGACGAAGGTCTCGACGTGCAGGATCTGCGTGAAGCGGGTCCGGCCGCCGGTAAGCGAGTACGGGCGGACGCGGGCGGGACGGCGGTCGGCGCCGCGTATCGGCAGCCGGTCGGAGGCCGGGCTCCTCACGAGGTGTTCTCCATCGACTGGCGCAGCTCACTGCGGACTTCGGGGGTCAGGACGTGGCCGGCGCGGCCCACGAACAAGGCCATGTGGTACGCGACGACGCTCATGTCGCAGTCGGGCGTGGCGTGTACGCCGAGGAGCGAGCCGTCGCTGATGGACATGATGAACACGGAACCGTGCTCCATGGCCACCATCGTCTGCTTGACCGAGCCGCCGTCCATCAGGGCGGCGGCGCCCGTGGTGAGCGAGCCGAGGCCGGAGACGATGGTCGCCAGATCGGCGGAGGCGCCGCGGGGGCCGCTGGGGCGGGAGGGTTCGGGGGGTCCGGAGGGTGCGTCCGGCGTATCGGGTGCCACCGGATCGGAGGACAGCAGGAGGAGCCCGTCCGAGGACACGACGGCCACCGAGTTGACCCCGGGGACCTCCTCGACGAGGTCGGTCAGCAGCCACTGAAGGTTGCGTGCCTGGGTGCTCAGTCCGTACGTACTGGACGCGTTCATGTGCGTGCCTCCTGTGCGGTGTCCCCCCGGTCGGTCTGCCCCTGGTCCTGCGGCGGGCCCTGTCGGGGGTCCTGCGGCGCGTCCTGCCCGGGGGCCTGCCCGAGCTCGGCCTCCACCACGCGGCGCCCGTCCTGGGCACCCCGGTAGAACCCGCCGAGGCGGCGGCGCAGCTCGTCGGCGTCCACCCGGCCCGGCGCCGGGCGCACCTCTTCACCGCGTCCGGCGGCCACCACGCGCGGGCTCCGCTTGGGCAGCCCCTTGTCGGTGAGGACCTCATCCGGTCCGGTCCCGTCCGGGGCCCGGTCCCCGGCGGGCGCCTCAGCCTGCGGCGGTACGCGGAACACCTGCTCGGCGGGTACGTCCGCGGGCGCCCCGGCGGCTGCGGCCGGGGCCTGGGCCTGGGCCTGGGCCTGGGCCTGCGGCGTCACGCGGAACACCTGCTCGGCGGGCACCTCGGCCGGTGCCGGGACCCGGAACACCTGCTCCGTGGGCGGCAGCTGCCCGGCCGGAGGCGCGAACGCCGCCGGAGCGGGCTCCGGGGCCACCCGGGCGGGCGGCTCCGCGGCGGCGCCCCGCGCGGTCTCGTGCGCGGGCTCCGGCTCGGGGAAGGCGGCGGGGGCCGGGGCGACGGCCGGCTCCGCGGCGGCGGCTTCGGGTGCGGCCGGGGCCGGCTCCGCCGGGAACTCCGCCTCCAGGTACGGCTCCGGGGACGGCTCCGCCGAGAACTCCGGCTCCGGGTACGGCTCCGGGGACGGCTCCGCCGGGAACTCCGCCTCCAGGTACGGCTCCGCCGAAAGCTCCGGCTCCAGGTAAGGCTCCGGGGCCCCCTCAAAGGCGGGCTCCGGCAGGGCCGGCGCCGCCGGGGTCCCGGGCATGGCGGCGCCAGGGCCCCGTACCCGCGAGGGAAGGGTGTTCTCGTTGGCCTCCGCGATCACCCCGGGCAGGTGCAGCGCGGGTGCGCCCGGTGCGCCCAGGGTGTGGACCGGCGAGGCCGGCGGGGTGGCGGGCAGCAGCGCGGCCGGTACGACGACCAGGGCCTCCGTACCGCCGTGCCGCTGGGTGCGCAGCTCGGCGCTGACCCCGTGCCGGGCCGCGAGCCGCCCGGCCACGTACAGGCCGAGGCCCAGGCCGTGTTCGGACTCGGGCTCCTCGTCGTACGCGTCCGGCGTGGCCAGCCGCTCGTTGAGCGTGGCCAGCCGGTCCCCGGTGATCCCGATGCCCTCGTCGATGACGGACAGCACCACGTCGCCGGATTCCAGCAGCCATCCGGACACCTTCACCTTGGCGTCCGGCGGCGAGAAGGTCGTCGCGTTCTCCAGCAGCTCGGCCAGGACGTGCGAGATGTCGTCGGCGGCGTGCCCGGCGACCTGCGTGTACGAGGGCAGCACCCCGAGGTCGACGCGCTCGTAGCGCTCGATCTCGCTGACCGCCGCCCGCATGACGTCGACCAGCGGCACCGGCAGGCCCTGGCCGTGGCCGTGTTCCTGGCCGGCGAGGACGAGCAGGTTCTCGTTGTGGCGGCGCATCACGGTCGCCAGGTGGTCGAGCTTGAAGAGGGTGGAGAGGCGGTCCGGGTCCGGCTCCTCGGACTCCAGCTCCTCGATGACGGCGAGCTGGCGCTCGACGAGACCCAGGGTCCGCAGGGACAGCGAGACGGAGGTGGTCGACATGATGCGGCGGTGCTCTTCCAGCCCCGCCCGCAGCTGCGCGAGCTCTGCCTCCAGCGTCTCCCGGCCGGCCGAGAGCGCCTCGTTGCGGCCGATGAGGCGGCGCCGGTCGGCGTCGAGTCCGGCGATGCGGGTGTGCAGGGAGACCGTCTGGTCGCGCACCGCGTTGAGGTGGCGCACCACCTCGGCGAACTCGTCGTTGCGGCCCGTGAACCGGACCGGTTCCACCGAGCCCTCGGGCGTCGCCAGCCGCGCCGCGCCGCGCCGCAGGACCGACAGCGGGCGGGTCAGGGAGCGTGCGATGGCGGTGGAGATGCCGAGGGTGAGGAGGAACAGCACGCCGAGGAAGGCGAGCTTGACCTCCAGCGCGGTCACGTCGTCGTCGCGCAGCGCGGCGAGCGCGGTGGCGCGCTGGCCGGCGAGGGTGGCCTCGACCGAGCGCATCCGGTCGACGCGGGCGGTGAGGGCCGGTCCGACGGTGGCGGGTTCGAGCTTGCGGTCGGCGGAGGAGAGGGTCGGCCGGTCGGTGAGCCGCGTGAGGTAGTCGTCGGCCGTCTTGACCTCGGGTCCGGTGACGGTGGCGGCGAGGCTCTGGCGTACGTCGGGGCGGGCTGCCCGCGCGAAATCGTCGAGCGCGCCCTGCTCCCGTACGCGCGCCCGCTGGGCGGCGGCGGCGAGTTCGTCGACCTCGGCGGCGCCCGGCTGTCGGCCGCCACCGGGCACGGACAGTGCGGCGAGCAGCAGTCCGCGGGTGGCGGAGGCCTGCTCCACTGCCTGGCCGAGGGGGCCCAGCGGGCGGGTGGTGACGAGGGCGTCCGCGGCGCGCGGCGGGGTCAGCTCGGCGAGCCGGCCGCTCGGCGCGAGGACTTCGGCGATGACGCGGGAGTAGGCCTGATGGGCGGTGAGGGCGCTGTCCTTGCCCTCGATGGACTCGGTGCGGACGGCGCCGACCCGGCCGAGTGCCTGGGCGAGCTCCTCGTCGGCTTCGGCCCGGACCTCGGCGAGCTGGCGGTCGGTGCCCGCGGCGCGCTCCTGGACCGCGGCGGCCTGCGTGCCCTTGGCGCCGCCGGGGCGGCCCTCGGCCACGTACGCGGTGACGGCGTCGCGCTCGTCTCCGAGCAGGTGGGCGAGGGTGAGGGTCTGCCGGCTCCGGTCGGCGAGGGTGACCAGTTCCTGGGAGTCCTTCAGGTCCGCGGAGGCGGACAGGACGGCGGGCGCTCCCGCCGCGAGGACGGCGAGCCCGGCCACGGCGACCCCGATGACCAGCCTTCGGCGCACACGGACGCGGCGCCCTGCGGGAGCGGTCGCGGCGACCGGGCCCTCGGGGGCTCGTCGGTCGGGTGCGGTGCCGTCGGGTGCGGTGCCGTTCGCGACGGTGCCGTTCTTCCGAGGCCGCTTCTTCTGCACCGGTGCTCGCAATCCTGTTTACGTGTGCTGCTCGTGCTCGTTGCCTGTTGGGGCCGGGGTGACGGCCGGTCACCGCAGACGGTTGCCCGCCTCCGTTGTACCGCCGCGCCGTACCGCCGCACTGCTTCAGACCCTCGCAGCGAGTTGGGATGAGGGCCGCACATCGCCCGCCCGGCCACACGAAGGAGTGAACAGTACGGAGGAGTTGGCGACCAACTCGGCGATCGGCTGTCAGAGCCCGGCCGTGGACGGGTGGTTGAAAGATCGATGCGGCTTTTGGCAGGATGCCCGCCCACAGGGCGAGGGTCACCCCGCCGACCCCGGGAGTCCCTTCACGCCCCACCCGCCCCACTTTGGTCCGGACCTTCCCCGGCTTCTCCCTCCCCTACGGAGCCCCGCGCGGGCAGAATGTCCGTATGCGCATCGACCTCTCCTCCGCCCCCGGCAATCCGGAACGCCCCAACGAGGACTGGGTGTCGGCCGCGATCCCCGCCTCGGGCGGCGGCGTTCTGGTCGCCCTCGACGGGGTCACCCCGCCTCCGGGCGAGGTCGGATGCGCGCACGGAGTGCCGTGGTTCGCGGCCCGGCTGGGCGGCCGATTGACCGAACTGTCCGGATCGCGCCGGGACATGCCCCTCGACCGGGTCCTTTCGGAGGCCATCCGCGACACCGCGGACGCCCACCGCGACACGTGTGACCTTTCTCACGTCCGGACGCCGCAGGCGACGGTGGTCGTGGTCCGCTGGGACGAGACCTGGGTCGAGCACCTGGTGCTGTCGGACTCCGTGCTCCTCCTCCAGGCGCCCGGCGGCGAGGTGCGCGCCGTGCTCGACGACCGGCTGGACCGGATCCCGCGCGAGCTGCTGCGCACGGAGGCCTCCGCCGACAGGCTGCGCAACGCGGAGGGCGGCTTCTTCACCGCCGCCGCGGATCCGGAGGTGGCGGCCCGGGCGGTGACGGGGCGGACGCCGCGCGCGGGGGTGCGGGCGGTGGCGGCGCTCACGGACGGGGCCGGCCGGTGGACGGACACGTTCGCCGAGGGCGACTGGGCCGCATGCCTGGCCGTGCTGCGCAAGGAGGGCGCGCAGTCCCTGATCGACCGGGTGCGCACGCTGGAATCGGACCCGGGCCGGGCACACCGCCGCGGCAAGCGCCACGACGACGCGTCGGCGGCGTACGCGGAGCTGTAGGGGCGTCCGGCTACGCGCCCCGCCCCGCCCCGGGTGCTGCTACTCGCCGCCCGCGTTCAACTGGTTCAGGAGCCGGGCCAGTTCCGCCACTTCCCCGCGGTCCCAGTCCGCGAGCTTGCGCATGTACTGCTCGCGCCGGGCGCCCCGGACCCGCAGGAAGCGTTCCCGGCCCTCCTCGGTGAGCCCGACCAGGAAGGCCCGCCCGTCCGCCGGGTCCGGCTCGCGGGCCAGCAGGCCCAGTACCTCCAGGGCCCGCAGCTGGCGGCTCATCGTGGCCTTGCCGACCCCGAAGTACGCGGCGAGCTCGGTCGCCCGCTGCCGCCCGGCGGCCTCCAGCCGTACGAGGAGCCCGTACGCCGCCGGTTCCAGCTCCGGGTGCAGCTCGCGCGCCATCTCCCCGGAGGAGGCGCGGGCCCGTCGGAGGAAGACGGACAGCTCCCGCTCCAGGGCAAGGAACTCCTGGTCTTCGGTCCCGTGCAAGGCCCGCTCCTTCGCTGGTGTGTGGCCCACCAGTATTTCGCAGCGGGTGCGCCGGGGACCCGGGGCCCCGCCGGAGCGGGGAGCCCGGGCCCCCGGTGCGCGCCTTTCGGATCAGGCCACGGCGGCCACCGGGACGCTGTCCGCGGCCAGGGCCAGCTCCAGGACCTGGCGTACGTCCGTCACCGGGTGCACCGACAGCCCCGCCAGCACCTCGGCCGGTACGTCGTCCAGGTCGGCCTCGTTGCGCTTCGGGATGATGACGGTGGTCAGCCCGGCCCGGTGCGCGGCCAGCAGCTTCTGCTTGACCCCGCCGATCGGCAGCACCCGCCCGGTCAGCGAGACCTCGCCGGTCATGGCCACGTCCGTGCGGACCTGCCGCCCGGACAGCAGCGAGGCCAGCGCCGTCGTCATCGTGATGCCCGCGCTCGGACCGTCCTTGGGCACCGCGCCCGCCGGGAAGTGGATGTGCACGCCCCGGTCCTTCAGGTCGGCGACCGGGAGTTCCAGCTCGGCGCCGTGCGAGCGCAGGAAGCTGAGCGCGATCTGCGCCGACTCCTTCATCACGTCTCCGAGCTGGCCCGTCAGGGTGAGCCCGGCCGCGCCCGTCTCGGGATCGGCCAGCGAGGCCTCGACGAACAGGACGTCACCGCCCGCCCCGGTCACGGCGAGGCCGGTGGCCACGCCCGGTACCGCGGTGCGCCGCTCGGCCGGGTCCTGCGCGGACTCCGGCACGTGGTGCGGGCGCCCGATGAGCTCCCGCAGGTCGCCGGCGCCGATCCGCAGCGGCAGCTCCCGCTCCCCCAGCTCGTGCTGGGAGGCCACCTTGCGCAACAGCCGGGCGAGGGAACGCTCCAGGGTGCGCACGCCCGCCTCGCGGGTGTACTCCCCCGCCAGCTTGCGCAGCGCGTCCTCCTCCAGGACCACTTCCTCCGCGGCCAGGCCGGCGCGCTCCAGCTGCCGGGGCAGCAGGTGGTCGCGGGCGATGACGACCTTCTCGTCCTCGGTGTAGCCGTCGAGGCAGACCAGTTCCATCCGGTCGGCGAGGGCCTCGGGGATGGCTTCCAGCACGTTCGCGGTGGCGAGGAACACCACGTCGCTCAGGTCCAGTTCCACCTCCAGGTAGTGGTCCCGGAAGGTGTGGTTCTGGGCCGGGTCGAGGACTTCGAGCAGCGCGGCCGCCGGGTCTCCCCGGAAGTCGGAGCCGACCTTGTCGATCTCGTCGAGCAGCACGACCGGGTTCATGGAGCCGGCTTCCTTGATCGCCCGTACGATCCGGCCGGGCAGCGCGCCCACGTACGTACGCCGGTGCCCGCGGATCTCGGCCTCGTCGCGGACCCCGCCGAGGGCCACGCGGACGAACTTGCGCCCCATGGCGTGGGCCACGGACTCCCCGAGGGAGGTCTTTCCGACGCCCGGAGGGCCTACGAGCGCCAGCACGGCCCCGCCCCTGCGGCCGCCGACGACGCCCATCCCGCGCTCGGAGCGGCGCTTGCGCACCGCCAGGTACTCGGTGATCCGGTCCTTCACGTCGCTCAGCCCGGCGTGCTCCGCGTCCAGGACGGCGCGGGCCCCCCGGATGTCGTACTCGTCCTCGGTCCGCTCGTTCCAGGGCAGTTCGAGCACGGTGTCCAGCCAGGTGCGGATCCAGGATCCCTCCGGGGACTGGTCGCTGGAGCGCTCCAGCTTGTCGACCTCCTTGAGGGCGGCCTCCCGTACCTTCTCGGGCAGGTCGGCGGCCTCGACGCGAGCCCGGTAGTCGTCGGACTCCTCGCCCTCCTTCTCCCCGCTGAGCTCGCGCAGTTCCTTGCGCACGGCGTCGAGCTGCCGCTTGAGCAGGAACTCGCGCTGGACCTTGTCGACGCCGTCCTGGACGTCCTTGGCGATGGACTCGGCGACGTCCTGCTCGGCGAGGTGGTCGCTGAGCGCCTTGACGGCGAGCTTCAGCCGGGCGACGGGGTCGGCCGTCTCCAGCAGTTCCACCTTCTGCTCGATGCTCAGGAACGGGGAGTAGCCGGAGTTGTCCGCGAGGGCCCCGACCCCCTCGATCTGCTGCACGCGGTCCACGACCTGCCAGGCCCCGCGCTTCTTGAGCCAGCTCGTGGCGAGCGCCTTGTACTCCTTGACGAGCTCGGCGACGGCCCCGGGCAGCGGATCGGGGACGGCCTCGTCCACCGTCTCGCCCTCGACCCAGAGCGCGGCCCCGGGCCCGGTCGTCCCGGCCCCGATACGGACCCGGCCGCGCCCCCTGATCAGCGCCCCGGGATCCCCGTCGGACAGCCGTCCCACCTGCTCGACGGTCCCGAGCACGCCGGTGGCGGCGTACTTCCCGTCGACCCGGGGCACGAGCAGCACCTTCGGCTTGTCCCCCGCGGCGGCGGCCTGAGCGGCCTCGACGGCACCCCGCACCTCGGCGTCGGACAGGTCCAGCGGAACGACCATCCCGGGCAGCACGACCTCGTCGTCGAGCGGCAGCACGGGCAGGGTGAGCGTTACGGACGTCGAAGCCATGATGTTCCCTCCGGCAGTGAAGTTGAGCTATGCCGACTCAATGCACGCGCGCCCCCCAATGTTCCCCAACACCCGTTCGCCGGGGGCGAACAGGGCTCGGATCACTGCCGCAAGGCCTCCACCGGCTCGATGCGGGCCGCCCTGCGGGCCGGGTAGAGACCCGCGAGCACGCCGGTCAGCAGGCCGATCAGGGGGGCCGACGCGGCGACCGCCGGGTGGACGACCGGGGACCATTCCTTGGCGATGGAGACGGTCACGACCACCAGCACGCCCACGCTCGTCCCCACGAGCCCGCCGAGCGCACCGAGGGCTCCGGACTCGGTGAGGAACTGGAAGGTGACGTGGTGCCGTCTGGCGCCCAGCGCTCGCCGGAGCCCTATCTCGCCCGTCCGCTCCAGTACGGCGACCAGGGTGGTGTTCGCGATGCCGACCGCGCCGATCACCAGGCAGATTCCGGCCAGGGCGAGGAAGAGCTGGGAGAGGTCGTCCCCGACCGACGAGCGCAGGGTCCGGGGATCGGGGGGTGCGAGGGCGCGTACGTACTCGGGGTGGTCGGCCCGCACGGCCACGGGGGCTTCGCGCGCGACCTGCGGGGCGGCGCCGAGCTCCGTGGCGACGAGCATGGCGGCCGTCCCGGCGGCCGGCGACCCCCACAGGGTCTCGGCCGTCGTGCGCGGCACCATCACGGCGAGCAGGAGTTCCGGCCGCCGCTCGGCGTCGGAGACGATGCCCATCACGGTGAACGCCTGGTCCCCGATGAAGACGGCGGGATCGGTGCCGAGGCTGGTGATGCCGAGCCGCTCCGCGACGGTCTGGCCGATGACCACGACGGGCTCACGGCGCTCGCTCAGCCGGCGATCGTAGAGCCGGCCCTGCGCGAGGGTGAGCTGTGCGGCGTCCAGCGCCTCGGGGGACGCGGCGAAGACGGAGGTGTCGGCATGGACCCCGTCGACCAGCGGGGAGCCGGTGACCTGTTGCCCCTTCGGGAGCTTGACCTGCCAGAGCACGCCGCCCGCCCGCACCCCGTTGACCCGCTTGACCAGCTCTTCGGCATCGGGCCCGAACGCCTGCGCGATCGCGGGGTCGTGCTCGGCCGCCGCGTCCTCCAGGGTCACCTCGGTGGCCGTCAGGGCGTTGAAGCGGTCGTCGATCTGGGCCGATGCCGTGGCGGTCAGGCCGAGGACCGACACGAAGGCCCCCACGCCGAGGACGGTGCCGAGCGAGGTCAGAGCGGACCGGGCAGGACGTTGCAGCACCCCGGAGAGCGCCTCGGCGAACAGGTCCCGCCACGCCAGGCGGGAGGTCGGCAGCCCGGCGGTGTCGTCCGGAGCGCTGGAGGTCGTACGGGGTGTACGGGGCGCGCGGCGAAGTCTCACGCGGGCCTCCCGTCCGGCAGGTCCAGGACTCCGCTCCCGGCGCCGCTCCGGGCCGGCCGCGCCTCGTCGGCGGCGGCCGGAGCGAGCACTCCGTCCCGTACGGTGACCGTCCGCGCGCCCTGGGCCGCGACCTCCCTGTCATGGGTGATCACCAGCACCGTCATGCCGTCCTCGTGCAGGGTGGCGAGGAGGTCGAGAACGCGCCGGGAGTTCATCGAGTCGAGATTGCCCGTCGGCTCGTCGCACAGCAGCAGCGACGGGCCGTGCGCGAGGGCCCGCGCGACGGCGACGCGCTGCCTCTCCCCGCCGGACATGCGGGTGGGCAGGGAGTCCAGCCGGTGCCCGAGTCCGACCCTGAGCAACGCCTCACGGGCTCGCTCCCGCCTGTCGCCCCGGGGGACGGCGGTGTTGTAGACCATGCCGAGCATCACGTTCTCCAGGGCCGTGCGGTGGGGCAGGAGGTGGAAGGCCTGGAAGACGAAGCCGATGCGGTGGCCGCGCAGCGCCGTCCGCCGCGCGTCGCCCAGTCCGCCGGTGTCGAGGCCGTCCAGGAAGTAGCTGCCGGTCGTCGGCCGGTCCAGCAGCCCGATCACGTTGAGCAGGGTCGACTTGCCGGACCCGGAGGGGCCGACCACCGTGACGAACTCCCCCCGGCGCACGGTGAGATCGCTCGGATGCAGCGCGGTGACCGGCGGCCGGCCCGGATAGGTCAGCCCGGCCTGCCGGAACTCGATGACGGGGGGTGCGGCACTGTCGGTCACGACGAGGTCGCCTCTCCGTCCCGCTCCGCCGCGCCGCTCGGTGCGGAACGCTCGGTGGTGACCCCCGTGACGACCTGGTCCCCGGGGCGCAGCGCGTCGGCCTGGACCGGGTCGACGGCGACGTATCCGCCGCCGCTCGTCAGTTCGCGTACCTCGACCCGGCGTTGCTCGTTGCCCGCCGTCACCACGGTGACGTGCAGTGTTCCCTGGCGTCCGGCCGTCACCGCGGTCACCGGGACGATCAGCTGCTCGGCTCCGGTGGACGCGGCCTGGACGGTGACCCGTACGTCCTGACCGGACAGGTTCGCCGCGAGCGCGCTGTCGGGGCGCAGGACGATCAGGTACCCCTCGCCGCCGGCCGCCGGTTGCTGCTCGTCGTCCTCGTCGCGCCGGGCCGTGCTGGGGGTGGTGGCCACGGACACGAGGCGGGCCGGCGTCTTCTTCCGGTCGAGTTCGGCGTAGACCTCGGCGGGCTGACCGTCCTTCAGGAGTTCCACCTGGAGGGCGTTGACGTACGCGTGGACGACGAGTTCCCCGGCGGACACCGTCATCACCGACTCGCCCGCGGGGCTGCCGGCGCGCGCGCCGACCGTGTCCACGCGGGCCGGGAATCCGTTCAGGAACACGACCTCGGAGGCCGGGAGTTCCGGTCCGTCCGATGCCTGGGCGTCGGCCAGCTCGCTCTGCGCGATCCGCCGGTCCTCGATGGCCCGGTCCAGCGCACGGCGGGCGGCCTTCACCGCGTTCGCCGCCTGCGTACGGTCCTCGCCGGCGGGAACCTTGCCGAGGGCGTAGTAGGCGTCGCTGAGGGCGGTCTGCGCGTCCTCGACGGCCCGGGCCGCCGCGCGGGTCGCCGCGACCGCGGCCTTGACGTCCGCGCCGGCGTCGTCGGTCGCCGAAGGCGGTTCGTACCCGATGGAGGCGTAGAAGTCCCTCAGCGCCTTCTTCGTACCGGGTCCGAACGCGCCGCGCTCGTCCGACCCCGCCGGGAATCCGAGTTTCCCGAGGGCCTCCTGGAGTTGGCGGACGTCCTGGCCGCGGGCTCCCGGCTTCAGGTCGCGGTAGGCGGGCACCTTGCCCTCCAGGGCGAAGACCGGGCGCCCGGATATCTCCACCAGTACCTGCCCGGGCCGTATCGAGTCGCCCGCCTTCATGGGAACCCGGCTGACCACCGGGGCGCCGCCCTCGCCGCCGGCGCCCGCCTGCGGAGCGATCGTGACCGTCTGCCCCGCCACCACTTTGCCGCGCGTGACCACGTCGGTCGTGAGCACGCGCTTCTCCACGGGCCGGGTGAGCAGGGACTGCCGGGGCGCACCCGCCTCGGCGGCCCGCTGGGCGGGCGACTTGATCCACATGCCCGCCCCCACGCCGGCGGCGGAGAAGAGCGTCGCGGTGGCAACGACACCCATCAGGGCGCGACGGCCCCGGAACGGGGAGCCGCTGCCGTGCCGGCCCTTGTGGGGGAGCTCGCCGATGTCCACGTCGTCGAGGGGGCCGGCCTCCAACGGACCTTCGTCCGGGGCCGGGTGCTCCCTCTTCACTTCCCTGCCCGCTGCTCTGCGGCCGCGAGGCAGGCGAGCTCGGCTTCCTTGTCGATCTCGGAGTCCTTCGGCATCGCGTACGTCCCGGTCCGGGGATCGGGGTCGCCGTACTCCTTGTGCCCCTTCCCCCGCATACAGGTGACGAATTCGGTGAGGAGGGACAGCTCCCACTGCGTGACCGGGACCTGTACGTCCGCCGGGGCGACCGCGCGGCAGGCCCGGTAGGCCTTGCCCAGCCTCGCGGCATCCACACCGTCGTCGGTGCGCGCCTTGCCGTCGATAACCTTGACGCCCTGCCCGTCCATGCAGGTCGTGTACGCCTCGACGCTGCGGGAACCGACCTCGGCGGCGCCGGTCTCGTCCCCCCCGGGCGTGCCCGGGTCGGAGCAGGCGGTCAGCGTCATACCGCCGAGGAGGAGAGCCACCGCAAGGGCGCGCGTTCCCGTCACAGCCTTCATTACGTCCCCTGCATGATGCGTGCGGAACTCTCGACCAATGCCTTCTTGTTGGCGAGAATCTCGGAAAAGTGCTCGGCCTTCTTGTCGACATAGGCCTTCTGGTGGGCCTCCATGGCCGCGTACCAGATGCCCACGGTGTTGTTCTGCTGCTTGCAGGCGACATCGGCGGTGGCCACGGCGATCGCGGCCCGCGTCGCCGCCCCGGACTTCCATTCGGTGTCGTTCGCCGCATCGAGGGGGGTCCGGTAGGAGAAGCCCTTCTCCTTCATGCAGGCGGACCACTTCGTGAACGCCTCGGCCACCCGGCTGTCCTGCTGGACCTTCGCGTAGAGGCTGTAGAACTCGTTGCCGACGGTGAGGGGGTTGACGCCGTGCACGCCGCCCTTCTTCATCTCCTCGTCGACCTCCGCCGCACAGCCGCCTTCGCGCAGCGGCTTGCCGGCCGTGTCCGTGACGCCCTTCGCGGACCCGTTGTACACGGCCCGTTCCGCCGCGGTGGGCTCGTATCCGGGAGTGGTGCCCTTGTCCTTCGCGTCCTTGGCGGAGGGGTCCGCGTACCCGTGGAGCTGCGCCGCTTCGGTGTCGATGATGGTGAAGTACCGTGCGGGATCCGCACCGAGGTTGGGCAGGTCGGCCGTCGTCTGGGCATCGGTCAGCCAGGACATGCCGAATCGCTCCATGCAGCGCCGGGAGAGCACCGCCTGTGCCTGGGTGTAGGCGCGCATCTCCTTCTCGCCGAGGACGTACTGGTTCATGGGCAGAGCGGGGACGTCGGCCGGACGCATCACCTTCGGGACCTGGCCGAGCGGCGGTTCCTCGTCCCCTCCGCCGCTGCCCGAGCATCCGGCGAGAGCGAAAGCACCCGCCATCGCCGTGATGATCACTGTCCCAGTTCGAGTTCTCACCGCACCTCCTTCATGCTGTCCATGTCTGTGACACGGCGGTGAAGCCGGTCGGTTCCGGCTTCACCGCCGTGTCGTTCAGATTCAGACACGGCTACCGGCCGGTGTGCCGCCGGCCGGTCGCCGCTGTCCTGTCGAGCGTGGTGATCACGAGTACAGGGCGGAGGTGACCTCGTCGTTGAGGACCCCGTAGCCGGACAGGTTGACGTAGAAGCCGCTGGAAGCGCCGCCCTGACCCGCGTTCTCGTACACCTTGATGGCGCAGTTGGCGAAGCCCTTGTGCGAGGACGCCTCGTCGTTCCAGCTGCTGCTGAAGCCGGACGTGAAGTCCCAGTCGCCCGTGGTGCCGGTGCAAGAGGTGGTGCCGCCGGCGGTGACCGTGTAGGTGGAGCCGCCGTAGTTGCTGTTCCAGTAGAAGATGCCGATGACGGTCGCGGCGTTGGCGGGTGCTGCCGTCGCCACGGTGCCGCCGACCAGGGCGGCCGTACCGACCACCGCGGCGGCAAGCTTGCGCTTGAACATGAGTTCGAACCTTCCGTTGAGGTACCCCCACGCGAGACGTGCGGGGCTGTGCAGGAAGGGGAGAGGAGCGTCTGGATTCGGCCGGAGTCCCCTCTCCGCCGGGAACAGCTGCCCTCGTGTCGCCTGAGGTGCGCTGGACAGGTGGTACCTAACCAAAGGCGCTCTGCGGTGTCGATGACTTCACGGGACAGCCGACCGGAATCAGTTCATCTAATTACCGAGATACATATTTTCTGCGTTTCGGAATCCGCCCTCCCGGGGCAGTGACGTGGGACCTTCCGCCGCTTCGCACGGCGAAGGCCACCACGGCCGCTCCTCCGAGGAGAGCGTGTCTTTCCGGCCAGATCCACCGGGGCCGCGTCCGGCATTCGGTACCCCGGCCCCGGGTGGCCGGGGCGGCCGGGCGACCGGGTGGCCGGGGCGCGGCTCAGGCCGCCGAGATGGCGATGTCGCCCGACGAGGTCCGTACGGCGAGCCGGGCGGTCGCGGACGGGTCCGCGGGGACGGTGATCTCGCGCTCGCCGGAGGTGGTGGAGATGTCGAGGGCGTACGGGGCCGCGGGAACCTTCACCTTGGCGTCGCCCGAGCTGGTCTTGACGGCGACCGAGGACGGCGTCTTCGCGAAGGCCAGGCGGACGTCGCCGGAGTCGGAACGGGCGTCCGCGTCCGGGCCGGCGAGCTCCTCGGCGGCGATCGAACCCGAGGACGTAGTGACCTTCAGCGGGCCCGCGATCCGGTCCGCCCGAACCGATCCGGAGGAGGTCCTGACGGTGGCGGCGGCCACCCCCGCCACCGTGACGCGACCACTGCTGCTCCCGGCCGTGACCGTGGCGGAGGCCGGCACCTCCAGCCGGTAGTCGACGGAACAGCGGCCGGAGCAATTGCCGTTGGTCAGGGTCAGTACGCCGTCGGAGAGCCGCTGGGCGGGCTCGGGCACGGTGTCGCCGCGGTAATGGACGGTACGGCGGACGGTGACGCCCGGGCCTGAACCGGCGACCACCTCGATGGATCCGCTGCCGGCGTCCGACACGTCGACCGCGGTGACGGCCCCGGCCACCGTGGCATCGGCGCTCGCCGTCTTCTCCGGGCCCCCGCGGGAGACGAGCGTGCCCACGGAGCAGCCCGTCAGCAGGAGTCCCGCGGCGAGGGCCGCGGCGCCGTACCCGGCGGCGGTCGTGAAGGTGACGGTGGCCCTGGTACCGCGCGTACGCGTCTTCGTGGTCATACCGTCGATCGTGCCCGCGCGGTGGCCGCGGGGGCATGGTGCACGTGCCCGGATCCTGGGTGGGGTTAACCCCCCGACGAGCGGGGCGGCCTGGGGGGCGTCCGCACAGTAGCGCCGTGCGCGTCGCGAGGCGGGCGGGACTTTGCGGACACGCCCTGGGTGTCTTGCCGATCAGCCCGGATCAGGGAGCGGTGTCTGACGCGCGCGATCGCAAGGCGGACGAGGGAGTCGACGCGACTGGAGCCCCCCCTGCTCGAACGAAGCCGAGAGCGTGGGGAAGTCGGCGAGTGACGACAACACGGCGAGCCTACGCGGCAGGCGCCGCGAGCCCGGCCTGATCGGCAAGACGCCCCCTAGCTCCCCCGCACGACCGGCCTGTCCGGGGACGGCATGCCCCACTCACTCCAAGAGCCGTCGTACACCGCGAGGTTCTCGTACCCGGCGAGGTCCGCGCCGAGCGCGAGCACGCAGGCCGTGACCCCGGAGCCGCAGCTGAAGTACAGCCGCTCCCGCTCCCCCGCTGCCGCCCCGAAGGCCGCGCGGAGTTCGGCGGCGGGGCGCATCAGCCCATCGGGGCGCTGCAGTTCCCCGAAGGGGAGGCTGACCGCGCCCGGCATGTGGCCCCCGCGCAGGCCCGGGCGGGGTTCGGGGGCGGTTCCGGCGAAGCGTTCGCGGGTCCGGGCGTCGAGCACCGCGGCGGCCGGATCGGACAAGGCCGCCGACACGGTGGCCGCGTCGACCACCAGCCCGGCGCGGGGCCGGGCCGCGAAGGAGCCGCGCGGGCCCTCGTACCCCGGCGGGCGCTCCTCCACCGGCCGGCCCGCGGCGACCCAGGCGGGCAGCCCGCCGTCGAGGACGGCGACCCGGTCGAAGCCCATGGCGCGCAGCATCCACCAGGCGCGGGCGCTGGAGTAGATCCCGGCGCCGTCGTACGCGACGACCGTGCCGCCGTCGTCGACACCGAGGGCGCGCATCGCCTCGGCGAAGGCGGCGGGTCCGGGCATGGTGTGCGGGGCGGCGGCGGTGTGGTCGGACAGCGCGCCGTCGAGGTCGAAGGGACGGGCCCCCGGAATCCGCCGGTCCGCGTCGCGGTGCGCCCCGACGGAGGCGTCGAAGACGACGAGCCCGGGTATACCGAGGCGCTCCGCGAGCCAGTCGCCATCAACGAGGGGACCGGGCGGCACGAGGGAGCGGGATCGGGAACGGGCTGTGTCCATACGGCACCTCCGGCAGAAGTCGGCGGGTCACCCGGGCAAGATCGACGACCCGCCGCCCATCCTCCCCTCCCCCACCCCACTTCCTGCGAACGCATCCGCTTCGGGCACGCATTACCCGCCACGGGCCTGCCAGATCCAGCCCCGCCGACGTTCAATGCACCCGCCTTGGGGCGCGTTGCCCGCGGCGGACCTGCCCCATCCAGCCCCGCCGGCCCTTGACGCGCGAGGTCCGGGGCGAAGCCCCGGGTCCTACGAGGCCGACGAACCGCCGCCCATCCCCCGTGCACGTGACCGGCGGGGCTCGGCAAATCCAGCCTCGCCGGCGTTTGAGGCGCGGGGTCCGGGGCGGAGCCTCGGGTCTTTCGGGTCCGGGGCAACCCGGGGAACGGTGGAAGGGCGGGTAGGGGACCCCGCGCAGCGGCTCCGGGGCGCGCCCGCGCCGCCCGGGAAGAACCGGCGCGGCGGTACCGGGAGCCGCGCCGGACGGCCCGGGCTCCGGGCCGGGGGCGTGCGCGACCGGTAGGCGCAGGTCCCGCGGAGCACAGACGCGGCCCGCCGGGAGCTAAGGGCAGCCGCCCGGCCGGGCGAAGAGGGCCACGCGGGCACCACGCACACCCGTCACGGAGCACAGGTCGAAGGAGGAGACGAGCATCTGACGTTTCACCGCCTCCGCCGGGTAGCCGTCCACCGGCTGCCCCACCGGGTCGAGCAGCGCGACCACCCGCTCGACGGCCGGATCCAGCAGGGCCGCCTGGATCTCCTCCGGAGTCCGCTCCACGCCCTGCAGGCTCCGCGAAGCTGCCGGGGTCCGGGACAGCGCGAGGTCGCGGAGGGGTCCGTAGGTCTCCGGCGAGGACAACAGCCATTCGCGCCGCCGCGAGGGCATGAACAGCACCGCGTCGCCCGGGCGTGCGAGTTCCCCGACGGCCGCCGCCACGGCCCGCGCGTCGTCCTTGCGGCTCTCGGGGGTACGCAGCCACGCGGACCAGAACCCGACCGGGACCAGCAGGACCCCGACCAGCGGCCACACCCACCACCCCCGCGCCGTGGCGAGCCGCGCCCCCACGAGCAGGGCGAGGCCGGCGAGGGCGTAGAGGACGTACCGGTCCACGTACCAGGGGTGCACCAGCGAGACCGCGAGCAGCAGCCCGGGCGGCAGCAGCGCCAGCGGCAGGGCGACCCGTACGAGTTCCCGCGCGGCTCCCCGCGCCAGGAGCAGCGAGGCGGCCGCGAGGACCCCGTACGCCGCCCAGTCCTGCCAGCTCGGCCGCCCGAGCCAGCCCAGCTGCTGCTGCGCCTGCCGCGCGCTGACCAGGGCGAGCGGCAACAGGGCGGCCACCACGGCCCCGGCGGCGAGCCGCCAGCCGCGCGAGCGCCACGCGGCGAACGCGTGCGCGGGCAGCGCCAGTACGGCGAACTCGTGCAGCCAGCACCCCAGCACCAGCACCACGGCGTAGGCGACCCAGCACTCGCGCAGCATCAGGTACGTGGCCCAGACGACGGCCGCGGCGACGAACGCGTACGAGCGCCCCTCCTGGGCGTACATCTGCACGGGCGGCAACAGGGCGTACGCGACCCCGGCCAGCAGCGCGACCCGGCCGGACCGGCCCGCCCGGTCGGGGCCGCCGGACTGTCCGGATCCCCCGGGTACGCCCGGCCCGCGCCCCCCGCCACCGTCCGCACCGCGCACCGCACCCGTCAGGTGGTGGGCCACCGCGGCCACGCCGGATGCGGCGAGGGCGGTGGCGGCCACCGAGGGGAGGCGCAGGGACCAGAGGCCGGGGCCGGGGGTGTCGCCCGTCGCCGCGAAGACCGCGTGCATCAGCAGGTAGTAGAGGCCGTGCACGGCGTCGACCTGGCCGAGCAGTTCCCAGAGCTGCCCGAGCGGCCGGTGCGCGACCTGCCACGTGACGGACTCGTCGCGCCACATCGAGCCGCCCCGCGAGAGGCCCCAGAGGCCGAGTGCGAGAGCGGTGAGCGGCGGCAGCCAGCGCCAAGGGGCGAAGCGGCGGATGTCGGCCTCCGGGTGCTATCCGTGCGGGTGGTGCTGACTCCATACTCGGGGTTCGAGCCGGATACCTGCGGGGGTGGGGCGTGCGAGCACGTGGTGGGCGAGTGGGCTGGGCGACGGCGGCCGTGGCGCTGGCGGTGGTGGCGGCCCTGGGCGGGTGCTCCTCCGGAGGGTCGAAGGACGGGGCCTCACCGGCACCGAACACGAGCACGGGCCAGGGCTCCGGCCCCGCCACGAGCACCCCGTCCGGTACGGCGACGGACGCCCCGGGGACGCCGTCTCCCGGTCAGAGCGCCGGCCAGAGCCCGGACCCGGGCACCGGCACGACCGCTCCCGCCCCGCGGCCCGCGCCGAGCACCTCCGCGCCCGCGCCCGCCCCCAGCGTCTCGCCGCCCGGCGCCGGCGAGACGCTCGTCGCGGTCACCCGTAGCGGGGGCATCGCCGGTAAGAACAGCACCTTGATCATCAAGGGTGACGGATCGTTCCTCCGGCTCAACGCGAAGGCCGAGACGGTCGACCGCGACAAGCTCTCGGCGTCCGCCCTCGCGAAGCTGCGCACCGCACTCCAGAAGGCGGACTTTCCCCGCCTGCCGCGGATCTCGATGCCCGAACAGCCGGTCTTCGACTCGTTCACGTACGCCTTCCGGCACGGTGGCTACGAGGTCGCCGCCGACCAGAGCACGCTGCCGCGACCCCTGCAGGGGGTCCTGAGCGCCCTGCCGCCCTTCGAGCCGCGCTGAAAGCACGTCGAACACACCGCATGCAGTGCACGCACCGCACGCACCGCATGCACCGACCGGGCCTGCCGAGCCGATCCGATCCGATCCGATCCGTCCCCCTACCGCCCCGTCCCTTACCGCCCCGTCACAGCCCCGTCCCCGCCGCCGTGATCTCCCGCAGCCGCCGGTCCAGGTACCCGCGCAGCAGGACCGCCATGTCCACGCCCCCGGGGTCCAGCACCCACTGGATCTGGAACCCGTCCATCACCGCGATGATTTCGCGGCCGACGGCCTCGCAGTCCGTGTCCGCCCGTACCTCGCCGCGCTCCACGCCCGCCCGGATCAGGTCGACGCTGTAGCCGAGGACCCGGTCGTAGCGCTGCCGGAAGTAGGCGTGCGCGGGGTGGCCCGGGTTCCCGGACTCGCCGACCAGCGTGTTGTACATCCGTACGAGACCGGGCCGGCGGGCGTTGTCCTCGGCGAGGGCGACCACCGCGGCGAAGTGCGCGGCGACCGAGGGGACCTCCTCGGCGGGCCCGCTGAAGAGCCGCTCGACATCGTGCTGCTCGCTCTGCGCCAGGACGGACAGCAGCAGGTCCTCCTTGCCGCGGAAGTGGTGCAGCAGGCCGCCCTGGGTGATCCCGCAGTCGTTGGCGATCCGGGCGAGCGAGGAGGCGTGGAAGCCCCACTGCGCGAAGTGCTCGACGGCGGTGTCGAGGATCTTCTGCCGACGGGCGTCGCCCACCGCATACCCGCCCCGCGCGGCTGCCTTGGGGGCCGTTCGACCCTTGTCCTGTGCCATGCGGCCCACCCTAAACCCGGCCGTTTCCGGCCATCCTGACGGAGTGATCCAGCTCACCATATGAAAACCTAGTGAGTGCACGGTTTTCGCGCCTACGGTGAAACCGCCCGGTCGGCGACGAGGCCGACGCGGAGACGTTGGAGCCCCCATGCCGCTCACGCAGGACCCCGGACGCGCACTCGACGCCACCGACCGACCCGATCCGGCCACGCCGGCCAACTCCCCGACCAACACCCCGGTCAACGCCCTGGTCAACGCCCCGGCCGCCTTCCCAGCGGATGCACCCACCGGCGCACCGGCGACCCCCGCAGACACCCCGGCGAACGCCCCCGCCAAGCTGATCTTCGGCCTGGTCGCCGCCCAGCTCGGCGTCTGCATCGCCGTCTTCACCCCGATCGTGGTGACCCTCGCCCTGCGCGTGGCCCAGATCGTCCCGGAGGCGGAGCGCGGGGCCGCCCTCGGCAAGGTGCTCTCCGTCGGAGCGCTCCTCGCCCTCGTCGGCAACCCGCTCTTCGGCGCCCTGTCCGACCGCACGACCAGCCGGTTCGGCCGCCGCCGCCCCTGGCTCGTGGGCGGCATGGCGGTCGCCGCCGTCGGGCTGACCGTCGTCGGCCTCGGCTCCAGCGTCACCGCGCTGCTCATCGGCTGGGCCATCGCGCAGCTCGGCTGCAACGCCGCCCTGTGCATGGTCACCGCCTGCATCCCGGACCTGATCCCGGACCACCAGCGCGGCCGCGTCTCCGGCATGGTCGGCATGATGCTGTCCGTCTCGATGGTGGCGGGCAGCTTCCTCGCGCACCTCTTCACGGACAACATGGCGCTGGCCTTCATCGTCCCGGCCGTCGTCGGCGTCCTCGGGGTGTGCGTGCTGGCCGCCGTGATGCCCGACCGGCCGGCCCGCGCCGAGTCCGTGGCCCCGTACGGCTTCAGGGAGTTCCTGCACAGCTTCTGGGTGAATCCGCGCAAGAACCCCGACTACTCGTGGAACTTCGCGAGCAGGTTCCTGGTCTTCATCGGCATCGCTTGCGTGACCAGCTACCAGGTCTACTTCCTGATGGACCGCCTCGGGGTCGCCGAGGGCGAGGTCGCCTCGAAGATGTTCACCACCACCCTGGTCACCGTCGGCGGCGTGGTGGCCGGCTCCCTCGCCGGCGGCTGGCTGTCCGACGCCACCGGCCGCCGCAAGCCCTTCGTGCTCGCCTCCGCCTTCGTCATCGGCATCGGGCTGCTGCTGATCGCCACCGCGGGCACCTTCGGGATGTTCCTCTTCGCCGTGGCCGTCTTCGGCTTCGGCGAGGGCCTCTACCTCGCGGTCGACGTGGCGCTCGCCGCCGCCGTCCTGCCCGACCCGGAGACGGCTGCCAAGGACATGGGCGTGCTGAACATCGCCAACGCCCTCCCGCAGTCACTGGTCCCGATGCTCGCGCCGTTCGTCCTCGCCATCGGCGGAGGGGGCAACTACGGCGCCCTCTTCCTCGTCGGCGGCATCGCGGCGGCCGTCGGCGCCGCCCTCGTCCAGCTGATCCGCTCCGTCAAATGACGGCCCGGCACCCGACCGGACCCGCCGCCGCCCACGCACCCGGCCCCGCGCCCTCTCCCTCGTGCTCGCACTCGCACTCGCCCGCGCCCTCTCCCTCGCCCGATCAGTCGTCCACCCCCGCGACCTCCCGCACGACCGACCTCCTCAGGAGTCCTGCCATGAACGCCACCCCGACGCCCCCGACCACCCCCGCCCACGCCGACCCCGCAGCCCCGCTCCCCTACCGGGACGCCACCCTCCCCGTCGACGACCGCGTCGAGGACCTGCTCTCCCGCATGACCCTGGAGGAGAAGGCCGGCCAGCTCTTCCACTCGATGCTGATGATGAACCCGGACGGAACCCCGGTCACCGAGACCGACGGCTCGATCCTCCCGTTCACCACCCCCGAGCTGATCGAGGGCCGCCACCTCACCCACTTCAACCTCCTCGGCAGCTACGGCGCCCGCGAGATGGCGACGTGGCAGAACGCCGTCCAGGAGATGGCCGCCGGCACCCGCCTCGGCATCCCGGTGACCCTGTCGACCGACCCCCGGCACTCCTTCACCGACAACGTCGGCGCCTCCTTCAACGCCGGCGCCTTCTCCGCCTGGCCCGAGGCCATCGGACTGGCCGCGATAGGCGACCCGGAGCTGGTCTTCGAGTTCGCCGACATCATGCGGCGCGAGTACCTCTCCGTCGGCTTCCGCGTCGCCCTGCACCCGCAGATCGACCTGGCCACGGAGCCGCGCTGGGCCCGCCAGTCGGGCACCTTCGGCTCGGACGCGAAGCTGACGGGCGAGCTCGTCCAGGCCTACGTACGGGGCCTGCAGGGCGAGACGCTCGGCGCGGCCTCGGTCTCCGCGATGGTCAAGCACTTCCCCGGCGGCGGCCCGCAGAAGGACGGCGAGGACCCGCACTTCGCGCACGGCAAGGAGCAGATCTACCCGGGCGGGATGCGCGAGCACCACCTGGAGCCCTTCAAGGCGGCCATCGCGGCCGGCTGCTCGCAGATGATGCCGTACTACGGCCAGCCCATCGGCACCGACTGGGAAGAGGTCGGCTTCGGCTTCAACAAGGGCGTCGTGACCGGCCTGCTCCGCGAGGAGCTCGGCTTCCAGGGCATCGTGTGCACCGACTGGGGCCTGCTCACCGAGTCGACGATCTTCGGCGAGCCGCACCCGGCCCGCGCCTGGGGCCTGGAGCACCTGAGCGTGTCCGAGCGGGCGGCCCGCGCGCTGGAGGCGGGCTCGGACCAGTTCGGCGGCGAGCAGTGCCCCGCGGTCATCGTGGAGATGGTCCGCTCGGGCCGGGTCACCGAGGCCCGGATCGACGCGTCCGTACGCCGGCTGCTGCGCGAGAAGTTCGTCCTCGGCCTCTTCGAGAACCCGTACGTGGACCCGGACGTGGCGGCCGAGACGGTCGGCCGCGCCGACTTCACGGCGGCCGGCGCGGCGGCCCAGCGGCGCTCCCTGACGGTGCTCGCCAACACCGGGAAGACCCTGCCGGTCTCCGGCCGGCCGAAGCTGTACGTCAAGGACGTGGACGCGGAGGTCGCGGCGGCGTACGGGGACGTCGTGTCCGACCCGGCCGAGGCGGACCTGGCGGTGCTGCGGCTGCGCACCCCGCACGAGCCCCGCACCAACATCTTCGAGTCGTTCTTCCACTCGGGTTCGCTGGCCTTCCCCGAGCCGGAGCTCACCGAGATCCTGTCCCTCCTGGACACCGTCCCGACCCTGGTCTGCATCAACCTGGAGCGGGCCGCGGTGATCCCCGAGATCGCGGAGCGGGCGGCGGCGCTGATCGCGGACTACGGGGCTTCGGACGCCGCGCTCCTGGACGTGGCCTTCGGCAGGGCGGCCGCCGGGGGGCGGCTGCCCTTCGAGCTCCCGCGCTCCATGGAGGCGGTGGCGGCCTCCCGCCCGGACGTCCCGAACGACACCGAGAACCCGGTGTTCCCGTACGGCCACGGCCTGACCCTGTAGCCCTGCGGGGCCGTCCCCTACCCGCCCTTCCACCGTTCCCCGGGCCGCCCCGGACCAGTGAAGACCCCGGGGCTCCGCCCCGGACCCCGCGCCTCAAACGCCGTCGAGGCTGGATTTCCCAGCCCGTCGGCGTTTGAATCGCAGGCCCGGGGGCAAGGGCTCGGGCAACGAACCCCGCGCAGCGAACCCGTCATAGCCGGAGCTCGACCGCTCCTCTACGCTGCACCCCTACCACGCGGGATCTTCAGGGGCGGGACATGGAACAGACGCACACCACCACCCACAACGGCGCCGCGGCCACCCCCGGCGCGCAGCGCCGGGTGCTCGTCGTCGAGGACGACCACACCATCGCGGAGGCCATCGCGGCGCGGCTCCGCGCCGAGGGCTTCCAGGTCCAGACGGCGGCGGACGGGCCGGCGGCCGTCGCCGCGGCCGAGAGCTGGCTGCCGGAGCTGCTGGTCCTGGACGTCATGCTGCCGGGCTTCGACGGCCTGGAGGTCTGCCGCCGGGTCCAGGCGCAGCGGCCCGTTCCGGTGCTCATGCTCACGGCCCGGGACGACGAGACCGACATGCTCGTCGGCCTCGGGGTCGGCGCCGACGACTACATGACCAAGCCCTTCTCGATGCGCGAGCTGGCCGCGCGGGTCCACGTACTGCTGCGGCGGGTGGAGCGGGCCACGCTGGCCGCGCACGCCCCGCGCGGGGCCACCCTGCGCCTCGGCGATCTGGAGATCGACCACGCGCAGCGCCGGGTCCGGGTGCACACCGAGGACGTGCACCTGACGCCGACGGAGTTCGACCTGCTGGTGTGCCTGGCCGGGACCCCGCGGGCGGTGCTCTCGCGGGAGCAGCTGCTCGCCGAGGTGTGGGACTGGGCCGACGCGTCCGGGACCCGTACGGTCGACAGCCACATCAAGGCGCTGCGCCGGAAGATCGGCGCCGAGCGGATCCGTACGGTCCACGGCGTCGGGTACGCCCTGGAGACCCCGGCTCAGTCGTGAGCGGCCACCGGCCGCAGGGACAGCGGCCGCCCGGGGTGCTGCGGCCCTTCTCCCCGTTCTCGATCAAGACCAAGCTGGGCACGCTCGTGGTGGTGTCGGTCTTCATCACCACGGGCCTGCTGATGGTGGCGCTGCGCACGGCCACCGAAGTGCGCTTCATCACGGTGTTCTCGGTGATCGCCTCGATGCTGATCACCCAGTTCGTGGCGCACAGCCTGACGGCGCCGCTGGACGACATGACCACCGTGGCCCGGGCGATATCCCACGGGGACTACACCCGCCGGGTGCGCGGGGCGGGCCGCCGCGACGAGTTGGGCGACCTGGCCGCCACCATCAATCTGATGGCGGACGACCTGGAGGCGGTGGACCGGCACCGCAAGGAGCTCGTCGCCAACGTCTCGCACGAGCTGCGCACCCCGATCGCGGCCCTGCGGGCGGTACTGGAGAACGTGGTGGACGGGGTCTCCGCCGCCGACCCGGAGACCATGCGCACGGCCCTGAAGCAGACCGAGCGGCTCGGCCGGCTGGTGGAGACCCTGCTGGACCTCTCCCGCGTGGACAACGGGGTGGTGCCGCTGCGGGCCCGCCGCTTCGAGGTGTGGCCGTACCTGTCGGGGGTGCTGAAGGAGTCGGGCCTGGCGGCCGCCGGCCGGCCGGGGCTGTCCTCCGGCTCGGGCGGGCACACCCGCAACGACGTCCACCTCCACCTGGACGTCTCCCCGCCGGACCTGACGGCGTACGCGGACGCCGAGCGGCTGCACCAGGTGGTGGCGAACCTGATCGACAACGCGGTCAAGCACAGCCCCCCGCACGGCCGGGTCACGGTCCACGCCCGGGCGGGCGACGCGCCCGGGGGCCTGGTGCTCGAAGTGCGGGACGAAGGTCCCGGAATTCCGGAGGCCGAGCGCCACCGGGTCTTCGAGCGGTTCAACCGGGGCAGCGCGAGGGGCGGCGACGGCGGCACGGGCCTGGGCCTGGCCATCGCCCGCTGGGCGGTCGGCCTGCACGGGGGCCACATCGGAGTGGCCGAATCCTCACGGGGCTGCCGGATCCTTGTCACACTTCCGGGCAGCTCGCAGGCGTCCAGTTGACGTAGGGTTCGAGTGGGAAGGACATGATCTCGGCCACACGCGCCGGGGTCCGTCAGGGGTGCGAAGCCAGGGGGCCGCAACCGCGGTGCCTCCTGCCCGAACCACGCTTGTTTCCCGCCATTCCTGGTGGTGAAACCCGCCGTTCGATGTGACCTACGCGACGTAAGTCCCGCCCGGTCTGCATCTCACGGCCCGGGAGGCGTAGCCTTTATTCCCGCTGTCCATACCTTGTGAAGCGGAAGAGGGCGGTTGCCGCCGTGTCGCCACAGTCCCCCAGTAACTCGAGCACCACGACCGAAGCAGCAGGAGACGGGAAGAACCCCGCCCCGGGCTTCGGCGCGAATGAGTGGCTCGTCGACGAGATCTATCAGCAGTACCTCCAGGACCCGAACTCGGTCGACCGGGCCTGGTGGGACTTCTTCGCCGACTACAAGCCGGGTGGCGCTGTCGCTCCGGTGAAGGCGGATAAGCCCACGGACCGGCCCGCTCCCCCCGCCGCGACGACGACGGACGGCGCCTCCGCACAGGCCGCCGCCCCCGTCACCGCCACGGCACCGCAGGCTTCCGACGCCGCCGCATCGGGGGCGGCCACGCAGGCCACCTCCGGCGCCGCGCCCACGACGCCCGTGTCAGCACCTGCCCCTGTACCTGCCACCCCCTCTGGTGCCCCTGCTGTGACTGTCACCTCCCAGGCCCCGGCCGCCGCCGCACCGGCAGCCCCCGCCTCCCAGGCCGCTCCGGCCACCACCCCCTCCGTAGCCCCGCAGAAGGCCGCGCCCGCCACCGAGGCCCCTGCCGGCCCCGAACTGGTGACGCTCCGCGGCCCGGCGGCTGCCGTGGTCAAGAACATGAACGCCTCGCTGGAAGTGCCGACGGCCACGTCCGTCCGCGCCGTCCCGGTGAAGCTGCTGTTCGACAACCGCATCGTCATCAACAACCACCTCAAGCGCGCCCGGGGCGGGAAGATCTCCTTCACCCACCTCATCGGCTTCGCGATGGTGCAGGCCATCAAGGCCATGCCGTCCATGAACTACTCCTTCGCGGAGAAGGACGGCAAGCCGACCCTGGTCAAGCCGGAGCACATCAACTTCGGCCTCGCGATCGACCTGGTGAAGCCCAACGGCGACCGCCAGCTCGTCGTCGCCGGCATCAAGAAGGCCGAGACCCTCAACTTCTTCGAGTTCTGGCAGGCCTACGAGGACATCGTCCGCCGGGCCCGCATCGGCAAGCTGACGATGGACGACTTCACCGGGGTGACGGTCTCCCTGACCAACCCCGGCGGCCTGGGCACCGTCCACTCCGTGCCCCGCCTGATGCCCGGACAGTCGGTCATCATGGGCGTCGGCTCCATGGACTACCCCGCCGAGTTCCAGGGCACCTCGCAGGACACCCTGAACAAGCTGGGCATCTCCAAGGTCATGACCCTGACCTCGACCTACGACCACCGGGTCATCCAGGGCGCGGCCTCCGGCGAGTTCCTGCGGATCGTCGCGAACATGCTGCTCGGCGAGAGCGGCTTCTACGACGACGTCTTCGAGGCGCTGCGCATCCCGTACGAGCCGGTCCGCTGGCTCCGGGACATCGACGCCTCGCACGACGACGACGTCACGAAGGCCGCCCGCGTCTTCGAGCTGATCCACTCCTACCGGGTCCGCGGCCACGTCATGGCCGACACCGACCCGCTGGAGTACAAGCAGCGCAAGCACCCCGACCTCGACATCACCGAGCACGGCCTCACCCTGTGGGACCTGGAGCGCGAGTTCGCGGTCGGCGGCTTCTCCGGCAAGTCGATGATGAAGCTGCGCGACATCCTCGGCGTGCTGCGCGACTCGTACTGCCGCACCACCGGCGTCGAGTTCATGCACATCCAGGACCCCAAGCAGCGCCGCTGGATCCAGGACCGCATCGAGCGCCCGCACTCCAAGCCGGAGCGCGAGGAGCAGCTGCGCATCCTGCGCCGCCTGAACGCGGCGGAGGCCTTCGAGACCTTCCTGCAGACGAAGTACGTCGGCCAGAAGCGCTTCTCCCTGGAGGGCGGCGAGTCCGTCATCCCGCTGCTCGACGCCGTCATCGACTCGGCCGCCGAGGCCCGCCTCGAAGAGGTCGCGATCGGCATGGCCCACCGCGGCCGCCTGAACGTGCTCGCGAACATCGTCGGCAAGTCGTACGCGCAGATCTTCCGCGAGTTCGAGGGCAACCTCGACCCGAAGTCCATGCACGGCTCCGGCGACGTCAAGTACCACCTGGGCGCCAACGGCACCTTCACGGGCCTGGACGGGGAGCAGATCAAGGTCTCGCTCGTCGCCAACCCCTCGCACCTGGAGGCGGTGGACCCGGTCCTGGAGGGCGTCGTCCGCGCCAAGCAGGACATCATCAACAAGGGCGGCACGGACTTCACGGTCCTGCCCGTCGCCCTGCACGGCGACGCGGCCTTCGCGGGCCAGGGCGTCGTCGCCGAGACGCTGAACATGTCGCAGCTGCGCGGCTACCGCACCGGCGGCACCGTGCACGTGGTCATCAACAACCAGGTCGGCTTCACCGCCGCCCCGGAGTCCTCGCGTTCCTCGATGTACGCGACCGACGTCGCCCGCATGATCGAGGCGCCGATCTTCCACGTGAACGGCGACGACCCGGAAGCGGTCGTCCGCATTGCCCGCCTGGCCTTCGAGTTCCGCCAGGCGTTCAACAAGGACGTGGTCATCGACCTCATCTGCTACCGCCGCCGCGGTCACAACGAGTCGGACAACCCGGCGTTCACCCAGCCGCTGATGTACGACCTGATCGACAAGAAGCGCTCGGTGCGCAAGCTGTACACCGAGTCCCTCATCGGTCGCGGCGACATCACCCTGGAAGAGGCGGAGCAGGCGCTCCAGGACTTCCAGGGCCAGCTGGAGAAGGTCTTCGCGGAGGTCCGCGAGGCCGCCACGCAGCCCGCGGCCGCCCTGGTGGCGCCCGCCCAGGTCGCGCAGGAGTTCCCGGTCGCCGTGAACACCGCGATCTCCCAGGAGGTCGTCAAGCGGATCGCCGAGGCCCAGGTCAACATCCCGGACACGGTCACCGTCCACCCGCGTCTGCTGCCGCAGCTGCAGCGCCGCGCGGCGATGATCGACGACGGCACCATCGACTGGGGCATGGGCGAGACCCTGGCCTTCGGTTCGCTGCTGATGGAGGGCACCCCGGTCCGGCTGTCCGGCCAGGACTCCCGCCGCGGCACCTTCGGCCAGCGCCACGCGGTCCTCATCGACCGGGAGACCGGCGAGGACTACACCCCGCTGCTCTACCTCGCGGACGACCAGGCCCGCTACAACGTCTACGACTCGCTGCTCTCCGAGTACGCGGCCATGGGCTTCGAGTACGGCTACTCGCTGGCCCGCCCGGACGCGCTGGTCCTCTGGGAGGCCCAGTTCGGCGACTTCGTCAACGGCGCGCAGACCGTCGTCGACGAGTTCATCTCCTCGGCCGAGCAGAAGTGGGGCCAGACGTCCGGCGTCACGCTCCTCCTCCCGCACGGGTACGAGGGCCAGGGCCCGGACCACTCCTCCGCCCGCCCGGAGCGCTTCCTGCAGATGTGCGCGCAGGACAACATGACGGTCGCGATGCCGACCCTTCCGTCGAACTACTTCCACCTCCTGCGGTGGCAGGTCCACAACCCGCACCACAAGCCGCTCATCGTCTTCACCCCGAAGTCGATGCTGCGTCTGAAGGCGGCGGCGTCGAAGGCGGAGGAGTTCACGACCGGTTCGTTCCGTCCGGTCATCGGCGACACGCGGGTCTCCTCCGGAGCCGGTGACCCGAACGACATCCGCAAGGTCGTCTTCTGCGCGGGCAAGGTCTACTACGACCTCGAGGCCGAGCGGGAGAAGCGCGGCATCACGGACACCGCGATCATCCGCATCGAGCGCCTGTACCCCCTCCCGGGTGCGGAGCTCCAGGCGGAGATCGCCAAGTTCCCGAACGCGGCGAAGTACATCTGGGCCCAGGAGGAGCCGGCGAACCAGGGCGCGTGGCCCTTCATCGCGCTCAACCTGATCGACCACCTCGACCTGGCGGTCGGCGCGGACATCCCGGCCGGCGAGCGCCTGCGCCGCATCTCCCGCCCGCACGGCTCGTCCCCGGCGGTCGGCTCGGCCAAGCGCCACCAGGCGGAGCAGCAGCTCCTCCTGAACGAGGTCTTCGAGGCCTGAGCACTGCGCTTGCTCGAACCCGGAAGGCCCGGCCCCCCTCGGGGGGCCGGGCCTTCCGGCGATCCGGTCCGCTTACGCCGGCGAGGCTGGTTTTCCAGCCCGTCCGGCGTTTGAGGACCGGGGTCCGGGGCGGAGCCCCGGGGAACGGTGGAAGGGCGGGCAGGGGGCGGCCCCGCGCAGCGGCCCACCCCGTCAGCCGGACGCGTACGGAGCCAGGTTCGGGTGCGCCGCACACCAGGCCAGCCGGTCCCGCTCGACCACCCCGCGGGCCACCGCATACCGAGACCCCGGCGCCGGCACCCCGTCCATGCCCCGCTCCGCCGCAACCATCGCCCCGACGAACACCCGCCCACCGCCGGTGAGTTCCGGGCACGCGTCCAGGACGGGCAGCACCGCCGCCACCTGAGCCCGCACCCGCGCGTGCTGCGCCCAAGCCCCCCTGGCCCCGTAGAGCGCCGCGCGCTGCCAGTAGCCCGCCAGCCCGAGGTGCGCGTACGCGCCCCGCAGGAGCCCCTCCAGCGGCCGTGGATCGGCCCGCCAGGGTGCCCAGTACCGCGCGGAGCCGTCGGCGGTGTGCAGCGGGAGCGCCTCCGCCAGGGCCGCCAGCTTGCCGTGCTGCACCTCGAACACGAGGGTCGCGGCCAGCGCGGGCGGCGGCTGCGCCCGCGCCAGGACGGAGCCCGCCGCCGCGGGCAGGGTTCCGCCGTAGGACCGGGAGCTGCCGGACAGCGGGACCACGCAGCGCAGCAGCAGCCCGGCCTCCTCCGCGCGGGCGGTGTTGTAGCGCCTCAGCAGGGTGAGGGCTCCGGACCACTGGGTGTCCCAGCGCTTGTGCCCCCTGGGGGTGAGCCGGCGCGCGGCGGGCACCGTACCCGAGGCGCGGTACGGGTCCAAGTCGTCCAGGGCGGTCCGCCCGTCGGGCAGTGCGTGCAGGGCCAGCGCCTCCGGGCTCCCGGGGTCCCAGGAGCCCTCGCTCAGGGCGAGCGGGCCCGGCCGGTCGGGGCGCAGCACTCCGAGGGTGGGCAGCGCGAGGCGTCCGTGCGCGGGCCGCAGCGTGATCTTGAAGCCGATCCCGGCGCGCAGCGCCGCGGCGGCGGCGAGCGCCCCGAGGTGTCCGAGGTCGGCGGGCGGCCCGTGCCGCGTGCGCAGCCGGCGCAGCGTCTCCTCGGCCCACACCCCGGTGGCCGGATAGTGCACCACGTCGGCCACCGCAGCGGGGTCCCGGCGCCCGGCCTCCTCCAGCAGGGCCCAGTGCTCGGCCGCCTCCCCGGTACGGGCGGCGGGCAGCGCCCCGAGCTCCCGCAGCAGCCACAGCCGCCGGGCCCGCCGTACGCCGCGCACGAGCGCGGTCCCTTCGGCGGACGGCTCGGTGGAACCGAGTGCCCGCAGCACGCCGTCGCTCGGCTCGGGGTGATCCATGCATACCTCCCGCCGCGGACCCTCCATCCCTGCCCGGGAGAGGGGCTCCGCGAACGGCGGAAAGCGGTCAGGTCCGGCCGCGGCGGGGCGGCGGATTATCCTGGCGTGACACACCCGAACACCCGACCACCGCACGGAGCCCGACTTGTACTTCACCGATCGCGGCATCGAGGAGCTGGAGAAGCGGCGCGGCGAGGAGGAGGTCACCTTCGAGTGGCTCGCCGAGCAGCTGCGCGCCTTCGTCGACCTGAACCCGGACTTCGAGGTCCCGGTGGAACGCCTCGCCACCTGGCTGGCCCGCCTGGACGACGAGGACGAGGACGACGAGTAGGACGAGGACGACGAGGACGCGCAGGACGCGCGGCACGACGAAGGGGCCCGACCGCAGTGCGGTCGGGCCCCTTCGTCATCGTCCCGCGGGACAAGGCCGATCAGGCGAGGAGCCTGATCAGGCGGCCTTGGTCTCCCAGAAGATGCGGTCGATCTCGGCGATGAGCTCCAGCGCCTTGGCGCCGGTCGCCGGGTCGTTCGACGCCTTGGCGGCCGAGAGGGCCTTCAGGGTGTCGTTGACCAGGGTGTGCAGCTGCGGGTACTTCTCGAAGTGCGGCGGCTTGAAGTAGTCGCTCCACAGCACGGAAACGTGGTGCTTCGCGAGCTCGGCGCGCTGCTCCTTGATGGTGATGGCGCGCGCGCGGAAGTCGGCGTCGTCGTTGGCCTGGTACTTCTCCTGCACGGCCTTGACGGACTCGGCCTCGATGCGGGCCTGGGCAGGGTCGTACACGCCGCACGGAAGATCGCAGTGGGCGGAGACCTTCGCCTTGGGGGCGAAGAGGCGGGAAAGCATGGAGTTTGTCCTCCTCGTGATCGTCTTCTCAAGGGGGAGATTACTCCGTGAGAAAGACGATTTCGCGGGCGCCCCCGTGCGGTTGGGACAAAAGTCCAGGGGTGTGCCCGGGCCGGTGACCGAATGTACGGAAGAGTGCGGCAGCATGCGGGGTGGCACGAAGAGTGGTCGGGCGCGGTCAAGGAGGTCTCGGATGGCGGGGAGCACGCGCTCGCGCGGCCGGACGCGGGAGTGGGAATCGCCGTTGAAGCAGATCGGCACCGTGGAGGTGAGCGGCCCCTCGATGGCGCCGACCCTGGAGAGCGGGGACCAGGTTCTGGTCCGCTACGGGGCACCCGTGCGGCCGGGCCACGTGGTGGTGCTGCGCCACCCCTTCCAGCAGGACCTGCTGGTCGTCAAGCGGGCGGTGGAGCGGCGCCCGGGCGGCTGGTGGGTGCTGGGCGACAACCCGTACAACGAGACGGGCGACAGCACGGACTACGGGGCGGTCCCCGACGAGCTCGTGCTGGCGACCGCGGTGGCCCGCTTCCGGCCGCGCCCCCGGCCGGAGCACGCGGCGCAGGATCAGCGCTCGGTGAGGGCGTGGCTCTCCTGGGCTTCCTCGGCGCTGCGCCCGCTGCGGGCGGACCCCTCGGCCTCCAGGCGCTTGCGGGCGCGGTAGGCGGCGACGTTGGCGCGCGTGGCGCACCGGTCGGAGCAGTAGCGCCGGGAGCGGTTGGTGGAGGTGTCGAGGTAGGCGTTGCGGCAGGGCGGGGCCTGGCAGAGGCCGAGCCGGTCGGGGCCGTGCTCGGTGAGGTGGAAGGCCAGCCCGAAGCACGCGATCGCGGCGTAGCCCGCGGAGGCGTTGGAGGGGTGGTCGGCCAGGTGGATGTGCCAGTGCGGGCCGCCGTGCTCACCGACCGTCTCGTGGCCGGAAACCTGGGGGCTGACCGGGAACTCCATGAGCAGGGAGTTCAGCAGGTCGACGGCGAGGACGTGGTCGCCGCCGTCGGCGGCCTCGAAGACGGTGCGCAGCCGGCCGCGGACGTTGCGGAAGCGGGTGACGTCACCGTCCGTGACCCGGCGGGCCATCTGCACGCTGGCGCCGAAGAGGGCGCGGACGGCGTCCACTGAGGTCAGCGAGTCCTTGTTGCGGGCCGGCTCCTCGGTGTTGACCAGGCGCACGGCATAGTCCGAGTAATGGGCCAGTTCCACTTGTAGTCCTTACGGCTGCGGATTAGTGTCTCCGGTAACGGCTGAGACATGTTCGAGGGTATTACGCGTGGAGGATTTCGTGGCGGATACGGCAAGCTCTGATACGGCACGCCCCGAGACCGCATCGTCCGGTACGGCATCGCCCGACGGCTCCGGTACGGCATCGCCCGACCGCGGGAACTGGCAGGCCTGGCAGGACAGCTGGGACCGCCAGCAGGAGTGGTACATGCCGGACCGCGAGGAGCGGTTCCGCGTGATGCTGGACATGGTGGAGGCGCTGGTCGGCTCCGCCCCCCGGGTGCTCGATCTCGCGTGCGGTACGGGAAGCATCACGGACCGCGTCCTGAAGCGGTTCCCGCAATCCACCAGTACGGGAGTCGATCTGGACCCCGCGCTGTTGACGATCGCCCGGGGCCACTTCGCGGGCGACCCCCGCGTCACCTTCGTGACCGCCGACCTCAAGGACCCGGACTGGCGCTCGGCCCTCCCCCACGACTCTTACGACGCCGTCCTGACGGCCACCGCCCTGCACTGGCTGCCGAGCAAGGACCTCGCCGTCCTCTACGGGCAGCTCCCGTCCCTGCTGCGCGTCGGCGGGGTGTTCATGAACGCCGACCACATGCCCGACCCCACCACCCCTCGGATCAACGCCGCCGAGCGCGCCCACCGGCACGGCGGCATGGACCGGGCGAAGGCGGCCGGGGCGCTGGACTGGCGCGAGTGGTGGGAGCTCGCGGCCGGCGACCCGGAGCTCGCCGAGCCGACGAAGGCCCGCTTCGAGATCTACGGGGATCACGCCGACGGCGACACCCCTCCGGAGTCCTGGCACGCGGCCACGCTGCGCGACGCCGGCTTCGCGGAGGCCCGTACGGTCTGGCGCTCGCCCTCCGACGGGCTGGTGCTGGCGCTGAAGTAGGCCGGGGCCCGCAGCGCGGGCCGGTCATGCGCGAGGGGCGGTACGGATGTCCGTACCGCCCCTCACGCGTGGAACGCCGCCGTCCTAGAGGACCTTCGAGAGGAAGGCCTTCGTGCGGTCGTGCTGCGGGTTGCCCAGGACCTCGCGGGGGTGGCCGGATTCGACCACGACGCCGCCGTCCATGAAGACGAGGTTGTCGCCGACCTCGCGGGCGAAGCCCATCTCGTGGGTCACCACGATCATGGTCATGCCCGACTCGGCCAGGTCCCGCATGACGTCGAGGACGTCACCGACGAGCTCCGGGTCGAGCGCCGAGGTGGGCTCGTCGAAGAGCATCAGCTTCGGCTCCATGGCCAGCGCGCGGGCGATGGCCACGCGCTGCTGCTGGCCGCCGGAGAGCTGGGTGGGGTAGTTCCCGCCCTTGTCGCCGAGGCCGACCCGGTCCAGGAGCTTGACGGCGCGCGCCCGCGCGACCGCCTTGCTCTCGCCCTTGACCATGACCGGGGCTTCCATGACGTTCTCGATGGCCGTCATGTGCGGGAAGAGGTTGAAGCGCTGGAAGACCATGCCGATGTCCCGGCGCTGGGCCGCGACCTCGCTGTCCTTGAGCTCGTAGAGCTTTCCGGCCTTCTCCTTGTAGCCGACCAGCCGGCCGTCCACCGAGAGCCGCCCGGCGTTGATGCGCTCCAGGTGGTTGATGCAGCGCAGGAAGGTGGACTTGCCGGAGCCGGACGGGCCGACCAGGCAGAACACCTCGCGCGGGGCGACTTCGAGGTCGATGCCCCGGAGGATGTGCGCGGGGCCGTACGACTTGTGGACGGCCTCGGCCTTGACCATCGGCTGGGCGGTCACTTCGCCACCTCCGTACGGCGGAACATGTTCAGGTTGGCGCGCAGCCGCTGGAGCGGCGTGGGCGGCAGGGAGCGCAGCGAACCGCGTGCGTAGCGGCGCTCCAGGTAGTACTGGCCGACGCTGAACACGCTGGTCAGGGCCAGGTACCAGATGGAGGCGACGAACAGCATCTCCATGATGGCGCCGGCCGTGGACCCGATGTTCGACGAGGCCCGCAGGAGCTCCGTGTACTGGACCGCGGACACCAGGGACGAGGTCTTCAGCATGTTGATGAACTCGTTGCCCGACGGCGGGATGATCACGCGCATCGCCTGCGGGAGCACCACGCGGCGCATCGTCTGCGTCTGGGTCATGCCCAGCGCGTGCGAGGCCTCGCTCTGGCCCTCGTCGACGGACTGGATGCCCGCACGGACGATCTCCGCCATGTACGCGCCCTCGTTCAGGCCGAGGCCCAGGAGCGCGACCATGAACGGGGTCATCAGTTCGACGGTCTCTTGCTTGTAGATCGGTCCGAGGTTCACGTACTGGAAGATCAGCGACAGGTTGAACCACACCAGCAGCTGTACGTAGACCGGGGTACCGCGGAAGAACCAGATGTAGAGCCACGCGACGGTGTTCGTCACCGGGTTCTTCGAGAGACGCATGACCGCGAAGAGGATGCCGAGCACCAGGCCCAGCGCCATCGCGGACACACTGATGATCACCGTGTTGCCCAGGCCGGCGATGATCGAGGGATCGAAGAGCTTGTCTCCGACCGTCTTCCAGATCACGTTGCCCTGCGAGAAGGCGTAAACCAGCCAGCCCAGCAGTACGACGACCACCGCACCGCTGATCCAGCGGCCGTAGTGCCGCACGGGAATTGCCTTGATGGCCTCGTACGGGGTACCCGAGGCGCCGGGTCCGGCCGGCGGGGTTGCGGCCGGACCCTTGTCGATCTTGTCAGTCACAATGACTGCCCTTCAGTGGAGCTCAGGAACCAGGGACCGGGGGCACGTGCGCCCGCCGGTCCGCACGGGTCACTTGCCTGCGTTGACCGTCGCCGACTGCACGGCGCTGTCCTTGACGTTCCACTTCTCCAGGACCTTGGCGTAGGAGCCGTCCTTGATGATCGCGTCGAGGGCCTGCTTCAGGGCGTCGCGCAGCTGGGTGTTCTCCTTGCTGACGCCGATGCCGAAGAGGCCGACGTCGGACTGCGCGCCGCCGACCTCGAAGTCGTTGCCGCCGCCCGAGGTCTTCGCGATGTACGCGGCGACCGGGAAGTCGTTCAGGTCGGCCACGGCGCCGCCGGCCTTGACGCGGGTCTGGGCCTCGGCGTCGGTGTCGAAGGACTCGATGGTGAGCTTCTTGTCACCGCACTTCGTGGCCTGGGCCTTGAAGGTGTCTTCGTAGATCGTGCCGCGCTGGACGGCGACGGTCTTGCCGCAGAGGTCGTCGAGGGACTTGATGCCCTGCGGGTTGCCCTTCTTGACGAGGAGCGAGACGCCGGAGGAGAAGTAGTCGACGAAGTCGATCCCCTTGCCGATCTGCTTGCCCTCGTCGTCGAGGCCCTTCTGGCGCTTCTCGTTGTCCGTGACCGAGGACATGATCGCGTCCTGGCGGCCGGAGTAGATCGAGGTGATCAGACCGTCGAAGCTGCCCGAGGTGAACTCGAACTTCACACCGAGCTGCTTGCCCAGGGCCTCGGCGATGTCGGGGTCGACACCGACGATCTTGCCGCCCTCGGTGAACTCCATCGGCGCGTACGCCGCGTCCGTGCCGACCTTGATGACACCCGCGTCCTGGATCTTCTTCGGCAGAGCCGAGAAGAGGGGGGCGGCGTTGGACTTCGTGGCGTCGCCGGACCCCTTCTTCTCCGTCTGGTCTCCACAGCCGGTGAGGATCAGGGCGCCGGCGACCGCGATCGCGCCGACCGCGGCGATCCGGGACCGGGCGGCGGTCGTACGACGGGTGGTGCTTGCGGTCATGAGCTGGTTCCTCCGGCAGGTGGAAAGCATCGATATGCGGTCGGGCACGCCCCATCGAGTGTCGCGACCTTGTGTGATTAGGGGCATCTTGCCATTCGGACTGAGTCATTCAGGCAGCCCGTCAGGTCAAAATCGGATAACGGCAGCCGCTTCGTACCCAACAGGACTGCGGACAAGGCCCCTCAGAGCCGCACGAACGGCCGTGACCTGGGCCTTTTGCCGCACTATTTACGGCGCGTCTCGCCCATCGGACAGAGAGGTTTGGACTTTTCGCCAAAACCGGGACAAGGAGCTTATGGTCGAGCGGGAATCGACTCGTCTGGGTGAGTGTTCTTCGGGTAGAACAGATCCTTACACCCCTCATCCGGGGCTCAGGGCGCGCGTGCGGCGCGCCCGCGCGTACGAACCTCCCCTTCACGGAGACGGGCCTACAACCGTCGTCGTGAAGACGGACGCGGTGCCCGCCCACCCCTTAACCAGGAGTGGCCACCCTCAACGATTCAAAGACTTAAGGGGTTAAGACAGTGGCAGCGGAGATCGTCAATCCTCGCAGCGACAGCGTGACGGACAACAACCCGGATGCGGTGTTCGCGCTGCACCGGGGCGGCAAGATGGCCATCGTGGCCACCGTGCCGGTCCACAACAAGGACGACCTGTCCCTGGCGTACACGCCCGGCGTTGCGAAGGTCTGCAGCGCCATTGCCGAGCAGCCCGAGCTCGTGAACGAGTACACCTGGAAGTCCAACGTGGTCGCCGTCGTCACCGACGGTACGGCCGTGCTCGGACTCGGTGACATCGGGCCGGAAGCCTCCCTCCCCGTGATGGAGGGCAAGGCCATTCTCTTCAAGCAGTTCGGTGGCGTCGACGCGGTTCCGATCGCGCTCGCCACCAAGGACACGGACGAGATCATCGAGACCGTGATCCGCCTCGCGCCGTCCTTCGGCGGGGTGAACCTGGAGGACATCTCGGCGCCCCGCTGCTTCGAGATCGAGCGCCGCCTCCAGGAGGCGCTGGACATCCCGATCTTCCACGACGACCAGCACGGCACGGCCATCGTGACGCTGGCCGCCATGCGCAACGCCGCGAAGCTCACGGGTCGGACCCTCGCCGACCTGCGCGCCGTGATCTCGGGCGCCGGCGCCGCCGGCATCGCGATCGCCAAGATCCTCGTGGACGCGGGCATCGGCGACGTCTGCGTCACCGACCGCAAGGGCGTCGTCTCCGCCGACCGCTCCGACCTGACGGACGTCAAGGCGGAGATCGCGGGCCTGACGAACAAGACCGGCCAGAGCGGTTCCCTGGAGAGCGCCCTCGCGGGCGCGGACGTCTTCATCGGCGTCTCCGGCGGTACGGTCCCCGAGGCCGCGGTGGCGACGATGGCGAAGGACTGCTTCGTCTTCGCCATGGCCAACCCGAACCCGGAGGTCCACCCCGACGTCGCGCACAAGTACGCGGCGGTCGTGGCCACGGGCCGCTCGGACTTCCCGAACCAGATCAACAACGTGCTGGCGTTCCCCGGCATCTTCGCGGGCGCGCTGAAGGTCCGCGCGACCCGGATCACCGAGGGCATGAAGATCGCCGCCGCCGACGCCATCGCCGGCGTCGTGGGTGACGAGCTCGCCGCCGACTACGTGATCCCCTCGCCGTTCGACACCCGCGTCGCCGAGGCCGTCACGGCCGCGGTCGCCGCGGCGGCGAAGGCCGACGGCGTGGCCCGCCTGGCGTAGTCGCTGCACTGACTGAACGAGGAGGGGCCCGGCCGCACCATTCGGCCGGGCCCCTTTCCGTTCCCCGCGCCGGCGGGGCTGGATGTATCCAGCCCCGCCGGCGTTTGAGGCGCGGGTCTGGGCGGAGCCCAGGGAACGGTGGAAGGGCGGGTAGGGGACAGCCCCGCAGGGCCCCGCCCCCACAGCCGGGCAGGAGGCGGCTCAGCCGCAGGGCATGGCCGCAGGCCGTGGCCACACCGCCGCCCGGCCCCCGAACAGCCGCCCGCCGGGCCGGACCAGGCCTGGATCCCAGGCCTACCGACCGGTAGCCTCGCGGCCATGTTCGCTGCCTACGCCGCCCGAATCGACCGTGACCAGCCCCTGAACGGCCTCGTGCTGGGCGAACGCCCAGCCCCGCAGGCCCGCCCCGGCTGGGTGACCGTGAACGTCAAGGCCGCCTCCCTCAACCACCACGACCTGTGGTCACTGCGCGGAGTCGGCCTCGGCGAGGACAAGCTCCCCATGATCCTCGGCTGCGACGCCGCCGGGATCGACCAAGACGGCAACGAGGTCGTCCTGCACTCCGTGATCGGCCAGACCGGCCACGGGGTCGACCCCGACGAGCCCCGCTCCATCCTGACCGAGCGCTACCAGGGCACCTTCGCCGAGCAGGTCACCGTCCCCGCGTGGAACGTCCTGCGCAAGCCCGCCGAGCTCTCCTTCGAGCAGGCCGCCTGCCTGCCCACCGCCTGGCTCACCGCGTACCGAATGCTCTTCACCAACGCCGGCGTCCGCCCCGGGGACTCCGTCCTGGTCCAGGGCGCGGGCGGCGGCGTCGCCACCGCCGCCATCGTCCTCGGCAAGGCCGCCGGCCTGCGGGTCTTCGCGACCAGCCGGGACGAGGCCAAGCGCAAGCGCGCCGTCGAACTGGGCGCCGTGGAGGCCTACGAGCCCGGCGCGCGGCTCCCCCAGAGGGTCGACGCCGTCATCGAGACGGTCGGCGCCGCCACCTGGTCGCACTCGGTCAAGTCCCTGCGCCCCGGCGGCACCCTGGTCATCTCCGGCGCCACCAGCGGGGACCGCCCGGCCCACGCCGAGCTGACCCGGATCTTCTTCCTGGAACTCAAGGTGGTCGGCTCCACGATGGGCTCGAAGGACGAGCTGGAGGACCTGCTGTCCTTCTGCGCGACGACCGGGGTCCGCCCCGTGATCGACGAGACCCTGCCGCTGGACCGGGCCCGCGAGGGCTTCGCGAAGCTGGAGTCCGGCGACCTCTTCGGCAAGATCGTCCTCACCGTCTAGAAGCCAGGGCCGCCGTAGCCCGCACCACCACCACCGCCACCGCCGCGCCGATGTCAATGTGGGTTGACACCCTCCCGTATGTCAACCTACATTGACACCCATGACGGAAGCTACCGATCTGGCCGAGCGCGCCGGTGACCGTGACCCGCGCGTCGGCCTGCGTGCCGTGGCCGCCCTCCGGCGACTGCTGGAGCAACTGGAAGCCGTACAGGTACGCGGGGCCCGCGCGCAGGGCTGGTCCTGGCAGGAGATCGCGGCCGAGCTGGGCGTCAGCCGGCAGGCCGTACACAAGAAGCACGGGAGGCTCTGATGTTCGAACGCTTCACCCAGGACGCCCGCTCCACCGTGACGGGCGCGATCGTCGAGGCCGAGCGGACCGGGGCGCAGCGGGTCGGCGAGGAGCACCTGCTCCTCTCCCTGCTCTCACTGGGCGCGCTCGACCCCTTGGGCGTCGACCGGGCCGCGGTCTCCGCCGACCTGGCGGCCGCCCGCCGCCGGGGCGGGATGTCCAAGGCCGACGAGGAGGCCCTCGCGGGCCTCGGCATCGACCTCACGGAGATCGTCACCCGCATCGAGGAGACCCACGGCGAGGGCGCCCTGTCGGGCCCCGCCCCGCGCAGCCGCTCCGGCCGCACCCGCTTCACCCCGGGCGCCAAGAAGATCCTGGAGCAGTCCCTGCGCATCGCCCTGGGCCGCAAGGAGCGCCACATCTCCACCCTCCACCTGCTCCTCGCCCTCCTCTCCCGCCCCGGCACACCCGCAGAGGTCCTCACGGACCACGGAGTCACCTACGCGGGAGCCGAGGCGGCCCTGACCGGCCGATAGGCGGACACACCCCTTCCGATCATTTCGCTGCCGCGTACAACCATCGGCCCGGCCGGTGAGTCTTGTACGGCGAAAAGAACGTTTCTCCAGGGGGTTGTCCCGTGAAGTTGTCCCGTCTCGCCGCAGCGATCACCACCGCCGCCCTGGCTCCGGCCGTCCTGCTCGCGTCCCCGGCCTTTGCCACCGGGCAGGGGTCCGCAGCGCCCGCCGATACGACGGCTCCGACCGCAGCCGACAAGGCCGGCGAGGACCAGGCCGAGCAGGACCGCAAGACCATCCTCGCGATCATCGCCGACCCGATGGCCAGCGCGTACATGAAGGAAGCGGGCCACAAGGCCATCGCCGACGGTCCGGCGGCCATGCGCAAGTTCATCGAGAAGGACCAGCACACGATCCGCCGCGACGACTACCGGGTCCTCATCGCCCGACTGGCGAACGACGCCGGTCCCGGCCTGAAGGAGGGGATCAGGAACATCTTCGAGATCGACGCGACCCTGGAGCAGCTGATCCACTTCTACGAGGTCACCCAGCACGAGCTGCGCGACGACGACAACAAGGTCGAGATCTCCAGGCTGGTCGGCACCGGTGGCCCCGTGGTGAGGGAAGAGGGCAAGAAGGCCCTGAAGGGCACTCCCGCCGACCGCATCGCCTTCCTGAAGACGGGGCGGTACCTCGCGCAGGCCGAAGACGATCGGGTCGAGCTCGCCCGCATCGACGAGGGCTGGGACGGACCCATCCTGAGCGAGGCGATCGGCAAGCTCCTCAACGGTTCCCCCACCCCGGCCGAGCTGCGCCACTTCCTCGAAGTGACCCAGTACGAACTGCGCGACCAGGACAACCGTGTCGCGATCGCGAAGATCATCGACGGCGGGGGCCCGGAAGTGGCCAAGGCCGGCCGCGCCGCGCTGGCGGGTACGGCCGCCGACCGCACCGAGTTCCTGAAGACGGGCCAGCACGAGGCGCGCGCCAAGGACAAGAAGGCCCAGGAGGACAAGGACAAGGAGGAGGGGGAGGCCAAGCCCACGCCCACTCCCACGCCCGCTCCCTCCCCCGGCTCTTCCGGCACCGACACCGACACCGAGACCGGCCCCGGGAACACCGCTGTCACCCCCCAGGGCGGCAGCGGCCCCCTCGCCACGACCGGCGCCGGTGACACCGGCTGGATCGTGGGCGGTGCGGGCACCGCGCTCGTCGCCGGCGCGGGCCTCCTGCTCGCAGCCCGGATGCGCCGGGCCGGCTCCACGAGCTGAGCCCGGCCGCGTCCGAGCCGTATCGCCTCAGCCCTGAGGGCCGAGGGCCGAGGCGATACGGGCGGCCGCGTCCGCCAGGTGGCTACGGGCCTGCGCCAGCTGGTCGTCGCCGATCCCCCGGTCGCGGGCCGCGTCGCGGATGTCGTCGCGGAAGCGGTCCAGCAGCCGGTCCAGGTCACGGGCCGGGTCACCCGTCGTCGGTACGTCCCGAGCCCAGTCCGTGTCGGGCGCGGCCGACGGGGCGGCGGCCGACGGAGCGGTGGGGGCCGTGGGGGCCGTGGGGTTCGTCGTAGCGCCGGAGCCGCCGAGCCAGGCTCCCGCCAGGCTGCCCAGGACTCCGCCCGACTTCGCGAACTGCTCCTGCAGCTGGCCGGCGATCCGCTGGACCTCCTCGCGGGCCCGCTCCTGCGCCTCCTTGGCCTGACGGCGTGCCTGCTGGGCCTCCTCACGAGCCCGGCGGCTCTCGTCCTTCGCCCGGCGCGCCTGTTCCTTCCACTCGGCCTTGGCCTTGCGGAGCTCCTCCTTGGCGGCCTTCCAGGATTCGTCCTCCACCTGCGTGGCCGACGCGCTGGCCGCGGCCCGCAGTTCGCGCCGCAGGTCGCCCGCCGCGCCGCTCACGTCGGCGCGGATCTCGGCGGCCAGTTCGGAGACCGAGTCGCGGATCTCCAGTTCCAGATCGGCCAGTTCGCCGCCGCGGTCGGCCAGTTCGGCACGGCCCGCGTCGGTGATCGAATACACCTTGCGCCCGCCTTCGCTCGCGTGCGTGACCAGGCCCTCGGTCTCCAGCTTGGCCAGCCGCGGGTACACCGTGCCGGCGGAGGGTGCGTACAGCCCCTGGAAGCGCTCCTCCAGCAGCCGGATCACCTCGTACCCGTGGCGCGGGGCCTCGTCGAGCAGCTTGAGGAGGTAGAGGCGGAGGCGGCCGTGGGCGAAGACGGGCGGCATGTCAGAGCACCTTCTTGTCGAGCGCGAGCGGGGCGGCCGGGGCGCCGGACGGGTCCGCCGCCGGGCGGCGCAGCAGCGCGATGGAGCCGGAAACGGTGGTGGCGCGCAGGGTGCCGGTGCCGGCGCCCAGGGTGCCGGTGATCCGCTTGGCGCCCATCTGGCCCGAGACCCGCAGGTCTTCGAAGGCGTTGGAGACGCCGCCGGTGGCGGTGTTGGCCTCGACCCGGGCGTCGGCCGGGTGCGGGAGGCGGATGGCGACCTGCCCGGAAACGGAGTTGAGGGAGATGTCGACCGGCCGGGGCGCGGGCCGGTCGTCGAGGGCGAGGTCGATGAGCATGTCGCCGCTGACCGAGTCGGCCCGGACGTTGCCCACCGCGCCGTCGACGACCGTCAGGCCGCCGGACACGGAGTGGAATCCGAGCTCGCCGGTCACGGACTGGGCCTCGACCCCGCCGGAGACGGTGTGCGCCTTGACCCGGCCGGACAGGCCGACGAGCGTGGTGTCTCCGGAGACCCCGTGGATGTCGGTGCCGCCGTCGATGCCGGAGACGAAGACGGTGGCGCTGACGGTGGCCAGCTGCACGCGGGTGGCGGCCGGGACCGTGAGGGTCACGGTCGCGCTGCGCTCCCATGCCTTGCGCCCGGAGGCGGAGGTGGACCAGGCCTTCCAGGGCTTGCTCTCGAACCACTGCTTGAGTCCCTGGGAGCCGTTCCAGGGGAGGTCCTCGTAGGAGACGGTGAGGGTCCCGCCCTCCTGCACCACGTGCAGGGGCGGCCCGTCCACCTCGGAGACCTCGAGGCGGGCCGGGCCCTCATCGGCGGCGACCACATTGACCGTGCCGCCGGCCATCCGGACGCGGACCTCGGTCACCGGCTCCTCGAAGGCGAGCTTCTGCGGTCCGGCGACCGACCATGTTTCCTGCGGAGTCTGCGGACTCTGCGGATCCCGCGCTGCCTCTGCCATGGTGCTGACCCTCCTCGGCGTACATGCACGCAACATATCGCGTCTTCTGACCAACACGATATATCGCGGTTGAGGGAAGTCAAGCGCGTCAGGATGATCCAAAATCATCAGTTTGGGGCGTTTTGGCTTAGCGTGTGGGCATGTCGATCTCCCACACCACGGCGGGCGGACTCCTGCTCTGCCGCGCCGAACCCCTCGCCGCCCGACCCGCCGCGCACATCCTGCGCGAACGCCTGCTGCTGGCCCCCGCCGGCGAATGGAGCGTGCTGGTGCCCGAGGCCAAGCCCTGGATCGGCGGCGCGGAATCCGTGGCCGAAGTCCTGGCCGGCTGGGGTGCGGCGGTCGCGCTGAGCTCCAACTGGCCGGTGCTGAGCCTGTGGTGGGAAGAGGGCCGGACCGGCTTCGTGCTGTCCTCCGGATTCCGCCGGTCCGCGGCCTACGAGTGGGACGCGGCGGGCCGTCCGCACGGCGAGCGGGACGCCCCGGACGCAGACGCCATGCGGGTGCTGGCGGCGCGGCTCGGACTGGACCCGGTGCTGGACCTGGAGGAACTGGAGCGCCTCACCCGCCCCGACGCGGCGGCGGACGGCGAGTCCCGGCTGCTCGGCGTCATCGCGCTGCTGTCCCGCGCGGGGCTGGCGCTGCCGGCGGGCCTGAACCCGGGCGAACCGGCCGACCGGCTGCGGGAGGCGGCCCGCGTCGCCCCGGCGGCGGAGCGGGTGGAGTGGGCGGGCTGGCGCGACACGGTCCGGGCGGAGCTCGCGGTGGTGGAGGACAGCCCGCTGGGCCCGTGGCTGCGGGGCCCCAAGGCCCGCCTGGCGGGCACGGCCCAACTGGCCGTCGGAGCGCCCCTGATGATGTGGGCGGCCCGCCGCCGCAGCCCGGGCTGGCTGGCCGCGGGCACCGTCCTGGTGACCCACGGCGCGGCCGCCCTGGCCTACGACCGGGCCCGCCGCCGGGCCTAGAGCCGGTCGGCGCCGGCGCGCTCCCGGTCCGCCCGCTCCTGGGCCGCCAGGACCGCGTCGGCGTGGCGCGACGCCCAGGCGCCCAGGCGCCCATCGCGCGGATCGGGACCAGCAAGGCCTCGCCCGGCTCCGTCAGGGAGTAGTCCACCCTCGGCGGGGCCTGCGCATAAGCGCGGCGCTCCACCAGGCCGTTGGACTCCAGCCGGCGCAGCGCCTCGTTCAGGACCTTCGGGCCGATCCCGCCGATCCGGTCCATCCCGGTCCATGGCTCCATCCTGCCTTCCCGATGCACACCGGACGGTGTGCATCGACCCGCCTGGCTTCGTCCCGAGCCCCCCTTCCACCCACTCGGACTCGGAGACACGGCATGCGCATGGGAATCCTCGGTACCGGAGCAATGGCCACCACCCTCGGCGGCGCCTGGGTGCGCGCCGGGCACGACGTGTACATCGGCGGTCGCGACGCCACCGCCGCCGCCCGCACCGCGCGGCGGACCGGCGCCGGCGGGTACGGGACCCTCGCACAGGCCGCGGCCCACGGCGAAGCCGTGCTCCTGGCCCTGCCCGCCGAGGTGGCGGCCGAGGTGGCCGCGCCGCTCGGGCCCGTCCTGGCCGGGCGGGTCCTGCTCGACTGCACGGTCCCCATGGCGCCGGGCGAGGGCGGCCCGACGCTGACCGGGGACGGCGCCTCCCGACTGGCCGGAGCCGTCCCCGGGGCGCACGTCGTCAAGGTGTTCGGGCTGGTGCACGAGAGCATCTGGACACTGGACGACCCCTCCTTCGAGGGCGCCCCGCTCTCCGTGCCCTTCTGCACCGACTCCCCCGAGGCGCTGCGGATCACCAGCGCGCTCGTCACCTCCATGGGCTGCACCCCGCTGCCCTGCGGGGGCCTCGACCGGGCCCGGCTGCTCGAAGCCACGGCGGTCTTCGCGATCGGCGCGTGGTGGCAGGGCGCCGAGGCCCGCTTCGCCTTCCCCTCACCCGCCCTCGCCCCCGGGGCCACCGACGACTAGGCGTCTCGGCAGGGGCGCCCGGACCCCGCCCTACGCCGCCAGCAGCGGGCTCGCGTTGCGCGCCAGCCAGGCGCGGTAGGGGGGAGTGCCCAGGGCCGCTTCGCGGTAGGCCGCGCGGAGGTCCTCGTACACCCCCTCGGACACCTGCGCGTGCACCCCGGGGCGGGTCGCGAGGAGGAGGCGTACGGCGAGCGGGTCGCCCGAGAGCGGCCGGATCGCCATGTCCTCGCGCGGTCCTGAGGTGGGTTGGCAGGGGGCGACGGCCTCGCCGGAGACGATCAGCGAGGCGGCCGTGTGGTAATCGGCGTGCAGCAGCTGCGGGTCGAGGCCGGCGCCCGCGAGGACCCGGCGCAGGCCGTCCCACTCCCCGTCCACCGACGGGTCCACGGTCCACCGGTCGGCGGCGAGGTCGCGCAGCTCCACCACCGAGCGGGCCGCCGCAGGATGGTCCCGGGACATCGACACGAACTGCGGCTCGCGCTCCATCAGGACCCGTAACTCCAGTCCGGGAGGCACCCGCAGCGGGCTGCCCTCCACCTCGTGCACGAAGGCCACGTCGAGCCGGCCCGCGGCCGTCATCCGCAGCAGCGCGTTGGCGGACACGTCGACCATCAGGTCGGTCTCCGTGTCGGGCAGCCGCCGGTGCAGCCGCCGCAGCCAGCCGGGCAGGGCGCGGCTGGCCGTCGAGCCGATCCGCAGCCGGGGCCCCTGGGACAGCGCCCGGGCCTCCGCGACGAGGGCGGCCATCTCGGCCAGGAGCGGCCGCGCCCGCCCGAGTATGGTGCGCCCGAAGGGAGTCGGCCGGCATCCGGTGCGCTCACGCAGGAACAGTTCCCCGTCCAGGGCGCGTTCGATGCGCCGCAGCTGGGTCGTCAGGGAGGGCTGGCTCACGCCGAGCTGCCGGGCGGCCTTGTGCAGGCTGCCGGCGTCGGCGATGGCGCACAGGGCGCGCAGGTGCCTGACCTCAAGCTCCATGCCCCGAGAGTAGGCCGGTGCGAGCCGACCGCACCAGTAACCGGTATCCCCTCGAATCCCGCCATTCTCACGGTAGTTGGGCTTCCGAAATCCCCCCGATAGCCCGGCGTTATCGGGGTCTGACATCATCCGCCGCCCCCTCCCGCTCCCGCAGACTCCGGTACCGAACGACCCCCCACAGCACCGGATGAGCAGGAGTCCCCCACATGCGCCACTCCCGCAAGACCACTCTGTCCGCCGTCGGCCTCGGCATCGCCGCCGTCCTCGGCGCCGTAGTCCCGGGCACGACCGCCACCGCCTCCGCCGGCGCCGGCAGCCCGAGCACGTACGCCGCGTACGAGCAGTCGAAGGAGAACCAGGCCGCCAACCGCGCCTTCTTCGAGGCCGTGCAGCGCTCGGTGGCCCAGCAGCGCGCCGCGACCCCGGGCCTGGCGGCCGTGACCGTCACCTACAACACCCGCAACGCGCCGAGCTTCCGCACCCAGATAGCGCGCTCCACGCAGATCTGGAACAGCTCGGTGACCAACGTCAAACTGCAGGAGGTGTCCTCGGGCGGGAACTTCGCGTACTACGAGGGCAACGACTCGCGCGGTTCGTACGCGAGCACGAACGGCCACGGCCAGGGCTACATCTTCCTGGACTACCGGCAGAACCAGCAGTACAACTCCACCCGCGTGACCTCGCACGAGACCGGCCACGTGCTCGGTCTGCCGGACCACTACTCGGGCCCGTGCAGCGAGCTGATGTCCGGCGGCGGCCCCGGCACCTCCTGCCAGAACGCCAACCCGAACTCCGCCGAGCGCTCGCGCGTCAACCAGCTGTGGGCGAACGGCCTCGTCGCGTCCGGCCTGGACGCGAAGGGCTAGGCCCCCTCGGCCCGGGACCCTTCGATCGGGGACCCTTCGATCGGGGACCCCTCGGCCCGGGGCTCCTCGGCCCGGGGCTCCTCGTACCCGGGCTCGTACGCCGTGCACTCCCGGTTCCGGCAGGGACCGGGGGTCCACGCCGGGACGAAGATCCCCAGGGACTTGCGCCGTCCCACCATCGTGTCGACGGGGCTCCCGCAAGCCGGGCACGACTGCTGGTCGTGCCCGGCCCGCGGGGCGACCGTCCCGTGCGCCTGCTGCTCCCGCTGTTCACCGGCCATACCTCCACGGTAGGCCGGTTTCGCCGCTTCGGCGGGCCGGCAGCCGGACGCCGCAGAAGGGTCAGCGCTTGACCGCGTACGAGGTGACGACCTGGCCGCCGCCGAGGGCCTTGAACCCGGTCAGCTCCAGGGGGCGCGCCCCGAACCCGGCGCGCGACATCGGCATGCCGGTGCCGACGAAGACCGGGTAGGTCTTGACGACGAACGCGTCGATCTCGTCGATCAGCTGCCCCGCGAGGTCCGCTCCGCCGCACAGCCAGATGCCGAGCCCGTCCCGGGCCTTCAGCTCCCGGACCGCTCCCACCAGGTCGCCCTCGATCAGCCGGACCGCCGGGTCCGGCGCGGTGGTGAGCGAGCGCGAGACCACGTACTGCTCGCGCATGTGCCCGTACGGGCTGGTCAGGCCCAGCTTGAGGCCGGGCTCGTACGTGCCGCGCCCCATGAGCACCGTGTCGAAGTGCTTGGGCTCGGCGTCCGCGATCCCGAGCTGGGCGCGCCCCGGGGCGGAGATGGTCTCCGGGTACTCGGCCTTGAGGTGATCGATGAACTCGCCGTCGAGGTGGCTGTAGATGAAGTCGGCGTCGCCGTCCGGGGCCCCGATGAAGCCGTCGACCGAGGTGGCGACGAAGTACGTGAGCTTGCGCAAGCGATTCTCTTCCGTTCGACAGTGCACCCCCATTGAGGCACGTCGATCAAAGTACTTCAGGTGAAGTGGTCTGGCAAGGGATCATCCGCCGGCGATCGGGATCACTGCGGCTTGCGCCACATCGGCCACATCAGCGGCCCGTCCGGCAGCCGCACCGCCTCGCCCGTGAACTGCCAGCCCAGCCGCTCGTACAGCCCCTTGCTGCGCTCGCTGCTCGCCTCCAGGTACGCCGGCACGCCCTCGCGGTCGCAGCGCTCCAGCACCGGCCGGATCAGCTCCGTGCCCAGCCCCTCGCCCTGCCGCCCCGGGGCGACCGCGATCATCAGCAGGTACTCGTGTTCCTCCGCCATCGGGTGCACGGCGCCCGTGAGCCTGCCCACCAGCTCGCACCGCTCGTTGTCCGGGTCGGCCACGGCCCGCATCTTCGCCGGGACCTCGTCCTCGACGTGTTCGGCGTCCGGATCGCCCGCCGGGATCCGCAGCCACAGCGCCGCCGCCGAACCGTCCGCCGCGTAGTCGATCCGGCCCTCGGCCAGCGCCACGTCCACGAAGACGCCCAGGAACTTCCCGTGCACCGCGGCCCGGTGCTCCGGGTCCGGGAACACCCAGCTGCTCACCGGATCGCTGCGGAAGGCCTCGTCGAGCAGCCGCGCCACGGCATCCCGGTCCGACTGACCGGCTTGACGTATCTCCAGCACCATGGGTCACACCCTTCACTTCACTCACGCGTCAACAACCGTGAGCGATCCTAGAGTTGACCCACCGACGCAGAAAGGCCCGTTCCGGCACCGTGCGGTGCCGGAACAGGCCTCCGGGGCTTCCCCCTCGCCCCTACATGGCTACTTCGTACGCCGCGTCACGAACTCCGCCAGCGCCAGCAGTCCGCCCGCCGCCCCGAGGTCCGGGACGGCCCGCGACAGCTGCTGCACCGCCCGCCCCATCCGGTCGGCGGCATGGGCCTGCGCCCAGTCCCGCCCGCCGGCCCGCTCCACCGCCGCGGCCGCCCTGCCCACGTCGTCCCCGGTCATGGGGCCCGCGTACAGCGCGGCCAGCTCCTCCCCCGCCGCGGTGCCCGAGGTGAGGGCGGCCACGACCGGGAGGGACTTCTTGCGGGCCAGCAGATCGGCCCCGGCGGGTTTGCCGGTGTGGCCGGGGTCCCCCCAGATGCCGATCAGGTCGTCGATGAGCTGAAACGCCAGCCCGGCCTCCCGGCCGAAGGCGTCCATGGCGTCGACCTCGTCCGGGCCGGCCCCCGCGTACAGCGCGCCGAGCGCGCACGCGCAGCCCAGCAGGGCCCCCGTCTTGGCCGTCGCCATGGTCAGGCACTCGTCGAGCGAGACGCTGTGGCGCTGCTCGAAGGCGCAGTCCGCCTGCTGGCCCGCGCACAGTTCGACGATGCAGGCGGCGAGCCTCGCCGAGGCGGCCGCCGAGGCCGGGTGCGGGTCCTCGGCGAGCAGCCGCAGCGCGAGCGCCATCATGGCGTCGCCCGTGATGATCGCGTCCGACGTGCCGAAGACCGTCCAGGCCGTCGGCCGGCCGCGCCTGCGCACGTCCTTGTCGATGACGTCGTCGTGCAGCAGCGTGAAGTTGTGCGCCAGCTCCACGGCCACGGCCGGCCGTACGGCCTCCGCGGCGAACCCGTCCCCGCGCAGGGCCTGCGCGGCGGCGAGCACCAGGGCGGGGCGGATGGCCTTGCCGGCGCTGCCCGCCGCCGGGGTGCCGTCCTCCCGCTCCCAGCCGAAGTGGTACATCGCCACGTGCCGCATCGAGCCCGGCAGGCTCTCCACGGTCCGGCGCAGTTCCGGGTTGACCGTTTCCCTCGTCCGCTCCAGCAGGACGGCGGCTTCCTGCCCCTCGCTGGTGGTGATCGCCTCAGTGGTCGACATGGCGTGTGCGCTCCGTCCCGTCCTGTCCCGTCCTGCCTCGTGCCCATCGCCCCGGCGTCGGCGCCGGAGCCGGCCGGGTCAGCTCCAGCGGGCGATCTCGACGTTCTCCAGGACGCCGAGCGCGTCCGGCACCAGCACCGCGGCGGAGAAGTAGGTGGTGACCAGGTAGGAGATGATCGCCTGCTCGCTGATCCCCATGAACCGCACCGAGGTGCTCGGCTCGATCTCGTCCGGGATCCCGGGCTGGTGCAGGCCGATCACGCCCGACTCGTCCTCGCCGGTGCGCATGCAGAGGATGGAGGTCGTACGGGCGTCGCTGATCGGGATCTTGTTGGACGGGAACATCGGGACCCCGCGCCAGGACGGCACCCGGTGCCCGCCGATCTCGACCGACTCCGGGTACAGCCCGCGCTTGTTGCACTCGCGCCCGAAGGCGGCGATGGCCTTGGGGTGCGCCAGGAAGAACTTGGAGCCGCGCCGCATGCTGAGCAGCTGGTCCATGTCGTCGGGGCTGGGCGCGCCGTCGTGGGACTGGATGCGCTGGTCGTAGTCGGCGTTGTGCAGGAGGCCGAAGTCGCGGTTGTTGAGCATCTCGTGCTCCTGGCGCTCGCGCAGCGCCTCGACCGTGAGCCTGAGCTGCTGCTCGGTCTGGTTCATCGGCTGGTTGTACAGGTCGGCGACTCGGGTGTGGACGCGCAGAACCGTTTGCGCGATGGAGAGTTCGTACTCGCGCGGCCGGGCCTCGTAGTCCACGAAGGTGCCCGGCAGCACGGCCTCGCCCTGGTGGCCGGCGGAGAGGTCGATCGCGGCCTCGCCGTACTTGTTGGTGCGCTGCTCCGGCAGGGCCCGTACGGAATCCAGGTGCGCCCGCAGCGAGTCGACGCGGTCGGCGAGGATCTGGAAGTCCTGGCGGGAGAGGACGAGCACGGTGCCGGCGGTGGCGGCGCGGGCGGTGTACTCCCAGATGGCCTCCTCGTCGACGAGGGAGCCCTCGCCGAAGAAGGCCCCGTCGGCGACGGTCTGCAGGACGGCGTCATCGCCGTAGGGACCGGGGCCGATCTGGTCGATGCGCCCGTGGGCGAGCAGGAACACCTTGTCGGCGGGGCTGCCGAAGGAGGTGAGCTCCTGGCCCGGCTCGAAGTCGATCTGGTGGCAGCGCGCGGCGAGTTCGGCCAGCGCGTCGGGGTCGTCGTAGTCGCGCAGAACCGGGAGCTCCCCCAGCTCCGCCGGAATCACCTGGACCTGCGTGCCGGTCTTGATGAACTCCACGATGCCGTTGCCGACGGAGTAGCTCAGCCGCCGGTTGACGCGGTACGTGCCGCCCTGGACGGACACCCAGGGGAGCATCTTCAGGAGCCACCGCGAGGTGATCTCCTGCATCTGCGGCGCGGACTTGGTCGTGGTTGCCAAGTTCCGCGCGGCCGATGTCCCCAGACTGCGCTGCGGTGCCTGGGTCTCGGATTCGGAACCTGCCTGGACCGACATGAATTTTCCCTTCGATCACTCCATGAATCTGCGGAAGGAGCCTTTCAGCACGGACCGTGGTCGGACCATTACACAAAAGGGTGGGATTACTCCGTCCGTGGCTGGGCACTCTCTTGAGCTCAACTCCCGCCCCACGGGACACTTGGACCCCACTCGTTTCAGCCATCCGCACGGCGGCCGCCGTTTAAATTTGCACGGTGGATGCAAGTTTTCTACGCTGGACCCATGCGGCTGACCCGATTCACCGACCTCGCCCTGCGCGTCCTGATGCGTCTGGCCGTCGCGGAGGCGGACCTCCCGACCACCCGCGACGTGGCGGCGACCATGGAGGTCCCGTACACCCACACCGCGAAAGTGGTCGCCAAGCTGCAGCATCTCGGTCTGGTCGAAGCCCGCCGCGGACGCGGCGGCGGCCTCACCCTGACCCCCGCCGGGCGCGCCGCCTCGGTGGGCGGGGTGGTCCGCGAGCTGGAGGGCGCCGGCGACGTCGTGGACTGCGACGGCGCCGTCGCATGCCCACTGCGGAGCGCGTGCATCCTGCGCGGGGCGCTCCGCCGGGCCCAGGAGGCCTTCTTCGCCTCCCTGGACCCGCTGACGGTGAACGACCTGGTCGCAGCCCCGACCGGGCCGCTCCTGCTGGGCATTTCGGGCGGATCGACCGGGGCCGGAAGACCCTGACGACGCAGGCCGGATGGCCGGTTCGCACCGGCACCGGGCCCGCATAGCCTGACGTCCATAGACACTTCGAACAGAGATCCGTATCACTGCAGACGCCCGCAACCCTGCCCATAAATACGCATCTCACATTCCAGTTCTGCGACCCATCCCGACCCGAGGAGTCACCCGATGCTTTCCGAGAAGTCGACCGCGACCGTACGAGCCACCCTGCCCGCCGTGGGCGCGGCCATCGGCGACATCACGGAGCTCTTCTACGGGAAGCTCTTCGCGGCCCACCCCGAACTGATCCGCGACCTCTTCAACCGCGGCAACCAGAACGCCGGCCTGCAGAAGCAGGCCCTCGCCGGCTCCATCGCCGCCTTCGCCACTCACCTCGTGGACCACCCGGACGCCCGCCCCGACGTCATGCTGGGCCGGATAGCCCACAAGCACGCCTCGCTCGGCGTCACCCGCGAGCAGTACCCGATCGTCCACAAGCACCTCTTCGAGGCCATCGTGGAGATCCTCGGCGAAGCCGTCACCCCCGAGGTCGCCGAAGCCTGGGACGAGGTCTACTGGCTCATGGCGAACGCCCTCATCACCATCGAGGAACGCCTCTACGCCGAGCAGCAGGTCCTCGCCGGCGACGTCTGGCGCACCTGGACGGTCGCCGCCCGCGTCGAGGAGACCGCGGACTGCACCACCTTCCACCTCACCCCCGCCGACAACGCCCCGGCGCCGTCGTTCAAGCCGGGCCAGTACGTCTCCGTCCAGGTCGAACTGGCCGACGGCGCACGCCAGATCCGCCAGTACAGCCTCTCCAGCGCCCCCGGCTCCCCCACCCGCTCCATCACCGTCAAGCGGGTCCACGGCCCCGCCGCCACCGGCCCCGACGGCGAGGTCTCCAACCACCTCCACGCCCACATCCGCACCGGCGACACCCTGCGCGTCTCCATCCCCTACGGCGACCTGGTCCTCCAGGACACCACCGCGCCCGTCATCCTCGCCTCGGCGGGCATCGGCTGCACCCCGATGCTCTCCATGCTGGAACACCTCGCCGACACCGCCCACACCGCCCCGGTCACCGTCCTGCACGCCGACCGCTCCCCCGCCGACCACGCCCTGCGCACCGGCCACCGCGACCTCACCGCCAAACTCCCCGACGCCGCCGCCCACTTCTGGTACGAAGCCGACGCCGAGCCCGGCGACCACGAAGGCCGCCTCGACCTCGCCGCCATCCCCGTCGCCCCCGGCACCAAGGCCTACCTCTGCGGCCCCCTCCCCTTCATGCGGGCGGCCCGCGAACAGCTCATCACCAAGGGCGTCGCCCCCGCCGACATCCACTACGAGGTCTTCGGCCCCGACCTCTGGCTCGCCTCGGCGTGAACCGTGCGCCGGGTGCGCGCCCTTGCGACGGAATGACCGCTTCCATTAAGCGTTGAGTAACCGAGTGACTACTCACAGCAAAAGGAGGCGGTCATGTCCGTACCCCTGTCCGCGGACCGGTTCATCGGCGCCCTGAAGGCCGAGGGCCTGACGGTCGTCGAAGTCGGCGGCTGGCGCACCCGCAACCGCAACCACAAGGGCCCCTGGGGCCCGGTGCACGGGGTGATGCTCCACCACACCGTCACGCACGGGACCGCGTACACCGTCAGGCTCTGCCGCGACGGTGACGCGGCCCTCCCCGGCCCGCTCTGCCACGGCGTGATCACCAAGGACGGCCGGGTCCACCTGGTCGGCCACGGCCGCACCAACCACGCCGGCGCGGGCGACTCCGACGTCCTGGCGGCGGTGATCGCCGAGAAGCGCCTCCCGCCCGACCAGCACGCGAACACCGACGGCAACCGCCACTTCTACGGCTTCGAATGCGAAAACCTCGGCGACGGCGAGGACCCCTGGCCGGCCCCCCAACTCGACGCCATGGCCCGCGCGTCCGCCGCCCTGTGCCGCGCCCACGGCTGGACCGCCCGCTCGGTCATCGGCCACCTCGAATGGCGCCCGGGCAAGATCGACCCGAAGGGCTTCACGATGGCCTCGATGCGCACCCGCGTCGAGGAGCGCCTGAAGTAGCCCCCGGCCGACGGCCCGGCCGACCGCCCGGCCGGCCGCCGTACAGCAGGGAGACCATGGCGTGGTGGACCGAGGGCGGTGACCGGGAACCCTCTTCGAGGGTCTGGAGCCGACACCCGCCGGCACTGACTCCCCGCCCTCCCTGCGCGGGCGCGGAACACAGCGGCACACAATGGGCGGGTGGAACATCCAGTCGACCCCGGCACCGGCACACGCCCCGACGCCGGCCCCGAGCTGATCCTGCGCCCCCGCCCGGCCTCGCCGTTGCGGGAGGTCCGCGACGAGCGGTTCGAGGCGCACGGGGTCCGGCTGCTGCTCAAGCGGGACGATCTGGTGCATCCGGAGCTGCCCGGCAACAAGTGGCGCAAGCTCGCGCCGAATCTGCGGGCCGCCCTCGCGGGCGGACACCCGGAGCTCGTGACCTTCGGCGGGGCCTACTCCAACCACCTCCGGGCCACCGCCGCGGCCGGCCGGCTGCTGGGGCTGGCGACCGTGGGGATCGTACGGGGGGACGAGCTCGCGGGGCGGCCGCTGAACGACTCGCTGGCCCGGTGCGCGGCGGACGGCATGCGGCTGCACTTCGTGACCCGGTCGGCCTACCGGGACAAGGCCGGGCTCCCCGCACTGGCGGGCGCGGAGGGGGCCTACGTGATCCCCGAGGGCGGCAGCAACGCGCTCGCGCTGCACGGCTGCGCCGAGCTGGGCCGCGAGCTGAGCGGTGCCTGCGACGTGGCCGCGGTGGCCTGCGGCACCGGGGGCACCCTGGCCGGGCTGGCGGCGGGGCTCGGCGCGGGCGGGCGGGCGCTGGGAGTTCCGGTGGTCGGGGGCGGCTTCCTGGAGGCGGAGATACGTTCCCTCCAGGCGGCCGCGTTCGGCGGTCCGGCGGGCGACTGGTCGCTGGCCGAGGGCTACGCCCACGGCGGCTACGGCCGCGTCCCCGCCGGGCTGGCGGAGTTCGCGGCGGACTTCGAGTCCCGCCACGGCCTGCCGGTGGAGCGGATCTACGTGGCGAAGCTCCTCTGGGCCCTGCTCGACCTGACCCGCGCGGGCGCCTTCCCCCGCGGCACCGCCCTGGCGGCGGTCGTCACGGGCCGCCCGTAAGCCCCACCCCCGGCCCCGCCCCCGGCTGCCCTCCGGCCCGGCCTCAGCCCGCTTCCTCCCGGTACGCCGCCGCCTCCTCCAGGTCCAGGCGGCGCAGCAGGGCCCGCAGCATCTCGTCGTCGATGCGGCGGGCGTCGCGCAGGGAGACGAAGACCTCGCGTTCCGCCGCGATCATCTCCCCCGCCAGGCGGCGGTAGACGTCGTCCGCGGACTCCCCCGTCACCGCGTTGACCTCGCCCAGCCGCTCCCACACGGCGTTGCGCCGCCGCTCCAGCACCGTGCGCAGCCGGTCCGCCAGTGGGGGCGGCAGTGCGTTCGAGGGGGAGGCCAGGAGTTCCGTCAGGCGGTCCTCCGCCGCCCGCGAGGCCTCGCTCTGGGCCTGGGCCTCCGCCAGGGTCTCGGCGTGGGTGTCCTTGGCCGGCAGCCGCAGCAGCCGGATCAGCGGCGGCAGGGTCAGGCCCTGGACCACCAGGGTGCCGATCACGGTGGTGAAGGTCAGGAAGAGGATCAGGTTCCGGTGCGGCACGCCGACCGGCACGGAGAAGGCGATCGCCAGCGAGACCACGCCCCGCATGCCGGCCCAGCCCACGATGACCGGCGCCTTCCAGCTCGTCTCCGGCTCGCGCGCGCGGATCCGGGGCGAGAGCCTCGGCAGGAACGTCGCCGGGAAGACCCAGGCGAAGCGGGCCGCCACCACGACGAGGAACACGACCACCGCGTAGCCCGCCGCGGCCGCGCCCTCGTACTCCCCCAGCCCCTGCAGCACCACCGGCAACTGGAGCCCGATCAGCGCGAAGACCACCGATTCGAGGATGAAGGCGACCACCTTCCAGACCGCCTCCTCCTGGAGCCGGGTCGCGAAGTCGACCTGCCAGTTGCGGTGCCCGAGGTACAGCGCGACCACCACGACCGCCAGTACTCCGGACGCGTGCACCCGCTCCGCGGCCGCGTAGGCCACGAAGGGGATCAGCAGCGACAGGGTGTTCTGCAGGAGCGGTTCGCGCAGCTTCGTGCGCAGGACGTGGATCGGGACCATGAGCAGCAGGCCGACCGCGACACCGCCGACCGAGGCCAGCAGGAACTCCCGGATCCCGTCCGTCCAGCCGGCGCTCGCCCCGACCGCCGCCGCCAGCGCGACCTTGAAGGCGGTGATCGCGGTGGCGTCGTTGACCAGGGACTCACCCTGGAGGATGGTCGTGATCCGGTTCGGCAGTCCGAGCTTGCGGGCGATGGCCGTCGCCGCGACCGCGTCGGGCGGGGCGATGACCGCCCCCAGCACCAGTGCCACCGGCAGCGAGAGCCCCGGCACCAGCAGGTACGCCGCGTACCCGACGGCGACGGTCGCGAAGAGCACGTACCCCACGGAGAGCAGCGCCACGGGCCGGATGTTCGCCCGCAGGTCCAGGTACGAGCTGTCCACCGCGGCCGTGTAGAGCAGCGGCGGGAGCAGCAGGGGCAGCACGATGTGCGGGTCCAGGCCGTACTCGGGCACGCCCGGCACGTAGGCCGCGGCCAGTCCGGCGGCGACCAGCAGAAGCGGCGCGGGCACCGGGGTGCGGCGGGCCAGGCCCGCGACGACCGCACAGCCGGCGACCAGCGCCACCAGCGGCAATACCTCCATCGAAGATCATCCTCGCTTGAGTCATGTCATCCCGTGCGCCCGCACCTCAGTACGCTGGCCATCATGAGCGAGTGCACCCACGTTCCCGAACTGCCGCGCCCCGAGCCGGTCCCGCTTGCCCAGACCTGCCCCGAATGTCTGGCACTCGGCAGCCATCCGGTCCAGCTCCGCTTGTGCCTGGGGTGCGGGCACGTCGGCTGCTGCGACTCCTCGCCCCACCGGCACGCCACGGCGCACCACCGGGAGACCGGACATCCGGTGATGCGCAGCTTCGAACCGGGTGAGACCTGGCGATGGTGTTTTGTCGACGGTTCGATCGTCTGAAGTGGGGTAGATCAACCCTCCGCCGGTTCCCCTGATTTGGGCCCGCAGACCCCTAGCCACTGTGCGTCCCCATGGGCTTACCATCAGTCACTGGTCGCAGGTACGGCCTCGCGGCCAGCTCTGTGCAGCTAAGTTCAAAGGGGTTCTGCACCCTCCGACAGGGGTGCCGCGACACGATCGCCCGGATCGCGATAGCGTCACCGGCGAACAGAGCTCGTACCACCTTGGAGGTGAGGGTGTCCCAGATCGCAGGCGAGCCCGGGACCCAGGACTTCGTGGAAGTCCGGCTGCCCGCTGCGGGTGCCTACCTGTCTGTGCTGCGGACGGCCACGGCCGGCCTCGCGGCACGTTTGGACTTCACCCTCGACGAGATCGAGGACCTCCGCATCGCGGTGGACGAGGCCTGCGCGATCCTGCTCCAGCAGGCCGTGCCCGGCTCCGTCCTCAGCTGCGTCTTCCGGTTGGTCGACGACTCGCTGGAGGTGACCGTCTCCGCCCCGACCACCGACGGCCGGGCACCGGAGCGCGACACGTTCGCGTGGACGGTCCTCTCGGCACTCGCCGGGAAGGTCGAGGCCACGGTCGAGGAGAACAAGACGGTGAGCATCAGCCTCTACAAACAGCGCGGCGCGGGACCAGGCCCGGCGTGAGCGGCGGGGAGGTCCCGGTGCGGGGCGGGGATCGGCCCCGGGTAGGACACGAGGTCGACGGCGGCATTCCGGAGCAGCAGCACGCCCGGCCGCACCCGGCTGACACGGATGCGGAAAACGGCTTTTTGGACTCGGCGGAGCGACGGGCGGGCCCTGTGAGCGAGAACCAGCACGACCAAACACTGCCGGTCCAGCCACCGGGGGCCGCTGCCACGGCCCCGCCGGTGACCCCGGCCTCGGACACACCGTCCACGGACGCATCTGCCGCGGACACCCCCGGAGCCTTCGCGGCCCCGGTGTTCACCGCGCCGTTGCCACTCCCGGATCCGCGCGACCGCAGCGGCGCGCGGGCCCTGTTCATCGAGCTCCGGGCGCTGCCCGACGGCTCGACGGAGAAGGCGGAGCTGCGCAACCGGCTCGTACGGATGCACCTGCCGCTGGTCGAGCACCTGGCCCGGCGCTTCCGCAACCGCGGCGAGCCGCTGGACGACCTGACCCAGGTCGCCACCATCGGTCTGATCAAGTCGGTGGACCGCTTCGACCCGGACCGCGGGGTCGAGTTCTCCACGTACGCCACGCCCACGGTGGTCGGCGAGATCAAGCGCCACTTCCGCGACAAGGGCTGGGCCGTACGGGTCCCCCGGCGCCTGCAGGAGCTGCGGCTCTCGCTGACCACGGCGACGGCGGAACTGTCCCAGCAGCACGGCCGCTCCCCCACGGTGCACGAACTGGCCGAACGGCTGGGGATCTCCGAGGAGGAGGTGCTGGAGGGCCTGGAATCGGCCAACGCCTACAGCACGCTCTCGCTGGACGTCCCGGACACCGACGACGAGTCGCCGGCGGTCGCGGACACCCTGGGCTCGGAGGACGAGGCACTGGAAGGCGTCGAGTACCGCGAGTCCCTCAAGCCGCTGCTCGAAGGACTGCCTCCGCGCGAGAAGCGGATCCTGTTGCTGCGGTTCTTCGGCAACATGACCCAGTCGCAGATCGCCCAGGAGGTCGGCATCTCCCAGATGCACGTCTCCCGGCTGCTGGCCCGCACCCTGGCCCAGCTCCGCGAAAAGCTCCTGGTCGAGGAGTAGGCCGAGCAGTAGGCCGAGGAGTGGAAGGCCTCGTGGAAAAAGCCGGTCGTACGGGCTATCGGGCCTGCTCCGCGGGTCCGATGCCCAGCGCTTCGGTCGCCTTGGGGTTCACCAGGAGGGCCGTGACGGCCACCGCGGTCAGGGCCAGCGCCACGGCGGCCGCCTTCATCGCCCCTTCCGCGCCCCACAGCATCCAGGCGACCGGCAGCGACATCAGCTGGGTTATCAGCGCCGGGCCGCGGCTCCAGCGGCGGCGCAGGAGCAGTCCGCGCGCCGCGACCAGCGGCAGCGCGGCCAGGACCAGCAGGGTGACCCCGCCGGTGAGGGCCTGCACGGGGTCGGCGCCCCCGGCGACCCCCGTGTACAGATCGGCGACGCCGGGCCCGGCCAGGGCCAGCCCCTCCAGCGCGGTGAGCGCGGCGGCCGCGGTCAGCCTGCGGGGCAGCGCGGCGGGGACGGCGGACTCGGTGGGGGTGGGCTTCGTACTCACCCCAGCAGGGTAGCCGCGCCCCTCCCGCACCCGGAGGGGACGGCCAGTATGGGCGGCGCCGGAAGGGGTCGGTAGGCTGACGCCCATGCGTGCACTCCTCGTGGCCAACCCAGCAGCGACGACGACCAGTGCGCGCACGCGCGACGTCCTGACCCACGCCCTCGCCAGCGAGATGAAGCTGGAAGCGGTCACCACCGAATACCGCGGCCACGCCCGGGACCTGGGCCGCAGGGCGGCCGAGACCGGCATGGACCTGGTGGTGGCCCTCGGCGGCGACGGCACCGTCAACGAAGTGGTCAACGGACTGCTGCACGAGGGACCCGATCCGGACCGGCTGCCCGGGCTCGCGGTGGTCCCCGGCGGCTCCACCAATGTCTTCGCCCGCGCGCTCGGCCTGCCCAACGACGCGGTCGAGGCGACCGGCGCCCTGCTGGACGCACTGCGCGAGCGGCGCGAGCGGACGGTCGGCCTGGGACTCGCGGCCGGCACCCCGGGCACGGAGGACGAGTCGGTTCCGGCGCGCTGGTTCACCTTCTGCGCGGGCTTCGGCTTCGACGCGGGCGTGGTGGGCCGCGTCGAACAGCAGCGGGAACGGGGCAAGCGTTCGACCCATGCCCTGTACGTGCGACAGCTGATGCGCCAGTTCTGGGAAGAGCCCAACCGCCGGCACGGCATGGTGACGCTGGAGCGGCCCGGCGCGGATCCGGTGACGGATCTGGTGCTGTCGATAGTGTGCAACACGTCACCCTGGACATACCTGGGCAACCGGCCGCTTTACGCCTCCCCGGAGGCGTCGTTCGATACTGCGCTTGACGTATTGGCACTGGACCGTTTGTCAACTCCGGCGGTCGCTCGCTACGCGACACAGCTCCTGACCTCGACTCCTGAGCGTGGTCCGCACGGCAAGCATGCGGTGTCTCTGCACGATCTGACGGACTTCACCTTGCATTCCAAGGTGCCGCTTCCGTTCCAGATGGACGGAGACCACCTCGGGCTGCGCACCAGCGTTCGGTTCACAGGCGTACGCCGTGCACTGCGTGTGATTGTGTGAGCGGAAGGGCCGAAAGGCCTTTCACTCGAACGTTTACACGCCGGTCCACCCCTAGGAAGTAGGGCTGTGACCTAGTAGACACCGACGAATCAAAAAAAACTTTCCGGAAGGGGTTGTATCCCCGTCCGAGGTTTGCGAATCTCTACATGGCGATCGGGACAGCCCGCAGAACCCGGCACCCACACAGACCGCCAGAACCCCTCCACGAATCTCCGGCCTCCCAGGGCGACTTTTTGACCAAACTGGGTGGTCTCCCTTCCCTCACGAAGGGATTCGTGAAAGCGTTCACATTCACAAGCAACCTGCCCGCAATACAAGGAGATGGAGCAGCCATGGACTGGCGTCACAACGCCGTTTGCCGCGAGGAAGACCCGGAACTCTTCTTCCCCATCGGCAACACCGGTCCTGCGCTGCTGCAGATCGAGGAAGCCAAGGCCGTCTGCCGCCGTTGCCCCGTCATGGAGCAGTGCCTGCAGTGGGCGCTCGAGTCCGGTCAGGACTCCGGTGTCTGGGGCGGTCTCAGCGAGGACGAGCGCCGCGCAATGAAGCGCCGCGCCGCTCGCAATCGGGCGCGCAACGCAACCGCCTGACATCGACTTTCGAGCCTCGAGCCGCAGCGCGTAGTACCCATATAAGCGCTCAGCAACGTGCTCTCGAACCCCGTACCGAAAACCATTCGGTACGGGGTTCAGTGCTGTCCGGACCCCGGCCGGAGCCCTGGGCGTCACCCTGAGTGACCGGACGGTGCGCTACTTCTGCGGGCTGGCCGGTATGTCGAGGACGACCTTGGTGCCGCGCGGCTCGGACGCCACCATGTCGAAGGTCCCTCCGAGTTCGCCCTCGACCAGGGTCCGCACGATCTGCAGCCCGAGGTTGCCGGCCCGCTGCGGGTCGAACCCCTCGGGCAGACCGCAGCCGTCGTCGACCACCGAGATCAGCAGCCGGGCGTCGTCGCGGCCGGTGCCCGAGCGGGCCGCGGACACCTCCACGGTGCCGCCCTCGCCCTGTGTGAAGGCGTGCTCCAGGGCGTTCTGGAGGATCTCCGTCAGCACCATCGACAGCGGGGTGGCGACCTCCGCGTCCAGGATTCCGAAGCGGCCGGTGCGGCGGCAGTCGACCTTGCCCGGGGAGATCTCGGAGACCATCGCGATCACGCGGTCGGCGATCTCGTCGAACTCGACCCGCTCGTCCAGGTTCTGAGAAAGCGTCTCGTGCACGATCGCGATCGAACCGACGCGGCGGACGGCTTCGTTCAGCGCCTCGCGCCCCTGCGGCGAATCCATGCGGCGGGCCTGCAGGCGCAAGAGCGCGGCCACGGTCTGGAGGTTGTTCTTGACCCGGTGGTGGATCTCCCGGATGGTCGCGTCCTTGGTGATCAATTCACGTTCGCGACGGCGCAGTTCCGTGACGTCGCGGCACAGGACGAGCGAGCCGATCCGGGTGCCCTTGGGCTTGAGCGGGATGGCCCGCAGCTGGATGACCCCGCCGCTGCCCTCGGCCTCGGTCTCGCGCGGGGCCCAGCCGCTGGCGAGTTTGACCAGGGCCTCGTCCACCGGGCCGCGGGAGGGCGCGAGTTCGGAGGTGATGGTGCCCAGGTGCTGGCCGACCAGGTCGGAGGCGAGGCCGAGCCGGTGGTAGGCGGAGAGCGCGTTCGGGGACGCGTACGTCACCACGCCCTCGGCGTCGAGCCTGATCAGGCCGTCGCCCACGCGCGGGGAGGCGTCCATGTCGACCTGCTGCCCGGGGAACGGGAAGGAGCCCGCCGCGATCATCTGGGCCAGGTCGGAGGCGGACTGGAGGTAGGTGAGCTCCAGCCGGCTGGGTGTACGCACAGTGAGCAGGTTGGTATTGCGCGCGATCACTCCGAGGACCCTGCCCTCGCGGCGCACGGGGATCGACTCGACGCGGACCGGCACCTCCTCGCGCCACTCCGGGTCTCCCTCGCGCACGATGCGGCCCTCGTCGAGCGCGGCGTCGAGCAGCGGGCGGCGGCCGCGCGGGACCAGATGGCCGACCATGTCGTCCTGGTACGAGGTGGGGCCGGTGTTCGGGCGCATCTGCGCGACCGAGACGTACCGGCTGCCGTCGAGGGTGGGAACCCACAGCACGAGGTCGGCGAAGGAGAGGTCGGAGAGCAGCTGCCACTCCGAGACCAGCAGGTGGAGCCACTCCAGGTCGGTTTCACTGAGAGCGGTGTGCTGGCGTACGAGGTCGTTCATGGAGGGCACGTGGCGAGCGTACCCCGGGTACGGGCCATGACTTTCCTCAGCGCAATCCTTCGGAGTATCCAGGAGACCCCCCTTCCGCGTAGGCTTGGAGGAAGTGACGGGAACACGGGTCTCGTCATTGGATGGACAGAACAGATTGGTCTAGTCCACAATTGCATCAAAGCTTCCGCCCTCCCCGCACAGGAGGACGGATCGAGGTAAGCCGCGCGCTCTGCCCTGACCGCGCGTCACCTCCCACCGGCCGTCGGGCACCGCACACCCGTCGACCGTAAGTACTCCGGGCTACGGTGCCGGGCGGGCTGAGGGTCCCGTTCGGCACCGTGGCCCAGAGGAACGTGCGCATCCAGCGGGCCGTGCGCCCTCGGAGGGCGGCCCCACTGCGGCCAGGCCCCCGTCGCCGGCTCCGCCACCGCTTCCAGTTCCTCCCCCGCCCCGCGCCGTCGCGCGCCCGCCGGGACGTCCCCCCGCAGCCCCGCTCCGGCGCCCACGCGCGCCCGTACCGCCCCACGCGTCCGCATCCCGCGAAAGGGGGTGGGCCTCGGCATCAAGGGGGCACAGGGGGCCCTCTGGGCGGCGTACGCGGGCCACCCACCGGACACCGGGGGGATCGGCGTACCGGAGCACGCGGGCGGGGCCGCCTTCACGGGAGGCCGGAGCGGCGGATCCGGACCACCATGGAGTGTGCGAAGACCCCGGCAACGGGGCCCCGCCTCTGCTAGATTGGTCTATACCACATCGTCACACTCCAGATCGGCAGGCCCCGCGTGGAAGTTGTCATCGTCCCGGACGCCAAGGCAGGCGGCGAGCTCATCGCGGAGGCCATGGCCGCCCTGGTCCGCCGCAAGCCCGACGCCCTGCTCGGCGTGGCGACCGGCTCTACCCCGCTGCCCATCTACGAGGCGCTCGCCGCCAAGGTCAAGGCCGGACAGGTCGACGCCTCCAAGGCCCGGGTCTGCCAGCTCGACGAGTACGTCGGCCTGCCGGCCGGGCACCCGGAGTCCTACCGCGCGGTCGTCCTGCGCGAGGTCGTGGAGCCGCTGGGCCTGTCCGAGGCCTCCTTCATGGGCCCCGACGGCTCGGCCGAGGACATCGTCGGCGCCTGCGACGCCTACGACCGCGCCCTCGCCGCGGCCGGCGGCGTGGACCTCCAGCTCCTGGGCATCGGCACGGACGGGCACATCGGCTTCAACGAGCCCTGCTCCTCCCTCGCCTCCCGCACCCGCATCAAGACGCTGACGGAGCAGACCCGCGTGGACAACGCGCGCTTCTTCGACAACGACATCGAGCAGGTGCCCCACCACGTCATCACCCAGGGCATCGGCACCATCCTCGATGCCCGCCACCTGGTCCTGCTGGCCACCGGCGAGGGCAAGGCCGAGGCCGTCGCGCAGACCGTCGAGGGCCCGCTGTCCGCCCTCGTACCGGCCTCCGCGCTCCAGCTGCACCGCCACGCCACGGTGATCGTGGACGAGGCCGCCGCGTCGAAGCTGAAGCTGGCGGACTACTTCCGCCACACCTACGCCAACAAGCCGGCCTGGCAGGGTCTGTAGACACGTAGAGCGGTGATACGGCGAAGGCCGGGCCTCCTCTGGGAGGCCCGGCCTTCGCCGTATGGCCGTGTCGCCGTTTCGCCCGCCGGAAGCGGCGGAGCCGGGCACCCCCGTGACGGGTGCCCGGCTCCGGTCCGTGCGGCCGGCGGTCGCCTCTCGCGCTAGACCCCCGCGATGATCTCGGCGGCAGCCCTTCCGCACACCCGGGCGGCCCCGTGCGTCGCGATGTGCAGCGCACCCCGCGGCTCGGCCCGCGGCAGGCCCATCTCGACCACGATCGTCTTCGGCCGCGCCGCGACGAGCGCGTCCAGCGCCTCGGTCATCCAGGGGTGCCGGTGCGCGTCGCGGACCACCGCGACGACGGTGCGGTTCCCCGCGGCGGCCAGGACGTCGGCGGCGGTCGAACCCTGCGGGAACACGCCCGACTCGGTGCCCGGGATCAGCGCGGACACTTCCCCGGCCACCCCCCACGGGGTCTCGTCGCCGACCGCGATGTTCGCGACGGGGGTGAGCGTGGCGATGTACGGGGCGTTCACCGGGGCGGCCGCCTTGGGCGAGCCCGTCACGACCACCGCGCGGCGGGCCGCCGCCAGTCCGATGCCGGGCGCGCTGCTCCCCTCCGGCCGCGCGCCCTGACGGACCTGACGGGTCCACTCGGCCAGCGAACGGACGCGGGCGGCGGCCTCGGCGAGCCGCTCCTCGGGGAGCGCACCCTCGCGGACGGCCGCGACCAGCGCGTCGCGCAGCCTCAGCACGGTGCCCTCGTCGGCGAGCCCGCCGCCGACGCAGATGGCGTCGGCGCCGGCCGCGATGGCCAGCACCGAGCCGCGCTCGATGCCGTACGTCCCGGCGATGGCGTTCATCTCCATGCCGTCGGTGACGATCAGGCCCTCGTAGCCGAGCTCCTTGCGCAGCAGACCGGTCAGGATCTGCGGGCTGAGGGTGGCCGGGCGGGTCGGGTCCAGGGCGGGCACCAGGATGTGGGCGCTCATGACGGCCTTGGTGCCGGCCTCGATGGCGGCCCGGAACGGTACGAGTTCCCGCGCGGCCAGGGTTTCGAGGTCCACGTCGATGCGCGGCAGCGCGTGGTGCGAGTCGACGTTGGTGTCGCCGTGGCCCGGGAAGTGCTTGGTGCAGGCGGCGACGCCGGCGGCCTGGAGGCCCTCGACGTACGCGGCGGTGTGCCGGGCGGCGAGGTGGGTGTCGGCGCCGAAGGACCGTACGCCGATGACCGGGTTGTCCGGGTTGGAGTTCACGTCCGCGGACGGGGCCCAGTTGAGGTTGACCCCGCACTCGGCGAGCCGGCGGCCCAGCTCGCGGGCCACGTCGCGGGTCAGGTCCACGTCGTCCACGGCGCCGAGGGCCAGGTTGCCGGGGAAGGAGGAGCCGCCCCGGACCTCCAGACGGGTGACGTCGCCGCCCTCCTCGTCGATGGCGACGAGCACGTCGTCGCGCTCCCTGCGCAGCTGCGCGGTCAGCGCGGCGAGCTGCTCGGGCGAGGTGATGTTGCGGCCGAAGAGGCCGACGGCGGTGAGGCCTTCGGCGACCTGGCGGAGCAGCCAGGCGGGGGCGGTGGTGCCCTCGAAGCCGGGCTGGAGGACCGCCAGGGCGTCCCGGGTCAGGGTGTCTGTGCGGTGCGCAAGGACAGTCATGGGCCGTTATCCCTTCACGGCGCCGGCGGTCATGCCGCCGACGGCCTTGCGCTGGAGGAAGACGAAGATGAGCAGCACCGGGACCGCGAAGAGCGAGGAAGCGGCCATGGTGGCGCCCCAGTCGTTGCCGAAGGCCGTCTGGAACTGGGTCAGCCACAGCGGCAGGGTCTGCGCGGTCTTCTCCTTGTGCAGGATCAGGACCATCGCGAACTCGTTCCAGGCCGTGATGAAGCCGAAGAGCGAGGTGGACATCAGGCCGGGGGCCAGCAGCGGGAAGATCACCTTGCGGAAGGCCTGGCCGCGGGTGCAGCCGTCGATCTGGGCGGCTTCCTCCAGGGTCACCGGGACCGCGGCGATGAAGCCGCGCAGGGTCCAGATGGTGAAGGGCAGGACCATCACGAAGTAGATCGCGGTCAGCACGCCGAGGTTGTTCAGCATCTCGGCGTCGCGGACGATCATGTACATCGCGATGACCATGACCTCCCAGGGCGCCATCTGAGCCAGCATCACGGCGAGTACGAGGCCCTTGCGGCCCTTGAACTTCATCCGGGCGATGGCGAAGCTCGCGGCGAGGGCGACGAGCAGGGCCAGCGCGACGGCTCCGACGGTGACGATCAGGCTGTTCGTGACGTAGGTCCAGAACAGGTCGACGCCGGTGGCCTTGGTGAAGTTGTCCAGCGTCGGGGTGAAGACGAAGACGGGGTCCTTGGAGAGGATCTCGCTGGACGGCTTGAGCGCCGAGGAGAACATCCAGTAGACGGGGAAGATGAAGAGGAGGGCCAGGAGCAGGGCGCCGATGTTCTTGGCGACGGCACCGGGGCGGATCGGCCGGCGGTTGCGCACCTGTGCGGGCTTCACGGACGGCGCGGGGTTCGCGGACGGCGCGGGCTTCGGGGCGGTGGTGGTGGTCACTGCTCCTCCTCCTGCTTCAGGATCAGACGGAAGTAGAAGGACATGACGATCACGAGCATCAGGATCGTCAGGACGGAGATCGCCGCGGCCAGACCGTAGTGGAACTGGCTCTGGCCCTCGACGTAGGCGAAGACGGGCAGGATCTCGGAGCCCCGGTCGGGACCGCCGGCCTTCATCGCGTACACCTGGGTGAAGGCCTTGAAGACCCAGATCACCTCGAGGAACGTGGTGACGAGGAAGAACGACTTGAGGTTCGGGAAGACGACCTTCCAGAAGGTCTGCCAGCCGTTGGCGCCGTCCATCCGGGCCGCCTCGTACAGCTCGCCGCTGACGGTGGTCAGTCCGGCGTACATGTTGAGGGCGACGAAGGGGATCGAGCCCCAGACCACCAGGACCGTCACGATCACGAGGGTGGCGAAGCCGGTCTCGAACCAGTTGTGCTGGTCGTAGCCGGAGAAGCCGAGCGTGCGCATCAGCCAGTTCATGACGCCGAACTGCTCGTCGAACAGCCACTGGAAGACGGTCACGGAGGCGACGATCGGCATGGCCCAGGCCATCACCAGCGCCATCGACAGGACCAGGCGCATCCACTTGCCGAGCTTGTTCAGCAGGATGCCGATGAGGCTGCCGAGGATCATGATCAGCGCGACGTTGGCCGCGGTGAAGGCGAAGCTTCGGGCGACGACGGTCCAGAACTGCGAGTCGCCCAGCAGCTGGGTGTAGTTGTCCAGACCGGTGAACGGCGACTTCCGCTGGATGAACTCGATCTTGTCGACCTTCTGGAACGACAGGATGATGTTCTTGATCAGCGGATACAGCAGCAGGCCCGCCATGCTGAGCACGGCCGGCCCGACGAGGAGGTAGGGCCACCACCCTGCCGGGAGCGACTTTCTGCCCCCGCGAGGAGACGTGGACGCTGCCCCGGCTCCGGCGGGCGGCGGCGTCTTGGCCACCCCGACGGACTTCTGTGGTGCGTCCTGTGGAGCGGAGGTCGCCGCTCCCTGGGAGTGCACGGTCATGTCTGGCTTCCTCGCGGTTGACTGTGGCGACCCGCACCCGCTTCCCCGCTCGGAGCAGGCGGCGCTTACTTCTGTCAATGCGCGACCGGGGGCGCGGCGGGCGCTCAGGGCGCCCGCCGCACCCCCCGGTGCGATCACTACTGGTACTGCGGTACCGCGGTACCGCAAGTGGTGCCGGGTGTTACTTGTTGATGCGGTTCGCGATCTCGGCGTCCGCGTCCGCGCCGGCCTTCGCCGGGTCGGTGCCGTTCAGGACCTTGGTCATGAAGTCCTTGATCGGGTTCGGCTCGGTCTCGACGTTCGCCCAGCCCGCGGTCACCGGGGTGATCTTGCCGTTGGCGCCGGCCTTGGCCATGGCCTCGGCGAAGGAGCCCGCCGGCGGGGCGAAGTTCGCGCCCACCTGGTTCGGGAGCAGCGCGCCCTTGGTCTCGGCGGCGTACTTGGTCATCTGGTCCTTGCCTGCGGCGAGGGCCAGCCACTCCTTGGCGAGGTCCTTGTTCTTGGAGCGCTCGGCGATCGCCAGGTTCGAGCCACCGAGGAAGACGGTGCCCGGCTTGTCGGCGGTCTTGCCCGGGATCGGGAAGTAACCGAAGTCGGCTTCCTTGCCCGCGTCCTTCAGCGCCTTCTCCGCGCCGCCGGCCTCCCAGCCGAGACCGATCCAGGACGAGACGCCGCCCTTGGGAACGATGTCGACGGACTGCTGCGGGGTCGCCTCGTCCTTGTCCTTCGGGGCGGTGGAGAAGGACTGGAGCTTCTTGTAGAAGTCCATCGCGGAAGCGGCCTGGGGGGTGGCGAGGCCACCCTTCCACTTGGCGCCGTCCTTGGTGGCGAGGTCGCCGCCCTCGTCCCAGACGAAGCCCGCGAGGACGTACCAGCTCTGGCCGGGCAGGTAGATCGGCTGCGACTTCGGGTCGGCCGCCTTCAGCTTCTCCAGACCGGCGACCCACTCGTCGCGGGTGGTCGGCGGGGTGACGCCGGCCTTCGCGTAGGCCTTCTTGTCGTAGATGACGACGCGGTTGGCCGCGTACCACGGAGCCGAGTAGAGCTTGCCGTCGATCTCGGCCGAGGCCAGCATGCCCTTCGCCCAGGCGTCCGCTCCGAGCTTCGCCTTGTCCTTGGTCAGCTCGGCGAGGCCGCCCGTGACCGCGTAACCGGCGGTCTGGGTGTTGCCGAGCTCCAGGACGTCCGGCGGGGTGTCCTCGGAGAGGGCCGTCGTGACCTTCTCCTGGATGCCCTTCCACTGCTGCGTCTCGACCTTGACCGTGACACCGGGGTGCTTGGCCGAGAACTCGGCGTTGACCGCATCGATCCAGGCCTTCGGCGCGGAGCCGTCCATCACCCAGACGGTGATCTCCTTGGGGCCGTCGGCCTTGGCCTTACCGTCGCCGCCGTTGCCGCACGCCGCGACTCCGGCCATCATGCCAACGACACTGACCGCCACGATGAGCTTGCGCTTCACGCCACCCTCCTCAGGGATGCTGCCTGCAACTTCCCTTGCCCGCCGCGGTGACTCAAAAAGCACCAAGTACTGCCCGTGGGGCCGGGATCTGATCCATATTGGTGTAGACCAGTAGCTGGAGCTTGGCCTAGACCTTTAGGGGTGTCAAGGGTCTAATGAGCGGGTGCTCGGTCCGTTATCGGACCGACACCTGGGGGAGGGAGGAGGCCTGCCCTCCCTCCCGTGTCACGATGTGACCGCACATATCGGAGGAGCCGGTGACGGCAACGAAACTGGAGTCGGGAAGGCGGGCGGCGATGGCCACCGAAGGGGCGATCACGGAGCCGGACAGCGGGGCGGCCACCCGCACGGCACGCGTGCCCAAGTACTACCGGCTCAAGCGCCACTTGCTCGATATGACCGAAACCCTTCCACCGGGCACACCGGTGCCGCCCGAGCGCACGCTGGCGGCCGAGTTCGACACCTCCCGCACCACGGTGCGACAGGCTCTCCAGGAGCTCGTCGTCGAGGGACGGCTGGAGCGGATCCAGGGCAAGGGCACCTTCGTCGCCAAGCCGAAGGTCTCCCAGCCGCTCCAACTCTCCTCGTACACCGAGGACATGAGGGCCCAGGGCCTGGAACCCACCTCCCAGCTCCTGGACATCGGCTACGTGACGGCCGACGACACCCTCGCCGGCCTCCTCAAGATCGCCACCGGCGGCCGGGTCCTGCGCATCGAACGCCTCCGCCTGGCCAGCGGAGAGCCGATGGCCATCGAGACCACGCACCTGTCCGCCAAGCGCTTCCCCGCGCTGCGCCGTTCGCTGGTCAAGTACACCTCCCTCTACACCGCCCTCGCCGAGGTGTACGACGTGCGCCTCGCCGAAGCGGAGGAGACCATCGAGACCTCGCTGGCCACCCCGCGCGAGGCCGGACTGCTCGGCACCGACGTCGGACTGCCGATGCTGCTGCTTTCCCGCCATTCGCTGGACACCGACGGGGAGCCCGTCGAGTGGGTGCGTTCCGTATACCGCGGCGATCGTTACAAGTTCGTCGCCCGACTCCAGCGCCCCGCCGTCTGAATCTTGTAGTTGACTCTCGTTCCGCTATACGGACGGGGGGTTACGTCCAGCGGGCGGTCCCCCGTAGATTCCCTGCGCCATTACGCAGATGATCAACGAGGGGACGACGGATCATGACGGAACCAGGACCGGAAGCAACACCGGCCGAAGCAACACGGGCCGTACGGGACGCGGCGAGTCCGGGCATCACGCCGGGCTCGCCTTCTCCATCAGGGGGCATGTCCCCCAAAGCCGTGGCCGCGTGGGTGCTCGTCGGCCTCGTGGGGGCCATCGGCTGGGGCGTGCTGGCGCTCTCGCGCGGCGAGGAGATCTCGGCCGCCTGGCTGCTCGCCGCCGCACTGGGTTCGTACGCGATCGGCTACCGCTTCTACGCGCGCTTCATCGCGAACCGCGTCCTGAAGGTGGACAAGACCCGCGCCACCCCGGCCGAACGCCTTGACAACGGTGTCGACTTCCACCCGACCGACCGACGCGTGCTTTTCGGCCATCACTTCGCCGCCATCGCCGGCGCCGGACCGCTCGTGGGTCCCGTACTCGCCTCGCAGATGGGCTACCTGCCCGGCACCATCTGGATCGTCGTCGGCGTGATCTTCGCGGGCGCCGTCCAGGACATGGTCACGCTCTTCTTCTCCACCCGGCGCAACGGCCGTTCGCTCGGCCAGATGGCCCGGGACGAGATCGGCCCGGTCGGCGGCGCCGCCGCGCTGGTCGGCGTCTTCGCCATCATGATCATCCTGCTGGCCGTACTGGCCCTGGTCATCGTCAACGCGCTGGCGCACTCCCCGTGGGGCGTCTTCTCCATCGGCATGACCATCCCGATCGCCCTCTTCATGGGCTTCTACCTGCGCGTCCTGCGCCCGGGCAAGGTCACCGAGGTCTCCGTCGTCGGTGTCGCGCTGCTGCTGCTCGCCATCGTCGCGGGCGGCTGGGTCGCCGAGTCCTCGCTGGCGGACACCTTCACCCTGGAGAAGGAGACGCTGGTCATCTGGATGGTCGCCTACGGCTTCGTGGCGTCCGTCCTGCCGGTGTGGATGCTGCTCGCCCCGCGCGACTACCTCTCCACCTTCATGAAGGTGGGCACCATCGGGCTGCTCGCCGTGGGCGTGGTCATCGCCATGCCGACGCTGAAGATGCCCGCGGTCACCGACTTCGCCTCGCGCGGCGACGGCCCCGTCTTCGCCGGGTCGATGTTCCCGTTCGTCTTCATCACCATCGCCTGCGGAGCCCTGTCCGGCTTCCACTCCCTGGTCTCCTCGGGCACCACCCCGAAGATGATCCAGAAGGAGACCCAGGTCAGGGTCATCGGCTACGGCGCGATGCTGACCGAGTCCTTCGTCGCCATCATGGCGATCATCGCGGCCTGCATCATCGACCCGGGCCTGTACTTCGCCATCAACTCCCCCGGCGGCGTCGTCGGCGCCACCGTCGAGACGGCCTCGCAGGCCGTGACGAACTTCGGCTTCGCCATCTCCCCCGAGGCCCTCACCCAGGCCGCGAAGGACGTGGAGGAAACCAGCCTGCTGTCCCGTACGGGCGGCGCGCCGACCTTCGCCCTCGGCATGTCGGAGATCTTCTCCGCCGTGATCGGCGGCACCGCGATGAAGGCCTTCTGGTACCACTTCGCGATCATGTTCGAGGCCCTGTTCATCCTGACCACGGTCGACGCGGGCACCCGCGTGGGCCGGTTCATGCTCCAGGACACCCTCGGCAACGTGCACAAGTCCTTCAAGGACGTCAGCTGGAAGCCGGGCGTCTGGTTCGCCAGCGCGATCGTCGTCGGCGGCTGGGGCTACTTCCTGTGGGTCGGCGTCAAGGACCCGCTGGGCGGCATCAACCAGCTCTTCCCGCTGTTCGGCATCGCGAACCAGCTCCTCGCGGCGGTCGCCCTGGCCGTCTGCACCACCCTGCTGATCAAGTCGGGCCGGCTCAAGTGGGCCTGGGTGACGGGCGTTCCGCTGGCCTGGGACCTGGCCGTCACGCTCACCGCCAGCTACCAGAAGATCTTCTCCGACAACCCGAAGATCGGCTTCTTCGCGCAGCGGGACGTCTACCAGGACGGCATCGACGCGGGCAAGGTCCTCAAGCCCGCCAAGAACATGGACGAGATGCACACCGTGGTCACCAACGCCACGGTGGACGGCGTCCTGTCGGTGTTCTTCGCCCTGCTGATCATCATCGTGCTCGTGGACGCGGCCCGGACCTGCTTCAAGGCCATCCGCAAGCCCGAGTCCGTCACCCTGGTCGAGGTCCCGTGGACCGAGTCCAAGCTCGTCGCCCCGGCCGGGCTCATCCCGACCGCCGAGGAGCGCGCGGAGCTCGCCGCTGCCGGCCTCGACTCGGGCGGCGGCCGGGTGGAGGAGTCCGTGCGGGAACCCGCGTGACGCGCCTGCGCCACGTGCTGGGCCGGGCCCGGTACTTCGTACGGGAGTTCTCGGGCGAGGCGGCCTACGACCGCTACGTCGCCCATGCCCGTACGCACGACCCCGACGCCGAGGTCCAGTCGCGCCGGGACTTCGAGCGGGCCCGTACGGACGCCCGCGAGGGCGATCCGCGCGAAGGGTTCCGCTGCTGCTGAACCGGTCGGCTCCGAGGGCCGCCGCTTTCCGTCCACCCGACGGAACGCGGCGGCCCCTCGTCTTGCCCTGGCGCACACTCGGAGCCATGGACATCATCATCAGGACGGCGGCGCCCGCCGAATACGAAGAGCTCGGCGAGATCACCGCCCGGGCCTACCTCGACGACGGACTGCTGCACTTCTCCGAGGACGACCCCTACCTGAGCCGGCTGCGCGATGTCGCCGGCCGGGCCCCCGACGGCGAGGTGCTCGTCGCGGAGTACGAGGGCACGCTGCTCGGCGGTGTGACCTTCGCCCCTCCCGGCAGCCCGCTGTGCGATATCGCCGGCCCCGGCGAGGCGGAGTTCCGGATGCTGGCCGTCTCCCCGGCGGCGCGCGGACGCGGCGCGGGCGAGGCCCTCGTACGGGCCTGCGTGAGCCGCGCCCGGGAGCTGGAGGGCGTGGGCCACCTGGTGCTGTCGACCACGGAGAAGATGCTCGGGGCGCACCGGATCTACGACCGGCTGGGCTTCGTACGGACGCCGGAGCGGGACTGGTACCCGGTTCCGGGCCTCCCCCTGCTCACCTACCGACTGGAGCTCTAGGGCCTACCCCCGACGAGGGAGCGACACAACATGTGGGGGCTACCGCAAGCACCGGCCCCCACATGTATGCTCATGCTCGCTGTCGTCGCAGGGGAATCCGGTGAGAATCCGGAACTGTCCCGCAACGGTATGAAATGCACCGATCCGCTCGGCGCATCCGCAAGTCCGAGGACCTGTCGACAGTGCGCCCGGCTCGACCGAACCGGGTGCAGACACGTCCGGGCCTCGCGGTTGGGCCGGTGGACGCCACGTGGCACACGCGCACGGCCCTGCCAGGCACGCGCTCCCCCACGTGCGCCCCCTCGCGCCCCGCACCAACGGTGTTCCCGGAGCCGAGCGAGGGAGAGCTCCCCCCGTGACCATCGCGCCTTCCGCACCGCGCGCCGAGTCCGACCCGTCCGCCTATGAGGGTCCGGGGGCCGCGCTCCTGCGCACGCTCACCGAGCTGACCGCAGACCTGCCCGACACCGACCCCGGCCGGGTCGCCGCCACCGCGCTGCGCGGCCGCAGCGCCGCCGCCGACGAGGCGGAGCTGCGTACGCTCGCCACCGAGGCCGCCGCCGGGCTGATCTCCGAGGACCCGGCCTACTCCCGCCTCGCCGCCCGCCTGTTGACGCTGGCCGTGCGCGACGAGGCCGCCGGCCAGGGCTCCACCTCCTTCTCCGGCTCCGTCGAGGTCGGCCACCGCGAGGGGCTGATCGCCGACCGCACCGCGGACTTCGTACGCCTGCACGCGAAGCGGCTCGACGCCCTGGTCGGGCACGCGCTCGCCGAGGGCGCCGACGACCGCTTCGGCTTCTTCGGCCTGCGCACCCTGCACAGCCGCTACCTGCTGCGCCACCCGATCACCCGCCAGGTCATCGAGACCCCGCAGTACTTCATGCTGCGCGTGGCCTGCGGCCTCGCGGAGGACGAGTCGGTCCAGGCCGTCGAGGAAGTGGCCTCGCTCTACCGGCTGATGAGCCGCCTCGACTACCTGCCCTCCTCCCCCACCCTCTTCAACTCCGGCACCCGGCACCCGCAGATGTCCTCCTGCTACCTGCTGGACTCCCCGCTGGACGAGCTCGACTCGATCTACGACCGCTACCACCAGGTCGCGCGCCTGTCCAAGCACGCCGGCGGCATCGGCCTCTCGTACTCCCGCATCCGCGCCCGCGGTTCGCTGATCCGCGGTACCAACGGCCACTCCAACGGCATCGTGCCGTTCCTGAAGACCCTCGACGCCTCCGTCGCCGCCGTGAACCAGGGCGGCCGCCGCAAGGGCGCCGCCGCCGTCTACCTGGAGACCTGGCACGCGGACATCGAGGAGTTCCTGGAGCTCCGCGACAACACCGGCGAGGACCAGCGCCGTACGCACAACCTGAACCTGGCCCACTGGGTGCCGGACGAGTTCATGCGCCGCGTGAACGCCGACGCCGACTGGTCGCTGTTCTCCCCGGCCGACGTCCCCGAGCTGGTCGACCTGTGGGGCGACGAGTTCGACGCCGCCTACCGCAAGGCCGAGGCCTCGGGCCTGGCCCGCAAGACCATGCCCGCCCGCGACCTGTACGGCCGGATGATGCGCACCCTCGCGCAGACCGGCCAGGGCTGGATGACCTTCAAGGACGCCTCCAACCGCACGGCGAACCAGACCGCCGAGCCGGGCACCGTCGTCCACTCCTCGAACCTCTGCACCGAGATCATCGAGGTCACCAACGACGGCGAGACGGCCGTCTGCAACCTCGGCTCGGTCAACCTGGGCGCCTTCGTCGTGGACGGGGAGATCGACTGGGAGCGCCTGGACGAGACCGTCCGCACCGCGGTCACCTTCCTCGACCGCGTCGTGGACATCAACTTCTACCCGACCGAGCAGGCGGGCCGCTCCAACGCCCGCTGGCGTCCGGTGGGCCTGGGCGCGATGGGCCTCCAGGACGTCTTCTTCCAGCTGAAGCTGCCCTTCGACTCCCCCGAGGCGAAGGCCCTGTCCACCAAGCTCTCCGAGCGCATCATGCTCGCGGCGTACGAGGCCTCGTGCGACCTGGCCGAGCGCAGCGGCCCGCTCCCCGCCTGGGAGCAGACCCGCACCGCCCGCGGCGTCCTGCACCCCGACCACTACGCGGTCGAGCTGAACTGGCCGGAGCGCTGGGACGCGCTGCGCGCCCGGGTCGCGAAGACCGGCATGCGCAACTCGCTGCTCCTCGCGATCGCCCCGACGGCGACCATCGCCTCCATCGCGGGCGTCTACGAGTGCATCGAGCCGCAGGTCTCCAACCTCTTCAAGCGCGAGACCCTGAGCGGGGAGTTCCTCCAGGTCAACGGCTACCTGGTGCAGGAGCTCAAGCGGCTCGGCGTCTGGGACGCCCAGACCCGCGAGGCGCTGCGCGAGTCCTCCGGCTCGGTCCAGGGCTTCGGCTGGATCCCGGCGGAGGTGCGCGACCTGTACCGCACGGCGTGGGAGATCCCGCAGCGCGCACTGATCGACATGGCGGCGGCCCGTACGCCCTTCCTCGACCAGTCGCAGTCGCTGAACCTGTTCCTGGAGACGCCCACCATCGGCAAGCTCAGCTCGATGTACGCGTACGCCTGGAAGCAGGGCCTGAAGACCACGTACTACCTGCGCTCCCGCCCCGCGACGAAGATCGCCCGCGCCGCCTCCGGCAGCACGGTCCCGGCGGCCGCCACCCCGCTCCCGCAGGCCGTCGACGCCGACGCGCTGGCCTGCTCCCTTGAAAACCCCGAGTCCTGCGAGGCCTGCCAGTAATGAGCTCCACCAACAAGAACCTGCTCGACCCGGGCTTCGAACTGACCCTCCGCCCCATGCGCTACCCGGACTTCTACGAGCGCTACCGGGACGCGATCAAGAACACCTGGACCGTCGAGGAGGTCGACCTCCACTCGGACGTCGCGGACCTCGCGAAGCTGACCCCGTCCGAGCAGCACATGATCGGCCGGCTGGTCGCGTTCTTCGCGACGGGCGACTCGATCGTCTCGAACAACCTGGTCCTCACCCTCTACAAGCACATCAACTCCCCGGAGGCGCGCCTGTACCTGTCGCGCCAGCTCTTCGAGGAGGCCGTGCACGTCCAGTTCTATCTGACGCTGCTCGACACCTACCTGCCCGACCCGGACGACCGCGCGGCCGCCTTCGACGCGGTCGAGGAGATCCCCTCGATCCGCGAGAAGGCGCAGTTCTGCTTCCGCTGGATGGACTCGGTCGAGAAGATCGACCGCCTGGAGACGGCCGCCGACCGCCGCCGCTTCCTGCTGAACCTGATCTGCTTCGCCGCGTGCATCGAGGGCCTGTTCTTCTACGGCGCCTTCGCGTACGTGTACTGGTTCCGCTCGCGCGGCCTGCTGCACGGCCTGGCGACAGGGACGAACTGGGTCTTCCGGGACGAAACCATGCACATGAACTTCGCGTTCGAGGTCGTGGACACCGTCCGCAAGGAGGAGCCGGAGCTCTTCGACGACGCTCTCCAGCAGCAGGTCGTCGACATGCTGAAGGAGGCCGTGGAGGCGGAGCTGCAGTTCGGCCGCGACCTGTGCGGCGACGGCCTGCCGGGCATGAACACCGAGTCGATGCGCGAGTACCTGGAGTGCGTCGCGGACCAGCGCCTGGTGCGCCTGGGCTTCCCGCCCATCTACGGCTCGCAGAACCCGTTCTCCTTCATGGAGCTCCAGGGCGTCCAGGAGCTGACGAACTTCTTCGAGCGCCGCCCGTCGGCCTACCAGGTCGCGGTCGAGGGCACGGTCGACCTGGACGAGGACTTCTAGGGCTTCGTACTGCCTTGCCAGCGTCCCCGCCCATGGGGAGATCAACCTGGGTGACCAGGATTCGGGCGGGGGCGCTCTGCTGTTCGCGGCGGCGGTCCGTTCCTCGCCTACGCGCTGCTCGTGCCGGTGACACTGGCCGTCACCTCCGCGCTGCTGTCCTGGGTCCTGTGCCTGCTCGCGGCAGCCGTACTGGCCGCGTCCGTACGGCTGCTGATCCGCCGGAAGGAGGACCGGGCCCATCAGCACCCCGGCTGGAGCGTGACGGCGACACGGGATCCGGAACTCGGCTGACCGCAGCCCGGCCGGCCCTGCGCCCGGCGGCCGCTCGGATCTGGCGGTCGATGCGGCGCTCGCGCAGGGCTCCGTAGAGGGCCGGGGCCAGGAGGAGGGCGGCGAGGGCGAGGACGGCGAGGTAGTCGAGGAATGTGTTCATGACTCCACTCTCGCCAGGACGGCCGAAACCCGACAGTGGCAGGACTGTCATGGAAGAGCGAATTACTGCCACACTTGCTGGCACACTGGACGCATGCTGAAGCCTTCCTCCCTCAACAACGTGGCCGTGGCCGTGGTGAACGGGGTCACCCCCTTCGAGATGGGCATCTTCTGCGAGGTCTTCGGGATCGACCGCAGCGCCATGGGCCTGCCGACCTACGATTTCGCCGTCTGCGCGATGGAGGGCAATCCCGTCACCGTGGGCGACGGCCACTACAGCCTCACCCTCCCGTACGGACCCGACCGGCTGGAGGAGGCGGACCTGATCTGCCTCCCCGCCGACCGCCAGGCCCCCACCCGCGCGTACCCGGAGCCGCTGCTGGAGTCCCTGCGGCGGGCCGTGGACCGCGGGGCGCGCGTACTGAGCGTGTGCAGCGGGGCCTTCATGCTAGGCGCGGCCGGGCTGCTGGACGACCGGCGCTGCACCACGCACTGGATGCACGCCCCGGCCCTGGCGCGCCGCTTCCCGCGGGCCAGGGTCGACCCGGACGTGCTCTACGTGGACGAGGGCCCGGTGATCACCTCGGCCGGCACCGCCTCCGGGATCGACGCCTGCCTGCACCTCGTGCGGCAGGAGCAGGGCGCCGAGGTGGCCAACACCATCGCCCGGCGGATGGTCGTACCGCCGCACCGGGACGGCGGGCAGGCCCAGTACATCCAGCGCCCGCTGCCGCGCACCTCCTGCGACACGGTGGGCGAGGTGATCGGCTGGATGGGCCGCCACCTGGAGGAGGAGATCACGGTCGAGCAGCTGGCGGAGCGGGCCCACATGTCCGCGCGGACCTTCGCCCGCCGCTTCCTGCAGGAGACCGGCACCACCCCGTACCAGTGGGTACTGCGCCAGCGGGTCCTGCTGGCGCAGGAGCTGCTGGAGTCCACCGACGAGACGGTGGACGCCATCGCGGGCCGCTGCGGCTTCGGCACCGCCGCGGCCCTGCGCCACCACTTCCTGCGGACGCTGAACACCACCCCGAACGCCTTCCGGCGCACCTTCCGGGGCCCGGCAGCGGCGGCCTGACGGGCTACCGGCCGCCCACCCGGTGGAGAACTCCCCGACCTTGATCATTCTCGATAAGGTCTGGAGGTTCTGACTACACAGGGGGCTCTCATGACGCGCCGCGGCGACATCGGCTGGGACTAGGCCGTCTCCTTCGGACCTTGCCCGCCACTCACACGAAAGGCGCCCCGCTCCTGACCGGAGCGGGGCGCCTTTCGCCTGCGCGAGCGGGGGCTACGCGTTCGGAACGGTCTCGTACCGGGCGGTGCCCTCTTCCATCTGGCGCAGCGCGTCCTTGCGGTCCCGCTTCGAGAGCCGGTCGATGTACAGGTAGCCGTACAGGTGGTCGGTCTCGTGCTGCAGGCAGCGCGCGAAGTAGCCGGTGCCCCGCACCTTGATCGGGTTGCCCTGCGCGTCCTGGCCGGTCACCTCGGCGTAGTCCGGGCGGGCCAGCGAGGCGTAGGCGGTCGGGACCGACAGGCAGCCCTCGTTCGAGTCGTCCAGGATCCGGGCGCCGGCCGGCAGCTCGACGAGCTTCGGGTTGATCACCACGCCCGTGTGACGGTTGCCGTCGTCGTCCGGGCAGTCGTAGACGAAGACCTTGGCGTCGACGCCGATCTGGTTCGCGGCGAGGCCCACGCCCTCGGCGGCCTTCTGGCTGGCGAACATGTCGTCGATCAGCTGCGCCAGCTCGTCGCCGAACTCGGTGACGTCCTTGCACTCCCGGTGCAGGACCGGGTTGCCGACCACCGTGATGGGGCGGGCCGTGCCGCGCTCGCGGTGGGCGAGCTCGCGCGCCTCACAGTCCTCGGTGTCCACGACGTACCCGTCGTTCACCTCGCCGGCCACACCGACCTCGACAACGTCGTTCTCCTGCTGCGCCATGTCCGCCGTACGCCTTCCGTAAGTCCACCAGTCACCGATGTGCCGGTACAGACTACGGCCCCGGCTCAGCAGACCTCTTCGAGATCCCGCCACTCCCGGGTGTCCGGACTGTCCGCGACCCAGCCGTCGAGCAGCCCGCGCACCAGGCCGGCCGGCGCCGCGATCCCGCACTCCCGCTCGGGCACCCACAGGGATCCGGACCCGGTCGTACGGTGCCCCAGCGGGCCGGGGTGGCCCGGTTCGCTGTGGTCGTGCGGGTCCAGCTGGTCGCCGTCCCCCTCGCCGCTCGGCATCGCGCTCTCCGAGCAGGTCCGGCACAGCAGCCGCACCGAAGAGGACCAGTCCTCGGCGGCGAAGCCGGCGTCGGAGGCCAGCTGCTCCAGGGCGTTGCGGTCGGCCTCGGTGGCCGCTTCCAGGAGCACCACCCAGGTCGGCACCGGGGAGGGCGCCCACAGCTCGATCTCGTCGAACACCGGGTACGAGGGCCCGGCCGCGGTGACGCGCTCGCCGTGCGGGACCCCGTCGTGCAGGACCACCTCGCCCCAGCGGCGCCCCGAGGAGGGCAGCGGGATCGACAGGACCTCCATGCGGGCCGGGTCCAGCCGGCGGCCCCAGACCACCTCGGCCTCGCCCTCGGGCGACAGCCGTACGGCCGCGCTGCCGAGCTCCATGCCGACCGGTTCGCCGTTGGCGTGCGGGCCGCCGCCCGCGCCGTGGGGGTCTCCGGGCACCTTCAGCCCGTACGCCTGCCACGCGCGGCGGGCCAGCGGCCAGTCCTGCAGCGCCGTCGCGGCGATGCCCACGTTCCACCAGTCCGGGGCGCCGGTCTCCCGGTCGAGCAGGGCCACGGCACGCAGCCCGGCGGCCCGCGCCTGCTCCCAGTCGTGGCGGAACTTGTGGAGCAGCGCCAGGTTGAACCAGGACTCGGACAGCCAGGGTTCCAGGTCCGCCGCTCTGGTCAGCAGCGCGCCCGCGTCCTCGTACCGACCGTCGCCGATCAGGGTGAACGCGCGGTCGGTGGCCTGCCGCCACGAAGCGGAGGGCCGATGCCGTACCTTCCCGAAGATCCTCACGATTCCCGCCTGCCGGACACTCTTGCTCGGGACACTCCTGCTGCGAACGCTCCTGCTGGAAACACTCTCACTGGCATCCAACCATGCCCACTCGGACGGCCGCTCATTACCCATGGGTTACCCAGGTGGGACGGGTCCGACTCTGGCACGTCCGCCCCGGGCGAGCACCCTGGCGAGACATTCGACGACTTCCGGCTGATAGTCGTGCCCGGTCCCCAGGCGCAGCCGCTCCAGGGCCTCCAATGAGCCGCCCGGGTGACGGGCGCCTCCGGCGAGGTCGTCGTACGCGTTGACCGCGCGCACGATCCGGGCGGCGATCGGCTGGTCGCGGTACGGGTCCGCCTGCAGCTCCACCACCACCGCGACCTCGGCGGGGACCCCGGTCTGGCGGGCCACCTCCCCGCCGAGTCCGGCGATCCGGCGGGCCTCGGCCTCGGGCAGCTCGGCGGTGGCCCCGGCCGGGACCGGGTCGACGAGGGAGAGCTGTCCGATGTCGTGCATGAGGGCGGCGTACTCCAGCACCCTGAGCTCCCGCTCCGAGAGGCCCAGCTCCCGCCCCACGGCGCAGCTGAGGGCGGCGACCCGGCGGGAGTGGCCGGGCCGGGTGTAGCCGGCGATCTCGGTGGCGCGGGCGAGGGAGGTGATGGTCTGGCGGTAGGTGGTGCGGATGGCGGTGATCCGGTGGAAGGACATCTGGGTCAGGAGCAGCGGCACGCTGAAGGCGGGCACCGCCCACAGGCCGGCGACGGCGACGCCGAGGGCCATGACCACGCCCGTGGCGCAGATCGCGGAGCCGATGCCCAGCTGGGCGCGGAGCTCGTCGCGCAGCAGCGGGGCGAAGGGCCAGCCGGTGCGGGCCCCGGAGAGGGCGGCGCCGAGGACGGCGTCGCACAGGGCCGTGAGCCCGAGGACGAGGACCAGGAAGAGCACGAGGTACGGGCCCTGGCCGACCCATTGCTCCAGTCGACCGGAGTTGTAGAGCGGCTGGAAGCAGACGGCGGCGAAGGTGACGGTGAGGACGCGGCGGGCCAGGTGGTCCAGGGCGGGTCCGCGGCCCCGGGCGATGTGCGGGACGATCCCGAGGAGCGCGGCCGTGACGACCACGGCGACGATCTGCAGGACCCCGTGGTGGGTGGAGGTTCCGGCGTTCTGCCCGAGCAGGGCGTACGCGAGCGCCCCCGCGGAGCCGAGCGGCGCGGGCTGCTGGCGGGCGGCGTCGCCGATGTCCCGGCGGGCGAGCTCGCCGATGGTGATCAGGGCGCCGAAGGCGAGGGCGATGCCCGGCTCGGTCAGGCCGTTCCACACGGTGTGCCCGACCGCGGCCGCGGTCAGCACCGCGGCGGCCCCGCGCACGACGGCGACGGCCCAGCCCCTCACGCCTTGGCTCCCGCCGCGGGGGCGGACGGGGAGCCGGGGGCTCCCGGCGCCTCCTCGACGGCCGCTCCGGGCTCGGGGGCGGGCCCCGGCATGCAGTGGCAGTGGTCCCCGGCCCCGGCGGCCTGCGGCGGGCTCCCGGCCGCGCGGGCCTGCGACGCGGCTCCGGCCGGGGCGGCCTGGGCGGGCAGTCCGGTCAGCGCCGCTCCGGCGGGCACGGCATCCCGTACGGCCCCCTCGGCGTCGGCGGCGGGGATCCCGGCTCCGGCCGCGGGAGCCTCGGCGCCGCCGGCCGCGATCACCTGGAGGTCGTCGTCCGAGGTCACCTTCGGATGCCAGCCCTGCCGGCCGATCGAGTCGACCAGCGCCTGCACCATCTCCGGGTCGAACTGGGCCCCCGCGCACCGTTCCAGCTCGGCCAGGGCCACCGGCACCGGCCGGGCCCTGCTGTACGACCGGGTCGAGGTCATCGCGTCGAAGGCGTCGGCGACGGCCACGACCCGGGCCAGCACCGGGATCTGTTCCCCGGTCAGCCCGTAGGGGTAGCCGGAGCCGTCCACCCGCTCGTGGTGGTGCAGGATCGCCGCCCGGGCCTCTCCCAGGAAGCCGATGCCGCGCACCATCTCGTGTCCGTATTCGGGGTGGAGTTCGATGATCCTGCGCTCTTCGGGGGTCAGCGGTCCGTCCTTGCGCAGCAGGCGGGTCGGGACGCCGAGCTTGCCCACGTCGTGCAGGATCCCGGCGATGCGGACGACTTCGAGGCGTTCCTCGCCCATGCCGAGCTCGCGGGCGATCATCGCCGAGGCCTGCCCGACCCGCTCGCTGTGGCCGCGGGTGTAGCGGTCCTTGATGTCGACGGCCTGGACCAGCGCCCGGATGGTGGCCTGGTGGGCGGCGCGCTCGCGGTGGTACTGGGCGAAGACCCAGCAGGAGATGTACATCGGCAGCATGACGAGCAGCGCGGCCGGGAGTCCGTACGGGCTGCGCCACATGACGGCCATCATCAGTCCGGCGAGGCCGTGCACGCAGTGCGGGGCGAGGGACCGGGTCGCGAGGCCCCGCCAGGCGGTGGCTGCGGGGCGGCGTTCGGCGGCGGCCAGGATGCCGCCGTCCAGGGCGGTCAGCACCAGGCAGAAGGCGACGGCCGCGGCGGCGGCGGGGAACATCACGTACGGGAAGTCGGCGACCCAGGCGGCCGGGCCGGCGGATCCGTCCGGGCCCGATGGCCCGGTCCCGCCGAAGGAGCCGCCGCCCAGTGCCCCGGGCCCGCCCAGCAGCCGGTAGAGCTGCCCGGCGGTCCAGGCGGCTATGGACTGCTGCGCCCCGTGCCAGACGCGCCGCACCCAGGCGGGCCGCGCCGTCACGGTCCCGGCGAGTCCGCCGGGCAGTGCGACGAGGGCGGCGGCGGCCGGCGGCAGGAGGAACACGGCGGCCAGCACCACCGGGAAGAAGGAGCCGAGGCCCTCGGGCACCCGGTGGCCCATGAGCGGGCAGACCTTGACGAGTTCGCAGCCGAGGTAGAGCACGGAGAGCAGGCCGACGCAGGGCCACGGGGTGGCGGCGCCGGTGACGGCGGGAGCGACGCACGCGCAGGCGGCGATGACGGCGCACAGGACGTAGGCGCGCGCCAACGGCGGAAGTACCCGCATGGCGCTCTCCTCCCCCTGAGCCGTGCAAGTCAGGTACGAATCAAACCAGTACCCGAATGGGGAGAATAAGTGGGCCCGGGAGCGAGGTGGGCCACATTTTTGCATTGCGCCATGCGGACGCCCCCGGATTACCACCTTCGAGTGAAGGAAGTGCCCTTCCGGGGGCGGCTGTTCGGGATTGTTCAATCGGGTACTACTTCATCGGCGCGCCTGGCCGGTTTTTCGGCGTTTCGACTTTTCAGCCCGCCGCGGATCCCGGCATCGGCTCGGCGACGGCCGGCTCGGGCGGTGCGGCCGTAATGTCATGATCCGGCACCGCCTGCCCCGAACGGATGAGCTCGATCCGGCCCATCACCTTCGAGCGCAGGTCGGTCGGCACGTCGTCCGATCCGCAGCAGCGCTTGACCAGCTTCTTCACGGCCTGTTCCAGGCCGTACTTCTCCAGACAGGGATTGCACTCGCCGAAGTGCGCCTCGAACTTCGTGCAGTCGCTGTCGGGCATCTCCTGGTCCAGGAACTCATAAAGGTGGTCCAGGACCTCGGAGCACTCCGTCTCGTGTGCGTCTCCGCAGCTCATGAGCCCGAGCCTTTCAAGTCGTTCGACTCTCCCGCGCCGGCCGGGACGAGCCCGCGCTCACGGGCGTAGTCCTCAAGCATTCCACGGAGTTGACGGCGGCCACGGTGCAGTCGCGACATGACCGTACCGATGGGTGTGCCCATGATGTCCGCGATCTCCTTGTACGCAAAGCCCTCTACGTCGGCAAGATAGACCGCGATGCGGAACTCCTCCGGAATGGCCTGGAGCGCTTCCTTCACGTCGGAATCGGGCAAGTGATCGAGAGCCTGCGACTCGGCGGAACGCAAGCCCGTCGACATGTGCGACTCGGCGCGCGCAAGCTGCCAGTCCTCGATCTCCTCGGCCGCACTGCGCTGGGGTTCGCGCTGCTTCTTGCGGTACGAGTTGATGAAGGTGTTGGTCAGAATGCGGTACAGCCACGCCTTCAGGTTGGTGCCCTCGCGGAACTGGTGGAAGGACGCGTATGCCTTCGCGTACGTCTCCTGGACCAGGTCCTCGGCGTCGGCCGGATTGCGCGTCATGCGCAGGGCGGCCGAGTACATCTGGTCGAGGTAGCCGAGGGCGTCCCTCTCGAAGCGCGCATTGCGCTCCGGGGTCGTCTCTTCCGCGTGGCCTTCGTCGGTCCCGGCGACAGGACCCACCTCCTCCGACTGCGTGGCGACTCCGAAAGCGGACCCGCTCGAATCGGAGAATAGTCGACCATCCCGGTCGCCCGCCGCCCGAACCGTGCCGCGCTTGGGCGCAGGCAGCACTGTCCAGTCCAGGTCAGCGGCCTGCGGACGGTTCTGGCTGATGACCTGGGTCATGCGTTGCCTCTCCTCCGACGTGTTCCCGTACGTACCGACATCCGGGACAACAGAAGGCCGCTGCGGCACATTCCCATGGGGCCCGCGGGTTTCGGGACCAACGTCACACCGGCAGCCGCCCGAGCCACCCGGCCACCGCCCCGGTGATCACCGCCAGGGCCTCCTCCTGGGTGGGCCCGGTCCTCTTCGGCACGGCGAAACCGTGGTCCCCGCCCTCCACTTCCACCAGCTCGTACGAGGCTCCGCGCGCTCCCCGCGCCGGAAACTCCTCCGGCCGCCCGAAGGCGTCGCGGCCGCCCTGGACCACCAGCACCGGCCGCCCGGCGCCCAGCAGCTCCTCGGCCCGGGACTTCTCCGGCCGGCCCGGCGGGTGCAGCGGGAAGGCCAGCGCGAGCACCCCGGCCGCGCCCAGCTCCGCTGCGGTCCGGCAGGCCACCCTGGCCCCGGCGCTGCGGCCGCCCGCGACGACGGGCAGCCCGGGCTCCGCGAAGGCGGGCCACAGGGCGTTCCAGCCCGCGTCCAGCACCTTGGGCGCGGCGGCCACCTTCTTCCCGGCGACCCGCCAGGGCTGCTCGGCCAGCGCCACGGTGATCCCCAGGGCGGGCAGGGCGGCGGCCAGGGCCTGGAGGTCCCGGGCCTCGATCCCGCCGCCGGCTCCGTGGCCCAGGGCGAGCACCAGGCGGGCCTTGCCCGCCGGGGCCGGGTGCCAGGTGACGCGGGCCTCGCCCGCCGGGGTGGCAATGCTCTCGGTGAGCCGGGTGTGCTCGGCGCGCGTGCTGCTCATGCCCCGATCATGCCGGTCGGCGGCGCCCGTCGGGGTGACGCCGGGGCGGTCGGGAGCGCCGGAAGCGCCGTCGTGCGGGAGGGAGGGCGGGCTCCGGCCCGGTCAGAAGAGCGTGCCCTCCTCGGGCCCTTCCAGTTCCGCCAGCAGCTCGGGCCCGTTGTTTCGGACGTTGCTCGCGGCCGTGGACACCGGGTAGGCGCGCATCAGCCCGCCGGGCGGCGGGGCCAGCAGGGCCTGGAGCTCGTCGGGGTCGGTCCGCGCCGGATCCAGCCAGGCGTCCCACCGGTCCGGGGTGAGCATGAGCGGCATCCGGGGGTGGATGTCGGCGAGCGAGCGCGGCCCCTCGGCGGGGGTGACGCCGAGCGGGCCGGCCTCGGCCTCGGTGGTGATCACCGAGCAGGTCGCCCACCAGGCGAGCGGGTGCTCGTCGGGCAGGGTCCGGTCGCGCCAGAACTCGTATATCCCGGCCATGGCGAAGACGGAGCCGTCGCAGGGGAGGACGAAGTAGGGCTGCTTGCGCGTCCGCTTCTTCTTGCCCTCGACCTCCAGCTGCCGCTCGTCGTGGGCGGTGACCCACTCGTAGTAGCCGTCCGCCGGGATGATGCAGCGGCGCTGCGCGAAGGGGCGGCGGAAGGACGGCTTCTCGGCGACGGTCTCGGACCGGGCGTTGATCATCCGGGCGGCGCCCTCGGGATTCTGCGCCCAGGACGGGACGAGCCCCCATTTCAGGACCCTCAGCTGGCGAACCGGACGCGGGTTCGGAGCGTCTTTCAGTGGACGGTCGAGGACGACGTGGACCTCTTTCGTCGGAGCCACGTTCCAGTCGGGGGCCAGCACCTCCTCCGGCTCCCACCGCTCCACCCCGAAGACCTCGGCCAGCTCCTCCGGCCCACGACTCGCTGCATACCTTCCGCACATGGCTGCCACACTGCCATGTCACCCGAACGCCACGACAAGGAGTCCGCCACCCCATGAACACCAGCACCACGGCCGGCCTGTGGGACCGGCTCACCGGCATACAGGCGGCGCCCGACCAGTGGCTGGTGATCGCGACGGGGCTGGTTGCGCTCGTCGCCGTGGGCCCCCGGCCGGTGTGGCGCCTGTCGCGCAACGCGATCACCATCGCGCACGAGGGCGGCCACGGACTGCTGGCGCTGCTGACGGGCCGCAGCCTGGACGGGATCCGGCTGCACTCGGACACCAGCGGGGTCACCGTCAGCCGCGGCAAGCCCACGGGCCTCGGCATGGTCCTCACCGCCGCCGCCGGGTACACGGCGCCCTCCCTGCTCGGCCTCGGCGGGGCGGCCCTGCTCTCGGCCCACCGGATCACCCTGCTGCTGTGGGCGGCGACCGCCCTGCTGCTGGCGGTGCTGGTGATGATCCGCAACGCGTACGGGCTGCTGACGGTGCTGGTCACGGGCGCCACCTTCGTACTGGTCTCCTGGCTGGCCCCGGCGGACGTGCAGGCGGTCTTCGCGTACGCCGTGGTGTGGTTCCTGCTCCTCGGCGGCGTCCGGCCGGTCTTCGAGCTGGGGGCGAAGCGCCGGGGCGGCGGGGCGCCCGACTCCGACGCGGACCAGCTCGGACGGCTCACCCACGTGCACCCGGTGGTGTGGCTGCTGCTCTTCCACGTGGTGGCGCTGTCCTCGCTCATCGGCGGCGGCCGCTGGCTGCTGGCCCTCTGACCGGCAGCAGGCTGCTGGCCCTCTGACCGGCCACTGTCCGGCCGCCGACCGGCAGCCGACCGGCCGCTGACCAGCCCCCGCCCGACCGCCGCTCACCACCCGGCCGGCCGCCGCCCCACCGCGATCCGGCCCGGCCCGGCGCTTGTCCGCCCGCCGAGACTCCCCCGGCGATCAAGATCTGCGGCCATGGGAAGCCACTAAAGTGGTGGCCATGACCGAGACCCCCGCGCTCCAAGCCCTCTGGCCCGCCCCGCTCGCCGACACTGCCGTCCAGGCCACCGTCACCGTGCCCGGGTCCAAATCGGTCACCAACCGCGCCCTCGTGCTCGCCTCGCTCGCCTCCGAGCCGGGCTGGGTGCGCCGCCCGCTGCGTTCGCGCGACTCCCAGCTGATGTCCGACGCGCTGCGCGCGCTGGGCGTCGGCATCGAGGAGACCGTCTCCTCCAGCTCCGCCGGCGAGGGCCAGGCCGGCGAGGCCTGGCGGGTCATCCCGGCGGCGCTGCACGGCCCGGCCACGGTCGACGTCGGCAACGCGGGCACGGTCATGCGCTTCCTGCCGCCCGTCGCCACCCTCGCCTCCGGCGACATCCGCTTCGACGGCGACCCGCGCTCCTACGAGCGCCCCCTGGGCCAGGTCATCACGGCGCTGCGCACGCTCGGCGCCCGCATCGACGACGACGGCCGCGGGGCGCTGCCGCTGACCGTCCAGGGCGGCGGGGCCCTGGAGGGCGGGACCGTGGAGATCGACGCGAGCAACTCCTCGCAGTTCGTCTCCGCGCTGCTGCTCTCCGCCCCGCGCTTCAACCAGGGCGTCGAGGTCCGGCACGTGGGCACCAACCTGCCGTCCATGCCGCACATCCGGATGACGGTGGAGATGCTGCGCGCGGCGGGCGCGCAGGTCGACACCCCCGAGTCCGGCGGCGAGAAGAACGTCTGGCGGGTCGCCCCCGGCGCCCTGCTCGGCCGCGACCTGGTCGTGGAGCCGGACCTCTCCAACGCGCAGCCCTTCCTGGCGGCGGCCCTGATCACCGGCGGCACGGTCACCATCCCGGACTGGCCGCGCCGCACCACGCAGCCCGGCGACGCGCTGCGCCGGATCTTCACGGAGATGGGCGGCTCCTGCGAGCTGACCGACGCCGGCCTGGTCTTCACCGGCACCGGCAAGATCCACGGCATCGACGTGGACCTGGGCGAGGTCGGGGAGCTCACCCCGGGCATCGCGGCGGTCGCGGCGCTGGCCGACTCGGAGTCCGTGCTGCGCGGGGTCGCGCACCTGCGGCTGCACGAGACGGACCGGCTGGCGGCGCTCACCAAGGAGATCAACGGGCTGGGCGGCGATGTCACGGAGACCGCGGACGGTCTGCGGATCCGGCCGCGCACGCTGCACGGCGGCACGTTCCACACGTACGACGACCACCGGATGGCCACGGCCGGCGCGGTGATCGGCCTGGCGGTCCAGGGCGTGCTCGTGGAGAACGTGGCGACGACCGCGAAGACCCTGCCGGACTTCCCGCAGATGTGGGCGGACATGCTCGCCCGGGCCGAAACGGCTCCGGCAGGCGTGGGAGCGTAGGGCTCGTCATGCGCAGGTACGGGAAGCACACCGACGAAGACGACATCCGCCAGCGGCCCAACCCCAAGGGCAACCGGCCGCGTACGACCATCCGCCCCAAGCACGAGGACGCGGCCGAGGGCTTCGTCCTGACCGTGGACCGCGGCCGGCTCACCTGCCTGGTCGATGACCGTCCGGTGCACGCGATGAAGGCCCGCGAGCTGGGCCGCAAGGCGGCGGTGGTCGGGGACCGGGTCTGGATCGTCGGTGACCTGTCCGGCAAGAAGGACACCCTCGCCCGCATCGTGCGGATCGAGGCGCGCAAGTCCGTCCTGCGGCGCACGGCCGACGACGACGATCCCTACGAGCGCATCGTCGTCGCCAACGCCGACCAGCTGGCCATCGTGACGGCGCTGGCCGATCCCGAGCCGCGCCCCCGCATGATCGACCGCTGCCTGGTGGCCGCGTACGACGCCGGGCTGGAACCGCTGCTGGTGCTCACGAAGTCCGACCTGACCTCCGCGGACAAGATCCTGGAGATCTACTCGACCTTCGGCCTGAACTACGTGGTCACCAACCGCGAGGAGCTGGCGACGGGCGATGCGGCCGAGCGGGTGCGCGAGCGCCTGAACGGCCGGATCACCGCCTTCGTCGGCCACTCGGGCGTCGGCAAGACCACCCTGGTGAACTCGCTGGTCGCCGAGGGCCGCCAGCGCGCGACCGGAGTGGTCAACGCGGTGACCGGCCGGGGCCGGCACACCACCACCTCGGCGCTCGCGCTGCCGCTGCCGGGCGGGGACGGCTGGGTCATCGACACCCCGGGCGTACGGTCCTTCGGCCTGCACCACGTGGACCCGTCCCGGGTCATCCTGGCCTTCCCGGAGCTGGTGCCGGGGACCGAGGGCTGCCCGCGCGCGTGCAGCCACGACGAGCCGGACTGCGCGCTCGACAAGTGGGTGGAGGACGGCCACGCGGATCCGGCGCGGCTGTACTCGCTGCGCCGGCTGCTGCAGACGCGGGAGCGCCGCGAGGGCGACTGATGGGGCCGCTCGGGCGGGGCGACTGGATCAATGGGCGATCGACCGGCGGGGTTTGCCGTACCCGATGTCTGGTAAATGCATAATCGCACCAAGTGACGCTCGGGCCCGGCCCGTGAGCGCGTCACATGACGCGGGGAGGCATACGCCATGGCGTGGCTGCTGGTCGTGGTCGCCGGGATCCTGGAAACGGGGTTCGCGGTCTGCCTCAAGCTCTCGCACGGCTTCACCCGACTGTGGCCGACCATCGCCTTCGCGTGCTTCGCGCTCGGCAGCTTCGGTCTGCTAACGCTGGCCCTGAAGAAGCTGGACGTGGGACCGGCCTACGCGGTGTGGACCGGCATCGGGGCGGCCGGTACCGCGATCTACGGGATGGTCTTCCTCGGGGATCTGGTCTCCACCCTCAAGCTGGTCTCGATCTCGCTGGTGATCCTCGGCGTCATCGGGCTCCAGCTCTCGGGCTCGTCCCACTGAGCAGCCGGTGCAGCACGGCGTGCCCCGCCCCCGGCGGGTCGCCGGGAGCGATCAGGTAGGACAGCGCGAGCCGCACGGCGAGCTCGCACCGCTGCGCCCCCTCCTGCTCGCCGAACGCCGCGTCGGCCCGCTCCCGGACACCGCGGATCAGCTCGGCGGGTCCCAGGGCGGGCAGTCCCGGCCGGACTCCGCGCCCGGCCGGGACGGGTAAGTTCCCGTTCCAGGCCCCCGTCAGCAGGGCCCGCGCGAGGGGGCGCTGCCGGCCCGCGCGCACGGTCCACTCCGCGACCGCCGCCAGCCGTTCGGCGGACACGCCCGAGGAGGCCAGGGCCCGGTCCACCCCGTCGAGGTACCAGGCCGCGTCGCGCCGGACCAGTGCGTGGCCCAGGCCCGTCTTGCCCGCGAACTCGTTGTAGAGGGTCTGCCGCGAGACCCCGGCGGCGGCGGCCACGTCGATCATCCGCACGGCCGGCCATGGGCGCGCCACGAGCGCCGCTCCCGCCGCTTCGAGCAAGGACTCCCGGGCCGTCGGCACCGTCGCCTCCCCTTCGACGCCTCCGGCCGGCGTCTCCGTCAGAGTTGACGGACCGACAGATCCTGTCAAGGGTTCCCGTGCCGCACCGTGGACGCCTTCCGCACCGCCACGGCCGCCTCGGTAGGGTTCTGGCATGCCCGAGTATGACGATGACCTGCGCCTTGCCCTCGAACTCGCCGACGCGGCGGACGCCGCCACGATGGAGCGGTTCCGCGCCCTCGACCTGAAGGTCGAGACCAAGCCCGACATGACCCCGGTGAGCGAGGCCGACACCGCCACCGAGGAGCTCATCCGGGCCGGGATCGCCGCCGCGCGGCCCGCCGACGCCATCCTGGGCGAGGAGTACGGCCTCAAGGGCGACGGCCCGCGCCGCTGGGTCGTGGACCCGATCGACGGTACGAAGAACTACGTGCGCGGCGTGCCGGTGTGGGCGACGCTGATCTCCCTCATGGAGGAGCAGGCCGACGGCGCCTTCCGCCCGGTCGTCGGCGTGGTGTCCGCGCCGGCCCTGGGCCGCCGCTGGTGGGCGGCGCGCGGCCGGGGCGCCTTCACGGGCGGCGCCCTCGGCGGGACCACCGCCCTCGGCGTCTCCAAGGTCGCCACGCTGGGCGACGCCTCCTTCGCCTATTCCTCGCTGAGCGGCTGGGAGGAGCAGGGGCGGCTGCCCGGCTTCCTGGACCTGACCCGCGCGTGCTGGCGTACGCGGGGCTACGGCGATTTCTGGCCGTACATGATGGTCGCCGAGGGCTCCCTCGACCTGTGCGCCGAGCCGGAGCTGAGCCTGTGGGACATGGCGGCCCTGGCCGTGGTGGTGGAGGAGGCCGGCGGCCGCTTCACCGCTCTGGACGGGGTGGACGGCGTGCACGGCGGCAACGCGGCGGCCTCCAACGGGCTGTTGCACGCGGAGATGCTGGACCTGCTGCGCCCGCGCGGCTGACGCGTACGGGCCGGGCGCGCGCCGCCGCGGCGGTGGCCTGCGCCCGCGGGGTGCCGAAAGCGCCCCTTACGCGCCTCCTTGCTGGCTTTCCGTGTGCGTGGGAATCTGAGACTCCTCCGCTTGTGCGCTTGTGAAGGGCTTCTCTAAGTGCGGCCCTTCGCGCGCACCCCACCCAAGCGGGGGGACTCACCAGGAGGTGGCTCTCTTCATGCTCGTCCGCGACGCCATGAGCACCGTGATCCTCACCCTCGGACCCACTCACACCCTGCGGCAGGCGGCCTGCCTGATGTCCGGCCGGCGCGTCGGCGCCGCCGTCGTCCTCGATCCCGAACACAGCGGCATCGGCATCCTGACCGAGCGCGACATCCTCAACTCGATCGGCGCGGGCCACGATCCCGACCGGGAGTCCGTGGGCGCGCACACCACCAACAACGTGGTCTTCTGCACCCCGGACGCCACCGTGCAGGAAGCCGCCGAGGCGATGGCCCACGGCGGCTTCCGTCATCTGATCGTCCTGGAGCACGGCGGCCCGGTGGGCATCGTGTCCGTACGGGACGTCATCCGCTGCTGGGCCCCGGCGCGGCGCGCCGCCGTACCGGCTTCCGTACCCGCGTAGGAACGGCCGACGGGCCGGCGCCCCCTTGCGGGAGTACCGGCCCGTCGGCCTGCTACGACAAGGCGTCCATCAGCCGCGGAGGGCCTGGACCGCGGCCTCCAGACGCTTGCCGAAGTCACCGTCCGCCTGGCGGAAGTTGTTGATCGCACGCTCGACGATGTCGTCGCGGGAGACCTTGGCGATGAAGCCGGAGAGGTTCTCGATCAGACGGGTCTTCTCGTCCTCCGAGTACAGGCGGTAGAGGTTGCCCGCCTGGACGAAGTCGTTGTCCTCGGAGTGCGAGGGGGCGGCGTGGTTGCCCGTGCCACCGGTGACGGCCGAGGAGACCCACAGCGGACGGTCCGTCTGGTGCGGGCCGCCGAAGCTGTTCGGCTCGTAGTTCTTGGCGCCCGCGTGGCGGCCGTCGTACAGGTAGCCGTCGCGGGAGTTGGTGCGCGCCTCGGTGGCGTGCGGGCGGTTCACCGGCAGGTGGTCGGCGTTGATGCCGACGCGGTAGCGGTGGGCGTCGCCGTAGCCGAAGAGACGGCCCTGGAGCATCTTGTCCGGGGACGGACCGATGCCGGGAACGAAGTGCGCCGGGGAGAAGATCGACTGCTCGACCTCGGCGAAGACGTTCTCCGGGTTGCGGTTGAGCTCCAGCTTGCCGATCTCGATGAGCGGGTAGTCCGCGTGCGGCCACACCTTGGTGAGGTCGAACGGGTTGAAGCGGTACTCGGCCGCCTCGGCCGCCGGCATGATCTGGACCTGCACGGTCCAGGACGGGAAGTCGCCGCGCTCGATGGACTCGCGCAGGTCGCGCTGGTGCGAGTCGGGGTCCTCACCGGCGAGCTGGTTGGCCTCGGCCTGGGTGAGGTTCTTGATGCCCTGGTCGGTCTTGAAGTGGTACTTGACCCAGAAGACCTCGCCGGCCTCGTTGTTCCACTGGAACGTGTGCGAGCCGAAGCCGTTCATGTGGCGGTAGGACGCCGGGATGCCGCGGTCACCGAACAGCCAGGTCACCTGGTGGGTGGACTCGGGCGACAGACCCCAGAAGTCCCAGACGTTGTCCGCCTCCTGCGAGCCCGTGTACGGGTCGCGCTTCTGGGTGTGGATGAAGTCGGGGAACTTGATGGCGTCCTTGATGAAGAACACCGGGGTGTTGTTGCCGACGAGGTCGTAGTTGCCCTCTTCGGTGTAGAACTTCAGCGCCCAGCCGCGGGGGTCACGGACCGCGTCGGCGCTGCCGAGGTTGCCCGCGACGGTGGAGAAGCGCAGGAAGGTCTCGGTCTCCTTGCCGACCTCGGACAGGAACTTCGCACGGGTCCACTGCGAGACGTCACGGGTCAGCGTGAACGTGCCGTACGCACCGGCGCCACGGGCGTGCACCACGCGCTCCGGGATGCGCTCGCGGTTGAAGTGCGCGAGCTTCTCCAGCAGCAGCTGGTCCTGGACCAGAACGGGTCCGCCGATGCCGGCGGTCTCGCTGTTCTGGTTGTCCGCGACCGGAGCTCCGGCCTCCGTGGTGAGCGGTCCCTGCGTCACGTTGCGCCTCCTGCGTAAATTTGCTGCAAACCTATCCTGCGCCCTAACGTAACCGATCCTACGATGGACTTTGTCTAAGTCAAGTAAGCATCCAAGTCGACACAGATTCGGGAGTTACACCGAATCCCCTCGCTGTTAGGCTGGCGTGTATGAGTGACCTGCTGGAACGACTTCGCGGACGCGGATGGCGCATGACCGCACAGCGGCGCGTCGTGGCCGAGGTGCTCGACGGTGACCACGTTCACCTGACGGCCGACGAGGTGCACGCGCGCGCCGTGAACAGGCTGCCGGAGATCTCCCGCGCGACCGTCTACAACACCCTGGGCGAGCTCGTCACCCTCGGCGAGGTCCTGGAGGTGTCCACGGACCGGCGCGCCAAGCGGTACGACCCGAACGCCCACCGCCCCCACCAGCACCTGGTGTGCGCGCAGTGCGGGGCGATCCGCGACGTCCACCCCTCGGGCAACCCGCTGGCCGACCTGCCGGACACGGAGCGTTTCGGCTTCGTGGTGTCGGCGGTCGAGGTCACCTACCGCGGGGTGTGCCCGAACTGCGCCGGAGCCTGACGGACGAAGACGTGAGAGGAGGCCGGGAGCTCATCGAGCTCCCGGCCTCCTTCGTTCCCGCGTTCCCGTTCGCCTTCAAGAACGACCGAAGGCCCGGATCCAGGGGATCCGGGCCTTCGGTTCTTCAGTAGCGGGGACAGGATTTGAACCTGCGACCTCTGGGTTATGAGCCCAGCGAGCTACCGAGCTGCTCCACCCCGCGTCGGTAAACCTGACTGTACGCGAGCGTGGCGAGCAGATGCAAATCGGTTAACCGGGGGTCTACGCGGATAGCTCCTCCGCCAGCGCGTCGCGCAGCCGGGCCGCCCGCTCGGAGACCTCGGCCGGGCCCAGTTCCATGGCGCGCACGCACCACTTCTGCCCCTCCGTCAGGTCCCCCTGCCGGGCGGCGAGCAGTCCCAGGCGCAGCGCCGCCCGCCCGTGTCCGGCCACCGCCGCCCGGGTCCACCACAGCGCCGCCTCGGGCTCGTTGCCCTCGCGCGCCAGCAGCAGCCCCAGGTTGAAGGCCCCGTTGCGGGAGCCGGCCTCCGCCGCCTCCCGGTACCACCGCGCGGCGGCCGCCAGCTCGCCCCGCGCGGCGGCCAGCATGCCGACCCGGACCTGGGCACGCCGGTGCCCCAGCTCCGCGGCACGCTCGTACCACTCCTCGCCCTCGGTGCGCGCGACCCCGCCCAGCGGTTCGCCCAGGGCCACCGGCTCCGGCGGCGGCGCCAGCGACTCCAGCAGCGCGGCCAGCCGGAAGGCGGCCTCCGCGCTGCCGCCGCCGGCCGCGCACCGCAGGTGGCGCTCCGCCGCCCGCTCCTCGCCGTCGCGGACCAGCGCGATGCCGACCTGGAGCGCCGCGTCGGTGTGTCCCGCCGAGGCCGCACGCTCGTACCACTTCAGGGCCGTCCGGTCCTCGTCCCGGCTGGCGAACAGGATCCCGAGGTTGAAGGCGGCGTCCACGCTGCCCGCCTCCGCCGCCTTGGAGAACCACGGCTCCGCGCCCTCCGCGTCACCGCCCTGCAGCAGCAGGATGGCCAGCGCGTTGGCCGCCTCGCGGTGTCCCGCGTACGCGGCGCGCCGGTACCACTGCTCGGCCGGCCCGGTGCGCTCCTGGGCGGCGCAGAGCAGCGCGAGGTTGTACGCCCCGTTCTGGTCGCCCGCGTCCATCGCGGCCCGGTACCACTTCTCCGCCGTCTGCGTCTCGCCGCGCGCGGCGTGCAGTGCGCCCAGCGCGTTCGCCGCGTTGCCGTCGCCATCCTGCGCGGCCCGCAGCCACCAGGTGGCCGCGTTCTCCTCGTCGCCGGCGTCGCGCAGCAGGAAGCCGAGCGCGCACGCCGCCCGCGGCTCGCCCTGCTTGGCGGAGGTCAGGTACCAGCGGCCGGCCTCCTTCAGCTCCCCGCGCGCTTCCAGCAGCGCGCCCAGGTGCAGCCCGGCGCGCCGGTGCCCGCGCGCGGCGGCCTGCCGGTACCACTGCTCGGCCTCGGCCGGGTCGCCCTTCCTCAGGTGCCGGGCCAGCCGGTACGCGGCCTCGCGGTGCCCCTGCTCCGCGGCGGCCCGGAACCAGCGCTCGACGCCCTTGTCCCCGCGGTGCTCCAGCAGGTCGGCGAGGCCGTAGGCCCCCAGGGCATGGCCGGATTCCGCCGCCTGGCGCATCCAGTACTCGGCGGCGGGCTCGTCGCCCCGCTCGCGGTAGTAGCGGCCCAGGGCGTGCGCGGCGGGAGCGGATCCGGCCACGGCGGCCACGCGCCACCAGCCGGCGGCCTCCTCGGGGTAGCCCCGCTGGTGCAGCAGTACGCCGAGGTTGTTGGCGGCCGCGCGGTCGCCCGCCCCGGTCGCCCCGCGCAGGTACGGCTCGGCTCCCGCGAGGTCGCCGCGGCGCAGCAGGAGGGCCCCGAGTACGCTCATCGCGCCCGGGTCACCCTTGTCGGCGGCGACCCGGTGCGGGGCCTCCAGCGCGGCGTCGCCGGCCGAGTCGGTCAGCGCGAAGACCGCGTCGTCGAACAGCGCATCGACTGACACGTCTGACACGTCCGGCGTGGTCGGCGCCGTGGCCGTGGTCCGTACGGCCCGCGTGGTCATCGCGGTACGCACCTCAACGGCCTGAGCCGCCCCATCGGCCTCCGCATCCGATTCGGAGTCCGCCCTCACAAACCGCCCTGTCTCCAGCAGAGTTGACCTGTCCCCCATAAATCCCATCGTCGCATCACCTGCTACCCGCGTACACCTGGTATGTCGCAGTCAGTGAGGTCACTACAGCGTTTTGTCGACATGCCCACAGAGAGACAAGTCAAACACGCTCACACCCCAACTCACCCACCCCAGTGACGCCGCGTCGGCGAAAAACTCGATTGGGCATGACGAAGGCCCGGATCCATCGGATCCGGGCCTTCGTCTTCAGTAGCGGGGACAGGATTTGAACCTGCGACCTCTGGGTTATGAGCCCAGCGAGCTACCGAGCTGCTCCACCCCGCGTCGGTAAACCAACAGTAGCACGACGCGGGGTGGAACCATTACCGCTATCCGGTGGGCGCGGGCGCCGTCACCTTCGCCTCTGCCTCGATCGCCCGCTTCAGGGCGGCCTGCAGATCGCTCTGGGCCTTTCCGTACGCCGCCCAGTCGCCGGCCTTGAGCGCCTTGTCGGCGTCGTCGACCGCCTTCTGCGCGTCCGCGAGGGCCGCCTTGACCGTCGGGTCCTGGCTGGCCGGCGGCGGGGTGGTGGTCCCGTCGCCCGGCGGGGTCGTGGTCCCGTCGCCCGGCGGCGTGGTCGCCGACTCGGCCCCGAACACCACGTTCAGCGCCTTCTCCAGCGTGTCCTCGAAGGCCGTCTGGTCCCCGTAGGTCACCAGGACCTTCTTCAGCAGCGGGTACTTGAGGCCGCCACCGCGCACGTACACCGGCTCGACGTAGAGCATTCCCTTGTCGAGCGGGACCGTGAGCAGGTTGCCGTACTCCACCTGGGAATCGCCGCGGCTCAGGATGTTGATCTCCTGGGCGATCTCCGGCTTGGAGTTGAATCTCGCCTGGACGAGCTTCGGACCGTCCACCGGGTTCTGCGTGGGCAGCTTCAGCAGCTGGATCTTGCCGTAGTCCGCGGTGGTGGGATCGGCGTTGACCGCCATGAAGGCGCTCAGGTTGTCCCTGCCGTTCGGCGTGAGCGTCGTGGTGAGGGAGAAGGCCTGGTCGGGATCCTTCTGGCCCGGCATCTTCATGGAGAGGTAGTACGGCGGAACGGCCGTCCCCGCCTTGGTGGTCGGGTCGTCCGGCACCGCCCAGACCTCGCTGCCGCTGAGGAAGGTCTGCGGGTCCGTGACGTGGTAGCGGGTCAGCAGCTCACGCTGGACCTTGAAGAGGTCCTGCGGGTAGCGCAGGTGCTCCATCAGGGTCGGCGAGATCGACTTCTTGTCCTTCACCGTGCCGGGGAAGGCCTTCATCCACGTCTTGAGGACCGGGTCCTTGGTGTCCCACTGGTACAGCTTCACCGTGCCGTCGTAGGCGTCGACGGTGGCCTTCACCGAGTTCCGGATGTAGTTGACCTGGTTCTCCTGCGCGACCACTGCGCGCTGGGAGTTGGTCAGCGAGTCCGCCGTGGTGTCCCCGAGCTGCGTGCGGGACGCGTACGGGTAGCCGTTGGTGGTGGTGTAGGCGTCCACGATCCACTGGACCCGGCCGTCGATCACCGCCGGGTACACGGCTCCGTCGATCGTCAGCCACGGGGCGACCGCCTCGACCCGCGCCTTGGGCGTGCGGTTGTAGAGGATCTTCGACTTGTCGTCGATGGCCCCGGAGTAGAGGATCTGCGGCTCGCTGAAGGCCAGGGCGTACGCGGCGCGGTTGACCGGGTTGCCCAGGCTCACCCCGCTGTCGCCCTGGTACGTGGTCTCCTTCTCGCCCGCGTCGTTGGCGTAGTCGAGCTCCTTCTGCGGTCCGCCGACGATCGAGTACTGCTTCGTCTGCTCGCCGTAGTAGATCCGCTGCTCGTACGTCCCGAGGTTGCCCTGAGCGGGCAGGCCCGACTCGGTGAACAGCGGCTCGCCGTTCGCGGTCACCTCGGTGCCCTTGGCCGCGACCACGCCGTATCCGTGGGTGTAACGGAAGTGGTCGTTGATCCAGTTGTTCTTCGGGATGCCCGCGAGGTTGATCTCACGGAGCCCGATGACCGTGTCCTGGCCCTTGTACCGGTCGACCGCCAGCGTGGCCGGGAAACCGTAGTAGCCCTTGTTCTGCTGGAGCTGCTGGAAGGCCGGGGACACGATGTTCGGGTCGAGCAGGCGGATGCTCGCCGTGGTGTTCGCGTCCTGGCGGAGCTTCTTCTTGTCCGCCTTGGGGTCCGGCAGGCCCGGGTAGTCCGTGACCGAGGCGTCGGCGACTCCGTAGGCGTCGCGCGTCGCCTTGATGTTCTTCTGGACGTACGGGGATTCCTTGGCCTGCTCGTTCGGCTGGACCTGGAACTTCTGCACGATCGCCGGGTACAGCCCGCCGATCAGGATCGCCGAGAGCACCATCAGGCCGAAGCCGATGACCGGGAGCTGCCAGGTGCGGCGCCACAGCGTCGCGAAGAACAGCACGGCGCAGATCGCGGCGATGGCGACGAGGATCGTCTTGGCGGGCAGGTAGGCGTTGGCGTCGACGTACCGCAGGCCGGTCCAGTTGTCCGCGGCCTTGAAGTCGCTGGACTTCACGGCGAGGCCGTACCGGTCGAGCCAGTACGCGACCGCCTTGAGCGTGACGAAGAGGCCGAGCAGCACCGACAGGTGGCCGGTCGCCGCGGCGGTGGCCCGCGCACCCGGGCTGGTGACGCGCAGTCCCCCGTAGAGGTAGTGCACGACGGCGGCGGCGATCACCGAGAGCACGACGGCGGCGAAGCCGAAGCCGAGCAGGAAGCGGTACCAGGGCAGGTCGAAGGTGTAGAACGACACGTCCAGGTTGAACTGGGGGTCCTTCGTGCCGAAGGGCACCCCGTTCACGTACATCAGCCAGGTCTTCCACTGGCCCGCCGCCGAGGCGCCCGCGATCAGGCCGACCAGTGCGGAGATGCCGAGCAGCAGCCATTTGCGGTACGGCGCGACCGTCATCCGGTAGCGGTCGAGGCTCTGCTGCTCCATCGACATCGCGCTGAGCGGCGGCCGCAGCCGGTGGGCCAGCCAGATGTTCAGCCCGACCGCACCGGCCATGAGGAGGCCGAAGACGGCGAAGAGGCCGACCTTGGTCCACAGGGTCTTGGTGAAGACGGTGGAGTAGTTGACGGAGCGGAACCAGAGCCAGTCCGTCCAGAAGCCGGCGAACATGATGAACGCCATGGCCAGGACGGCCAGCACGCCCAAGGTCATCAGAAGAGTCCGGGCGCGCCGGGACGGGCGGCCGACTCTCATCCGTGGCCCGGAGGGGCCTCCGCCGCGGTCCGGCATCTGGAAAGCCAAGGTGCGCACCTCGAAAGTCGCTGTGTGTAAGTGATGCGATGAGTTTTCAAAGCATGGGCCCCCGATCGTAGAACCCACTCATGCAACTTACTGAGGCTTTAGTCAGTTCCCGGTATCCGGTGGAAAGGAGGCAGGATGTTGCCCATGTCCAACCTTTCGCCGTCCCCCGGCACCCCTATGGCGGCAAGCCCGCTGACCCGTGCCGTCCTCGAAATCGACGAGTACGCCTCCACCCTCGGCTGGGACAAGCCCGCCCGGCTCTTCGCCCTGGTCGACACGGCCAAGCTGCGCAAGGAGGCGCCGGGCGTCGCCCGCCAGCTCGGCCTCGACCAGGACGACACGGGCAAGAACCAGCTCACCCCGATCGAGCAGGACGAGGTGCCGGCCGGAACCCCGCTGGACAAGTTCCTGGGAACGATCGCATGGCCCGCCTCGATCCTCGGCTGCGCGCTGACCGTGGAGCGGTTGATGCTGCCGCCGTCCGCCGAGTCCTCCGTACCGGAGGGGCTCACCGACAAGCAGCTCACCAAGTGGGTCGCCACCCACCCGGAGCGCCAGGAGGTGCGTCTGACCGTGGGCGTCCTGCGCGACGGCTCGCGGGAGTCGGCCGTACGGCTGCGGGACAAGGACTCGGCGAACGAGGTGCTGACCGGCGCGACGCTGGTGCCTGGGCTGGCCGAGGCGCTGGCCGCGACCTTCCTCGACTAGGCCGTCTCCGGGCCGGCGACGGGGAAACGGTCAGGGCTTGGCGCTGCACTGCGTCAGCCCGGCCGTGTCCCCCTTGCTGATCTTCTCCAGCGCCTTCACGGCGTCGTCGATGGTGGAGACCTTGACCAGGGTCAGCCCGTCGGGCACGTCGGCCGCGGCGGAGGCGCAGTTCTCGGCGGGCGTCAGGAAGTACTGGGCGCCGGCCTGGCGGGCGCCGATGGTCTTCATCTGGATGCCGCCGATCGGGCCGACCTTGCCCGCGTCGTCGATGGTGCCGGTGCCGGCGATGAACTTGCCGCCGGTCAGGTTCTCCGGGGTCAGCTTGTCGACGATGCCGAGCGCGAACATCAGACCGGCACTGGGACCCCCGACGTCGGCGAGCTTGATGTCGATGGTGAACGGGAAGGTGTGGTCGGTGCCGGCCCGGATGCCGACGATCGCGTGACCGTCGTCCTCCGCCTTGCCCGCGATGATCGTGACCTTCGTCGTGCCGGTGGGCTCGCGGTGCGCCTTCTCGGCCTCGGCGGCCTCGGGGGCGGGCACGATGGTGAACTCGACCGGCTCGCCGGGCTTGTGCTTGGTGACCAGCTTGGCCACGTCCTCGGGAGCCTTGACGGGGGTGCCGTCCACGGCCTTGATGACGTCCCCGGCGTGCAGCTTGCCCTCGGAGGGGCTGTCCTTGACCACGGAGGCGACGATCACGCGGGCGGAGACCGGGATGCCGAGCTGCTTGAGGGCGGCCACCTTGGCGCTCTCCTGCGACTGGCTGAACTCCTCGGCGTTCTCCTGCGTGGACTCCTGCTCCGTCTTGCCGTCCGGATACAGGTTCTCGTGCGGCACCACGATGTTGTCCCCCGCGGCCCAGCCGTACACGGCCTCCAGCAGGTTCATGTCGTAGTCCGCGCCGGTGACGCGGACCGTCGTCATGTTCAGGTGCCCGTCGGTCGGGTACGTCTTGCGCCCCGAGATGTTCAGGACGGCCTCGCCGTGCGAGTCCCCGAGCGTGTTCACGGTCGGGCCCGGGCTCATCTCGGAGTACGGGGCCTTCATGAACACTCCCGCGCAGAGCAGCGCGAACAGCATGAGGGTGGAGGCGAGCATCGTCGCAGTGCGGCGTGGCATGGATCGACAGTACGTGACGGCCCTGAAGCGCGGCCCCCGGGGCCGGTCCGTACGGGGGCCCGCAGCCGCGTCAGACGGAGTCGACCGTGTCCTTCTTGCGCTCCGCGTCCGCCTTCGGCGCGCCCGGTTCGTTCTGGCCCATGGCCTCGCGGAACCGCGCGTAGCCCGCGAGCTCGGATATGTCACCGGATGTGCGGTCGCGTGCCGCCCAGCTGCCCCATATTGCCGCTCCGATCGCGGCGAACAGCGGAATCAGCAACCACGCCAAAGACGCCATGGGCGTGTCTCCCTACCCCGAAGTACGTGTTGTTGGTGGCTTCAACGCTGCTGCCCGGGAGGGGGTTACGCAAATCGAGGGCGTGTTGCGCGTCCGAACGGGGCAATCAGCAGGCGCCGACCCACTCCTCCGTACCGTCCGCAAAGGTCTGGTGCTTCCAGATCGGGACCTCGTGCTTGAGGACCCATCCTGCACGGCCCCCTCGCACTGCTCGGCGCCGGGGGCGCCTCACAGGCTTCGGCGGGCCGCGCCGGACTCCGTCCGTCGGCCGGCGGGCCCACCCGCCGGCCCCGCTTCAGCAGGCGCCGACCCACTCCTCCGTACCGTCCGCGAAAGTCTGGTGCTTCCAGATCGGGACCTCGTGCTTGAGGTCGTCGATCAGCATCCGGGCGGCTTCGAAGGCTTCGCCGCGGTGCGGGCAGGACACGGCGACGACCACCGCGAGGTCGCCGACGGCCAGGTCACCGATGCGGTGGACGGCGGCGAGGGCGCGGACCGGGTACTTCTCCACGACGCGCTCGGCGACGCGGCGCATCTCCGCCTCGGCCGACGGGTGGCAGGAGTAGCCGAGCGCGTCGACGTCCGCCCCGCTGTCGTGGTCGCGCACCGTGCCGACGAAGAGCGTCGTGCCGCCCGCCGCGTCGTCGCCGACGGCCTGGAAGACCTCGTCGATCGAAAGCGGGGTCTCACGGATTTCGAGCAGCCGGATCGGGTCCGGAGCGGCGTGCTCGCCGGGGTGATCGAAGTGCGGTGCCATACCTTCCATCGTGCCCTAGCCGCCGACCCGGCGGAATAGCAGTTTCACCAGGTCCCCACCGGCCCTCTTGGGAGCCTCCTACAGGAACCCCCTGGTCACGGCGCAGGCCAAACCGGCCGGACCCGGCCCCGCCGACCAGATCCAGCCCCGCCGGCAAAAACCGGCCCCGCCGGGGTCAGATGCCCCGGCGCCGGCGGGCGGCGCGGATCGCGGCGGCGGCGCCCAGCAGCGCGACCGTCGCCCCCGCGGCGCCGGCGGCCGTGGCGTCCTTGCGTCCCAGCCTGCGCCCCGCGACGGTGTGCCGCCCGGCGACCTCTTGGAGGAGCTCCGCCAGCACCTCCTCGTTGGTCCAGCGCGGCCGCCACCCCGCCGCGTGCAGCCTGCTGACGCTGACCACCCACGGGTGCATCGTGTACGCGAGGTCCCCGGCCGGGGACGGGGTGAGGCCGATCCGGTGCAGCCGGGCCGCCGCGCCCAGGGCCACGGCCGACGGGAGCTCCATGCGGCGGATCCCGCTCAGCTCCTCGACCTCCTCCTGCTCCAGCCAGCCCTCGCAGCCGACCGCCAGCTCTCCCTCGACCTTCTCCAGGGCCGCGTACTCCAGCGCGCTGACCAGGTCCTCGACGTGGCAGAACTGCCAGGTCGGGCGGGAGCCGGCCACCACCAGCAGGCGCGGGGACTCGAAGTAGCGGGTCAGCGCGGTGTCCGTACCGCCGACCAGTACCGCCGGGCGGACGACGGTGACGTTCAGGCCGGGGTGCGCGCGCGGCGCCCGGCGCCCCAGCCGCTCGATCTCCAGCAGGTCGCCGACGCCGGTCGCCTCGGCGGTGGCGCGCAGCTCGGCGTCCTCCGAGAGCGGGATGTCGTTGTCCGGCAGGGCCCCGTAGACCATCGCGGACGTGCAGAGCACGACCCGGTGCACTCCGGCCGCCGCGGCGGCGGTGAGCACGGTCTGGGTCCCCCGCACGTTGTACGCCGTACGGGCTGCCGGGTCCGTCTCCAGATCGAGGTCGAGGGCGAGGTGCACCACGACGTCCGCGCCGCGCAGTTTCTCCGCGATCGCGGGGTCCCGTACGTCCAGGAGGTGCCACACCGCGTCGGTGCTGTCCCCGCGCCGCTCGTCGATCGCGACGACCTGCTTGACCTCGTCGGACGCGGCCAGCCTGGTCACCAGGGCCGCTCCGACCCCCGAGGCGGCGCCGGTCACGGCGATCACGGGGCCTCGGCGCGCGGAGCCGCCCGGGTTTCGCGTCCGGCGAACGCCGTGGGCGTCCCCGCCGTGCTCAGGGCGGTCTTCCGGGCCCTGTTCGTCCAAAGCGTGCGGATCTGGGGAACTCACCAGGCGTCTCCAGCGGTTGTCTTCAGTAGGGACGCGCCGTGACGCGGACCCACCAGTTGATGTCCATCCTGCCGCAGCCCAGGAGTCAGCGGAGCACCGAGCCCGGAAGCGGGTCTGGTGTCTACGCTGGGTGGTGTTGTCGACCCATTGTCCGCCGGCCCCCGCCGGCGGCCCTACGAGCCGAGGAAACCCGTGAGCGACACCCCATTCGGATTCGGCCTTCCGCCCGAGGAGCCGGACAACGGCGACGAGGGCAAGAAGAAGGGCAACCAGGGCGGTCAGAGCGGCCCGAATCCGTTCGGGTTCGGCACGGGCCTGCCCGGCGGCTCCGGCGCCCCGGGGGACGCCGACAACCCCTTCGCCGCGATGTTCGGTTCCATGAACCCGAACGACCTCGGCGCCGCCTTCCAGCAGCTCGGCCAGATGCTGAGCTACGAGGGCGGCCCGGTCAACTGGGACATGGCCAAGGACATCGCCCGCCAGACCGTGGCCCAGGGCACCGCGGACGGGGTCAAGGACGCCAGCGTCGGCCTCGCCGAGAAGTCGGCGGTCGAGGAGGCCGTGCGCCTCGCCGACCACTGGCTCGACGACGTCACCTCGCTGCCGTCGGGCGCCGCCACCGCCGTGGCGTGGAGCCGCGCCGAATGGGTCGAGGCGACCCTGCCGGTGTGGAAGGAGCTCGTGGACCCGGTCGCCGAGCGCGTCGGCGCGGCCATGGGCGGCGTCCTGCCCGAGGAGATGCAGGCCATGGCGGGCCCGCTGCTCGGCATGATGCGCTCCATGGGCGGGGCCATGTTCGGCCAGCAGATCGGCCAGGCCGTGGGCACCCTCGCGGGCGAGGTCGTGGGCTCGACCGACGTCGGGCTCCCGCTGGGCCCGGCCGGCAAGGCCGCCCTGCTGCCGCTGAACATCGAGAGCTTCGGCAAGGACCTGGGCGTCTCCTCCGACGAGGTGCGGCTGTACCTGGCGCTGCGCGAGGCCGCGCACGCGCGGCTCTTCGCGCACGTGCCGTGGCTGCGCTCGCATCTCTTCGGCGCGGTCGAGGGGTACGCGCGGGGCATCAAGGTGGACACCTCGAAGCTGGAGGACGTGGTCGGCCAGCTCGACCCGTCGAACCCGGAGCAGCTTCAGGAAGCCCTTCAGGGCGGCATGTTCCAGCCGCAGGACACCCCCGAGCAGAAGGCTGCCCTGGCCCGTCTGGAGACGGCGCTCGCGCTGGTCGAGGGCTGGGTGGACGCGGTCGTGCACGAGGCCGCCAAGCCCCGGCTGACCTCGGCGGACGCCATGCGCGAGACCATGCGCAGGCGGCGCGCCTCGGGCGGCCCGGCGGAGCAGACCTTCGCCACGCTGATCGGGCTGGAGCTGCGGCCGCGCCGGCTGCGCGACGCCTCGCGGCTGTGGGCCTCGCTCACCGACGCGCGCGGGGTGGACGGGCGCGACGGGCTGTGGGAGCACCCGGACATGCTGCCGACCGCTTCCGACCTGGACGACCCGGACGGGTTCGTGCACCGCGAGCAGCTGGACTTCTCCGAGATCGACAAGATGCTGGGCGAGGCCGCCCAGAAGCGCGAGCAGGACGGCGACGACAAGAAGTGACCCTGTACGAAGACACGGTGCTGGTCCTGAAGTCCTACGAGGACCAGCCCGAGCTGCGCGACCTGTACCTGGAGCACTTGGCCGCCCACCCGGACGGGGTCTACAAGCCCTGCCAGGCGGGGCACGTCACGGGCAGCGCCCTGGTGATCGACCCGGTGCGGGACCGCGTGCTGCTGACCCTGCACAAGAAGCTCGGCATGTGGCTCCAGATGGGCGGCCACTGCGAGCCCGGTGACACGACCATCGCCGGGGCCGCGATGCGCGAGGCCGTGGAGGAGTCGGGCATCGCCGAGGGGCTGACCCTGGTGCCCGGCGGCCCGGTGCGCCTGGACCGGCATCCGATCCCGGCTCCGTGCAACTGGCACCTGGACGTGCAGTACGCGGTGCTGGCGCCCGCCGGTGCCCTCGAAGCGATCAGCGACGAGTCGCTGGACCTGCGCTGGTTCCCGTACGCCCAGGTGGCGGAGGTGGCCGACACCTCGGTGGTGCGGCTGCTGGAGGCGGCCCTGGCGCGGCTCTGAGCCGGCAGGAACAGGAGGAAGGGGCGGCCCCCGCCGATGCGGGGGCCGCCCCTTCCGTCCGTCCGTGCCCGGATCCGTGCGTACCGGGATCCGTGCGTACCGGGATCGTCCGTACCCGGATCAGTTCCAGGCGTTGTTCTGGTTCTGCGCGTGGGCGCCGTGCTGGCCCAGGCCGAACTGCGCGGCCGCACCCTGCCCGATCTGGGCGTTCTGCGGCGGGAGCGCCTCGCTGGGCTGGACCAGGGCGAAGCCGGTGCCGAGGAAGCTCAGCTCCCAGCCCTCGCCGGTGTTGCCGCGCCGCCGCCAGACGCCGGTGGAGTGCGTCTGGGCCTGCATCTGCACGCGCAGCGAGGTGGACCAGGCGACGATGGCGTCCGCGTCGGCGTTGACGTACTTGTCGGGCGTGACCTGCAGCATCAGCGGCTGGCCGGAGGTCATCAGCGCGACCTTGCCGCGGCCGGTGATGTTGAGCTGGTACTTGCCGGAGCCGGAGATCCCGTACTGGCTGTCCACCGCGATGGCCTCGGTGTGCAGGGTGGAGTCCAGGGCCAGCACGTAGCTGCTGTCGACCGTGAGGCCTTCCTGGTCCACGTCCACGACGTGGACGTACTGCGCCAGGTTGGCGAGGTAGACCGTGCCCTGACCGGAGCAGCGCATCAGGTCGAGGCCCTCGCCGGTGCGGGCGCGGGCGTTGCGCTGGGTGGTGCTCTGGTACTCGCCGTCGAAGTCGATGATCCCCTGGTAGGCGACCATCGCGCCCTTGCGGGCCAGGACGTCGTCGGAGCCGCTCAGGGAGACCCGCAGCAGCTGCGGGTTCTGGACGGCGTACCGCTCCTGGGACTGCGCCTCTGCGTGGGCGAAAAGTGAGCTCTGCATGGTGTGTCTTCTCCCCCTCAGCCCCGGGCCCGGAGCCGGTCGGTGCTGTCCTCGCTGGGCTGTACGACGACGATGCCCTGGCCGGAGAAGGCCATCTGGTAGGCCTCCCCGCTGCCCCGGCCCAGCATCGACGAGGCCTTGAAGCTGCGCTTGCCCTTGACCTTGAGGTTCGGGGACCAGGCGACGAGCGCGTCCGGGTCGACGTACGTCTCGTCGTCGCCGCGGCCGCAGTCGACCACGATCGGCGTGCCGCGCGAGGTGATCGCGACCCAGCCGGTGCCGGCGACCGACACGTTGAACAGGCCCTGGCCGGCGAACTTGGCCATGCCCTTGACCCGCTCCACGCCCCACTGGAGGTGGGCGTCGAAGGCGAGCAGGTTGGTGCCGTTGACGGAGAGCGAGTCGTTGTTGAGGTTGATCACGACGACGTCCGCGCCGTAGTCGGCGAGGTAGAGCAGGCCGTCGCCCGTGCACTTCATGAGCGGGGCGCCCTCACCGGTGAGCCACTGCGAGGCCATCTGGCGGACGGCCGGCGGGTTCGGCTCGTACTGGACGAAGCCCTCGTAGGCGACCATGGATCCGGTGCGCGCGAAGAGGTCCTGGCCGCTCTGCATGGCGACCTTGAGCATCGCGCGGCCGTGGTTCTCCATGCGGGCCGTGACGGGGGTCGGGGCGTAGCCCGCGAGCTGCTGGTTCATTGCGTTCATGGCATTCATGTGGGGCTCCCTCAGACCTCGTACGGCTGGACGACGATGAAGTTGCCGGGAGCGCCGCGGAACTGGAGGTTCACGGTCTCCCCGCTGTGGCCGGGGTAGGCGTTGCGGCGCAGCCGGACCTGGCTGGAGATGATCACCTGGGAGGCGGCCGACCACGCGACTATGGCGTTGCTGTCCGCGAAGGTGGTCGGGGTGACGGGCAGGACGACGGGCACGCCGTGCGTCTTGACGATCACCGTGCCGGTGCCCTGGAACTGCATGGTGAACAGGGCGCCGCCCGGGATGCCGTGGCCCTCGATGCGGCGGACCTCGTGCTGGAGCGACTCGTCGAAGGCGAGGACGTTCTCGGCGGAGACGCAGATGGCGTCGCCCTGGAGCTCGATGGCGTGCAGGTGCGCGCCTTCCTCCGCGAGGAAGACCTGGCCGCGGCCGGCGCAGCGCATCAGCTGCATCTCCTGGCCGGTGGCGTTGCCGACGACGCGGCCGGCGAAGCCCGCGCCCTTGTAGCTGAAGTCGACCTTGCCCTGGTAGAGGACCATGCTGCCCTGGCGGGCGAGGACGGCCTGGCCGCCCATGGCGAGATCGACGCGCATGAGCTGCTGGTTCTGCGGGGTCCAGCGGGCGCCGGTGGGCGCTTCCTTGTACGGCTGGAGGGCGGCGGCGAGTCCGGCGCCGGCGGCGGGCACCGCCTGCGGGGGCTGGCCGTAGCCCTGGGGCTGCTGGCCGAAGCCGGGCTGCTGGCCGTACGGGGGCTGCTGCTGGCCGGGGACCTGGCCGTACGAGGGCTGCGGCTGCTGCCCGTACGGCGCGGGGGCCGGGGCGGGCGGCGGAACCTGCCCGTAGGGCGCGGGGGCGGGCGGGGCCAGGGGGGCGCCCATCGGTGCGGCCATGGTGGGGGCCGCGTGGACGGGCTGCTGGTACGGCGCGGGGGCCGGGACCTGCGCCGGGGCGGGGGCCTGGGGCGGCGCCTGGGCCGGCGCACCGAAGGAGGGCGCCGGGGCCGGGGGCTGCGTCTGGGCGGGAGCGCCGAAGGAGGGCGCCGGGGCGGCGGCCTGCGGGGGCGGGGCGAAACCGGGCGCCGCGGCCGGGGCCTGCGCCTGCGCCGCGGGCTGCTCCTCCTCGGCGACCTCGCCGCCGAAGTTCTGGAGCAGCGCGGCGAGACCGCCGTCGAAGCCCTGACCGACGGCGGCGAAGCGCCATACGTCCTTGAGGTAGAAGTCGCCGATCATCAGCGCGCGCTCGGTGCTGAACTCCGAGCCCGAGAAGGAGTACCGGACGACCTCCTCGCCTCCCGCGACGATGCGGATGTAGCCGGGGCCGATCTGCGACATCTGCCCGGCGCCGTCGATGGAGGCGGCGAAGGAGAGCTTGTGGATGTTGGCAGGAATGCGGTCCAGGGTCACCCGGAAGGATTCCGTGTCGCCGGCCTGCGTGCCGAGCTGCTGGATGGACTCCTCCGGCGACTTCGGCTGGTTGAAGAAGACGAAGTAGCGGTCGTCCGAAAGCTGTTCGTTGACGTCCAGGCCGAAGCAGCTGATGTCGATGGCGAGTCCCGGCCCGGCGATCTGGACACCCACATAGAGGTCTGTGCCCGCTGTCAGATCACTGATTTTGGCCTTGTGACCGCGTTGGAATTCCCTGGCCATACGTAAGACCGTCCCCCATCCCGACTGTGAATGCGTGCCGCTCAGGCTAACGGCATCCCCGGACATCCGGCCAAGTCGGTACCGACCCGGTACATATCACGAGGCGTGACATGACGGGTATATAGCGGACAAATGCTGATCATTCCTCGCGGGCGGCGGGGACTTTCGGAAGGCGTTCGGCGGCGACGACACCTTCGAGGTACCCGCGTGCCCGCTCGGTGCGCGGGTACGCCTCCAGGAGTTCCCAGAAGCTGGGGCCGTGGCCGGGCACGAGGAGGTGCGCCAGCTCGTGCAGCAGCACGTAGTCGACGACGTACTCCGGCATCCCCTGGATGCGGTGGGAGAGCCGGATGCTGCCTTCGGCCGGGGTGCAGGAGCCCCAGCGGGTGTTCTGATTGGTGACCCAGCGGACCGTACGGGGGCGGGCGCGGCCGCCGAAGTACTGCTCGGACAAACGCTCGGCGCGCTCGGCGAGTTCCGCGTCCCCGAGGGTGCGCTTGCTCTCCTGCGCCGCCAGCTTGTCGAGCATGACGCCCACCCAGCGCTGCTCTTCGGCCTCGGACATCCGGGCAGGGATGAGGACGACCGTACGATCGCCCTCGCGATAGGCGGATACGGTCCTTCGGCGGCGCGCGCTCCGGCGGACTTCGACGGCGCGCTGCGGTGGATCGGCTGACACGCCACGACGGTACCCGCTCGCCACGGCGGAAGTCCCGCCCCGCTCGGGGTCGAACACGAACCGATGCGCAGTCGGCGGCACGGGCGCCCCAAAGAGCCCCGATCATTCATTTCATATACCTAATACCCCTCACCTGTGGACAAACTTGCGCAGGTCTTTCGCCGGCCGGGCAATCTTGCGGAAAGCGACGCGGACCCGAGGGACTGACCGGACCCGGCGGACCCAGGGGAATGCGGCGCGCGAATCGAAGCGCGAATCGAGGGAGAACCGCGATGTATCCGAAGGTGAAGCCGGCACTGGCCCGGGCCTGGCGCGATCTGCAGACGGTGCAATTCGGCGTGACGCCCGCCCACGCGGTGGTGCTCGGCCCGGTGGACACGGCGACGGGCGCGCTCCTGGAGCTGATCGACGGGACGCGGGGCATGGAATTGCTCCGGTCGGAGGGCAAGGGGATGGGGCTCCCGGACGGCCGGGTCGACGAGGTGGTGCGCAGGCTGGCGGCGGCCGGGCTGCTCGACGACGCCACGGCGGGCGGCCCCCGCGCCCAGGCGGTGCGGGACCGCCCGGAGGCCCTTGAGCGGCTCGGCCCGGACCTGGGGTCGCTGTCCTTGGTCCGCCCCCGGCCGGGTGGGGACTTACAGGGGGTCGCCGCCCGCCGGGTGATACGGGTTCAAGTGCGCGGGAGCGGCCGCGTGGGCGCGGTGATCGCCTCGGTCCTGGCGGGAGCGGGCATCGGCCGGGTCGAGGTGCTCGACGGGGGCCGCGCGCAGCCGGCGGACGTGGCGCCGGGCGGCCTGGGCCCCGGCAGCGTCGGGCGGCTGCGCGCCGAAGCCGCGCGGGCCGCGGTCCGCGACGCCGCCCCCGGGCGCGGGCCGCGGACCGGGGAGAGCGAGGGACCGGAGCCGGGGCTGGCCCTGGTGGTGGTCGCGCCCCGGGACGGGCTGCAGTCCTGGGCCCCCGATCCGGAGACGGCGGCCGACTGGGTCAGCACCGGCACCCCGCACCTGTACGCGGGGGTGCTGGAGGGGACCGGCCTGGTGGGACCGCTGGTCCTCCCCGGAGCCACGGCGTGCGCCGGCTGTATGGAGCGCGACCGGATCGAGCGGGACCCGGCCTGGCCGCGCATGCTGGTCCAGTGGCGCTCGGCCCACCGCCGCCGGGCCGCCGCCGCCTGCGACCTGGGCCTCTCCACCGCCGTGGCCGGTCTGGCCGCCGCCCACGCCCTGTCGTTCCTCGACGGCGAACTCCCCGCCTCCACCGCCACCCGCTGGGAGGCCTCCCTCCCGACCCTCGACTGGCAGTCCACTCCGGTCCATCCGCACCCCGACTGCCCGTGCGCGGCGGCCGGGGTCCCGGCGGAGCAGGAGGTGGGGGCGTGAGGGGGGTGTTGGGGAGGCACGGCGGTCCCCTCCTCGACGACCTCGCCGAACCGCGCGAGGTGGTGCCCGGCCCGCTGCCATCGCGGTTCCCGCCTCGAAGCGACCCGCCCCGCCATCCCCCGGGCCGTCCCCCGGGCCGTCCCCCGCCCCTTCCACCGGGATTGCGCGGACCGCTCCACCGCCGTGCCGTCCCCTGGGTGCGGACGTCGTCTGCCCGCGGTGGATTCCCGCCGGGTTCCGGGCGGGAGACTCGGACGGGGTGGGCGCGGGGGGTCATGACAGGATGCCTTTGGCCGGGAAGGACTTCGGGGGACTCCCCCGAACGCCGCTCGCGGCTCAGCTGTCTGGGAATTGGAGGGGCTCATGTCTGATCTTCCCCGGAAGGCGGTCACCCGTACCGTCAAGCTGGCCGCGCTGCCGCTCGGCATAGCGGGCCGGGCCACCTGGGGGCTCGGCAAGCGGATCGGCGGCAAGTCGGCGGAGATAGTGGCGCGTGAGCTCCAGCAGCGGACCGCCGAGCAGCTGTTCCGGGTACTGGGAGAGCTGAAGGGGGGCGCCATGAAGTTCGGTCAGGCGCTCTCGGTCTTCGAGTCGGCACTGCCCGAGGAAGTCGCCGGGCCCTACCGGGCGGCGCTGACGAAGCTGCAGGAGGCTGCCCCGCCGCTGCCCGCGGCCACCGTGCACCAGGTGTTGTCGGAGCGGCTCGGCGCGGACTGGCGGGAGCTGTTCGAGGAGTTCGAGGACAAGCCCGCCGCGGCCGCCTCGATCGGGCAGGTGCACCGGGCTGTCTGGCACGACGGCCGCCAGGTGGCGGTCAAGGTCCAGTACCCGGGGGCCGGCGAGGCCCTGCTGTCGGACCTGAAGCAGCTGAGCCGGTTCGCGGGGCTGCTGGGGCCGCTGATCCCGGGCATGGACATCAAGCCCTTGATCAAGGAGCTGCGCGACCGGGTCTCGGAGGAGCTGGACTACGAGCTGGAGGCCGAGGCGCAGCGGACGCACGCGGACGCCTTCGACGGCGACGAGGACGTGCTCGTGCCGGACGTGGTGCACCAGGGCGACCAGGTGCTGGTGACCGAGTGGATCGAGGGGACCCCGCTGTCGGAGGTGATAGCCGACGGCACCCCCGAGGAGCGCGACCGCGCCGGACAGCTGCTGGCCCGGTTCCTCTTCTCCGGCCCCGCGCGCACCGGGCTGCTGCACGCCGATCCGCACCCCGGCAACTTCAGGCTGGTCTCCGGGGCGGACGGCCGGACGCGGCTGGGCGTACTGGACTTCGGGACGGTCGACCGGCTGCCCGGCGGCTGGCCCAAGCCCATCGGCCGGTCGCTGCGGATGGCGCTGGACGACGATGCCGAGGGGGTCTACGGGCACCTGCGCGCGGAGGGCTTCGTGCGCGAGTCCATCGAGCTGGAGGCCGACGCGTTGCTCGACTATCTGAGGCCGATGCTCGAACCGGCCGAGGCCGAGGACTTCACCTTCACGCGGACCTGGCTGCGCGGGCAGGCCGCGCGGATCGCCGACCCCCGCTCCCCCGCGCACCAGTTGGGCCGGCAGATCAATCTGCCGCCCTCCTACCTGCTGATCCACCGGGTGACGCTGAGCACCATCGGGGTGCTGTGCCAGCTCGGTGCCACGGTCAGGCTGCGCGAGGAACTCGACTCCTGGCTGCCGGGGTTCCTGCCCGACGAGGGCTGAGCCGGGCGGGCGGTCCCGGGCGGGCGCTCACCACCAGGCGGAGTCGAGGCGGCCTTCGATGGCGCGGAGGTTCGCACGCGCGCAGTCGACGCAGAAGTACTGTCTGGTCCCGTTCTCGACGGAGCAGGTCCAGGTGGGCGGGGCGCCGGCCGGGGACTGGGCGCCGCAGCGCGCGCAGACGACGGGCGGGGCCTCGGTTCCCGGCGGTGCCGGGTGGGGAGTCGGCTGGTCCACCTCCAGACGATATCCCCGCGGGAGCCGGCGGGCGGTCCGCAACGCACCGGGGGGACCGGCCCGTTCGGGCCGGTCCCCCCGGTGGTTTCCTCAGAGCCTTCTCCGGCTCTGTCTTAGTGCATGACGGCCATGGCCAGCGCGCGCCGGGCGCGCAGCGAGACGCGCTCGGCTCGGCGCTGCATGCGCCGCGCGGCGACCAGGCGCACGGCGCGACGCTCGGCGTCGACCTCACGCATGCGGTCGTCCATATGGGCACGAGCCATGGCTTCTGGGATGAGTTGCATTTCGCGGGTCCTGTTCTGACGCGAGGTGATCGCGCCGGCGGTGATGAAGTCTGCGGTGGCGGAGCCGTGCGGCTGCTCGCTCGTGGTGGCGTGGGGGGACATGAGGGCCTGCTTCAGGGGGTCGTGCGTCAGGGGGCGGTCGATGGTTCCGTTGGCGGTCATGCCGCGACAACCGGGTTCTTGCGCGGACGGCCACGGGGACGCTTCCGGGCGACGACGACACCCTGGACGAAGAGCTCGCCTCCCCAGACACCCCAGGGCTCGCGGCGCTCCAGCGCACCGGCGAGGCAGGCCTCGACCAGCGGGCAGGTGCCGCAGAGGGACTTCGCGTACTCGACGTCGGCCGGGGACTCGGCGAAGAAGACCTCGGGGTCGTAGGTGCGACAGGCGACGGGCACGCCGAGGTTCTCGATGGCGTCGTCGAGCGCGGTGAGCGCGGTGAGGGGAGTCAAGGTGGAGTCCTCCGGGACTACTGCGGGCGGGGAGAGGGTCTGGGTCTTCGGTACGGACGGGGCGTGCGCTTCGAGTTGCACGGTGGTTTCTTCCTCGTCTTGTTCGTCTAGTCGTTCCGGCCGGTCGGCCGGGGGCGGCTGGGGTACCTCGCCCCTTCGGTCCGTCGTCCCCTGTTCGGGGACAAACAGAAGGGCCGCGGATCCCGGGTGGGGTTCCGCGGCCCTGAAGGCGCCGGTCTGATCGTCAGATCAGACTGGATCACTCCAGGGTTCGAGCCCGCGGTAGGCCCACATCAGGTGGTGCTGCTTCTTCGTCTGCTTCGTCTGCTGCGTCTTGAATCCGGCACTGGCGGCACCGGCTGCGGCCGCAAAGGCATAGGCGCCATGCGCCTGGGCTTCTGCTGCCAGTACTGCCACCGGTGCCTTGGTCCGTCGCTCATTGCGCTCACTGACCGGCAGTGCGGCGGGCAGGACGGGGCTGTCAGCGCAAATGGCGGACAGACCGGTACCCGGCAGAGCGGTACCCGTGAGGGCGAGGAGCGTGGAGGAGCCGAGCGTGCAGGAAGCGGCAACCGAGCGATCGGTCATTTTGGTGGTGGTGATGAAGCTGGTCACTGGTCTCGCCTCCTCTCGGCGTCTCGGGGACTCGGCCCGGAGGCCTGGTCCCATGCGTATTCGGATAAGTACAGCACGAATCGGGGGCTTCGGAGAAGCCACCGTTTCCGTTGCTAAGAACCTATGGGGCTTCGCTGGGCATGTGCAAACTATTTTTCCGACGAGTTTCTACGCGTCGTCAGGATCTTCCGTCCCGGGCTCCCCACCTGCACAGATGGCCAGCACATCGGCTCCGTACCGTTCCAGCTTCCGGGCGCCCACGCCGGAGATCATCGAGAGCTCTCCCTCCTGCGAGGGTGCGGCCTCCGCGATGGCCATCAGCGTCTTGTCGGTGAAGACGCAGTAGCCGGGCATGCCCTGCTCCTTCGCCTGGACGGCGCGCCAGTCGCGCAGCCGCTCGTAGAGCCCTTCGTCCATGTCCGAGGGGCAGTCCTCGCAGCGCATCAGTTTCAGCTCGCCGGCGTCGGTCAGGGTCTTGCGGCAGACCCGGCACACGGCCGGGCCGCGGCGGCCCCGCTTGCGGGCCCCGGGCTCGACCGGACCGCCCGGCCTGCTTCCCGGCGCCAGGGAGCCCGGCCTCAGGCCGTTCAGGAAGCGGCTGGGGCGTCGGGACCCGCGGCCGCCCGGAGTCCGGGAGAGGGCCCAGGAGAGCGTCAGGTGGTGCCGGGCCCGGGTGACGCCGACGTAGAGCAGTCGGCGCTCCTCCTCGACCTGCTCGTCCGTCTTCGCATAGGTGATCGGCATCATGCCGTCGGTCAGGCCCACGAGGAACACGGCGTCCCACTCCAGGCCCTTCGCCGCGTGCAGGGAGGCGAGGGTGACGCCCTGGACGGTCGGGGCGTGCTGGGCGGCCTTGCGCTCGTCCAGCTCGACCGTGAGGTCGGCGAGGGTCGCGGTCGGCCGGCTGCGGGCGAAGTCCTCGGCGAGCCGGACCAGCGCGGCCAGCGATTCCCACTGGTCTCGGACGGCGCCGGAGCCGGCGGGCGGAGCGCTGGTCCAGCCGGTGGAGCTGAGCACGGCCCGGACCTGGGAGCCGAGCTCCACGACGTCGTCGAGCAGCCGGTCGTTGCCGCCGGAGCGGGCGGCTCCGCGCAGGGCGAGGATCGCCTTCTGCACCTCGGCGCGCTCGAAGAAGCGCTCGGCCCCGCGCAGCTGGTAGGGGACTCCGGCGTCGGCCAGGGCCTGCTCGTAGACCTCGGACTGGGCGTTGATGCGGTAGAGCACGGCGATCTCGCCCGCCGGAACGCCGGCCGCGACGAGGTCCCGGATCCGGTGGGCGATGCCCTCGGCCTCGGCGGGCTCGTCGGGGTACTCGGCGTAGACCGGGTCGGGTCCGGTCTCGCGCTGGGAGACCAGCTCCAGGCGGTGCTCGGCGGCGCGGCCCTTGGCCTGGGCGAGGAGACCGTTGGCGAGGTGGACCACCTGGGGGGTGGAGCGGTAGTCGCGGACCAGCTTGACCACGGTGGCCTGCGGGTACTTGGTGCGGAAGTTCAGCAGGTGGTCGGGGGTGGCGCCGGTGAAGGAGTAGATCGTCTGGCTGGCGTCGCCGACCACGCAGAGGGTGTCGCGCTCGCCGAGCCAGAGGTCCAGCAGCCGCTGCTGGAGCGGGCTGACGTCCTGGTACTCGTCGACGACGAAGTGCTGGTACTGGGTGCGGATCTGCTCGGCGATGTCGTGGCGGTCCTGCAGGATGCCGACGGTGAGGAGCAGCACGTCCTCGAAGTCGATCATGCCGCGGTCGCGCTTGAGCTGCTCGTACGTCCCGTAGATCTGGGCGATCTCGGCCAGGTCCCGGGGGGCCTCGCGGCCGGACTTGCGGGCGGCCGCCGGGTAGTCGGCGGGCACCGTCTGGGTGACCTTCGCCCACTCGATCTCGCCGGTGACATCGCGCAGCTCGCCCCGGTCGAGGCGGATGCGGCAGCGGGCGCCCGCCTCGGCGACGAACTGGATCTTGCGCTCCAGCAGCCGGGGCACGTCGCCGCCGACCGCCTTGGGCCAGAAGTACTGGAGCTGGCGCAGGGCGGCGGAGTGGAAGGTCCGCGCCTGCACCCCGCCCGCGCCCAGCTCGCGCAGGCGGCCGCGCATCTCGCCGGCGGCCCGGTTGGTGAACGTGACGGCCAGCACGCTCGCCGGCATCAGCTGGCCGGAACGGACCCCGTAGGCGATGCGGTGGGTGATCGCCCGGGTCTTGCCCGTACCGGCGCCCGCGAGCACGCACACCGGCCCGCGCAGGGTCGTCGCGACCTCGCGCTGCTCCGGGTCCAGGCCCAGGAGCACCGCGTCGGCCGAGTCGGCGCCGGGCGTGAAGGATGAGGAGTGCGTTGCTGATGTCACCCCGCCATGCTGCCAGGTCTCGTGGGGAGGCCGGGAAATCCGTCCACAGGCCGCCCGGGCTCGTCCGACAGGATCATGGTCGTACCGGAGCGGGGCGGAGCGGAGCGAGGGCGGAGCGGGGCGAAGGCCCGAGCGGGGCGGGCGCCCGCCGGGAATGGGTGCGCGGTCCCGTACGTTCAACCACTCGGGCCGATCGGGCCAACGAGCACCCACGAATGGAGAGCGCAGCATGCAGGACGCGGGAACGGTCACGATGTACAGCACGACCTGGTGCGGCTACTGCCGTCGGCTGAAGAGCCAGATGGACCGGGAAGGCATCGCTTACACCGAGATCAACATCGAGCTCGACCCCGAGTCCGCCGCGTTCGTGGAGAAGGCGAACGGCGGCAACCAGACGGTTCCCACCGTCCTCGTCACCTCCGCCGCGGGCAGCGAGTCGGTCATGACGAACCCGAGCCTGGCCCAGGTCAAGCAGGCCCTCGCCGTCTGATGTGCTGAGCACCACGCACGGAAAGCCCCCGCCGAGGCGGGGGCTTCTGCGTTCCCGGGGGCGGGTCAACCGGCCTGTTAGCGTTCCCCTTTGACCATGGGGGAGGGAGCAACACGTGACCGCGACCGTGTTTCGCATCGGTGGGGATCTGGAGGTGCGCAGGCTCGGTTTCGGGGCCATGCGCTTGGCCACGGATCCGGGTCCGGGCCGCGAGGGTTCGCTCGCGGTGGCCCGGCGGGCCGTCGAGCTGGGCGTCACGCTGATCGACACCGCCTACATGTACGGCTGGGGCGCCAACGAGGAGCTGCTGGCCGAGGCCCTGCACCCCTGTCCGGACGAGGTTCTCGTCACCACCAAGGTCGGCATCGCCCGGTCCGTCCCGTCGGGCGAGTGGACGCAGGACGCGCGGCCAGCCGCGCTGCGCGAGCAGGTCGAGCAGGCGCTGCGCCGGCTGCGCGTCGAGCGGATCGAGCTGCTCCAGCTGCACCGCATCGATCCGCGGACGCCCCTCGCCGACCAGATCGGCACGCTGCGGGACCTGCGGACCGAGGGCAAGATCGGCCGGATCGGGCTGTCGGAGGTCAGCGTCGGCGAACTCGCCGCGGCCCGGGAGATCACCGGCATCGCGAGCGTGCAGAACCGGTACAACCTGCTCGACCGCCGGCACGAGCCCGTGCTCGCGGCCTGCGAGGCGGCGGGCATCGCGTTCCTGCCCTGGGCCACCGTCGCCTGGGGGCAGTCCGGGGCGACGGCCGAGATCGCCGCCGTCGCGGCCGAGGCCGGAGCCACTCCCACGCAGGTCGCGCTCGCCTGGCTGCTCGGGCACTCGCCGGTCGTCCTCCCGATCCCGGGCACGTCCCGGATCGCCCACCTGGAGGAGAACCTCGCCGCGGAAGACCTCCGGCTGACCGAAGCCCAGCGGGCCCGCCTCGACCGGCTGTCCGACCGGCTGTCCGACGGGTCCGGCCAGGGCGGGCAGGCGTAGACCGGCGAAGGCCCCCGCCGGAGCGGGGGCCTTCGTACGTGTGCGGGGGTGGCGGCGCGGGTCAGGCGCTCGCGGCGACCGGCTTCGGGAGCGGCTTGCCGTACCAGAGCTCGACCAGGCGGGCCGCGATGGAGATGCCCGCCGGCGGGAGGACCTCGCCGGACTCGATCGCCGTGCGCAGGTCGTCGCGGGAGAACCAGCGGGCCTCCTGGATCTCGTCCCCGTCGACCTCGATGTCGAAGGTGACGGCGCGCGCCGTGAAGCCCAGCATCAAGCTGTACGGGAACGGCCAGGGCTGGCTGGCGATGTAGTCGACCTCGCCGACCTTGACGCCCGCTTCCTCCCACACCTCGCGGATGACCGACTGCTCGATCGACTCGCCCGGCTCCACGAACCCCGCGAGGGTGGAGAAGCGGCCCTCGGGCCAGTGCACCTGGCGGCCCAGCAGCGCGCGGTCCTGGTCGTCCGTGACCAGCATGATCACGGCCGGGTCGGTGCGCGGGTAGTGCTCGGCCCCGCAGCCCGGGCAGCGGCGGATGTGCCCGGCCGCGGCGACCACCGTGCGCTCGCCGCAGCGGGAGCAGAAGCGGTGCATGCGCTGCCAGTTCTCCAGCGCCACCGCGTGCACCATCAGCCCGGCGTCCCGCGCGGAGAGCAGCATTCCGGCCTCGCGCAGGCCGGCCGGGCGGGCCGACTGGTCCATCCGGCCGGGCAGCGAGTCCTTCTGCAGCGCGAAGTACCGTACGCCGTCCTCGTCGGTCCCCAGGAAGTACCGGTGGGTCTCGGTGACCGGGGCCTCGAAGGCCGGGGTCATCACGATCGCGGTGCCGCCGTCGGGGGTGTCGTCGATCAGGACCTGGCCGCCCGAGACCACGAAGACGCGGGTGCTGGGGTGGCTCCACGCCGCGGCGAGCCACGCCTCGTCGAGGCGGTGGTGCGCGGCGCGGTCGATTCCACTGGGCGCGGCCAGCGAGATCGGACGCTCGGACTCGGTATGGGTGCTCACAGGTACTTCCAACTCCCCCGGTGGTGGGACACAGGCAGGCTCAGCAGGACGGACGGGTGTGCGGTGACGCGTGGGGCTTATGTGGCGCGTGTGGCGCGTGGCGTCGTCAAGCGGACGCCGGCTTCCAGTGGGCGGCCAGGTCGCCCCAGAGGTAGGCGGCCGTCTCGACGCCCTTGGTGAGCAGGGCGAGCTCGACCTTCTCGTTCGGCGAGTGCCAGCCGTCGGAGGGTACGGAGATCCCGAGGAAGAGGACGGGGGCGTTCAGCACGTCCTGGAGGTCGGCCGCCGGCCCCGAGCCGCCTTCGCGGGTGAAGCGGACCTTCTGGCCGAAGGCCCTGCTCATGGCCCGAACGACCGACTGCAGCGCCGGGTGGTCCAGCGGGGTCAGGCACGGCCGGGTCGGGGCGCCGAAGGTGATGGCGTGCCGGATTCCGGCCGGGACGCGCTCCGCGACCCAGGCCGTGACGGCCGTCTCGACCTCGTACGGATCCTGCCCGGAGACCAGGCGGAATGACAGCTTCAGGTGCGCGGAGGCGGGCACGATGGTCTTGCCGCCGGGTCCCTGGTAGCCGCCGCCGATGCCGTTGACCTCGGCGGTCGGGCGGGCCCAGACGCGCTCCAGCGTGGAGTAGCCGGCCTCGCCCGAGGCCGCGTACGACTTGGCCGTACGGAGCCACTCGCTCTCGTCGAAGGGGAGCTCGGCGATCAGCGCCCGCTCCGCGTCCGTGAGCTCGGCGATGTTGTCGTAGAAGCCGGGGATCGTGACCCGCTCGTCCTCGTCGTGCAGGGCCGCGACGAGGCGGGCGGCGACGGTGGCCGGATTCGGCACGGCGCCGCCGAAGGCACCCGAGTGGATGTCCTGGTCGGGGCCGAACAGGTCGATCTCGCAGTCGGCGACACCGCGCATGCCGGTGCAGACGGTGGGCGTGGTCTCGGACCACATGCCGGTGTCGGAGACGATCACGACGTCGGCGGCGAGGCGGGCCGCCTCGCGCTCCACGAGGGCGCGGAAGTGCGGGGAACCCGACTCCTCCTCGCCCTCGATGATCAGCTTGAGGTTCACGGCGGGGGCGGACGCGCCGGTCGCGGCGAGGTGGGCCCGGACGCCGAGGGTGTGGAAGAAGACCTGGCCCTTGTCGTCGGCGGCGCCGCGACCGTACATCCGGCCGTCCTTGATCACCGGCTCGAACGGGTCGGTGTGCCAGCCGTCCGCGAGGGCGGCGGGCTGCACGTCGTGGTGCCCGTAGACGAGGACGGTGGGGGCGGCGGGGTCCTCGCTCGGCCATTCGGCGAAGACGGCGGGGGCGCCTTCCGTCTGCCAGACCTCGGTGACCGGGAAACCGGTCTCCTTGAGCTTCGCGGCCAGCCAGTCCGCGCTGCGCCGTACGTCATCCGCGTGCTCGGGCTGGGCCGAGACCGAGGGGATGCGCAGCCAGTCGGCGAGGTCGTCGAGGAAGGCCGCGCGGTGGGTGTCGATGTACGTGCGGACGACGCTGTCCGCCGGGGTGTCGCTCATGCCCCCGAGCCTAGCCTTCCGTTCGATGGTCACTTTCCGTGTCCGTTTTGCCTTGGAGGATCTGCTCAAGACGCGCGCGGCCGGGGAGGTTCCGGGGGCGGATCACGCGGCCGCTGCGGACGTGCAGGAACACTGCCGCGACCTCGGCGAGGGGGGTGTTCGTGGCCTCCGCCCAGGCCAGGCGGTAGACGGCCAGCTGGAGGGGGTCGGCCTCGGTGGTGCGGCCGGTCTTCCAGTCGACGATCTCGTAGCCGCCGTCTTCCTCGTTGCGGTACACGGCGTCGATCCGGCCCCGGATCACCCGGCCGGCGAGGGTGATCTGGACCGGGACCTCCATGCGGTACGGGGTCCGGTCGGCGTACGCGCTCCGCTCGAAGGCCGCCTTGAGGGAGTCGAGGTCCGCCTCGTCGGCGATGTCCTGGTCGGAACCGTCCCCTCCTGGGGGCTGGGCTCCGGGGAGGTCCGTGAGGGGGTCGAGGACGTCGAGGTGGGGCAGCGGGAGCTCCTCGAAGCGGGACTCCACCCAGGCGTGGAACCGGGTGCCCTGGCGGGCGGCGGGCTGCGGGGGCTTGGGCATGGGGCGGGCAAGGTCGCGTACGAAGCCCTGCTCGTCGGAGGCGAGGCGGAGCAGTTGGCTGGCGGAGAGCGCGGAGGGGAGCTCCACGTCGCGGACGGCCTCGCGGGCGCGGCGGAGTTCGCCCTCCAGGGCGTCGAGGTCGCGGTCCCAGGAGGCGATGGCCCTCGCGTCCTCGGGGGTGAGGGGGCCGGGGCCGGCCGCTTGCCACGAGTCGTCACCGGAGCCGGGTGTCGCGGGGCGGGGCCTGGCCTGGGCCCGGTCACCGGCCCTGGGCTCGGCCTCGTCCTGCGGCCACAGGTCGTCGGCCTCCGGCCACAGGTCGTCGTCGCCGGGCGCGGACGGGCGCGGGCGCGGGCGGGTGTGGGCCAGGTCGTCGGCCTCCGGCCACAGGTCGTCGTCGCCGGGCGCGGACGGGCGCGGGCGCGGCCGGGTGTGGGCCACGTCGTCGGCCTCCGGCCACAGGTCGTCGTCGCCGGGCGCGGACGGGCGCGGGCGCGGCCGGGTGTGGGCCACGTCGTCGGCCTCCGGCCACAGGTCATCGTCGCCGGGTGCGGACGGGCGCGGGCGCGGCCGGGCTCCGGTCAGGTCCTCGGCCTCCGGCCACAGGTCGTCGGCATCGGGCGCGGCCGGGTGCGGGTGGGGTACGGGCGCGTCGGTGTGCGGCGGCCACGGGGCGTCGGGGGTCGGGGGGGCTTCTTCTTCCCCCACCCCGCCCCTTCCCGAAACCGGGGCTGTGCCCCGGACCCCCTGCGGGGTTCCGCCTGCGGCGGCGGGCACGGCCGTGCCCCGGCCTGCCCCGGCCTGCGGCCGGCCCGCGTCCGCTGCGGTCGGTTCGTCAGCCGGGTGCGGCTGCGGGCCGTCCGCCGCTGTGGCTCCGCCGGACGGGGCCTGCCACGGGAGGGCCGTGCCCTCGGACTCGTCGACCGGGTCCGGCCTCGGGACGGCCGTGGCCTCAGGCTCGCCGGTCCGGTCCCGCCGCCGGGCGTCCGCCGCTGCGGCTCCGTGGACCGGGTCCGGCCAGGGGACGGTCGTGGTCTCGGGGGTGTCGGACGGGTCCGGCCACGGGGGCTCCTCGTCGTAGGCGGGGTCTTCGCAGTGCGGGGGCCAGAGGTAGGGGTCCTCCGGGGAGGTTGGGAGGGGCTGGGGGGAGCGGTCCTCCGGGTTGTTCGCGGCGGCATGGCGCGTCGGGTGGAGGTAGGACTCGACCAGGGCGGCTGCTTCGCGGCGCAGGGTGAGGGAGGCGGGGTCCAGGGGGAGGGGCCAGGAGTGGTCCGGGGTGGAGTCCGTGGACAGGGACGGGTTTTCCGCGTCCGGGGCGGGGGCGTCGGCCCAGGCTTCGATCTCGCCGTGGCCCGCGGCGCAGTGTTCGTACAGGGCGGTGAGGAAGGAGGACGGGCCGCGGGGCTTCTTCTGGGTCGGGCCCCACCAGTGGCCCGAGGCCAGGAGGAGCGAGCGCGGGCGGGTGAAGGTGACGTAGCCGAGGCGGAGTTCCTCGACGGCCTTGTGGGACTTGAGGGCCGACTTGAAGGCGCGCAGGCCCGGCGAGGTCCATTCCGGGGTGGGCGGGAGGGTCGGCGCGTCCCCGCGCAGGGCGTACGGGAGGACCTTCGCGTACGAGGTCCAGGCCTCCGGGGCCTTCTCCTTCGGGAACGAGCCCGCGGAGAGGTCGGGGACCACCACCACGTCCCATTCCAGGCCCTTGGACTTGTGGGCCGTCAGGACCTTGACCGTGTTCTCGCCGCCCGGGAGGGCGTGGTCCAGGCCCTTCTCGTACTGGGCCGCCGTGCGCAGGAAGGCCAGGAAGGCCAGGAGGGAGGCTTCGCCGTCCAGGGAGGCGAAGCCGGCCGCCACGTCCATGAAGCTCGACAGGGTCTCCCGGCGGCGGGCCGCCAGCGCGTGCGGGGACGAGGCCAGCTCCACGTCGAGGCCGGTCGCCGACAGGACCCGGTGCAGGACGTCCATCAGCGGGTCCGCGAGGGAACGCCGCAGGTCGCGGAGTTCCTGGGCGAGGTGCGCGAAGCGGACCCGGGCTGCGGCGGAGAAGGGCAGCTGGTCGGGGGCGGACTGGCCCGCGCCGTCCAGGAAGGTTTCCAGGGCGTCGGCCAGCGACACGATCTCCGCCGGGTCCACGCCCTCCACCGCCGCCGCGAGGCGGTCGTCGTCGGAGGAAGAGGAGGAGCGTGAGATCAGGGTGCGGGCGCGGCGGCCCAGCAGGGCCAGGTCGCGGGCGCCGATCCGCCAGCGCGGCCCGATGAGCAGCCGGACGAGCGCGGCGTTGGCTCCCGGGTCCTGGAGGACCTCGCAGACGGCGACGAGGTCGGCGACCTCCGGGAGGTGGAGCAGGCCGGACAGGCCGACCACTTCCACCGGGACGTCCCGCTCGACGAGGACCGCCTGGATCCGCGCGAAGTCCCCGCCCGAGCGGCACAGTACGGCGATCTCGCGCGGTTCCGTGCCCGTACGGACCAGGTGCGCGATGGAGTCCCCGATCCAGTCGAGCTCCTGGGCGTGGGTCTCCAGCAGGGCGCACCGGACGGAGCCGTCGCGCTCCGCGCCCGGTGCGGGGCGCAGGGCCTCGACCCCCTCGTGCATGGCGCGCAGCGGGGTGGCGAGGTCGTTGGCCAGGTCCAGGAGGCGGCCGCCGCTGCGCCGGTTCTCGCTGAGGGAGAAGCGGGTGGCGGGGCTGCCGTCGGCGTACGGGAAGTGCTCGGGGAAGTCGTCGAGGTTGGCCACGGAGGCGCCGCGCCAGCCGTAGATGGCCTGGCAGGGGTCGCCGACGGCGGTCACCGCGTGCCCGGTGCCGCCGCCGAACAGCCCGGACAGCAGCAGCCGCTGCGCGACCGAGGTGTCCTGGTACTCGTCGAGCAGGACGACGCGGAACTCCTCGCGCAGCAGGACCCCGACCTCGGGCCGGGTGGTGGCGAGCTGCGCGGAGAGGGCTATCTGATCGCCGAAGTCCAGGAGGTCGCGGGAGTGTTTGGCGGCGCGGTAGCGGGAGACGAGCTCCAGGAGCTCCAGGCGGCCTCGGATCGCCTCGGGAACCTTGCGCAGGTCCTCGTTGCTGAGCTTGACGTCCGCGAGGGCGGAGAGCAGCTCCGTGTCGTACGCACGCAGCCGCTCCGGCGTTACGAGGTGTTCGGAGAGCTCCCCGTCGAGCGCGAGCAGGTCGCTGACCAGGTCGGGAACGGATTTGGTGAGGGCCGGGTAGGGCCCGGGGGCCTCGCGCAGGACGCGGGCGGCGAGCTGGAAGCGGGTGGCGTCGGCGAGCAGCCGGGCGCTGGGCTCCAGCCCGATGCGCAGGCCGTGGTCCTTGAGGAGCTGTCCGGCGAAGGCGTGGTACGTGGAGATGCGCGGCTCGCCGCCCGCGGTGTCGGCCTCGGCCGGGGAGGGGTCCGGATCGGTGATCCCGGCCCGCGCGAGGGCGGTCCGTACCCGCTCGGCGAGCTCGCCGGCGGCCTTGTTGGTGAAGGTCAGCCCGAGGACCTGCTCGGGTGCGACGGCGCCGGTGCCGACCAGCCAGACCACGCGGGCGGCCATGACGGTGGTCTTGCCGGAGCCGGCTCCGGCCACGATGACCTGCGGGGCGGGCGGGGCGGTGACGCAGGCCATCTGTTCGGGCGTGAAGGGGATCCCCAGGAGCTCCTTGAGCTGCTCGGGATCGGTGAGGGCCGCTGCCCGCGGCGCTGTGGCGGGCGGGGCAGGCTGCGGGGACGGCGGGACGGACGGACGCGCGGACACGTAAAAAGGCTAGCCGCACGCACCGACAGTCCCCGCCGCGCCGGCCGTGGCACCGGTCGGCCCCGTGGCCGCCGCGCGGCCTACTCCACCGTCTGGCGGCCCTCCGGGCGGGCGCTGCACGAGGCGCGGAAGGAGCAGTGGTCGCAGTGCTTGCCCAGGACGGGCGCGAAGCGCTCGTCGAGGACCCGGCCGGCCGCGGTGGCGAGCAGGTCGCCGACCCATTCGCCGGGGGCGCCGCCCTCCAGGGCCTGCTGCGCCTGGATCTTGGGCACCGTGTCCCCGCCGTCGCGCTGGGCCGCGCCCTGGCGCAGCTGCACGAGTTCGGCGCCGCCCGGTGCGGGGCGCAGTCCGTCGAAGACCTCGTCGACGGCGCCCTCGCGCACCGCGAGCTGGTACACGGCGAGCTGCGGGTGGCGTTCGACCTCCTTGGCGGTGGGCGCGGACTTGCCGGTCTTGAAGTCGACGACGTACGCGCGGCCCTGGGCGTCCGCCTCGACGCGGTCCATGGATCCGCGCACCCGGACGGCGTACTCCCCCGCTTCCAGGGTGACGTCGAAGTCGTGCTCGGTGGCCACGGCCGCTCGGCCCCCGCGGTCGGTGGTGTGCCAGCGCAGGAAGCGCTCCAGGGCGGCGCGGGCGTTGTCCTTCTCCTGGCGGGACTTCCAGGGGGCGTCGAAGGCGAGCGAGTCCCAGACGGAGTCGAGGCGTTCCATGAGGACGGCGAGGTCGGCGGGGGTGCGGCCGGAGGCGACCTCGTCGGCGAGGACGTGGACGACGTTGCCGAAGCCCTGGGCGGCGGTGGAGGGGGCGTCGGCCTTGACCTCGCGGCCCAGGAACCACTGGAGGGAGCAGGTGTTGGCGAGCTGCTCCAGCGCGGAGCCGGACAGGGCCACGGGGTGGTCCCGGTCGCGCAGCGGGACGCTGCTGCGGGTGGGCTCGTACAGCCCCCACCAGCGCTGCGGGTGCGCGGCGGGGACGAGCGGGCGGTCCTCGTCGTCGGTGAGCACGGCAAGCCGGGCGAGCCGGCGGGCGGCGGCGTCGCGCAGGGCGGGCGAGGCGTCGGGGTCGACGGTCGTGGAGCGGAGTTCCGCGACGAGCGCGGGGACGGCGAGGGGGCGGCGGGGGCGGCCGGTGACGTCCTTGACGGGTACGCCGAGCTCGGCGAGGAGGCGGGAGGGCTGGTCGCCGTCCTCGGCGGGGGCCTTGACGGCGGTGACGACGAGGCGGTCGCGGGCGCGGGTCGCGGCGACGTAGAAGAGGCGGCGCTCCTCGGCGAGGAGCGCGCCGGGGGTGAGGGGTTCGGCGAGGCCGTCCCGGCCGATGCGGTCGGCTTCGAGGAGGGAGCCGCGGCGGCGCAGGTCCGGCCAGAGGCCCTCCTGCACGCCCGCGACGACGACGAGTCCCCACTCCAGGCCCTTGGAGCGGTGCGCGGTCATGAGGCGGACGGCTTCGCGGCGGGTGGCGCGGGGGGTGAGGGTGTCTCCGGCGATGTCCTCGGCTTCGAGCTGTTCGAGGAAGTTGAGGGCGCCGCGGCCGCCGGTACGTTCCTCCGCGCGGGCGGCCGTGTCGAAGAGCGCGCAGACGGCGTCGAGGTCGCGGTCGGCGTTGCGGCCGGCGGGGCCGCCGCGGCGGGCGCTGCGTTCGAGGCGCTGCGGCCAGGGGGTGCCGTCCCAGAGGGTCCACAGCACCTCTTCGGCGGTGCCGCCGCCGGCGAGGAGCTCGCGGGCCTTGCGCAGCAGCAGGCCGAGGCGTTGCGCTCCGCGGGCGTAGGCGGGGTCGTGGGCGACGAGCCGCTCGGGCTCCGCGAGGGCTCGGGCGAGGAGTACGTCGGAGGGCGCGGGTGTGCGGGCTCCGGCGGCCCGCTCCTCGTCGCGCAGGGCGCGGCCGAGTCGGCGCAGGTCGGCGGCGTCCATCCCGCCGAGCGGCGAGGACAGCAGCACGAGCGCGGCCTCGACCCCGATCCACCCTTCGCCTGCGGCGGCTCCGCCGACCCCATCGGCCTGCGCACCATCCACTGCGTCGGGCTCGGCCGCGGGGCCGGCCAGGCCGGCGCCGGCTTCGGCGGCGGCAGGCCGGCCGGTGCCGGCTTCGTCGGCGGGGGAGGTCTCCCGCCCGCCCGCCCCGAAGTTGCGAGCAAGCTCGCCCACACCGGCGCCTGCGGCCCCGGAAGCTGCCTCGACTCCGTCGGAGGGCACTCCCGCCCCGGCCGGGGCACCGGCGGAGCCGGGAACAGCCGGGCCGGAAGGCTCGGTGCCACCTTCGGCGGCGGGGGAAGTTGCCCGCCCGCCGACCCCCGAGTCGCGAGCAAGGTCGCTCACAGCGGCGCCCGCGGCCCCGGAAGCGGCCTCGACTCCGTCGGGCAGCTCGCTCTCAGCCCCGGCCCGGGCACCGGCGAAGCCGGGCACAGCCGGGCCCGAAGGCTCGGCGGCGGCGGTGGGCTGCAAGCCGGGCAAGGCGGTGTCGGCTTCGCCGGCGGCAGTGGGCCGCAAGCCCGGCAGGCCGGTGTCGGCTCCGTCGGCGGCAGTGGGCCGCAAACCCGGCAGGCCGGTGTCGGCTCCGTCGGCGGCAGTGGGCCCCAAGCCCGGCAGGCCGGTGCCGGCTCCGTCGGCGGCAGTGGGCCCCAAGCCCGGCAGGCCGGTGCCGGCTCCGTCGGCGGCAGTGGGCCCCAAGCCCGGCAGGCCGGTGCCGGCTCCGTCGGCGGCAGTGGGCCGCAAGCCCGGCAGGGCGGATGGGGGCGGCGGGGGTGTGGATTGCGCGAGGGTGCGTAGGGCCGTGAGGAGGGGGGCTATCGCCGGTTCGTGGCGGAGGGGGGCGTCCGTGCCGTCCGTTTCGGCCGGGACTCCCGCCGCGATCAGGGCGCGGCGCATCTGCGGCAGGGTGCGGCCGCCCGCGCGGACCAGGACGGCCATGTCCTGCCACGGCACGCCCTCCTCCAGGTGGGCCCGGCGCAGGATGTCGGCGATGTTGTCCAGTTCCGCGCCGGCCGTGGGGTAGGTGAACACCTCGACCCGGCCGCCCTCGCGGGTCGACGCGAGCGCGCGGTGGGCCCGTACCGCCGCCGAGGGCAGGCGCGGCACCTGCATGCGGGTGGTCAGGTGGCGGGTGGCGGTCAGGAGGACCGCGGACGAGCGGCGGGAGGTGGTGAGGGCATGGACCTGCGCTCCCGGGAAGGAGGTCTCGAAGTCCAGGATGTTGTTGATGTCCGCGCCGCGGAAGGCGTAGATCGACTGGTCGGGGTCGCCGAAGGCGGTCAGCCGGCCGGAGGGGCCGGCCAGTGCGCGCAGCAGGCGCAGCTGCGAGGCGTCCGTGTCCTGGTACTCGTCCACGTAGATCACGTCGTACAGGGAAGAGAGCGACGGGGTGCGCTCCGCCAGGAGGACCGCGCGGTGGAGGAGTTCCGCGTAGTCCAGGGTGCCCTGGAGGTCCAGGACGTCCAGGTACTCGGAGAGGAAGGCCGCCGCCGCCTTCCAGTCCGGGCGGCCGAGGCGGGTCGCGAAGTCGGAGAGGGCCGCCGGGCCCAGGCCCAGCTCGCGGGCGCGGGCGAGCACCGCACGGACCTCGTCCGCGAAGCCGCGCGTGGTCAGTGCGGCCCGCAGGTCGTCCGGCCAGCGGATCGAGCGGATCCGGCGCTGGCCTTCGAGCAGGGTGCGGACCATGACGTCCTGCTCCGGGCCGGAGAGGAGGCGCAGCGGGTCCGCGAACAGTTCGGCGTCCTGGTGGGAGCGGACCAGTCCGTAACAGAAGGAGTGGAAGGTGGTGGCCTGCGGGGCGCGCGCCCCGCCGAGCCGCAGGGCGGTCCGGTCGCGCAGTTCCACCGCGGCCTTGCGGCTGAAGGTGAGGATCAGGACGCGGGCCGGGTCGGCTCCGGCTTCGACGCGGGCAGCGACCGCTTCCACCAGCGTGGTCGTCTTTCCGGTGCCCGGTCCGGCCAGGACCAGCAGCGGTCCGCCGGTGTGCTCAACCACCGCCCGCTGCGCTGCGTCCAGCACAGGGGGATCCACCCGTTCCGCGCCGGTACGCACCAGGCGGTACGCGTCCGGGGTCCGCGTACGCCGCCGCTCGGAGCGGTGGCCGTCGGAGGAAGAGGAGTTCACGTGGGGTGCCGGTCCTGGTGGGTCTGCCGTTGCGGCGGTCGCTGCCGCAGCGGTTGCTGCCGTGGTGATGGTGGCGGCCCGGGCGGTGGCCGAAGCCTTGGCCGAAGCCGAAGGTGCAACGCTACGGCAAGGCGCGCGCCGGGCGCAGTTTCCCCGGGGCTCCCGTCCTCGCACCGGCCCTCGCTCCGGCCCCCGCTCCCGCCCTCACTGCCATCCGGTCCCACGCGTCCCCCGTACGGGGCTTCGCACGTCCCTTCGACCACCCCTCCGGGCCGCACATGGCCGAAGCTGTCACATGTGACCTTCGTCCCGCGCCGTGTCCCCGCCGTCCCCGTCCCAGCGGGCCCGCCGCATGTCGAGCCGCGGTTCGCCGTCGCCGGTGAGCCGCAGCGGGGTGGCCTCGGCCCGGTAGTTCTCCAGCGCCCGCCGCTCGCTGCCGGGCAGCGGACGGCCGTCCGCCCGCACCACGCGCCACCAGGGCACGGCTCCGCCGTACAGCGCCATGACGCGGCCCACTTGACGGGGCCCGCCCTCGCCGAGCCACTCCGCGATGTCCCCGTACGTCATCACCCGGCCGGGCGGAATCCGCTCCGCCGCCTCCAGCACCCGCTCCGCGTACGCCGGCAGCTCTTCGCTCATTCGGCCCATGGTGCCGCACCGGACCGACAAGGGAGCGGCAAGCGCGTGGAAGCCGGTGTTCCGGACCGGCTCGCACCCTGCTGCCCCCCGCGGCCGTCGGTCCGTGCCACCATCTTCCGGGCGGTGACGCGTGATACGTGATCAAGAAGAGACGGAAGTGACGGGAAAGGAGCAGGGTGTGAGTCCTCCGGACGGCGCGACGGCGAACGACGGCGCGCGCCCAGACGAAGGCCCGCCACAGGGCCCCGAGGACATGCACGCGGACCTGCCGCCGGCTCCGCCTCAGGCCAACGCCAACACCAAGGCCCAGGCCAACGCCAAGGCCCAGGCCCCGGCCGACGCCCTGGTCCCCGCCCCGGCCCCCGAGGACGACGAGACCCCGCACGGCCACACCCCGACGGCCGCCGACCAGGTCGAGGTCGACGAGCCGCTGCTCGCCGCCCGCGTGCACCGCCCCTCCGACCTGGTGCGCCTCCTCGTCGGGATCCTCGGCATCGCCGTCGTCCTCGCCATCGCCGCCTTCGCCCACGGCACCACCGCGGGTCTGGAAGCCGACATCAGCAACGGCACGGGCCAGGCGCCCGACGTGCTGATCAAGGTCGCCGGGCTGGTGTCCAGCATCGCCGTGCTCCTCGTCCCGGTGGCCTTCGCCATCGAGCGGCTGATCAAGCGCGACGGACTGCGCATCGCCGACGGCGTGCTCGCCGCCGTCCTCGCGCACGGGGTCACCCTCGCCACCGACCTCTGGGTCTCCCAGGCCGCGCCCGCGACCATCCAGGAGGCCCTCACCCGTCCCACCATGGCCGACGGGGCCCTCACCGATCCGGTGCACGGCTACCTCGCGCCCGTGATCGCGTACATGACCGCCGTCGGGATGACCCGGCGCCCGCGCTGGCGGGTCGCCCTGTGGGTGGTCCTGCTGCTGGACGCCTTCGCGATGCTGGTCGGCGGCTACACCACCCCCTTCTCGATCATCCTGACCGTGCTGATCGGCTGGAGCGTCGCGTACGGAACCCTGTACGCGGTCGGCTCGCCGAACGTCCGCCCCACCGGGCAGAACCTGCTCGCGGGACTGCGCCGGGTCGGCTTCCAGCCGGTCAGCGCGATGCGCGCCGAGTCCCCGGAGGGTCCCGACAGCACCGAGGTCAGCGACCGCGGGCGGCGCTACCACGTCACCCTGGAGGACGGCCCGCCCCTCGACGTCACCGTCGTGGACCGGGAGCAGCAGGCCCAGGGCTTCTACTACCGGGTCTGGCGCCGCCTCACGCTGCGCGGGATCACCACCCGGCGCAGTCTGCAGTCCCTGCGCCAGGCGCTGGAGCAGGAGGCGCTGCTCGCGTACGCGGCCATCGCCGCCGGAGCCAACGCGCCCAAGCTCATCGCCACCTCCGAGCTGGGTCCGGACGCCGTGATGCTCGTCTACGAGCACCTGGGCGGCCGGAGCCTGGACTCGCTGGCCGACGAGGAGATCACCGACGAGCTGACCCGCAACGCCTGGCAGCAGGTACGGGCCCTGCAGTCCCGGCGGATCGCGCACCGGCGGCTGACCGGGGACGCCCTCGTGGTGGATCGTTCCGGCAGCGGCAGCGGCGACGACCCCGCCGGGGCCACCATCACCCTGACCGACCTGCGCGGCGGCGAGATCGCGGCCGGCGACCTCGTGCTGCGCATGGACATCGCGCAGCTGCTCACCACCCTCGGCCTGCGCGTCGGCGCCGAGCGCTCGGTCGCCTCGGCGGTGTCGGTGCTCGGCCCGGACGCGGTGGCGGACTGTCTGCCGCTGCTCCAGCCGATCGCGCTGAGCCGCTCCACGCGGGCGACGCTGCGCAAGCTGGCGCGGGAGCGGGCGGACCGCGAGCGGGAAGCCGTACTGGAGTCCTCGCGGGCGGCGAAGGCGGCGCGGGAAGCCGCCTCCGGGCCGGCCGGCGCGCGCTCCACCGCCGAGAAGAAGGCCGAGAAGAGGGCCCTGGACGACGCGCTCGACGGGGCCCGCGAGGAGGATCTGCTGAGCCAGATCCGCCAGCAGGTGCTGCTGATCCGTCCGCAGGCACCGGTGGAGCCGGCCCGGCTGGAGCGGATCCGGCCGCGCACGCTGGTGTCCTTCATCGCGGGAGCGATCGGCGCGTACTTCCTGCTGACCCAGATCACGCACGTCAATTTCGGGGACCTCATCGGCAAGGCGCAGTGGGGCTGGGTCGGGGTGGCGCTCGCCTTCTCCGCGCTCAGCTACTTCGCGGCGGCGATGAGCCTGCTGGGCTTCGTACCCGAGCGGGTGCCGTTCCTGCGGACCGTACTGGCCCAGGTCGCCGGATCCTTCGTGAAGCTGGTGGCTCCGGCCGCGGTCGGCGGGGTCGCGCTGAACACCCGGTTCCTCCAGCGGGCGGGCATCCGGCCCGGACTCGCGGTGGCCAGCGTGGGCGCCTCGCAGCTCTTCGGGCTGGCGAGCCACATCCTGCTGCTGCTGTCCTTCGGCTATCTGACGGGGACCGAGAAGACCCCCGAGATGACCCCGTCGAGGACGGTCATCGCCGGTCTGCTGACGGTGGCCGTGCTGGTGCTCGTGGTCACGGCCGTGCCCTTCCTGCGCAAGTTCGTGGCGACCCGGGTGCGGGCCCTGTTCGCGGGAGTGGTCCCGCGCATGCTGGACGTGCTCCAGCGGCCGCAGAAGCTGCTGACCGGCATCGGCGGGATGCTGCTGCTGACGGGCTGCTTCGTGATGTGCCTGGACGCCTCGATCCGCGCCTTCGGCGGCGGCGAGGCCATCAGCTACGCGAGCATCGCCGTGGTCTTCCTGGCCGGCAACGCCCTGGGCTCGGCCGCCCCCACGCCGGGCGGCATCGGAGCGGTGGAGGCCACGCTGACGCTGGGCCTGATCGCGGCGGGACTTGACGGGCAGGTGGCGGGCGCCGCGGTGCTGATGTTCCGTCTGATGACGTTCTGGCTGCCGGTGCTGCCGGGATGGATCTCCTTCAACTTCCTGACGCGCAAGGAAGCGATCTGAGAAGGCCCGGTATGGTCGGAAATTCCCACCTTTAGCGGACGCTTTCCGTACGGCGGCGAAACTCGTCGCCCCGCGCAAGGCCCCTTCCCACGGGGAGCCGCGCCGCGGAGCCCCCATCCGGGGCCGTGGCCGGAGCCGGAAACCGACCGGTTATTCTCGGCTGTCAACCATCGTGGTCGAGCGCCGGTCATCCTTTCGGCCGATGATCCGATCCCGATCACGGGGCAGTCGAGGGAAGAACCACATGATGTCCTCCACAAGAGGCATGCGGGGCATCCGCAGGCCCGCCGAGGGGCGCGCCCGTCCCAGGCTGTACATCCTGGACGGTCTGCGACTGGTCGCCGCTCTGATGGTGGTCCTGTACCACTACACCGTGCTCTGGGGCGGGTGGGGGCACGACCCCCGGACGATCTTCCCGACCCTGCACGACATCAGCCAGTACGGCTGGCTCGGCGTCGAGGTCTTCTTCCTGATCAGCGGTTTCGTCATCTGCATGAGCACGTGGGGCCGGCACCTCGGTGACTTCGCGGTGTCCCGAATATCGCGGCTCTTCCCCGCCTACTGGGCCGCGATCATCCTCACGACCCTCGTGGTCAACCACTGGCCGGAGGTCCGCGGTGACCGGACCCTGGACGAGGTGCTGACGAACCTGACGATGCTCCAGAAGGGTCTCGGCGTGAGGCACGTCGACGACGTCTACTGGACCCTGTTCATCGAGCTCAAGTTCTACCTGCTGTTCGCGCTCGTGGTGGCGGGCGGCGTCACGTACCGCAAGTGCGTCCTGTTCTGCGCTCTGTGGACGGTCGCGGGAGTCGCCTCCGTCGCGGCCGCCGGCAACAAGGTCCCCGCCTCGGCCTTCGGCCAGCTGCTCGACATGTGGGCGATGCCGCTGTACTCGCCCTACTTCGTGGCGGGCATCGCCTTCTACCTGATGCACCGCTTCAAGCCCACCGCGGCGCTCTGGGGCATCGTCGGCGTCTCGTTCCTGCTGGCCCAGCACTCGCTGGTCCTGCGGCTGCCCGATGCCGTGTCCGGCGACAGCGGCCCTCCGGCCTGGCCGGGCCGACTGATCATCGGGGTCGCCTTCGTCCTGATGGCCCTGATCGCGCTCGGGGCGTTCAACTGGATGCAGTGGCGCTGGCTGACCACGGCGGGCGCGCTGACCTACCCGCTCTACCTCGTCCACGAGAACATCGGCTTCGTCATCATCCACGAGTTCAGGGGCCGGATCCCGGCGCTCGTCCTGGTGGCCCTGACGGCGGTCGCGATGATGCTGCTGGCCTACGCCATCCACCGGGTCGTCGAGCGGCCACTGGGCAAGGTGCTCGCCAAGAAGCTGCGCGGCGCGGTGGAGGAGCTCCGGCTGAACACCCCGCTCCCGGGCCGGCGGCCCGTACCCCCCGCCGCTGTGGTCCGGCCCGAACCGCAGCCGCAGCCGCAGCACGAACCGAAACTGATGCCGGAGCAGGAGCGCGTCTGACGCGCGCAGGCCGGCCGTCCGACAGCCGGGCGGCCGGACGCCCGGCCTAGAAGAGCAGCAGGAGCGACACCAGGAGGGCCGCCGAGCAGACGAGCTCGACGGCTCCGACCAGCGGCACCCTGAGCCCCCGCCCGGGGAGGGCGATCGCGCGGGCCAGGTAGGCCGCGAAGGGCAGGGCCAGCCAGGGGGAGAGGCAGGCCGCCAGGGCGGTGGCCGCCGCGTGGTAGGTCACCGAACCGCGGTAGTACGTACGGGAGCTCCGCTCCCTGATCATCGTCTTGACGTACGGGACCGTGCCCGCGAAGTACAGCAGGCAGGCGGCGGCCGGCGCCCAGGGCGTCCCTCCCCCGCCCAGCCGCACCGCCACCAGCAGCATCCCGCACGCCGGGACCACCGCGACCAGGCCGTTGGCCAGGGCCCGCTCGCGGTTGTGCAGCGCGAACCGGCAGTTCACGGCCACGAAGGGCGCCGCCGCCGCGCCCGCGAGCAGCAGCCAGGGGTGGAGCACCGCGAGTGGGATCCCCGCCAGGGCGGTCGCCGCACCGAGGACGAGTGCCGGGCGGACGTGCCGCCGCGCCACCTGCGGGCGCCGGGCCGCGACCCTGCGCAGGCGCAGCCACTGCTGGGCGTGGAAGACCGCCGCGTAGCCGAGGAGCCAGGCCGCCAGGAGCAGGGCGTGCTGCCATCCGGGCCGCGGCGAGAGGAACGTGCCCGCGAGGAAGGGCACCGTGAGCATCGCCCACGCCCCGTGCTGGTCCGGGATCCAGGAGGCCTTCTTCGGCGGCACGCTCCCCAGCCTTCCGCTAATTGGTATTCGGGCGCGTAATTTTCCGGCCGCGCACCGGAGTTGGACCTTTCCAGCGTGGCATCCACTCGGCCTGTGAAATACCGGAATTAGGTCACGCCCGTACGGGACCTTTGTCATCGGATTCGCCTCCGCGCCGGGCGTAGCGTCGTGTCTGGGTCATCTTGCCCGGACCCCACGCACGCCTTTTATTCCGGCCTGGAGGGTCGCCTTGCACGAGCGCCACGTACGCGACGGACGCGGACACCAGGACGCCGCCGAATCTCTGATCAAGGCCGGCAGCTTCTTCAGGACCGCCGAGGTCTCCGACGACCTGCGGACCGTCCACCACACCGGCGGCCGCGCCGCGGAGGCCTTCTACCGCGACCGGTGGAGCCACGACAAGGTCGTCTACTCCACCCACGGCGTGAACTGCACGGGCTCCTGCCGGTGGAAGGTCTACGTCAAGGACGGGATCATCACCTGGGAGACCCAGTCCACCGACTACCCCTCCGTGGGGCCGGACAGCCCCGAGTACGAGCCCCGCGGCTGCCCGCGCGGCGCCTCGTTCTCCTGGTACTCCTACTCCCCCACCCGGGTGCGCTACCCATACGTGCGCGGCGCCCTGCTGGAGATGTACCGCGAGGCCAAGGCGCGCCTCGGCGACCCGGTCGAGGCCTGGGCCGACATCCAGGCCGACCCGGTGCGCCGGCGTACGTACCAGCAGGCGCGCGGCAAGGGCGGGCTGGTCCGGGCGACGTGGGAGGAGGCGACGGAGATCGTCGCCGCCGCGCACGTGCACACGATCAAGGAGCACGGTCCGGACCGGGTCGCGGGCTTCTCGCCGATCCCGGCGATGTCGATGGCCTCGCACGCGGCCGGCGCCCGCTTCCACTCGCTCATCGGTGCGCCGATGCTGTCCTTCTACGACTGGTACGCCGACCTCCCGGTCGCCTCCCCGCAGGTGTTCGGGGACCAGACGGACGTCCCGGAGTCGGGCGACTGGTGGGACGCCGCGTACCTGATGATGTGGGGCTCGAACGTCCCCGTCACCCGTACCCCGGACGCCCACTGGATGGCCGAGGCCCGCTATCGCGGCCAGAAGGTCGTCACCGTTTCCCCGGATTACGCGGACAACACCAAATTCGCCGACGAATGGATGCACCCGCACCCCGGTACGGACGGCGCGCTGGCCCTCGCGATGGGCCATGTCATCCTCAAGGAATTCTTCGTCGACAAGCAGACCCCCTTCTTCACGGATTACGTCCGCCAGTACACGGACCTGCCCTTCCTGGTCTCCCTCACCGAAACCGAACAGGGCCTGGTTCCGGGCAAATTCGTCACCGCCGCCGATCTCGGCCACGACACCGAGAACGCGCAGTGGAAGACGGTCCTGATCGACGACGTCACCGGCGAGCCCGTCGTCCCGAACGGCACCCTCGGTCACCGCTGGGGCAAGAACGAGAAGCCCGAGTGGAATCTCGAACTCGGCGACACCGTCCCGCGCCTGACCCTCCACGACGCCGCCGGCGAGAGCGCGGAGATCACCCTCCCCCGCTTCGAGGACGACGAGCAGGGCGTGGACCAGGACGGGAAGCCGCGCGGCACGATCCGCCGCGGCGTGCCCGTACGGCGCCTGGCGACCGCCGGCGGGGAGCGGCTGGTCACCACCGTCTTCGACCTGATGCTCGCCCAGTACGGGGTCGGCCGCGAGGGCCTGCCCGGCGTGTGGCCCACCGGCTACGAGGACGCGAGCGCCCCGGGCACCCCCGGCTGGCAGGAGTCGCTGACTTCGGTCCCGGCGGCCCAGGCGGCGCGCGTGGCACGGGAGTTCGCGCAGACGGCGGAGGACTCCAAGGGCCGCTGCATGATCCTGATGGGCGCGGGCACCAACCACTGGTTCCACTCCGAGACCATCTACCGTTCCTTCCTCGCGCTGCTCACCCTCACCGGCTGCCAGGGCCGCAACGGCGGCGGCTGGGGCCACTACGTCGGCCAGGAGAAGTGCCGCCCGGTCACCGGCTGGGCCACGCTGGCCGCCGCCTCCGACTGGTCGCGCCCGCCGCGCCAGATGATCGGCGCGGCCTGGTTCTACCTGCACACCGACCAGTGGCGCTACGACACCCTGCCGGCCCAGGCGCTCGCCTCCCCGCTCGCTTCCGGTGCCTTCGAGGGCATGACGGGCTCGGACTGCCTGGCGGCGAGCACCCGGATGGGCTGGATGCCCTCGTACCCGACCTTCGACCGCAACTCGCTGGAGCTGGGCGAGGCCGAAGACCCGATCGCGGAGACGGTTCGCCAGCTCAAGAGCGGCGAGCTCGGCTTCGCCGGCGAGGACCCGGACGCCCCGGGGAACTGGCCGCGCGTGCTCAACGTGTGGCGGGCCAACCTGCTGGGCTCCAGCTCCAAGGGCAACGAGTACTTCCTCAAGCACCTCCTGGGCACCCACTCCAACCTGCCCGAGGACGGGCCGCGCTGCACGCCGAAGGACGTCACGTACCGGGAGGAGGACGTGGAGGGCAAGCTCGACCTGCTCATGTCCATGGACTTCCGGATGACGTCCACGACGCTGCTCTCCGACGTGGTGTTCCCGGCGGCCACCTGGTACGAGAAGCACGACCTGTCCTCCACGGACATGCACCCCTTCCTGCACGCCTTCACCCCGGCCGTGGACCCGCCCTGGCAGGCCAGGTCGGACTACGACGCCTTCAAGGGCCTGGCCGAGCGCTTCGGCGAGCTCGCCAAGACCCACCTGGGCGTGCGCAAGGACCTGGTCGCCACCGCCCTGCAGCACGACACCCCGGGCGGCGAGATGGCCCAGCCGGGCGGGGTCGCGCTGGACTGGTCGAAGGGCGAGTGCGAGCCCGTACCGGGCCGGACCATGTACAACCTGGCGGTCGTGGAGCGGGACTACGGGGCGGTCGGCGAGAAGTTCGCCGCACTCGGCCCGCTCGTCGACAAGCTGGGCGTGACCACCAAGGCGGTCACCTTCGACGTGGCCGAGGAGATCGCCTACCTCGGCGCGAAGAACGGCACGGTCCGCGGCGGCGTCGCCGACGGCCGCCCGCGCCTGGAGACCGCCCAGCAGGCCTGCGAGGCGATCCTCTCCCTGTCCGGCACCAGCAACGGCCGCCTCGCCACGCAGGGGTTCGAGACCCTGGAGAAGAAGGTCGGCACCCCGATGGCCCACCTGGCCTCCGAGGCCGAGGGCAAGCGGATCACCTTCGCCGACACGCAGGCCCGCCCGGTCCCGGTGATCACCTCGCCGGAGTGGTCGGGCTCCGAGTCCGGCGGGCGCCGGTACACGGCCTTCACGATCAACACCGAGCACCTCAAGCCCTGGCACACCCTCACCGGCCGCCAGCACTTCTTCATCGACCACGACTGGCTGCACGAGGTCGGGGAGTCCCTCCCCGTCTACAAGCCGCCGCTGAACATGCACACCCTGTACGGGGAGCCCGAGCTCGGCACGGTCGACGAGAAGGCCAAGTCGGTGGCCGTCCGGTACCTGACCCCGCACAACAAGTGGGCGATCCACAGCCAGTACCAGGACAACCTCTACATGATGACCCTGGGCCGCGGCGGCCAGACGGTGTGGATGTCCCCGCAGGACGCCGACGCGATCGGGGTCGCGGACAACGACTGGATCGAGGCGGTCAACCGCAACGGCGTGATCACCGCCCGCGCGATCGTCTCCCACAAGATGCCGCCCGGCACGGTCTACATGAACCACGCGCAGGAGCGCACGGTCGGCGTCCCCAAGACGGAGAAGACCGGCCGCCGCGGCGGCATCCACAACTCGCTGACCCGGGTGATGCTCAAGCCCACCCACCTCATCGGCGGTTACGCCCAGCTGACCTGGGCCTTCAACTACCTCGGCCCGACCGGCAACCAGCGCGACGAGGTGACGGTCATCCGCCGCCGCGACCAGAAGGTGGAGTTCTAATGGTGCCCCGTCGCGAAGCGACTATCGGACGCGTCATGGCCCAAGTAGCCATGGTCATGAACCTCGACAAGTGCATCGGCTGCCACACCTGCTCGGTCACCTGCAAGCAGGCGTGGACCAACCGGCAGGGCACCGAGTACGTCTGGTTCAACAACGTCGAAACCCTCCCCGGCCAGGGTTACCCGCGCCGCTGGGAGGACCAGGAGAAGTGGAAGGGCGGCTGGGAGCGCACCCGCTCCGGCAAGCTCCGCCTCAAGGCGGGCGGCCGCCTCGCCAAGCTGGGCAAGATCTTCGCGAATCCGGACCTGCCGGAGATCGACGACTACTACCAGCCCTGGACCTACGAGTACAAGAACCTCACCGAGGCCCCGGCGGGCGACGACATGCCCACCGCCCGGCCCGTCTCCCAGCTCACCGGCGAGCCCATCGACAAGATCGAGTGGGGTCCGAACTGGGACGACAACCTCGGCGGCGCGCCCACGCACGCCCCGCAGGACCCGATCATCGAGAAGATCCGCGACGAGGTCGGCGAGAAGATCCGCTTCGAGTTCGAGCAGAGCTTCATGTTCTACCTCCCGCGGATCTGCGAGCACTGCCTCAACCCCGCGTGCGTCTCCTCGTGCCCCTCCGGCGCGATGTACAAGCGCGAGGAGGACGGCATCGTCCTGGTCGACCAGGACCAGTGCCGCGGCTGGCGGATGTGCGTGACCGGATGCCCGTACAAGAAGGTGTACTTCAACCACCAGACCGGCAAGGCCGAGAAGTGCACCTTCTGCTTCCCGCGCATCGAGGTCGGCATGCCGACCGTGTGCTCGGAGACCTGCGTCGGCCGGATGCGCTACCTCGGCGTGATGCTCTACGACGCCGACAAGGTGACCGAGGCGGCCGCGGTCGAGGACGAGCACGATCTGTACCCCTCCCAGGTGGAGTGCTTCCTGGACCCCGCGGACCCCGCCGTGATCGCCGCCGCCCGCGCGGCCGGCATCACCGACGAGTGGCTCGACGCGGCCCGCAACTCCCCGGTCTACGACCTGATCGCCACCTACCAGGTCGCCCTCCCGCTCCACCCGGAGTACCGGACGATGCCGATGGTCTGGTACGTGCCGCCGCTCTCCCCCGTCGTCGAGGCGGTCGCCGCCACCGGCAGCGACGGCGAGGACGCCGGCAACCTCTTCGGCGCCATCGAGTCCCTGCGCATCCCCGTCGAGTACCTCGCGGAGGTCCTCACCGCCGGCGACACCGTGCCGGTGGAGGCGGTGCTGCGCCGGATGGCGGCGATGCGCGCCTACATGCGCCGGGTCAACCTGGGCGAGGAGCGGGACGAGTCGATCGCGCGGGCCGTCGGGCTGTCCGGGCAGGAGATGGAGGACATGTTCCGCCTCCTCGCCATCGCCAAGATCGAGGACCGCTTCGTGATCCCCAGCGCCGCGCGGGCCGAGGCCGAAGCGCTCGCCGACTCCCACCCGCTGAACGACACGGATCAGGGCTGTCCCGTGAGCGCCCTGCCCGAACCCCGGGTGATGCTCAACCTCGGTGATACCAGGAGGCGTTCGTGATCCGGCAACCGATGAGTGGCGATGCACTGGTACGACTGGTCGCGGGCTGCGTACTGCAGTACCCCGGCGACCACTTCCACGACGAACTCCCGCGGCTCCGTGCGGCCCTCGCCGGGGCGCCCGCCGAACCGGCCGCGCTGCTCGGCGCGTTCCTCGACGAGGCCGAGCGGCAGACCCCGATCGAGCTGTGCTCCCAGTACACCTCGACCTTCGACACCCGCAACCGGCGCTGCCTCTACCTCACCTGGTGGGTCGACGGCGACACCCGCCGGCGCGGGCTGTCCCTGGTCCGGCTGAAGCGGATCTACCGGGACTTCGGGCTGGAGTTCGCGGGCGAGGAACTGCCCGACTTCCTGCCGGTGGCCCTGGAGTTCGCCGCCCGCGAGGAGGAGGCCGGCACCGAGCTGCTCCAGGAGCACCGGGCCGGGCTGGAACTGCTGCGCCTGGCGCTCACCGAGTCCGGGTCCCCGTACGCCCGGATCCTGGAGGCCGTCTGCGCGACGCTGCCCGGACCCTCCCCCGAGACCAAGGCGGAGGCGAAGGCCCTCGCATCGAGCGGGCCGCCGCAGGAGCTCGTGGGCGCGGGCTCGGCGCTGGAGCCCTTCGGGCCGGGCCTGGACATGCCGGCCGACCTGCCCCTCGGAGCCCCGACCGACCTCCCCTGGCCCACGTCGGCTTCCGCCGCTTCCCTAGCCTCCGAAAGGATGCCCGCCTGATGGACCTCCTCCTGTGGGGCGTACTGCCGTACGTCTCGATCGCGCTGCTCATCGCGGGCACGGTCTGGCGGGCCCGCTTCGACAAGTTCGGCTGGACCACCCACTCCTCGCAGCTGCACGAGTCGCGGCTGCTGCGCATCGGCTCGCCGCTCTTCCACTTCGGCATGCTCTTCGTGGTCGTGGGCCACGTGGTCGGCCTGCTCATCCCCAAGAGCTGGACCGACGCGGTGGGCCTGAGCGACCACGCGTACCACCTGATGGCGCTCTCCACCGGCACCATCGCGGGCGTCGCGGCCGCCGTGGGCATCGGGATCCTGGTCTACCGGCGCTTCAAGGTGCCGGCCGTGCGCCGGGCGACCCTGCGCAGCGACCACCTGATGTACTCGTTCCTGCTCGGCGCGATGATCCTCGGGCTGACGGCGACCCTGCTGAACTCGGCCGGGATGACGGACGGTTACAACTACCGCGACGGCATCTCCGTCTGGTTCCGCAGCCTGTTCACCTTCACCCCGGACTACCACCTGATGGCGGGAGCCCCGCTCGCCTTCAAGATCCACATCCTGTTCGGCTTCACGCTGTTCGCGCTGATCCCGTACTCGCGCCTGGTGCACATGTTCTCGGTGCCGCTGAAGTACCTGTTCCGGCCGTACGTGGTCTACCGCAAGCGGGACCCGAAGCAGCTCGCCAACCGCCCGACCAAGCGCGGCTGGGAGCGGGTCTCTTGAATCCTCGCCCCACGCACACCGCCCGGCCCGCCCACACCGTCGTACGGCAGCCCCGCCACGCGGTCTCCGACCGGCCCTTCATCGTCATCTGGGAGGCCACCCGCGCCTGCCCGCTGGCCTGTCTGCACTGCCGGGCCGAGGCGCAGACCCTGCGCCACCCCGAGGAGCTCGACGGGGCGGACGCCCGGCGCGTGATGGACCAGATCGCCGCCTTCGGCAAGCCCAGCCCGCTCTTCGTGATCACCGGCGGGGACCCCTTCCAGCGCGCCGACCTCACCGACCTGATCGCGTACGGGACCTCGCTCGGCCTGCGCGTCGCGGTGTCCCCGTCCGGTACGCCGACGCTGACCCGGGAGAACCTCGTAGCGGTCCGGGAAGCGGGGGCCATCGCGCTCTCGCTCTCCCTGGACGGCTCCACGGCCGGGCGCCACGACGCCTTCCGGGGCGTGTCCGGGGTCTACGACTGGACGCTGGAGGGCTGGCGGGCCGCCCGGGAGCTCGGGCTCAAGGTGCAGATCAACACCACCGTCACCCGCGACAGCCTGGAGGACCTGGCCGACATCGCGGCGCTGGTCAAGCGCGAGGGCGCGATGCTGTGGTCGGGCTTCGTCCTGGTCCCGACCGGGCGCGGGGAACAGCTGGACTCCCTGACCGCCGCCGAGATCGAGGACGTCCTGCACTTCCTGTACGACTGCGGGGCGGTGATGGCCACCAAGACCACGGAGGGCCACCACTTCCGGCGGGTCGTACTGCAGCGCACCGTCCTGGACGCGCGGGGCGAGCGACCCGTCCTGGGCGCGCTGTACGAGCGCCTGACGGCCCGCGCCCGCGAGCTGGGGGTCTTCGACGGGGAGCGGCGTGCCGTGCGCCGGCCACCCATGGACGTCTCCTCGGGCCGCGGCTTCGTCTTCATCTCGCACACGGGCGAGGTGCACCCCAGCGGCTTCCTGCCCCTCTCGGCGGGCAACGTGAAGAACCACCCGCTGACCGAGATCTACCGGGGCTCGGCGCTCTTCACCAAGCTCCGCGACCCCTCGCTGCTGCGCGGCAAGTGCGGGGCGTGCGAGTTCAAGACGGTGTGCGGGGGATCGCGCTCCCGGGCGTACGGATTCACGCGCGACGTGCTCGAAGCGGACCCGTACTGCGCGTACGAGCCCGGCAGCTTCCCCTACCAGGAGGACCTCAGGGCTCTGACCGAAAGCATGAGGCGCTGACCCACCCCGCTCCCCTACGTTGAATACGGGAACATATCGACCACGGCCTGGGGGCCACGGGAGAACACAATGCGTTCATTGATCGTCATCGGTGGCGGGATCAGCGGTCTGGCCGCCGCGTGGCAGTTGCGCGGCCAGGCCGATGTGACCGTCCTGGAGAGCCACGCCAAGGTCGGCGGGAAGCTCCGGACCGGCACCATCGCCGGCATCACCGTCGACGAGGGCGCGGAGTCCCTCATGGCCCTGCGTCCGGAGGCCGTGGAACTGGCCGCCGCCGTCGGACTCGGCGAGGCCCTCTGCGATCCCGCGAAGGCCCCCACCACCATCTGGACCAACGGCGCCCTGCGCCCGCTGCCCGCCGGACACGTGATGGGCGTCCCCACCGACCCCGCGGCGCTGGTCGGTACCGGACTGCTCTCCCCCGAGGGCGTCCGGCGCGTCGCCGCCGAGGAGACCCTCCCCGCGACCCCGCTCACCGAGGACTGCTCGGTCACCGAGTACCTGGGCGGCCGCTTCGGCCAGGAAGCCGTGGACCGGCTCATCGAACCCATGCTGGGCGGCGTCTACGCCGGCCTCGCCGACCGGCTCTCGCTGCGCGCGGCCATGCCCCGGATCGCTGCCCTCGCCGAACAGGGCACCCCGCTGCTCCCGGCCCTGCGCCGGATGCGCGCGGCCGGCGCCCCCCGCTCGGGGGCCGTGGCCGTGCAGGGCGTCGTCGGCGGCACCGGGCGCTTCCCGGCGGCCGTCGCGGAAGCCTGCGGAGCCCGCATCCTCACCGGAACGACGGCCCGCTCGCTCCAGCGGGTCGCGGGCGACCGCTGGCGCGTCCAGGCCATGACCGGCGACGGCGCGCTGACGATGGAGGCCGACGCGGTCATCCTCGCCCTGCCCGCCTTCGCGGCGGCGGAGCTGCTGCGCCCGCACTCCCCGATCGCCGAGGCCGAGCTCTCCTCGATCCCGCACGCCTCGACGGCCGTCATCACCATGGCCTTCTCCCGCGCCCAGGCCCACTTCCTCCCCGAAGGCAACGGCTTCCTGGTCCCGCCGGTCGACGGCCACACCCTGAAGGCCGCCTCCTTCCTCTCCAACAAGTGGTCCTGGCTGCACGATTCGGCCCCCGAGACCTTCGTACTCCGCGCCTCCATCGGCCGCATCGGCGAGGACGAGCTGCTCGGCCGCCCCGACCGCCACCTGGTCCGCTCGGCCATCGCCGAGCTCCACCACGCGGTGGGCCCCATGGGCGAACCCCTGGCCACCCGCGTCACCCGCTGGGACCGGGGCCTGCCCCAGTACGGCGTCGGGCACCGCGAGCGCGTGGCCCGCATCCGCGAGGCCGCCGGCAAGCTCCCGGGCATCGCCCTGTGCGGGGCGGCGTACGAGGGCGTGGGCGTGGCCGCGTGCGTCGCCACGGGGCGCGCGGCGGCGAAGCAGGTCCTGGCGCAGCCGTAGCGGGCGCCCGCCTTGGTATCGGCCCTCTGTATCCGGCCCTTTTGTATCCGGCGGGTATCGGGCAGCGCTTGGTTCTTCATCTGATCGGTCCGCAGGGCCGTGGCGGGGGTGTCCGCCACGGCCGCTGCCATATCGTTCCTTTCAGGTCATCGCCCACCGAACAGGAGCCAGCCGCCCGTGTCCTCCCCCACCCAGGCTCCCGCCGCCCCGCGACCGGTTCGCGTGCTGCTGGTGGAGGACGACGAGCTGATGCGCCGCTCGTTCACCGTCTCCCTGGAGCGCTACGGGTACACGGTGCGGGCCGCCGCCGACGGACTCACCGGCCTCGAATCCTTCCGCGACGAGGACTTCGACCTGCTGATCCTCGACGTGATGCTGCCCGGCCTCGACGGGATCGGCCTGTGCCGCAAGGTCCGGGAGACCAGCCTGGTCCCCGTCCTGATGATGTCGGCGCGCGGCGACGGGCTGGACATCGTGTCGGGCCTGGAGGCCGGGGCCGACGACTACGTCGTCAAGCCCGTGGACACCAACGTGCTCGTGGCCCGCATCCGCTCGCTCCTGCGGCGCGCCACCTACGCCCCCGCCCCGGCGGCGGCCGGACAGCCCGCGGCCGACCCGGCGGGACCGGCCGAGGGTGAACTGCTGGCCTTCGGGGACCTCACCATCCACACCGGCGGCCTGGACGTGGCCGTCGGCGGAACCCCGGTGGCGCTCACCCCGACCGAGCTGAAGCTGCTGCTGGAGTTCGCCGCCCACCCGGGCATCGTGCTGGAGCGGCACACCCTGCTGCGCAACGTCTGGGACTACGGCTGGGACGGCGACAGCCGGGTCGTGGACCTGTGCGTGCAGCGGCTGCGCGGCAAGCTCGGCCGGGACCGGATCGAAACGGTCCGCGGTTTCGGCTACAAGCTCAGGCGCTGAGAGCGGTGCGTCCGTTTCACCACGCCGGGCCGCGCCGCATTCCCCTGCGCTGGAAGATCGCCGCGCTGGCCGCGGCCACCGGATGCCTGGTCGCCGCCTCGGTCGGCGTGCTCGTGCACGTGTGGACAGCGCGGGACATTCGGGAACAGGCGGAGATGCACGCCTCCAACAACATCTACTCGGCCATGGAGACGTACCGGCGCACCGGAACGCTCTCGGACGGCGCCGAGCTCGATCCCCCCGAACTGCCCGCCTCGCTGCGGAACCTCTCCGACGACTCCCGGCACACGGCCTACTACGGCAGCCGCGACGGAACGATCCCCCCGGGCATCTGGGGCGCCCAGCGGACCGGTGGCCCGGGCAGCCCGGTGCTCGCCCTGCGGGTCAGCATGAACGCGGGGCTCTATGGGCTGCGCCAGCTCGACGTGACCATGGCGGTCGCCTCGCTGGTCGTCCTCGCGGGGGCCACTCCCCTGGCGGCCTACGGAGCCGGGCTGCTCGCCCGCAGACTGCGGCTGGTCTCCGAGACCGCGGGCCGCATCTCCGCCGGAGACCTCGACGCCCGGAGCGGGATCACCGGGAACCGCGACGAGCTGGACGACATCGCCACCACCGTCGACCGCATGGCCGACACCCTCAGCCGCCGCCTGCGCGACGAGCGCCGGTTCACCGCCGACGTGGCCCACGAACTGCGCACGCCCGTCGGCGGCCTGCTCGTCACCGCCGACCTGCTCCCCGACGGGGAGACCGAGGACCTGCTCCGGGCCCGGGTGCGCGATCTGCGCGGGCTGGTCGAGGACCTGCTGGAGGTGTCCCGGCTCGACGCCGGGGCCGAACGGGCGGTCCGTGCCCGGGTCCCGCTCGGCGCGGTCGTCGCCGAGGCGGTGACGCGCACCGGCCTTGGCACCGAGGTCGACGTCACCGGGCAGGGCGAACACGTGGAGACCGACCCGCGCCGCCTCGAACGGATCGTCGGCAACCTCGTCGTCAACGCCCACCGGCACGGGAAGGGTCCGGTGCGGGTCACCGTGGAGGACCGTACGGTCGTCGTACGCGACCACGGCCCCGGCTTCCCCGCCGAGCTGCTGAGCAACGGCCCGCGCCGCTTCCAGACGGGTGCGACCGAGCGCGGTACGGGCCACGGCCTCGGCCTGACGATCGCCGTGGGTCAGGCCCAAGTGCTCGGCGCCGAACTCCGCTTCGCCAACGCCCCGGACGGCGGCGCCGTCGCCACGCTGCGTCTGCCGCACTGAAGGCTCGTCAGCTACAAGATCGATACACACCGGAGCAACCCCCGATACCCGTCGCCCCGGGCCCCCGATACGTCCCCCGGACACCCTTCGAAGTGCAGCTTCCCGCACCCGAAGAGGAGTCCCCGTGACCGCCGCCCCCCTTGCCCCGCACCCGCACTCCGCGCCGACCGGCATCGCGGCGGCCGCCACCGGCCTCTCGAAGGTCTACGGCAGCGGTGACACCCGGGTCGTCGCGCTGGACGGGGTCGACATCTCCTTCCGCGAGGGCGAGTTCACCGCGATCATGGGCCCCTCCGGCTGTGGCAAGTCCACCCTGATGCACTGCGCCGCCGGGCTCGACTCCTTCTCCTCCGGCTCCGTCCGCATCGGCACCACCGAGCTGGGCTCCCTGAACGACGAGCAGCTGACCCGGCTGCGCCGCGACCGGATCGGGTTCATCTTCCAGGCGTTCAACCTGCTGCCGACGCTGACCGCGCTGGAGAACATCACGCTGCCGCTGACCATCGCCGGCCGCAAGCCCGACCAGCAGTGGCTGGACCACGTGGTGGCGATGACCGGACTCGCCGACCGCCTCGGCCACCGTCCCGGGCAGCTCTCCGGCGGGCAGCAGCAGCGCGTGGCGGTGGCCCGGGCCCTGGTCTCGCGCCCCGCGATCATCTTCGGCGACGAGCCCACCGGAAACCTCGACTCCCGTGCCGGGGCCGAGGTCCTGGGCTTCCTGCGCGGCTCGGTGCGCGAGCTGGGCCAGACCGTGGTCATGGTCACCCACGACCCCGTCGCCGCCGCCTACGCCGACCGCGTGGTCTTCCTCTCCGACGGCCGCCTCGTCGACGAGATGCAGCAGCCCACCGCGGACCGGGTCCTGGACCGGATGAAGGCGTTCGACGCCCGCTTCCGCACGAGCTGACCCCCGCCGCGCTCCCGCACCGCACCAGCCGCCCGCCCGCTCCCCCGGGCCCGCCTCCCAGGATCCGCATCCCCATGTTCCGTACCGCCCTGCGCAACGTGCTCGCGCACAAGGCCCGCCTGCTGATGACCGTGTTCGCGGTCATGCTCGGCGTCACCTTCGTCACCGGCAGCCTCGTCTACGGCGACAGCCAGAAGCAGGCCTCCGTCGACCGGGCGAGCGCCGGCTACGACCGCATCTCCCTCAACGTCTCGCCCAACGCCGTGCCCGGCGGCCCGCCCGGCGCCCTCGACGCCCGCACCGCGGCCTCCCTGGCCGAGGTTCCCGGTGTGGCCGCCGCCGCGGGCCGGGTCAACGGCTTCGCCGCCGTCGCCGACCCCGAGGGCCGGCTGCTGGGCAGCGCCGAGTTCCGCAAGGGCGGCAACTTCGCCCCGGCCAAGGACGGCACGGACCCGGCCTACGCGTTCGAGGAGGGATCCGGCCCGGTCGGCGGCAAGGCCGTCGCCCTCGACGAGGCCTCCGCCGCCAAGGGCGGCTACCGCGTCGGCGACACCGTGCGCGTCGGCACGAGCACCGGCGCCGAGTCCTACCGGCTCAGCGGCGTCTTCCGCACCGACGCCTCGAAGCTCACCCCCGGCGGCAGCCTCGTGCTGTTCGCCGACGCCACCGCCCAGAAGCTGTTCCTCCAGCCCGGCCGCTACACCGACATCGAGATCACGGCCACACCCGACACCGATCCTGCGCAGCTCCTCAGCCGGGTCCAAGCGGTGATCCCGAAGGACTCCACCGCGGTCAGCGGTGCCCAGCTCGCCCGGATCCAGGCCAACCTCGCCTCCACCGGCAGCGACACCATGAGCCAGATCATGGTGGGCTTCGCCGCGGTCGCCCTGTTCGTGGCCACCTTCCTGATCTCCAACACCTTCACCATGCTGGTCTCCCGCCGCACCCGGGAGCTGGCCCTGATGCGGGCCGTCGGCGCCACCCGCAAGCAGGTCCGCCGGATCCTGCTCACCGAGTCCGTGCTCGTCGGCCTGATCGCCTCCGTGGCCGGCATCGTGGCCGGCACCGGAGTCGCCGCCCTGCTCCAGGCCGTCTTCTCCTCCGCCGAGAGCCCGGACGCCCCGCTGACCCTGCTGCCCTCCACAGTGATCATCGCGCTGCTGGTCGGCACCGCCCTGCCCGTGCTCGCCGCCTGGGTGCCGGTGCGCCGGGCCATGACCATCCCGCCCGTCGCCGCACTCGGCGCCGCCGAGCCCGCCGCCCCCGCACGGGCCGGCTCCCTGCGCACCGGGATCGGCGCCGCCCTGCTGGTCACCGGAGCGGCCGCGACCCTGTACGGGAGCCTCGGTGCCGGTACCGACGACGCCCGGGCCGTCATCGGCCTCGGCGCGGCCCTCGCCCTGACCGGCGCCCTCGCCCTCATCCCGCTGCTGTCCCGGCCGTTCACCGCCCTGCTCCGGCCGCTGCTGCTCCGCTGCAGCCCGGTGCACGGCGACCTCGCCGCCCGCAACACCGTGCGCGACCCGCGGCGTACCGGCGCCACCGCCTCGGCGCTCGCCATCGCCCTCGCGCTGGCCTCGGGCCTGTCGGTCCTCGGCGCTTCCGCCACCCAATACCTCGACGGCGCGACCACCCGCGACATCACCGCCGACTACCTCGTGCAGGCCCCCTCGGGCGGGCAGCGGATGACCCCCGCCACCGCCGAGCCCCTCAAGAAGCTGTCCGGCGCCACCTTCAGCCCCCTCAACCAGTCCACCGAGTACGAGATCGGCGGCGTCCGCTCCGTCCTGACCGGCGTCGACCCCGCCGCCATCGGCCGCCTGCTGCGCTACGAGGTGACCTCGGGCTCCCTCGACAGCCTCGGCCAGGGCAAGGTCGCCGTCGCCGACTACAAGGCCCGGGCCAACGGCTGGAAGGTCGGCCAGAGCCTTCCCGTGAAGCGGCTGGACCAGCAGGGCGAGGTCACCATCGGCGCGATCTACCGCGCGGACGAGCAGAGCAAGGTGCTGCCCAGCATCACCGCACCCGACTCCCTGGTCGCCCGCTTCGACTCCACCCCGCACACCGACTCGATCGTCGTGGCCACCGCGGGCGGCCCCGGCCGGGCCCAGCTCGCGAGCGTCGTCAAGGCGCTCGGCGACAACCCCGCCCTGTCCGTCCTCGACAAGGAGTCCATCCGGGCAGAGGACACCAGCGGCATCGGCGACCAGCTGGGCATCTTCTACGCGATGCTCAGCATGGCCCTGGTGATCGCCGCCCTGGGCATCGCCAACACCCTCGCGATGTCCGTGCTCGAACGCCGCAAGGAGATCGGCACGCTCCGCGCCCTCGGCCTGGACCGTGCCGGAGTGACCCGGATGATCCGCATCGAGGCCCTGCTCGTCGGCGCCCTCGGCGCGGCCGTCGGCACCGTGATGGGCATCTTCATGGGCTGGGCCCTCGGCAACACCCTCCAGGAGAGCGTCGCCGGATACGCCCTGGTCATCCCCTGGGGACGGCTCGCCCTCGGGGTGCTGCTCGCCCTCGCCGGAGCCCTCCTCGCCTCCCTCTTGCCGGCCCGCCGGGCCGCCCGCGTGGACATCCCGGCGGCGACCGCGGCGCACTGAACACTGCCACCGCCGCCCCCGCTTGACCCGGATGGGTCAGCGCGGGGGCGGGGCGCGCGTGGCGCGCACAGGATGAAGACATGCCCACACACGTCCTCCGGGTGGCCGCTGCCGCCGCCGCTGCCGCCGCACTCCTCGCCACCAGTGCCTGTTCCGACGGCGGGGGCGAGAAGAAGAGGGGCAAGGACGGCGCCGCGCAGGACATCAAGAAACCCGAGTGGGGCGAGTGCGAGGCCCCCACCCCCGCCGAGGGCGTCGGGCAGGTCCCCGGCAAGGACTGGCAGTGCGCCGTCATCGACGTGCCCCTCGATTACGCCGAGCCGGAGGGCGAGACGATCCCGCTGGCGCTGATCCGGGCGAAGGCCCGTGACAAGGACAAGCGGATCGGCTCGCTCGTCTTCAACTTCGGCGGCCCCGGCGGCTCCGGCATCAGCACCCTGCCGGGCGCGGCGAAGGATTACGGGGCCCTGCGCGAGCGGTACGACCTGGTCAGCTTCGACCCGCGCGGGGTGGGCCGGAGCGCGCCCGTGCTGTGCGAGGACGACAAGCAGCTGGACGCGTACTACGCCGCCGACTCCAGCCCCTCGACGCCGGAGGAGGAGAAGCAGTTCCTCGCCACCTCCAAGAAGTACAAGGAGGCCTGCGAGGCGAAGTCCGGCAAGGTGCTGCCCCACGTCGGCACCGAGAACGCGGCCCGCGACCTGGACCGGATCCGCCAGGCCCTCGGCGACGAGAAGCTGCACTACTTCGGCATCTCCTACGGCACCGAACTCGGCGGGGTCTACGCCCACCTCTTCCCCAAGAACGTCGGCCGGGCCGTCTTCGACGCCGTGGTCGACCCGACCAAGAACTCCGAGCAGGGCGCCCTCGGCCAGGCCAAGGGATTCCAGCTCGCGCTCGGCAACTTCGCCCAGGACTGCGTGAACCGCGGCGACTCCTGCCAGCTGCAGGGCAGTACCGCCAAGGAGATCGAGGCGAACATCATCAAGCTCCAGAAGCAGCTGGCGGCCAAGCCCATCCCCGGCTCCGGCGACCGGCTGCTCACCGATGACGCCGCGACCAACGGCATCGCCTTCGCCCTGTACTCCAAGGAGGCCTGGCCGCTGCTGGAACAGGGCCTGGACGAGGCCGAGGGCGGCCAGGGACAGCTGCTGCTCGCCATGTCGGACGCCCTCAACGGCCGCGACCCCAAGGGCACTTACAGCAACATCGGATCGGCCAACACCGCGATCAGCTGCGCCGACTCCAAGGACCGCTACACCCTGGCGCAGACCAAGGCGAAGCTGCCCGAGTTCCGCGCCGCCTCACCCGTCTTCGGGGACTTCCTCGGCTGGGCCATGATGAGCTGCACCGACTGGCCCGTCGCCGGCGCCTGGAACACCCCGGACGTCTCCGCGCCCGGCTCGGCGCCCATCCTGGTGATCGGCAACACCGGTGACCCGGCGACCCCGTACGAGGGCGCTCGCAAGATGGTGGAGCGGCTCGGCCCCGGCGTCGGCGTGGAGCTCACCTTCAAGGGCGAGGGGCACGGCGCCTACAACAGCGGCGACCCCTGCGTGCAGCAGGCGGTCAACTCCTACCTGCTCGACGGGAAGGTGCCCGGCGGCGGCACCGTCTGCACGGCGTCGAAGTCCCCGGCGCCGACCTCGCCCGTCTAGACGCCCCGAGAACGCCGGAGGGGCCGTACCTCGCGCGAGCGAAGTACGGCCCCTCCGGGTGACTGCCAGTGGACGGGCTGCCAACGGGCTACTAGTAGACCGGCTTCTCGGGCTCGATCTGGTGGACCCAGCCGATGACGCCGCCGCCGACGTGGACCGCGTCCGCGAAGCCCGCGGACTTCAGGACCGCGAGGACCTCCGCACTGCGGACACCCGTCTTGCAGTGCAAGACAATGCGCTTGTCCTGCGGCAGGTCCGCGAGGGCGGTGCCCATCAGGAACTCGCCCTTGGGGATCAGCTTCGCGCCGGGGATCGAGACGATCTCGTACTCGTTGATCTCGCGGACGTCGATGATCTCGATCGGCTCGTCGTTGTCGATCCACTCCTTGAGCTGCTTGGGAGTGATCGTCGAGCCGAGCGCGGCCTCCTGGGCCTCCTCCGACACGACGCCGCAGAAGGCCTCGTAGTCGATGAGCTCGGTGACGGTCGCGTTCGGACCGCAGACCGCGCAGTCGGGGTCCTTGCGGACCTTGACCTGGCGGTACTGCATCTCCAGGGCGTCGTAGATCATCAGGCGGCCGACCAGCGACTCGCCGACGCCGGTGAGGACCTTGATGGCCTCGGTGACCTGGATGGACCCGATGGACGCGCAGAGCACGCCCAGCACGCCGCCCTCGGCGCAGCTCGGGACCATGCCCGGCGGGGGCGGCTCCGGGTAGAGGCAGCGGTAGCACGGACCGTGCTCGGACCAGAAGACCGAGGCCTGGCCGTCGAAGCGGTAGATCGAGCCCCACACGTACGGCTTGTTCAGCAGCACGCAGGCGTCGTTCACGAGGTAGCGCGTGGCGAAGTTGTCCGTGCCGTCGACGATGAGGTCGTACTGGCTGAAGATCTCCATCACGTTCTCGGCTTCGAGCCGCTCTTCGTGAAGGACCACGTTGACGTACGGGTTGATGCCCAGCACGCTGTCGCGGGCCGACTCGGCCTTGGAACGGCCGATGTCCGCCTGACTGTGGATGATCTGGCGCTGGAGGTTCGACTCGTCGACCTCGTCGAACTCCACGATGCCCAGCGTGCCGACGCCGGCCGCGGCCAGGTACATGAGGGCGGGCGAGCCGAGGCCGCCCGCGCCCACGGCCAGCACCTTGGCGTTCTTCAGGCGCTTCTGGCCGTCCATCCCCACGTCGGGGATGATCAGGTGGCGGGAGTACCGACGGACCTCGTCAACGGTGAGCTCAGCAGCTGGCTCTACCAGGGGTGGCAGCGACACGGGGACTCCGTAGATGATTAAGTCTTAACGGTGGTTCTTCCCGTAACACTGCCACGCCCTCCTTCATTCCGAGACACCCGGTCCGATCCGCGAGACGATTTCGTCCCAGTACCCGGGCATCGACGCCCAGGGGTCCCGGTCCGCGGCCCCGCGCCGGTCGGTGAACCAGATGGTCCCCGCGCCCTGCCAGCGGGCGATCCGGAGCGCTTCCTCCAGGTGCGTCCGCGGTACTCCGTGCACGAGGTGGCAGAACGTCTCCGGCGGATGGTCCGCCGTCCACTCCGCCACCTGCGACCAGCGGTAGTCGGCCCAGGTCCCGGAGAAGGTGACCAGCTGGTCCGCGGTTTCCGCGTACCCCTCACAGGGATGGGTGCCGTGTCCGAGGACGATCCGCAGGCCCTCCCCGAGTCCCCGCAGGGTGTCCACGACCCGGCGCACGGAGGCCAGTTCCGCCTTCCCGGCGGGGGCCTGCGCGAGGTAGAAGCCGTCGACTCCGTACCAGTCGCGGAAGCGGTGGGCGTCGGAGACCAGCTCCCCGAACGACCGCTCCCCGTCCCGCATCGCGAGATGCCCGAGGACCGACCCGCCCGCGCCACGGAGCTTCGCGGCCGCCTCCGTGCAGTGCGGGTCGGGCCGGCCGCCCGGGCCGTCCGTGACGTTGAGGACGGCCCAGTGCAGCGGCGTGCCGGGCCGGGTCAGCTCGGCCCACTCCACCGGGGCCAGCAGCGGGTGCGCGTACCCGGGGACCCCCAATCCCAGACGGCCCACCTCGGTGGCGGCCTGGCCGGCGGCCGGCGGGGTGGTCAGATGCGGCACGCCGCCTCCATCCAGATGTCCGCGAGGGACTCCTCCAGGTTGATCCGCGGCCGCCAGCCGAGCCGGTCGCGGGCGGTACGGACATCCGCCTGCTGCCAGGCTCCGCACCCGTCCGGGTAGGGGTACGGCGGCTGAGCGGTCGCGGCGGCGAGCTGCTCGGCCGTGGCCTCGGAGCGCGGGGAGCCGATGGCGGCGAGCCCGGCGGGCCGCCCGGGGTGACCGTGCGCCTGCGGGTGCTGGGCGTGCTGTCCGTGCTGCGGTACGTCGATCTCGTGCAGCGAGCCTCCGTACCCGGCGACCCGCGCCAGCACCGCGGCCGCGTCGCGCAGCCGGACGGCCCGGCCGGTGCCGATGTTGACGACGCCCTGGGCCGCCGACAGCGAGGCGGCGTGCACCGCCCGCGCCACGTCCCGTACGTCGACGAAGTCGCGCTGGACGCCGAGGCCGCTGAGCTTGAGCTCGCCGTCCCCGGACTGCATCGCGCGCCGCATGGCCTCGGCGAGCCGGCCGAGGGGGGATCCGGCGGGGGTGCCGGGGCCGACGGGCGAGAAGACCCGCAGCACGACGGCGTCCAGCCCGGAGCCGAGCACGAGCTCGGTGGCGGCCAGTTTGCTGACTCCGTACGGCCCTCCAGGTCTGGGCACGGCGTCCTCGGCCGTGGACGAACCGGGCTGGCTGGGCCCGTACTCGGCGGCACAGCCGAGCTGGACGAGCCGGGCGCCGCAGCCGCTGCGGCGCAGCGATTCGCAGATGGTGGCGACGGCGACGGTGTTGTGCCGGGTCAGCTCGCGGGCGCCGCCCCGGGTGGCTCCCGCGCAGTTGATGACGACGCCCGGGTGGACGGCGTCGAGGAACCGGGTGAGCGCGCCGGGGCTGCCGGTGGCGAGGTCGAAGCGGACGTCGGCGTCGTCTCCGCGGCCGAGCGCGGTGAGCTGGACCGCGGGGTCGGCGAGCAGCCGGTCCGCGACGTAGCGCCCGAGGTATCCGTTGGCTCCGATCAGCAACACCCTCATCGCGCGTCCCCTTGGTTGGTCGGCTGGCCGGTCATGTCCTGTTTCTCCTTGGTGGATGGGTGGATCGGGGTAGGGGGTACGGCGCTTCGGTGTCTGCTTCCGAAGGTCTCAGGGCCGCTGCGCGTGCGCGGAGGCCCGCGACAGCGCGAGGACGGCGGGTACGAGCACTCCCACCGCGGCGGCGAACGGCGCCGCCGGGACCGGGAGCAGGGCGAGTACGAGGGCCAGGGCCGCCGCGAGGGCTCCGCGGGGGGCTCCGTGGCCGAGCAGCAGCCGGGTCAGGAAGAGCAGCACCGCGAGCGGCACCGCCACCGCCAAGGGGGTCCCGGCCAGTGCGGCCGCCCCCGCCGCGGCCGCGGCGTACAGCGCGAGCGTCCCGAGGAGCAGCGGTCTCACCCCGTCGGCGAAGTCCTCCAGGGCCCGGCTCCCGGCGAGGCGGCGCCGGGCGCGGGCCGCGAAGACGGCGCCGGCCAGGTGCCCGGGGGCGACGGCCACGGCCAGGGCGATCCCGAGCGGGGTGCCGTGGCGGTGGACGGCCCAGCCGAGGGCGGCGGCGGCCAGCAGGTACGCGGCGGCGGGGAAGCGGCCCCCGGCGGCCCGGCCCGGCCATCCGAGGCCGGCGACGGTGACCAGCACCGCGAAGGCTCCCGCCCAGGACCACCCGGCGGCGGCCGCGCCGAGGGCGAGGGCCCCGGGCAGCAGCGCGTAGCCGAAGCCCCGTACGGCCTTGGCGTGGACCGGGATCCCGGCCGGCGGGGCGGGCGCGGTGCCGTCGCGGGGGGTCCGGGCGTAGAGCTCCTCCGCGAGGGAGAAGACGTCCCGGTGGCGGAAGCGGGCGGCGGTGCGGTCGGTGATGCCGTGCGCCTCCAGCCCGGCGGCGATCTCCAGCGGGTCCACGGCGTGCTCGCAGAGCTCCCGGTGGCGGTGGAGCAGCGCCTTCACGGGATCCCCGGCGGAGCGTGCCCTGCGGGGCGGGGGCGGGGGCGGGTCCAGAGGGGGGATGGCTTCGTCCAGGGGCACGGTCATGAGGAGGCCTCCGAATTCGCCGCGGGCACCATGACGCGGTCCCCGCCCGGCCCGGAGCCGTCGGCGGGACCGGGCACACCGGGCACACCGGGGCCGGCCGGGTCGGCGTCCGGGACGGGGGCGTCGGAGGCGTCTGCCGAGGCGCCTTCCGGGGTGCCGGAGGGCCGGGCCTCGCCCGGGGCCGGGAGGCCGGCCGGGTCGGGGGCCGCTCCCCCGGAGGCGGCGGACGGGGTGGGTTCGGGGTGGGGGGCGGCCCAGGTGGGGGTGGCCCAGTGGCCCGGGACCCGGGCCTCGGGCGGCTGCTCGAAGGGCACGCCGGTGCCGTCGGGGCGGGCCGGGCCGCGGGCGAGGAGCCGCAGGTAGGACTCCTGGAAGGCGGCGACGTTCTGCTCGACGGTGAAGAGTTCGAGGGCCCGCGCCCGGGCGGCCGAGCCGAGCCGCTGGGCCCGCTCGGGGTCCCGCAGCAGCGAGACGCAGGCCTCGGCGAGCGCGCGCGGGTTGCGCGGCGGCACCACGAGCCCGGTTCCGCCGATCACCTCGACGACGGCGCCGACGTCGGTGGACACGGTGGCCCGGCCGCAGAACATGGCCTCGGCCAGGGTGATGGGGAAGCCCTCGATGACGGAGGAGAGCACCACCACCCGCCCGGAGCCGTACGCGTGGGCCGGGGACGGCGCGTCGGGTCCGCCGATCTCCTCGAAGGTGACCGGGTTCTCGCCGACCGCGTGCGCGTCGGCGGCCTCGTCGGGGAAGAGCTGCGCGGCGAGCGAGCGGCAGTCGGCCAGGTAGCCGTGCCCGACCTCGTGGTGCCCCGGACCGGCGGCCGTCGCGAAGATCCGCAGCCGTGCGCGCGGTTCGGCCCGGCGCACCTCGGCGAAGGCGTGCAGCAGGGCGATCAGGTCCTTGGCGGGGTCGACGCGGCCGACCCAGACGAGGGTGTGCGGGTCCCCGCACGCCGGGTCCTCGCCCACGGCGGCGAATCGGTCCGCCTCCATCCCGGGGTAGACCGTGCGCAGCCGGTCGCGGGAGGCCCCGCATCGTTCCTGCCAGCGCCGGGCGTGCGCGTTGCCGGGGGTGAGCAGGTCGGCCTGGGAGTAGATCTCGCCGGCCAGCCGGGTGTGGAAGGCCGCGAGCAGGGCCCGTACGGCCGGCCGCTCGTCCCGCGCGGAGTGCGCGGAGTGCTCGAGGTAGTGGGCCCGCAGCTGGACCCCGTACTCGGTGACCAGGAGCGGCACTCCGAAGAAGCGTTTGGCCAGGAGCCCGGGGAGCGCCGCCACGCCGCCCGCGGCCGCGTGGCAGACGTCGACCTCGCTCAGGTCCTCGTACCAGTCCAGGGACAACGGGCGCAGCATCCGCTCCAGTTCGTCCACGAACTCCAGCAGGTCCGCGACCTGCGCCCGCTGTACTTCCCTGCTCGCCTCCGGGGCGCGGCAGGCGGACTCCACCGCCCGTACGGCCGTCTCGGAGCGCAGCGCCGCGTACAGCCCGCCCTGTTCCGAGGCGAGGGCGGCCAGCCCGTACAGCCCGTCCGCGAACCGCGCGGGGTCGGCTCCGCAGATCCCGCGGACCAGTTCGGTGAAGGCGGCGGCGAAGCGGCGGCGCTCGCGGCGCCGGTAGCTGCGCCCGTCGTCGGCCGGCGCCCACAGGGGGGCGGTCGTCACGCGGGTGACGTGGGAGGGCAGCGGCACCCGGCCGCGCTCCTCCTGCTCGGCGCTGCGGCTCAGGGCGTAGAGCTCGAACTCGTGCTGGGGAAGCCCGCGCACGAGCCGGTCGCACCACAGCCTCGCTTCCCCCGTCGCATACGGATAACCACCTTCCGTGAGCAGTCCGATCCGCACGAGTGGCACCCCCGATCTCCCGTTTCAGGCGGTCTCCGTCGGTCCGGCGACCCGCCGGATACGAACTCAAGCGGATATGCCGAAGGCGCGACGGACGGTTGTCCGTCGCGCCACCGGAAGGGGTGAAGAGTCGTAACTTTCCCGTACGGTTCGCGTTCGAGCACGCTAAGAACTAGTGAGGACCGGTCTACGAGGCCCCTGCGAGCACTCCCCCGGACCGGCGCCGGCCGAGCCGGCGGTCGGCGGCCAGGGCGGGGTCGAGGGACGGAACGGCGGCCAGCAGCTCCCGGGTGTAGGCGTGCGCGGGCCGGTCGTAGACCTCGTCGACGGGGCCCTCCTCCACGATCACCCCGCCCCGCATGACGGCGACCCGGTCGCTGACCTGACGCACCACCGCGAGGTCGTGCGCGATGAAGACCAGCGCGATCCCCAGCTCCTGCTGCAGCTCGGCCAGCAGGGCGGTGACCTGCGCCTGCGTGGTCACATCGAGGGCCGAGACGGGCTCGTCGCAGACGATCAGCCGGGGCCGGGGCGCGAGGGCCCGGGCGATGCCGACGCGCTGGCGCTGGCCGCCGCTGAACTCGTGCGGGTACCGGTCGTAGTGGGCCTCCTCCAGCCCCACCCGGAGCAGCAGTTCACCGACCCTGGCGCGGATCGCCCGCTGGTCCTTCTCCCCCGCCGCACGCAGCGGATCCGCGATGGACTCCCCGATCGAACGGCGCGGGTTGAGCGAGGACACCGGGTCCTGGAACACCATCTGCACCCCGGGCACGAGGCCGGCGCTCTCCACCCCGTCCCGCCGCACCTGCCCGGAACTGGGCTCCAGCAGTCCGACGAGCATCCGCCCGAGGGTGCTCTTGCCGCTCCCGCTCTCCCCGACGATCCCGAGCGTCTCCCCAGCCCGCACAACCACCGACACCCCACCCACGGCCTCCACCCGCCGCTTCCCCCGCCCGAACTCCTTCCGCAACGAAAACGCCTCGACGACGGGCAAGGAATCCATCGACGCCGACTCCAGCTCCGCCAAATCCAGCCCCGCCGACGACAACTCCAGCCTCGCCGGGGGCAATTCCAGCCCCGCCGGCGTTTGAGGCGCGGGTACGGGCAGCGCCCGTACAGCCCCCGGCCGGGCCACCCGCACCGCGTCGAGCCGCGGCACCGCCGCCAGCAGCGCCGCGGTGTACGGATCGGCCGGAGCCGACAGCACGGACCCGACCGAGCCCCGCTCGACCACCGCCCCGTCCCGCATCACCAGCACCGAGTCCACGTTCTCCGCCGCCACCCCCACGTCATGCGTGACCAGCAGCAGCCCGAGCCCCCGCTCCTCCCGCAGCCCGTGCAGCAGGTCGAGGATCTGCGCCTGGACGGTGACGTCCAGCGCCGTGGTCGGCTCGTCCGCGATCAGCAGCTTCGGCTCGCACGCCAGCGCCATCGCGATCAGCGCCCGCTGCCGCATGCCCCCGCTGAACTCGTGCGGCCGCGCCCGGGAGCGGCGCACCGCGTCGGGTATGCCCACCCGGTCGAGCACCTCCACCGCCCGCGCCCGGGCCGCACGCCGCGTCACGGGGGCATGCACCCGGTACACCTCGGCGATCTGGTCGCCGATGGCGTAGTACGGGTCCAGGGAGCTCAGCGGGTCCTGGAAGACCATCGCGGCGACACCCCCGCGCAGCTCCCGCAGCCGGGCCGCCGAGGCGGCGCCCACGTCGGTGCCGCCGACCCGGACGGTACCGCCGAGCCGCGCTCCGGTACCGCGATGCAGCCCCAACAGGGCCGCCGCAACAGTCGACTTGCCGCTTCCGGACTCCCCCACGATGCCCAGCGCGCGGCCGGGCTCCAGGGTGAAGGACACCCCGTCCACGGCCCGTACGTACTCCCCCGGCCGGCCGGCCGGAAACTCGACGGTGAGGCCGGTGACGTCCACCAGCGATTCCCGCGTCATGCCAGAACCACCCTTCGGTCCGCGACGGCGTACAGCACGTCGGCGACGACGCCCGCGAGCACGACGGCCGTGCCGATGACGAGCATCACGCCCACCACCACGGGCAGGTCCACCACCCGTACGCCGTCGATGAGGGTCTTGCCGAGCCCGGGGATCCCGAACAGCGACTCGGTCAGCACGGCGCCGCCGAGCATCGTGCCGAAGTCCACGGCGCTGAGCGCGATCACCGGGGCCACCGCGCCCCGCACGGCGTGCCGGGTCACGATGGCCCGCTCCCCCACCCCGTAGGCGCGGAAGGTGCGGATGTGGTCCTCGGCGAGCGTCTCCAGCGTGGAACTACGACTCAGCCGGGCGTACTTGGCGCTCTCGAAGAAGCCGAGGGTCACCCAGGGCAGCAGCATGTTCCACGCCCACTGCTCGGGATCGTCGCCGAGCGGTACGTAGGTCGGGAAGGGCAGCCACTGGAGGTAGGCGCAGACGGCCATGAGCAGCAGCAGCCCGAGGATGAAAACGGGGGTGCCGGTGGCGGCGAGGGTGACCACGGTCAGCGCCCGCTCGATGAACCCGCCCCGGCGCAGCGCGGACAGCAGTCCGGTGCCGACGCCGATCACGAGCCAGATCACCAGCGCGCCCAGCGCCAGCGACAGGGTCGCGGGGAGCCGTTCGAGCAGCAGCTCGGTGACCTGCTGGTCGTTCTGGTACGAGAATCCCAGGCAGGGCGCGTCGCAGTGCAGGACGATCCCGGCGCCGCCGGAGGAGTCCCGGCCCACGAGCACTCCCTGGAGGAAGTGCAGGTACTGCGCGACCACCGACTCGTTCAGCCCGAGCTGCTCGCGCACCTGGGCGATCTGCGCCGGGTTGCAGCGCTCTCCGCAGGCGAGGCGGGCGGGGTCGCCGGGGACGAGGTAGAAGAGGGCGTAGATCACGACGGACAGCGTGAGCAGGACGAGCAGTGCGCCGCCGGTCCGTTTGAGCACGAAGCGGGTCACGCCTTGCGCTCCTTTCTGGTGCCGACCCTCAGCCGCGAGTCCTCGCGCGGGTCGAGGGCCGTACGGACGGCGTCGCCGAGCACCGTGAAGGCGAGCACGGTGACGAAGAGCAGCCCGGCGGGGAGCAGGACGTAGGTGGGGTCCGCGCGGAACCAGGTCTGGGCGCTGGACAGCATCTGCCCCCACGAGGGGGTGGGCGGTTTCACGCCGACCCCGATGAAGGACAGCGAGGCCTCGACCACCATGGCGGTGGGCACCTTGATGGCGGCGAGGGTGATGACGGGGGCGGCCAGCGAGGGCAGCAGCTCCCGGCGGGCGATCCGCAGCGTGCCGTTGCCCGAGAGCCGGGCGGCGTCCACGAAGTCCAGCTCCTTCAGCGACAGGGTCTGGGCGCGCACCATCCGGGCGACGCCGCCCCAGTCGAGCAGCCCGATGACCAGGATCAGCAGCAGCGGCCGCGGGAACTCGGGCGGGACGACGGCGGTGAGGGCAATGGCGATCACCAGCAGGGGCAGGGAGATCATCACGTCGGTGAAACGGCTGACGACCTGGCCCGCGAACCGGCCGCCGAGCGCGGCGGCGAGCCCGACGCCCACGCCGACGAGGACCTGGACGGCGGTGGCGCCGACCGCGACGAGCAGGGAGATCCGGGCTCCGTAGAGCAGCCGGGTGAACAGGTCGCGGCCGGTGCCCGGTTCGACGCCGAGCCAGTGCTCGCCGGAGATCCCGCCGAAGGAGCCGAGCGGGACGCCCCCTCGCGCGGAGTCGACGAGCTCGTCGTGGTAGGCGTTCGGGTCCTGGCCGGTGAGGTGGGCGAACAGCGGCGCGGCGAGGGCGAGCAGGACGAGCAGCGCGAGGACGGCGGCCGCGGCCACGGCCGAGGGCCGGGCCCGCAGCCGCCGCCAGGCCTGCCGCCCGGCGGCCGGGCCCGGGGTGGTGACCTCGGGCCCGGCCGCCGACTGCTGGGCGAGGAGCGTCACTTGACCGAAACCTGCGAGACGTCGAGGACGCCGGTCCAGTCGCTGATGACCACGTTCTTGACGTCCTTGCCGACGAGCCGCTTGTAGACCGGGTGGAAGAGCGGGACGTCGAGGGCCTGCTCACCGATCTTCTTGTCGAGGGCGCCCCAGCGCTTGCCGGCCGCCACGAGGTCGGTCAGCTTGGCGATCTCGTCGATCTCGGTGTTGACGGCCGGGTCGTTGAGCTGCGCGTGGTTGTAGTTGGTGCCGTTGGTGACGATCTGACGGCCGTCGAAGATCGGGGCGAGGAAGGGGGCACCGGACGGCCAGTCGGCGCCCCAGCGGGAGAGGAAGAAGCCGGGGGTGTTCTTGACGTCCCAGCGCTTCTCGTTGAAGGCGTTGTTCTCCAGCCCCTCCAGCTTGACGGTGATCCCGGCGGCGGCGAGCGCCTGCTGCACGGCGGTGGCCACCTCGGGGCTGGTCTGCCGGTTCTGGGCGTTGGAGTGGGTGAGCGTGATGGTCAGCCCGTCCTTGAAGCCAGCCTCGGCCAGCAGTGCCTTGGCCTTGGCCGGGTCTCCGGTCTTGCCGGCCGGGAAGTGGTCGTACGCGGTGAAGCCGAAGGCCTCCTGCTCGGGCAGGAAGGTGGTGGCGGGCTCGGCGAGTGCGGAGCCGCCGGCCGCGTTGATCACGCTGGTGCGGTTGATCGCGTAGGAGATGGCCTGGCGGACCTTCGGGTTGTCGAAGGGGGCGATCTTCGGGTTGAAGGCCAGGTAGTTGACGTAGCCGAAGTGCCCGGTGCCGATCCGCCCCTCCAGCTCCTTGTCGGCGCCGATCTGCGCGAGTTCGGCCGGGCCCAGGTTCGTGTCGGTCGTGATGGCGGCCGCGTCGGCGCCGGAGCTGGTGGACAGGCGCTGGTTGATGACCGCCGCGTCGAGCCCGGAGCGGACGTCGATCTTGTCCGGGTAGGCCTTGCGCTCCTCGTCGGTCTTCTCGTCCCAGTTCTCGTTGCGCTCCAGGGTGAGGTGCTCGCCGTCGTTGTCGTTCTTGACGACCTTGTACGGGCCGGAGGAGACCGGGTGCTCCTCGTACTTGACCCCGGTGTCCTTGGCCTTGGGCACGGGCGCGAACTGCGTCTGCGTGGCGAGGAAGGGGAACTCCCCCTCGGGCTTGCGGAGCTTGAAGACGATCGTCTTCGCGTCGGGCACGACGATCGAGTCGAGCCCCTTGCCGCCGTCCTTGTACGGGCCCTCGTACGTCTCCCCGCCGACCAGCCAGTCGCGCAGGTACGGGGCTCCGCCCGACAGCTCGGCGGCGAAGGACCGCTCGATGCCGTACTTGATGTCGGCGGTGGTGATCGGCGAGCCGTCCTCGTACTTCAGCCCGTCCTTGAGGGTGTACGTCCACTCGGTGGCGTCGGCGTTGGGCTTGCCGAGGTCGGTGGCCAGGTCGGGCACCACCTTGGCGCCGGCCGGGCCCGCCTCCCGGTTGCGGGTGGTCAGCGTGCGGAAGACGAGCGAGGGGACGTTGCCGCCGCCGGAGGTGTACAGGCGGGCCGGGTCGAAGTCGCTCTGCGGCTCGGCGTTGAGGACGGTCAGGGTGCCGCCCTTCTGCGGGGCGGCGCCGGTGGCGCCCGGCTTGTCGCCGGCGGAGGCCTTGTCCGTACCGTCCTTGGGCCCGCAGGCGGCGGCGCCCCCGGCCAGAACGAAGCTGACGGCGACCGCGGCCACGCGGCGCGATATGAGGGACTGACGGGCCATGGGAAAAGGGACCTCTCGGCGTGAAGGGAGATGAGGAAAAGGCCACGCGAGGGGCAGCGGTCCACGTCGGCGCGGTCGGCGGCATGCCGACGGCGGGGACGGAAAACGTCAGGAAGCCGCACCTGCGGGCTGGTGAGCCCCGGGCGCGGCGGAACGACGGAGAAAGGAGGAAGTCGCGCGCTCAGGGAGGCGTCAGCGACAGAGGATGTCGGCCACGCTGTGCGCGGTCACACCAAGCAGCGCCAGCTCAATGGCGGCGCTCGCGGTGGTGGTGTGAAGGTGCGACATGCGGAGAACAATGACCGACCATCGGACGGCTTGTCAACGCGGTAGATCAACTCCCGGGATACACCCAGGGGTTGGGCTTGCACTTGATGTTGTTGACGTCCAGGGACTTCGTCTGCTGCTGCATGATCGGGGCGAGCGCGCCCGGTGTCTGGCAGCTCACGTGGCCGTGGCCGAGCCGGTGGCCGACCTCGTGGTTGATCAGCATCTGGCGGTAGGCGAACATCTGGTCCGCGCCGTACGTCGCCGAACCCTGCGACCAGCGGTACGCGTTGATCATCACGCGGTCGGTCGACGCGGAGTCGCACGAGACGTTGTCGACGGTGGTGTCGAGCCCGGACTTCTTGCACCAGACGCCGGTGGTCCCGGGGCTGGCGAGCGTGATCACGAAATCGGCCTCGCCGCCCGGCACCCGCTCGAAGGTCTTCGTACCGCCGTGGCCCCAGCTCCGGTCGTCGTTCAGCGTGCGGTGCACGGCCTCGGCGAACAGCTGAGCATCCAGGCCGAGTCCCTGCTCCACGTCGACGCGGTAGCGGACCACCTTCCCCTTGCCGGGCGCCTTGGCCACGCCGGGCACGGTGTCGAAGACGCCGGAGCCCTTCAGCTTCTCGTCGATGGGGAACTGCTGCGCCATCTTCTGGTCGTACGTGAGCTCCGGCGCGGCCTTGAGCGCCGCGGAGGCGTCCGGGGTGGGCCGGTCGTCGGAGCGGGAGGCGGCGGAGTTGCCCTGGGCGGTGTGGCTGTTGCCCTCGTCGGCGGCGCGCACGGTGTTCTTGGCGCTGTCGTTCTCGGAGGCCGCCTGGCCCGCGACGACGACGGCGAGCGCGACGGTGACGGCCGCCGCCGCCATCCCGGCGTACGTACGGCCCTTGCCGCCGCGCCCGGCCGCGGGCGGCGCCTGCTCCGGCTCTTCGGCGGGTGTGACGACCGGCGTGCGCGGCGCGGGGATCCGGCGGCGCGATCCGGTGGCGGTGAAGGCGTCCCCGGCGAAGGCGTTCTCGGTGAAGGCGTTCTCCGCGAAGGGGGCCTCGGCGAAGGGGGTCTCGACGGCGGGGACCGAGCGGTAGGAGCCGGTCGTGGTGAAAACGTCCTCGTGGACCGGGATCCGGCGGTGGGAGCCCGTCGTGGTGAAGGCGTCCTCGGGGGCCGGGACGGTGCGGTAGGAGCCCGTCGTGGTGAAGACGTCCTCGGGGGCCTGGATCCGGCGGTGCGAGCCCGTCGCGGTCATCGGCGGGTCGAGGGTGACCTGTGGGAAGCCGACCGCGGGGGTACCGAAGCCCTGTGCGTCGTAGACGGGGGCGTCGTAGGCGGGGGTTCCGTGGGCCGGCGTGACGTAGACGGGGGTGCCGTGCGCCGGCGTGCCGTAGACCGGCGTGCCGTGCACCGGGGCAGGTGCCCCCGCGCCGCCCGCCGGTCGGGTGCGCGGGGCCCCGCGCCAGTCGCCGTAGGTCGCTCCGGTACCCGCGGCGGCGCCCCAGGCTCCGCCGGGCTCGTGCTGTTCGGGATGTCCGCCGCGCGCGCCGGGCGCCGGCTCGTGGCGCGGCGGGGCCGCGTACCCGCGCGGGGCTGCGGCCGGCTCGGCCCACCCGGCCGGGGCCGGGGCGGCGGCCCGCAGGCCGGCCCGGTCGGCCGGCTGCGGATGGTCTGAGCCGGGGCCCGGAGCTTTGGCGGGCTCCTTGCGACTATGTCGTCCCACGTCTCAGCCCTTGCCGTCCTCGTCGGTATTCATGGTGTGCACGGTGCCCCCGTCGCCGGTGGCGTCCAGCAGCTCCCGGAAGGCGGCCGCGACCACCTCCGGGTACTCCATCATCGCCACGTGCCCCGCCTCCGGCAGGGACAGCAGCCGCGAACCCCGGAAGGCCGCGGCGGCCTTGTGCGCCATACGGTACGAGACGAGTTGGTCCCGGCCACCGTAGACCAGCAGGGTCGGCGCGAGCACCCGCTGTGCCTGGCGCCACAGTCCGTGCTGGCCACCGAGGGTGTACGCGTCGACGATGCCGCGCGAGGAGCGTGTCATCGCCTCCCAGAAGTACGGGAGTGCGAGCCGCCGTTCCATTTCCTCGACGGCCGCCTCGAACGCCTCGGGCGTCACCCGCGAGGGGTCTCCGTAACAGAGGTCCGTCACCCCCCGGGTGCGCTGTTCGGCGCTCAGACCGCGGGTGAGCCGGTCCAGGACCCCGGCCATGCCGGGTACGGCGAGCAGCGCGGTCGGCACGGCCGACTTCTGTACGCGCAGTTCGGGCAGCGCCGGGGAGACCAGCGTCAGCGTGCGCACCAGGTCGGGCCGGACGGCCGCGACCCGGGTGGAGACGGCGCCGCCGAGGGAGTTCCCGAACAGGTGCACCGGTCCGCGCCCGGCGGCGTCGAGGTGGCGGATGACGACGCGGGCGAGCCCGGTCACCGAGTAGTCCCGGTCGGCGGGCGGCGGGGACCAGCCGAAACCGGGCAGGTCCACTGCCTCGCCCTCGACGGAATCGGCCAGCCGCGCCATCAGCGCGGACCAGTTCTGCGAGGATCCGCCGAGCCCGTGGACGAACAGCGCGGGCGGCAAACCGGCCCGGACCGCCGGGCGCAGCCGTACGTTCATTTCCAGCCCGGGCAGCCGGTCGGTGCGCAGCTGCTCCCCTTCGGCCACTCGCACGGCTCCCACCTGGGAAGACTGTCCGGAAGACGAGGGGTCGGCGGACCGTACACCCGGCAGCTCGGTCGAAGACATGGGGCAATGTTACGAGACGATCACGCCCCGCCCCTTGTGTTCGCCGTCACAGATGCTTGCGGAGCCACCTAGCGGGGTATGCGCGATCCTCCTAGGCTCGTAGGTGGAAGTGGAAAGGGGTGCTCCATGACTGTCGACCCTGCGGAACCGGACACCTTCCAGTCAGAGCTGCGGAAAGCCGCCGACGGGCTCGACGTGGAAGCCCCCGAGGCGGACGCGGCGGAGCAGAACGCGGAGTTGAATCCGGTCGAGGACGATCCGCTGACCCCCGTGGGCCAGCGCGAAGCCTCCGACGGGGACACCGCCGAGCAGACCCGGGTGGTGCCCCTGGACGAGGACGACTACCGCTGAGCAAGCGCTGACCAGCATCTCCGGCGGGTAACCGGCGGTCCGTACCGCGAGAAAACTCGGCTTGAACCCTCCAGATTCGGTTACCGAAAAGTACGATGGCCGCGCGACGCAAGGCGCATTGTGTTCTAGAGAAAGTGGGAGGCGGCGTGACAGCCATCGAGCAGACCGAGGCAGCGCGTCCGCGGGGCACGCGACTTCCGCGCCGGGCCCGGCGCAACCAACTTCTGGGCGCCGCCCAGGAGGTCTTCGTCGCGCAGGGTTACCACGCAGCGGCCATGGACGACATCGCGGAGCGTGCCGGAGTCAGCAAGCCGGTGCTCTACCAGCACTTCCCCGGCAAGCTCGACCTCTACCTGGCGCTCCTGGACCAGCACTGCGAGGCCCTGCTGCTCGCCGTGCGCACCGCGCTCGCGTCGACGAGCGACAACAAGATGCGTGTCGCCGCGACGATGGACGCCTACTTCGCGTACGTCGAGGACGAGGGCGGCGCCTTCCGGCTGGTCTTCGAGTCGGACCTGACGAACGAGCCGGCGGTGCGCGAGCGCGTCGACCGCGTCTCGCTGCAGTGCGCCGAGGCCATCTCGGACGTCATCGCCGAGGACACCGGCCTGTCGAAGGACGAGTCGATGCTGCTGGCCGTGGGGCTGGGCGGGGTCTCGCAGGTCGTGGCGCGGTACTGGCTGTCGAGCGAGAGCCCGGTAGCCCGTGACACCGCGGTGGGCCTGCTGACCTCCCTCGCCTGGCGCGGAATCGCCGGTTTCCCGCTGCACCCGACGGACGTCTGACCGAGCCCGACCGGCGTCCGGCGGGCGCCTGACGGGCCTCCGACCTGGCTCTGAGCGGCGTCCGCCCGGGGCCGGCCCGGCTTTCCGGGCCGGCCCCGGCGGTCTCCGCCGGTCTGACCGGCGGCTGTTCGCTGCGAGCGTTTTCGCCGCGCGGCGGACACGTCCCCTCTCCGGGCTAATGTGGACCGGGTAACGGCGCGGCTGATCGCGCGAACCGGACCGTCGGAGGGACAAGGCCGTGGAGGTCAAGATCGGCGTGCAGCACGCACCCCGGGAGATCGTGCTCGAGAGCGACCTGAGTGCCGAGGAGCTGGAGAGCATCGTCACCGCCGCCCTGTCCGGCTCGGCGCCGCTGCTGAGCCTCACGGACATCAAGGGCCGCAAGGTCCTGGTGCCGTCCGAGCGCCTGTCGTACGTCGACCTGGGCGAGCCCAGCGTGCGCAAGGTCGGCTTCGGCGCTCTCTGAGCCGAAGCGCTCTGCGAAGCACCCTGAGGTACCCAGCAGGACCCAGAAGTACCGAGAACGGCCCGGTGGAGGACTCCGCCGGGCCGTTTCCGTTTCCTCCGCTTCGGGTAGGACGCCAGTAAGGAACACGCTCCCGTTACGCCCCGGTACGTCCGCCGTTCGAGAGGAACCCCACATGCTGCTGATCGAGGCGCTCGGCTCCGCTCTCCTGGGCCTCGCCCTGGCCGGGGCGGCCGTCCGTGCGCTCGGCCCGCGGCTGCCCTCTCCGCGGGCGGTGCTGGTGAGCGGAGTGACGGGCGCCCTCTTCGGGGCCTATCTGACGCACACCGCGCTGGGCCCCGGGCACAACACCCTGTTCGCGACCCTCATCGGCGGCGCGCTGGTCGCGGCGGTGGTCCTGTCCCTGCTGCTGCGGCCCGCCGGCCGGACTGCGAGGCCGTCCCGCCGGACTCCGTTTTCGGTTCCGACGCGGGGCTAGACGACCCCACTGACCCATGACGACGGCCCCCGCGCTGAGCTTCCGCGCGGGGGCCGTCGTACGTCTACGGGACGGGACCGGGGCTACGCCGCCAGGCCCAGGGCCGCCATGCGCTTGGTGTGCGCCTTGGTGATCCGGGTGAACATCTCGCCGACGGCCGCCAGGTCGAAGCCGGCCGCCATCCCGTCCACTCCGCCGACCAGCATGGTGGAGAGCGCGTCGCGCTCGGCGACCACGCGCTGCGCCTGCGAGAGGGCCTCGCCCATCAGCCGGCGGGCCCACAGCGCGAGCCGGCCGCCGCAGCGCGGGTCGGCCTCGATCGCGGCGCGCACCTTCTCGACGGCGAAACCGCCGTGGCCGGTGTCGTCGAGCACGCTCACGACGAGCCCGCGGGTGTCCGTGTCGAGGTGGGTGGCCACCTCGCGGTAGAAGTCGCTGGCGATGGAGTCGCCGACGTAGGCCTTGACCAGGCCCTCCAGCCAGTCCGACGGGGCGGTCTGGCGGTGGAAGTCGTCGACGCCCTTCGCGAAGGGCTCCATCGCGGCGGTGGCGTCCTCGTCGATCGCGGTGAGCCGGTCGCGCAGGCGCTCGAAGTGGTGGAACTCGGCGGAGGCCATCTTCGCGAGCTCGGCCTTGTCCCCGAGGGTGGGCGCGAGCTTCGCGTCCTCCGCGAGGCGTTCGAAGGCCGCGAGTTCGCCGTACGCGAGCGCCCCGAGCAGATCCACCACGGCGGCCCGGTACTGCGGCGAGGCGGAGGCCGTGGCCCAGTCCTGGGCGGCGATGCCGGCTGCCTCGGAGGGGGCGCTTTCGTCGGCGGGCGATGCGTTTTCAACGGTCGACATGCTCCGCACAATAGCTCGCCGAAAGGCACCATGAACCACCTGCTCAGTCCACGTAAACGCGCCTACCTGGTGAATTCACCCGACACAGCTGCGAGATTCCGGGGTACAGTGGTAATGCGCCTGCCGAACACTCGGCGGGCCATCCGAATGAGGATGCCCGGTCGGTGGCCCGATCGGCTCCACCCGACCGCCCTCGGCGTGATGCGTACGTTCATACGTACCGCCTCCCACGAGGGGCCCCCTCAGCGGCATAAAGCGCCTGAGCGATGGCTCGTGGTCCCGCGCAGCTTCGTACGTACGTAGTAGTACTGCAAGCCCGGCACGGTACGACCCCCTTCGCCGCCTCGCGCCGCGTCTCACAGAAGAGGCAGCACCCTGACTACGTTCCGAGACCTCGGGATCTTTCCCGAGACGGCCGAAGCCCTTGAGGCCGTCGGCATTGTGTCCCCCTTCCCGATCCAGGAGATGACCCTCCCCGTCGCCATGTCCGGCACGGACGTCATCGGCCAGGCCAAGACCGGTACCGGCAAGACGCTCGGTTTCGGCCTCCCCCTGCTGGAGCGCGTCGTCGTCCCCGCGGACGTCGAGGCCGGCCGTTCCACGCCGGATCAGCTCACCGACGCCCCGCAGGCCCTCGTGGTGGTTCCGACCCGCGAGCTCTGCACCCAGGTCACCAACGACCTCCTCACCGCGGGCAAGGTCCGCAACGTCCGCGTCCTCGCCATATACGGCGGCCGCGCGTACGAGCCGCAGGTCGAGGCGCTCAAGAAGGGCGTCGACGTCATCGTCGGCACCCCGGGCCGCCTGCTCGACCTGGCCGGGCAGAAGAAGCTCGACCTCTCCAAGGTCAAGGCCCTCGTCCTCGACGAGGCCGACGAAATGCTCGACCTGGGCTTCCTGCCCGACGTCGAGAGGATCATGAGCTACCTCCCGGCCAAGCGTCAGACGATGCTGTTCTCGGCGACCATGCCGGGTGCGGTCATCGGGCTGGCCCGCCGGTACATGACCCAGCCGACGCACATCCGCGCCGTCTCCGAGGACGGTGAGGGCGCGACCGTCGCCAACACCACGCAGCACGTCTTCCGTGCGCACAACATGGACAAGCCGGAGCTCGTCTCCCGCATCCTGCAGGCCGAAGGCCGCGGGCTCGCCATGATCTTCTGCCGCACCAAGCGCACGGCGGCCGACATCGCCGAGCAGCTGGAGAAGCGCGGCTTCGCCTCGGGCGCCGTCCACGGCGACCTGGGCCAGGGCGCCCGCGAGCAGGCGCTGCGCGCCTTCCGCAACGGCAAGGTCGACGTGCTGGTCTGCACCGACGTCGCCGCGCGCGGTATCGATGTCGAGGGTGTCACCCACGTCATCAACTACCAGACGCCCGAGGACGAGAAGACCTTCCTGCACCGCGTGGGCCGCACCGGCCGCGCGGGCAAGAAGGGCATCGCCGTCACCCTGGTCGACTGGGACGACATCCCGCGCTGGCAGCTGATCAACAAGGCGCTGGAGCTGGACTTCCACGACCCGGTGGAGACGTACTCCACGTCCCCGCACCTGTACGAGCAGATGAACATCCCGGCCGGTACCAAGGGCGTCCTGCCGCGCGCCGAGCGCACGCGGGCCGGCCTGAAGGCCGAGAACCTGGAAGACCTGGGCGAGACCGGCGGCCGCGGTGGCCGTGGCGGCCGCGACGGTGGCCGTGACAGCGGTCGCGACGGCGGTCGTGACCGCGGGCGCGATGCCGGTCGTGACGGTGGCCGTGATGCCGGTCGTGATGGTGGACGTGACGGTGGCCGCAGTGCCGCCGCCCCGGTCACCGAGGAGCGTCCCGCCCGTGCCCCGCGCCAGCGCCGCCGCACCCGTGGCGGCTCGGACCAGGGCGCCGAGCTCCTGACCCCGGTCACCACCGAGGCCACCCCGGTCGCCGCGGCCGCTCCGGCGGTCCAGGCTCCGGCGATCCAGGCTCCGGAGGCTCCGGCCGCCGACGAGGCGCGCAAGCCGCGTCGTCGCCGGACCCGGTCGGCCGCTCCGGCCGCCACCTTCGTCGCCCCCTCGACGACGCTGGAGCCCCTGGCCCCGTTCGTCGTGGAGCCCGAGGTCGACTTCCAGATGGCCCCGCTCGTGGAGCCGGTCCGGGAGCGCCGTACCAGCGCCCCCCGGAGCAGTGCCCCGCGCAGCAGCGCCCCGCGTGCCCGTGCTCCCCGCAAGGCCGCGGCCGCTCCGGTGGCCGAGGTCGTCGCCCCGGTGGCCGAGGTCGTCGCCCAGGCCGCCGTGGTCGAGGCTCCGGCCGCTCCGGCCGTCGCGCCGGTTGCTGTCGCCGTCGCCGAGGAGGCCCCGGTCAAGCCGAAGCGCACCCGCACCCGCAAGGTCGCAGCTGCCGCCCCGGCCGCCGAGGTCGTCGCCGAAGCCGCCGCCCCGGTGGCGGAGGAGGCTCCGGTCAAGCCGAAGCGCACCCGCACCCGCAAGGTCGCGGCTGCCGCCCCGGAGGCTCCGGCCGCCGAGGCCGCTGCCGAGGAGGCTCCGGTCAAGCCGAAGCGCACGCGGACCCGCAAGGCCGTCGCCGCGGTGGAGACCCCGGAGGCGTAACGCCCTGCCGATGGCCCCGGTCCCCCTTCGAGGGGGCCGGGGCCATCGGCGTACCCGGGCCCGGGCGGAGCTCCCGTACGGGCGTACGGGCCGGTAACCTCGGGCCATGAGCAAGCCGCCGTCCCTCACGCTCCCGCCCGCAGCCCGCGCGTACCGGCTGGTCACGGCCCGCGGCGAGTTCGCCGCGCACGAGGCCCTGCCCGCCGGGCCGGCCCGCGGCACCGCCCTGCTGGTGCCCGGCTACACCGGCAGCAAAGAGGACTTCATCGGTCTTCTCGGGCCGCTGGCCGACGCCGGGTACCGCGTCGTCGCCGTCGACGGCCGCGGCCAGCACGAGAGCGGCGGCCCGCGCACGCAGGCCCCGTACGCCCTCGCGGAGCTGGCGCGGGACGTCCTCGCGCAGACCGCCGCCCTGGACGCGGCCGGTCCCGTGCACCTGCTCGGGCATTCGCTGGGCGGGCTGATCGTCCGGGCGGCCGTGGTCCTCGACCCGGCCCCGTACGCCAGCCTCACGCTGCTGAGCAGCGGCCCGGGCGCGGTCTGCGCGGACCAGCAGGGCCGTACGAAGCTGCTGGTCTCGGCGCTGGAGGCGATGGGCGACGACATGCCGGGCATCTGGGCGGCCATGCGCGCCATGGATCCGCGCGACGCGCCCGCCGAGGACCCGGCCCTCGCGGCCTTCCTGCGCGCCCGCTGGCTGGGGACCGTCCCCGAGCAGCTGATGGTCACCGGCCGGGCGCTGATCGAGGAGCCGGACCGGATCGACGAGCTGGTCGCCGCGGCGCCCGGGCTCGCGAAGCTGGTGCTGTCCGGGGAGACGGACCCGGTGTGGCCGGTGTCGGAGATGGACGGGATGGCGCGCCGGCTGGGCGCGGCGCGGGTGGTGGTCCCGGGGACGGAACACTCTCCGAACGCCGAGGATCCGGCGGCCACGGCGGCGGCGCTGAAGGCGTTCTGGGAGGCGTGCGAGGGGGCCTCCGGGGAGGCCTCTGACGTCTCCGGTACCCGTTAGTAGTTAGACAAGGAAAAAATTTCCTTAGCGTAGGGAATGTTTGCGGCTTACACTTCGTTAACCCTGTACAAGGAGAAACACTGACGAAGGGAGAAGCCCCATGCGCTTCGAGATTCTGCGCCTGGACGACGTCGACGGATCTGCCGTGGACAGCACCGTCGTGGACGCGGCCTCCGTCAACCGGATCGTGCAGCAGGCCGCGGCCGTAGGCCAGCGCATCCTGATCCGACCGGCTGAGACCGTGTCCAACTGACCGCGTCCACCTATTCGCCGAACGCCCCCGCACCGATCCCGGTGCGGGGGCGTTCGCATGCGCGGCGGGTGACGCTACGCGGCTTCGATCACCTGGAGCACGCCGTTGATGATCTGCTGGACGGCGATCGCGGACAGCATCATGCCCGCCAGGCGCGTCACGAGGACCACGCCGCCGTCCTTGATCACGCGGATGATGACGAGCGAATAGCGCATCACCACCCACAGCACGATGTGCATCGCGACGATCGCGGCCCACACGGAGAACTGACCGGTGAGTCCGTCGGCCTTCTGCACGGCCAGGATCACCGAGACGATCGCGCCGGGCCCGGCGAGCAGCGGCATGCCGAGCGGGACGAGCGCGACGTTCACGTCCTTGGTCTGCTTCGGCTCGTCGGTCTTGCCGGTGAGCAGGTCGAGCGCGATGAGCAGGAGCAGCAGCCCGCCCGCGATCATCAGGGCGGGCACGGAGACGTGCAGGTAGTCGAGGATCTGCTGGCCGCAGATGCCGAAGACGGCGATGACGCCGAAGGCGACGCAGACGGCCTGCCAGGCCATGCGGCGCTGCACCTTGGCGGGGCGGCCGGAGGTCAGCGCGAGGAAGATGGGCGTGATCCCAGGGGGGTCCATAATCACAAAAAGCGTGAGAAAGAGGGATCCGAAGACGGCGAAATCGAGCACAGTGATGCCTTGCAGAAGAGGGGTGTCACGAAAAAGGGGAAGGTGCAGCGGGGAGCGGCGGCAGAGGTCAGCCGCGTACGCGTCCACCGGCGCCGGGGACCGGGAACGCCCCGGTGGCACGGCGGGTGATCTCGCCGTAGATCTCGGGGTCGGTCGTGTACTCCCCGAGGCGGCAGGTCTTGCGGCTGCCGTGGTAATCGCTGGACCCGGTGGTCAGCAGACCGAGGTCGCCGGCCAGGCCGCGCAGGCGCGCGCGGGTCGCTTCGTCGTGGTCCATGTGGTCGACCTCGATGCCGTCGAGGCCGGCCGAGGCGAGGGCGGCTATCGCGCTCTCGGGCACGCAGGTGCCGCGCTTGACGGCGGCGGGATGGGCGAAGACGGTGACCCCGCCGGCCGCCTTGACCAGGCGGATCGCGTCGAAGGGGTCGAGCTCGTGCTTCTCGGCGTACGCGCGGCCGCCGTCGGCGAGCCAGTGCGCGGTGAAGGCGTCGGACACGGTGGGCACGACGCCCAGCTCGACGAGCGCGGCGGCGATGTGCGGGCGCCCCACGGAGCCGTCACCGGCGATCCGGGCCACCCGCTCCCAGGTGATGTCCACCCCGAGGCCCTGCAGCTTGCCGATCATGGCCTGCGCGCGCGGGGTGCGGTCGTCGCGCACCAGCTCGCGCTCGCGGAAGAGCTCGGGCTCCTCCGGGTCGAAGAGGTACGCCAGCATGTGCATGCCGATGCCGTCGAGACGGCAGCTCAGCTCGGCGCCGGTGACCAGGGTCAGCCCCTGGGGCAGCGCGGCGATGGCCTCGCGGTATCCGGCGACGGTGTCGTGGTCGGTCAGCGCCACCACGTCGAGCCCCGCACCGGCGGCATTGCGCACCAGCTCGGCGGGGGTGTCCGTACCGTCCGAGGCCGTGGAGTGGGCGTGCAGATCGATGCGCACAGCCGAACTCCAGGGTTCACACGCGGACGGGGGACACTCCAGGATAGCGTCCGCTTTTCCCGGTACGGGACCCACCGGCCGGGCCGCGCCGGATGCCGCCGGACCGCCCGCATGGCGCCTCAGCGCCGGACCGGCCCGTCTGGTCCGCCGGACGGAGTCCGGCGCAGCGCCGCGAAGCCGGGGAGGCGCCCCCCGGCGCCGAGCCGCGCGAGCGGCGCGTCAGGAGGACAGAATCCGGGGGCTCAGGGCGCCGCAGGGCAGCAGTTCCACCTCGGCCCCCGCGTCGCGCAGGTCGGTCAGGACCAGCTCGTCGTACATCAGCAGGCCCGACTGCTCCGGCCAGACGATCGCCCACAGCCACAGCCCGCGCGCCTCGCCCGCGAAGACGGCCCGGTCCTCGGGTACGCCGGTGACGTGCCAGAGCGGCGTCGGGCGCCCGGCGGCGACCACCTTGGCGTGCGGCGGGGCGGAGACGTTCATGTAGCGGCCCGGGTCGGGGGCGTCGAGACCGGCGAACCGCGCGCCCAGGCCGACGCCCAGCTCCTCGGCGATCAGCAGCAGCTCGCCGATGCCGCCCAGCGGGCCGGGACCCGAGCAGGCGACGGCGGTGGCCCGGCCGCCGCTGCGGTCGTCACCGGCGGAGGCGACCCCGGTGAACAGCCAGCCGACGGGCAGCGGCCAGGGCATCCAGACCGGTACCTGCGCCCGGTTCACCACCACGCCCAGACCTTCGACGCTCGGCGGGATCACGGGCTGCAGGGGATGGACGGTGCCGTGCACAGCGCACTGCCAGGAGTCGGCGAAAAGACCGGGCGCCCTGACCCGGCCACCACACTTCGGGCAACTCGGTTCGCCCCTCATAAGAAGCCACGCTCCTCCCCGCCGCGCGCCCCGTCAAGACGCGCTCACCCGTCCGGGCGGCCGGGCGGCGGCCGGATGCTCAGTCCAGTGCGACTGCCGTACGCAGAGGGTCCCGCAGATCCGTGCCGCGCGCGAGCCAGCGTTCCTGCAGGGCGGCGGCGCCGTGGACCCTCTTCCACGCCGCCTCGTTCGCCGTCATCGGCAGGAGGGGGAAGAAGGAGACGGGATCCATGGGGTCGTCCAGGACGACGTCCTCGACCAGCCCGCCGGGCTCCGCGACGAGCACGGAGGTGAACGGCGCCCCGTCCCAGAGGGGTTCGCCCACGTCCAGTGAGGCGCCGGGCGTCACGACGAGTCCTTCCACCTGGGGCGAGGCCGCCAGCACGGCGAGCGGCCTCAGCAGCTTGTCGGTGGGCGCGAGGCCGCCCCGTACGGTCAGGACGAGTTCCGCGCGCGGGCCGCGGACCGGGTCGGAGACCACCGCCGTCGGGTCGGTCATCGGCTGGGCGGACATGCCGAGGGTCGCGTACCGCACGAGGTCGCCCTCGGTGAAGCGGAGGACTTCGAAACGGTCGGTGCCCAGGAAGGTGACGGCGGCGCGGGCGTCGGGTTCGCCGAGGGCGGCGCGCAGCCGGGCTTCCACAAGGGCCAGAATTTCTGCCATGGAGCGAGCATAGAACTCGTATCAGCCGGGTAAAGAGCGGCTCTTGACCATCCGTCGGCTGATATCGTTGACCGCTGGTCGGGGACGCTCTCAGAAGAGAAGTTTCAGTGCCCCGGCGACAGGACGTCCCTTACGGGGGACCGGCCGGAGGAGGTGGGGCTGCGGTGCATCGAAGTCGATCGCACAGTACGTGCGGTACCTCTCGCTCTTCCACTTCGCCGACGGGCGCGCCGCGCCCCCTTTGATCCGCGGGTCTTGGATCCACACGTCGGATCGGTCGAAGAGCGACGGAAGAACTGTGTCCTCCCGTCCTGCCTGATCCTTCCGCCTGCCCGCCCGGACTGCCGACCGCGGTGAGCGTGTCATCCGGAAGGACCTCCCACCCGTACGGTCCGCAGCCGTGCGCGCGAAGGAGCCTGCCATGTCGATGCTGCCCTACCTCCGTGCCGCCGTCCGCCCCGCGCTGCGCAGGTCCACCCCGGCACAGCCCGGCTACGACACCACCCGCGACCCGTCCGCGAACAGCGCGGTGGTCGACTGCGCCGTCTACCGCGACGGGCGGCGCGACGTGCGCGCGCAGGGAGCCTCCTGCCTGACGCCCCGTGAGGCGCTGCGCGAGGTCCGCGAGGACGGCGGATTCGCGTGGATCGGCCTGCACGAGCCGACGGAGGCCGAGTTCGCGGGGATCGCCGCCGTGTTCGGGCTGCACCCGCTCGCCGTGGAGGACGCGGTGCACGCGCACCAGCGGCCGAAGCTGGAGCGCTACGACGACACCCTCTTCACCGTCTTCAAGACGATCCACTACGTCGAGCACGCCGAACTCACCGCCACCAGCGAGGTGGTGGAGACCGGCGAGGTGATGTGCTTCACCGGCCCCGACTTCGTCATCACCGTCCGGCACGGCGGCCACGGCTCCCTCAAGGGCCTGCGCCACCGCCTCCAGGACGACCCGGCGCTGCTCGCCAAGGGCCCGTCCGCCGTCCTGCACTCCCTCGCCGACCACGTGGTCGACGGGTACATCGCCGTCGCCGCGGCCGTACAGGACGACATCGACGAGGTGGAGAGCGAGGTCTTCGCCGCCCCCGCCAAAGGCGCCGCGCGCGGCGGCGACGCGGGCCGCATCTACCAGCTCAAGCGCGAGGTGCTGGAGTTCAAGCGGGCCGTCTCCCCGCTGCTGCGCCCCATGGAGCTGCTCAGCGAGCGCCCGATGCGGCTGGTGGAGCCCGACATCCAGAAGTACTTCCGCGACGTCGCCGACCACCTGGCCCGGGTGCACGAGCAGGTCGTCGGCTTCGACGAGCTGCTGAACTCAATCCTCCAGGCCAATCTGGCGCAGGCGACCGTCGCGCAGAACGAGGACATGCGCAAGATCACCTCTTGGGCGGCGATCATCGCCGTGCCCACGATGATCTGCGGGGTGTACGGGATGAACTTCGAGCACATGCCGGAGCTCCAGTGGCGCTACGGCTATCCGATGGTGATGGCCACCATCGCCGGAACCTGCTTCACCATCCACCGGGCCCTGCGCCGGCACGGCTGGCTGTGAGCCCACTGGCTGTGAGCGTGCGGGGGGCGCTGGCTACCCTGTGCGCATGACTCTCAGCGCGCTCGATCTGGCCCTCGTCGAGGAGGCCACCAAGAAGTCCGGCCTCATCTGGGTCCGCGGCTCCGGGGCCGACCGCGGGCTGTGGCACGCCTGGGTGGACGGCGCGGCGCACGTGCTCGGCGACGGGCCCGGGGAGCAGCCGTTCCCGGGGCTCGCGGACGGGGCGGCGGCCGAGGTGACCGTGCGCAGCAAGGACAAGGGCGGCCGGCTCGTCGCGTGGACGGCGACCGTACGCGAGCTCGTGCCCGGCAGCGAGCCGTGGGAGGCCGCGGTGGCCGAGCTCAAGGGCAAGCGGCTCAACGCGCCCGACTCCGCCGAGATGACCGAGCGCTGGGCGCGGGAGTGCCGGCTGCTCCGCCTGGAGCCGGAGTCGGTCCGGGCCGACCTCCCCGAGGGTTCGCTGGCGGCGGCTCCGCTGGGCTCCCCGGCGACGACCCGGCAGCCCATCCCGGCGGGGCTGCCGAAGCTGCTGCTGAAGCGGAAGAAGAAGGCGGCCCGGCCCTAGGGACAGGCGCGCTAGCCCTGCGGGTTGGTGCCCTGGCCGGAGGCCTTGGGGGCGCCCTCCTGCTCCTTGGTCGTGGGCAGCTCGGAGCCGTAGTCCACGGTCTGGTCCGGCTCGGGCGCGGTCAGCTCGACCGGCTTGCCCCATTCCGCGAGGGTCACCCGGCCGGCGCCGCCCGCGCGTTCCATCAGGAGCGGGTAGGGGGTGCCCTCCAGGGAGACCGAGAGTTTGCCGCCCTTGCCCTTGTCCGCCGAGACCTGGACGGCCCGGGTGAGCCCGACCTTGGTGTAGTCCTCGCTCTTGGTGAGCTTCCCGTCGAGCCCGAGCAGCCCGTCGAGCATGACCTGCATGTCGGTGAACCCGCGGAACTGCTTGTACGAGGGGTCGCCCTCGGGCACCTTGACGAACTTGTCGCCGAGCTTGCCGGCCGCCTCGGACTGCCCCCAGAACGCGGCGCCCGCCTTGAGGTAGAGCTGCTCCCCGACCCGCAGCAGCTGGAAGGTGGTGTCGTCCTGGGACTTCACCTCGCCGGAGCCGCCGTCCGCCCCGAGCCGCATGTCCAGGGTGAAGGATTTGCCGCCGCTGACGAGCGTGCCGGAGAGGTGGACCGACTGCGCCCCGGTGACGGCCGTCTTCGCCTTGTCCTCGATCTGGTCGGCGGACAGTTTGCCGACCCCGTTCGTCCCCTCGTCGGGATCCGCCCCGCACCCCGTTCCGACGACGGCCAGGCCCGCGCAGAGGGCACCGACGAAGGCGGCCCGGCGCAGCCGCGGGGCGGGGAAATAGGCGGTCACGGGCAGGTGCCCCTCTCGTTGCGTCGGCGAGCAGCTGGCAGCGTACCCGCCCGTACGCGGGCCTCCGCGCGGCGCCCGTGCGCAGCCCGTGGGGACGCGCGTACGGAGGTCCCGGGGGCGCCGCGCCGGCGCCGGGGGATGCCCGGGCGGACGGCCCCACCAGGAGGTTGTGTGCGGTACGGGCTAACCTGGGGGCGGCAGTACCGGTGATCGACGGATGACGCAGCTCGTAGGAGGCGCTCGGATGGCGGCAGGCGCCCCACGGATCTTCGTCTCTCATCTGTCGGGTGTGCCCGTCTTCGACCCCAACGGCGACCAGGTGGGCCGGGTGCGCGACCTCGTCGCGATGCTCCGCGTGGGCGGTCGGCCGCCCCGGCTGCTCGGTCTGGTGGTGGAGGTCGTCAGCCGGCGGCGGATCTTCCTGCCCATGACCCGGGTGACGGGCGTCGAGTCCGGCCAGGTGATCACCACCGGCGTGGTCAACATGCGGCGCTTCGAGCAGCGCCCCACCGAGCGGCTGATCCTCGGCGAACTGCTGGACCGGCGGGTGCGCCTGGTCGCGGACGACGAGGAGGTCACCGTCCTGGACGTGGCCATCCAGCAGCTGCCGGCCCGCCGTGACTGGGAGATCGACCGGATCTTCGTACGGAAGGGCAAGTCGGGCGCGCTGCGGCGGCGCGGCGAGACCCTGACCGTGGAGTGGTCGGCGGTGACGGGCTTCTCGCTGGAGGAGCACGGGCAGGGCGCCGAGAACCTGGTCGCCACCTTCGAGCAGATGCGCCCCGCGGACGTGGCGAACGTCCTGCACCACCTGACGCCCAAGCGGCGTGCCGAGGTGGCGAGCGCGCTGGACGACGACCGGCTCGCGGACGTCATGGAGGAGCTGCCCGAGGACGAGCAGGTGGAGATCCTCGGGAAGCTGAAGGAGGAGCGCGCGGCCGACGTCCTGGAGGCGATGGACCCGGACGACGCGGCCGACCTGCTCTCGGAGCTGCCGGAGGACGACAAGGAACGGCTGCTGACGCTGATGCGGCCGGACGACGCGGCCGACGTGCGGCGCCTGCTGTCGTACGAGGAGAACACCGCGGGCGGTCTGATGACCACGGAGCCGATCGTGCTGCGGCCCGACGCGACGGTCGCCGACGCGCTGGCCCGCGTACGGCAGTCGGACCTGTCGCCGGCGCTGGCGGCGCAGGTGTACGTGTGCCGGCCGCCGGACGAGACGCCGACGGGCAAGTACCTGGGCACGGTGCACTTCCAGCGGCTGCTGCGCGATCCGCCGTTCACCCTGGTCAGCTCGATCGTGGACACCGGGCTGGCGCCGCTGCGGCCGGACGCCTCGCTGCCGGTGGTGACCAGCTACCTGGCCGCGTACAACATGGTCGCTGTCCCGGTCGTCGACGAGAGCGGCTCGCTGCTGGGCGCGGTCACCGTGGACGACGTACTGGACCACCTGCTGCCGGACGACTGGCGGGAGACGGACTTCCATTCGGAGGGCCCCGGGGGTCCCCAGGATTCCGAGCGTGCGGAAGGGGCCCTCCGTGGGGACTGAGCGGGGGCGCGGCGAGCAGCCGCGCGAGCGGCGCAAGGAGCAGGCCCGGGAACGGCGCGAGCAGGCACGCGCCGCAGGGCGCGAGTACGGGCTGTCGGAGGCGGCCGCCGAGCGGGCGGAACGTTCCTCTTTCGAGCGCGGCGAGCGGGCGAAGGCGGGCCAGTCGGGCCAGTCGTCGGGGGCGAGCGCGCTGTCGCGCTCGCGGACCCGGCTCGACCTGCCGCGCCCGGCGCGCCGGCGGCTGCTGCCCGAGTACGACCCGGAGGCCTTCGGGCGGCTCTCGGAGCGGGTCGCGCGGTTCCTCGGCACGGGCCGGTTCATCGTATGGATGACGGTCGTCATCATCATCTGGGTGCTCTGGAACATCTTTGCGCCCGAGAGCGTGCGCTTCGACCAGTACCCCTTCATCTTCCTGACCCTGATGCTGTCGCTCCAGGCCTCCTACGCGGCCCCGCTGATCCTGCTGGCACAGAACCGCCAGGACGACAGGGACCGGGTCAACCTGGAGCAGGACCGCAAGCAGAACGAGCGCTCGCTGGCCGACACCGAGTACCTGACCCGGGAGATCGCGGCGCTGCGGATGGGTCTGGGAGAGGTCGCCACGCGCGACTGGATCCGGTCCGAGTTCCAGGATCTGATCAAGGAGATGGACGAGCGGCGGCTATTCCCCGCCGAGAGTGACGAAGGCGACCGCTAGCGGGCTTCCCTGAGGCCCGCCACCGCGCCGTACCATCGGGGCATGGCTACCGACACAAGCTCCGCCTCCGCCGCTGCCGTGCCCGAACAGGACGCGATCCTGGACGCGCTGGCGACGGTGAACGACCCCGAGATCCACCGGCCCATCACCGAGCTGGGCATGGTCAAATCGGTGGAGATCGGCGACGGCGGCGAGGTCGCCGTCACCGTGTTCCTGACCGTGTCGGGCTGCCCCATGCGCGAGACCATCACCAACCTGGTCACCGAGGCCGTGCAGCGGGTCCCCGGCGTCACCTCGGTCGCCGTCACGCTGGACGTGATGAGCGACGAGCAGCGCAAGGACCTCGCGGCGACCCTGCGCGGCGGCACCGCCGAGCGCGAGGTCCCCTTCGCCCAGCCCGGCTCGCTGACCCGCGTCTACGCGGTCGCCTCCGGCAAGGGCGGCGTCGGCAAGTCCTCGGTCACCGTGAACCTGGCGGCGGCGATGGCGGCCGACGGCCTCAAGGTCGGCGTGGTCGACGCCGACATCTACGGCCACAGCGTGCCGCGCATGCTCGGGGTCGAGGGCCGCCCCACCCAGGTCGAGAACATGATCATGCCGCCGTCCTCGCACGGCGTGAAGGTCATCTCCATCGGCATGTTCACCCCGGGCAACGCGCCCGTGGTGTGGCGCGGTCCGATGCTGCACCGGGCCCTCCAGCAGTTCCTGGCCGACGTGTACTGGGGCGACCTGGACGTCCTGCTGCTCGACCTGCCGCCGGGCACGGGCGACATCGCGATCTCCGTGGCCCAGCTCGTGCCGAACGCCGAGATCCTCGTCGTGACCACCCCGCAGCAGGCCGCGGCCGAGGTCGCGGAGCGGGCCGGCTCGATCGCCGTGCAGACCCACCAGAAGATCGTCGGCGTCGTCGAGAACATGTCCGGACTGCCCTGCCCGCACTGCGACGAGATGGTCGACGTGTTCGGCTCGGGCGGTGGCCAGAAGGTCGCCGACGGCCTGACCAAGACGGTCGGCGCGGCGGTACCGGTGCTGGGCTCGATCCCGATCGACGTCCGCCTGCGCGAGGGCGGCGACGACGGCACCCCGGTCGTCCTGTCGGACCCCGACTCCCCCGCCGGCGCGGCCCTGCGCGCCATCGCGGGCAAGCTCGGCGGCCGCGCCCGCGGCCTGGCGGGCATGTCCCTGGGGATCACCCCGCGCAACAAGTTCTGACACCCTGACACGCTGAAAAAGGGGGGCTCAGCGATGGAATTCCATCGCTGAGCCCCCCTTTTTCTTGTTCCTGTTTTTCTTGTTCCTACTCGTACGCCGCCAGGTCGCCGATCACCGAGAAGCCGAGCCCGTACGCGCTCATCCCGCGCCCGTACGCACCCAAGTGCACCCCGCTGCCGGTCGATCCGGCCAGGACCCACCCGAACTCCGACTCGCGGTAGTGGAACGGCGTCGGCTCCCCGTCCACCGGCAGCGACAGCGTCGACCAGTCCGGCCCCGCGAGGTCGTCCGCGAGCTCCCACGCGGCCTCGGTCTGCTGGTCGAGCCAGTCGTTGCGCAGGCTGTGGTCCATCTGCCCCGGCCAGCTGTAGGCCAGCAGCCCCGAGCCGGCCAGCCAGGCCGCCGAGGAGACCGAGGTGGCCTCCAGGACGCCGGTGCCGTCGGCGGTGCGGCGCAGCGGGTTGCTGGCCACGGTGACGACCACCGCGAAGCGCTCCTTCTCCCCGGTGGCGATCTCGCCGCGGGCGGAGGGCTCGTCACCGTGACCGGTCGAGCCGTGTTCCACGCTTCCGTCGGCGCCCGCGGCGACCTGCATCAGCCAGCGGGGGCCGCTGAAGGCCCCGTCCAGCCCGTACCAGGGGAAGTCGGCCCGCAGGTACCCCTCGGCCGCCCGGCGGGCGGCAGGGACGGGCGGGGCGCCCGCGTCCGGGGACTGCGGAGGGTCTGCTGCCAGTGCGGGGGCTGGCGTCTGTGCCTCGGCGGGCTGCGTGCCTACCCGGCTACTGCTCGTCGTCTCCATCTGAGCGGCCTCTCGTTCCGTGGGATCCGGAACGGCCCACCCCCCTCGGGCGTCCTGGGTCCGGACTCAAGGAGGATAGCCATCCGACCGCGGTTCGCCGGGCAAGCGGGCGTGCGCGTGGTCCCCGGTGGCGTCAGGTCGCGTCGGCGTCGTAGCGCGTGCGCTGGTCCTGCGCCGGGGTCGCGGGCTTCTTGACCATGTCCGGTCCGGCGCCCGGCGCGGCGGCGGGGAGGGCGCCGTCGGCGGCCGCGGCCGGCTCGGACTCCTTGCCGTTGACCGCGTCGGTGACGTCGTTGAGTTCCTTGCGGAGATCGAAGCTGCTCCGGATCTCCTTGAGGTCCTCGTTCTCGGTCAGCTGCTTGCGGATGAAGTTCTTCGGGTTCAGGTCCTCGAACTCGAAGTCCTTGAATTCCGGACCGAGCTCGGAGCGGATGTCCTGCTTCGCGCTGTCGGAGAAAGCGCGGATCTTCCGGATGACGCCCGTGACGTCCTGGATGACCTTGGGCAGCTTGTCCGGGCCGAAGATGAGAATGGCGAGCACCACGATCGTGACCAGCTCGAGTGCGCCTATGTCGTTGAACACCTTGCCCCGCTCCTCGGCTCTCTTCACGTCAGGCCTGTCACACGGTACCCGGCCCGGTCCGCAGGCCAATACACCAGGACCGGCTGATTACCGGACCGCTTCGGCATTCACCCGCCCGTCATGATCCGTTCGCGGATCCGAGGACCACTTCCAGCGTGCGCTCCCGGCCCTCGCGCAGCACGGTGAGGGTGAGCCGGTCGCCCGGCCGGTGGGCGCGGACCTTGATCACCAGCTCGTCGCCGCCGTGCACCCGTACCCCGTCGACCTCGGTGATCACGTCGCCCGGCCTGATGCCCGCGCGGGCTCCGGGCCCGCCCGCGGTGACGGCGGGCTTGCCGTCCTCGCCCTTCTCCCCCACCCGGGCGCCGTCGCCGGAGTAGTCCATGTCCAGGGTGACGCCGATGACGGGGTGGGTGGCGCGGCCGGTGCGGATCAGCTCCTCGGCCACGCGCTTGCCCTGGTTCACCGGGATGGCGAAGCCTAGGCCGATGCTGCCGCGCTGCTGTCCGGAGCTGTCCTTGCCGTCGCCTCCCCGGATGGCGCTGTTGATGCCGATCACCTGGGCCTTGGCGTCGAGGAGCGGTCCGCCGGAGTTGCCGGGGTTGATGGGGGCGTCGGTCTGGAGGGCGTCGACGTAGCTGACGTCGCTGCCGTCGCCCTTGTCGCCGCCGGCGGTGATGGGACGGCCGGTGGCGCTGATGATGCCCGCGGTGACGGTGTTGGACAGGTCGTAGGGGGCTCCGATGGCCACGACGGGGTCGCCGACCTCGACGTTCTCGGAGTTGCCGAGCGCCAGCGGCCGCAGGCCCCGTACCCCGTCGACCTTGACGACGGCCAGGTCGTATCCGGTGTCGCCGCCGACCAGTTCGGCGGGGACGCTCTCGCCGGTGCTGAAGGTGACCGTTATGGTCCGGGCCCCGTTGACCACGTGGTTGTTGGTGAGGATGTGGCCCTGCCCGTCGAGGACGAAGCCGGTGCCGGTCGAGCTGCTCTGCGCGCCGTTGACGTGCAGGGTGACCACACCGGGGAGCGCGGTGGCGGCGATCCCGGCGACGCTGTCGGGAGCGCGGCCGCGGTCGGCGCGGGCCGCCTGCGGAAGTTCGAGGCGGGTGCCGGCCTGCCGCTCGGCGAGGACCCCCGCGTAGCCGCCGATGCCACCGGCCAGGAGGGCGATCCCGACGCCGAGGAGGATGCCCTGGCGCAGCCGAACCCGGCGGGATCCCGCCCGGCCGTGGTCCACCGCCTGGAGCGGCCGCGCACCCCACGGGTCGTACCGCGGCTCCGTGTCCGTGCCCGCGTCCGCGTCCGGCACCGCCCTCGGCGGCGGTACGGATCCCTCGTGCGCGGCGACCGGCTCCGCGGGGCGACTCCACCACTGGGGGACCGGGGCGGGGGCCGGATCCCCGGCTGCGGGGGACTCGGCCCGCGGGGCCGGTACGGACACCTCGTCGGCGCCGACGGGATCCGCGGGGCGGCTCCACCAGCGGGGCAGGAGGGCGGGTACCGGATCCGCCGCCGGATCGGTCTGCTGACTGTCGGACATGGGCGCTCCCCGCCTACCTGTCGGTCTCCGCCGGCCGCCCGGGGCGGGGCATCTGGCGGAGATTCAACCAGGTCGCCCCCGCCACCCGCCCCGGCGGGCCGGACGGGCGGGGACGGGGAACGGGTGAACGGCGCCCGGAGTACTCGGCTTCCGCCCGGTGCGGCGAGAGCGCCTGCCGGGCGTCGCGAGGCAGACGGGAGTGTGACGAGGTGCCGTGCCGGGCGTCGCGCCCCGGTGAACCTTCCGGCCGCAGCACTAGCGGTACAGGGACACCGGGCGGGCGGAAGTGGTCGGGCGGGCGGGCGTCGGGGAGGCCGCGAGGGGGGTGACCGAGCGGAGCGTCGGGACGGTGCCCGGCTTCGGCAGCCGGTTCTCCCGGACCACCGCGTCGACCACCGGGACCACGGGACCCGTGCGCGCGGCCGGGGCCTCGCCGCGGGCATTGGGCTCGACCGCTTCCATCGGCAGCGAACCGCCCAGCGCGATCGCGGCGAGCGACACCGCTCCTGCGGCCACGAACGCGAAGCGGCGCCGCTGCCGGCCCACCTCGTGTATCCGGAAGCCCTGCTGCTGCGGCGCGGCCGCGGCCGCAGGCGGCGCGTAGCCGAAGGGCGCGAAGGGGTCGGCTCCCGCGGACGGCCCGAAGGGGCCGGAGGGGCCTGAGGGGCCCTCGGAGCCGCCTCCCGGCAGCCCCTGCAACCGCGCCAGCAGCCCGGCCGACAGCGGAGGCGGAGCGCTCTCCACGAACATGGTCTTCAGGCGCCGCTGCGCATCGGCCTCGGCCTTGCACTTGGGGCACGTCGCCAGGTGCGCCAGTACCCGCTCGCGCGCGTCGTGGTCCAACTCCCCGTCCACGAGGGCGGCGAGCCGGTCGCCCAGATGCCGTTCGGCGGAGGAGGCCTGTTCGGCGGGCGACGGGGACGGACTGATCCCGCTCACTCGGCTCCGCCCTCTCCCCCTGCGCCGGGCGCGCCCACGGCCACACCGGCCAGCGCGCGCTGCTCGGCACGGGCCTCGGGAGAACGGTGCTTGAGCGCCTTGCGCAGGTGCGAACGGCCCCGGTGGATACGGCTGCGCACGGTGCCGAGCTTCACGCCGAGCGTGGCGGCGATCTCCTCGTAGGACAGGCCTTCGATGTCGCAGAGCACCACGGCCGCGCGGAACTCGGGCGCGAGGGTGTCCAGCGCCTGCTGGACGTCCGCGTCGAAGTGGGTGTCGTGCAGCACCTGCTGCGGGGACGGCTCACGGCTCGGCAGCCGCTCGGCGGCGTCGTCGGCGAGGGCGTCGAAGCGGATGCGCTGCTTGCGGCGGACCATGTCGAGGAAGAGGTTCGTGGTGATCCGGTGCAGCCAGCCCTCGAAGGTGCCGGGCGTGTACGTGGACAGCGAGCGGAAGACGCGGACGAAGACTTCCTGCGTCAGGTCCTCGGCGTCGTGCTGGTTGCCCGTCAGCCTGTAGGCGAGACGGTAGACCCGCGCACTGTGCGTGCTGACGATCTCCTCCCACGAGGGAGGGGTCCACGCCTGGGAGCCCGCATCGGCGGCGAACGTCGCGGTGGTTGCGGTGTCTACGGTGCGGAAACGGTCAGCAATGTTGGTCACGGATTTCGGCTCACCGGCCGACCAGAAGAGGCGTCGGAGGACACCCCCACGATCCACAGGCGCAGCCGCACCTCCCCTGTCGGCTCTGGTGGTGTCCAGCGGAATCCCTACCATAGCCACCCCTCCCGTCAGCTCTGGATAAGCTTTTTTGCAGTAACTTTGCACGGGCTTCAGGCCCCAGGCCGTTCTTGCGTCTCTACTGCTCTCAACGCCCGGTCCCATCTGCGGGTTCCCGACTCCAGCGGATACAGTCACCGTTGCGCCAACTATGGGGACAGGAGAGGGTCATTACCGGCAACCGGCAGACGAGCTGGGCGTTCGCCGACGCGTTTGTCGCCGAAGACGACGCTCTGCGATGGGCCCGCGACCGGTCCAGGGAAGCGGGACTGCGTTCCGTCTCCCCCGGCACCGGGGCCGCGCTGCGCCTGCTCGCCGCCACCGCGGACGCCAAGGCGGTCGCCGAGATCGGCACCGGAACCGGCGTGTCCGGCATCCACCTCCTGCACGGCATGCGCGCCGACGGGGTCCTGACCACCGTGGATCCCGAAGCGGACCGGCAGGCCTTCGCCCGCCAGGCCTTCCGCGCCGCCGGCTTCGCGGGCAACCGCGCCCGCTTCATCCCGGGCCGCGCCCTGGACGTACTGCCCCGGCTGGCCGACGGCGGATACGACCTCGTCTTCTGCGACGGGGACCCGTCCGAGTCCCTCGACTACCTCGCTGAATCGTTGCGCCTGCTCCGCCCCGGCGGCCTGGTCTGCTTCGAGGGAGTCTTCTCCGACGGCCGTACGGTCGACTCCGCGGCCCAGCCGGTGGAGGTGCTCCGCGTCCGCGAGCTGCTGCGCAGCGTCCGCGAGAGCCCGGCCCTGGAGGCCGCCCTGCTCCCGGTCGGCGACGGGCTGCTGTGCGCGGTCCGGCGCTGAGCCCGCGCTGCGGTCGCGGGTCGGCGCGGTAGCGCGAAGGTCTGCGCGGCCGTACCGCCCGGCACGGTTCCGGCGAGGAGCCGCGCCCCGGTGTGGTTCTCGGTCCTAGGCCCTCGGTCCTTGCGGACACAACACTGCCCCGACCGCAGATCGCGGCCGGGGCAGTGCAGAGAATGCAGCGAAAGTACTGTCAGTCATCCCTGGTGGACCTGGGGATCAGCCGACGACCTTCTTCAGGGCGTCACCCAGGGCGTCCGCCTCGTCCGGAGTCAGCTCGACGACGAGCCGACCGCCGCCCTCGAGCGGTACGCGCATGACGATGCCCCGCCCCTCCTTGGTGACCTCGAGCGGGCCGTCGCCCGTCCGCGGCTTCATGGCCGCCATGCTCGTTCCCCTTCCTGAAACCAGTTCATCGTCAGCCGACGGCTCCATTCAGGCGCCTAGTACCCGGCATCGAACACATTGCTTCCAGGCCATTATCCCGCATGTCAGGACCCGATGACCAACATCGGCCGGGAACACTTGTGCAACGCGCTTGACCAAAACCACTCATTTCGGGGACACGCCTGCGATACTTCGCCGCCGCGGCACGAGTCTGCCCTTCCGTTTATTTGACGCACATCACATGTCCGACCCCCGTCCGGTCCGCCATGCTGACCTTTGCACCGGCCGGTACCGGCCGGTAGCCAGCCCGCGACGAAGGGGGACCCCCGCCATGGCCGACAGCGTGCTCTACGAAGTGACCGACGGACTCGCGACCATCACGATCAACCGTCCCGAGGCCATGAACGCCATGAACACCGAGGCCAAGGTCGCCCTGCGCGACGCGGCCCGGGCGGCGGCCGGGGATCCGGCGGTACGGGCGGTCCTGCTCACCGCGGCCGGCAACCGGGCGTTCTGCGTGGGCCAGGACCTCAAGGAACACGTCGGGTTCCTGGCGGCCGACCGCGAGCACGGCTCCTCACTGACCATGAACACCGTCGCGGAGCACTACAACCCGATCGTCCGGGCGCTGACGGAGATGCCGAAGCCGGTGGTCGCGGGCGTCAACGGCGTCGCGGCGGGCGCGGGCTTCGGATTCGCCCTGGCGGCGGACTTCCGCGTGGTCGCGGACACCGCCTCGTTCAACACGTCCTTCGCGGGTGTCGCCCTGACGGCCGACTCGGGCGTCTCCTGGACGCTGCCCCGCCTGATCGGCGGCTCGCGCGCCTCCGACCTGTTGCTGTTCCCGCGGTCCGTGAAGGCCCAGGAAGCCCTGGAACTCGGCATCGCGAACCGCGTGGTCCCCTCGGAGGAGCTGGCGGCCGAGGCGCTGGCCGTGGCGCGGCGGCTCGCGCAGGGCCCGACGGTCGCCTACGCGGCGCTGAAGGAGTCCCTGGCGTACGGGGCCTCCCGGTCGCTCTCCGACGCGCTGGACCACGAGGACGTGCTCCAGGCCCGTGCGGGGGCCTCTGAGGACCACGGCATCGCCGTCGCGGCCTTCCTCGCGAAGGAGGCTCCGCGCTACCTGGGTCGCTGAGCCGCGGCCCCGCCGGGCGTACGGGGGCCCCTGCGCGGGCGGGGTCCCCGCATCGCCTCTTGCCGCTGCGCGGGGCGAAGTCCCCGCAGCGCCCCTTGCCGCTGCGCGGGGCAAAGTCCCCGACCCGCCCTTCCACCGTTCCCAGGGCCTGCCCTGACCCGGTCCTCAAACGCCGGACGGGCTGGAGGGTCCCGGGCTGCGCCCGGACCCCCTGGGGCTCCGCCCCAGACCCCGGTCCTCAAACGCCGGACGGCTGAAAGACGGCGGCGAGGCTGGAAGTGCCCTGCGGGCGATCCAGCCCCTCCGGCGTTTGAGGAGCGGGGGTCCGGGGGCTGGCCCCCCGGCAGCGGCGCCGGAGGTGGCCAAGGGTCCGGGCGGAGCCCGGGGAACGGGGGAAGGGCGGGTCGGGGACTCTTGCCCCGCAGGGCCGGACAGGGCGTGCTCGGCGCGGGCTCGGTCAGGGCAGGTCGCGGGAGACGCAGCGGGCCAGGTGGTCGTTGACCAGGCCGCAGGCCTGCATCAGGGCGTAGGCCGTCGTGGGGCCCACGAAGCGGATGCCCGCCTTCTTCAGGGCCTTGGCCAGCGCCGTGGACTCCGGAGTCACCGCCGGGATCTCGGTGGTGCTCTTCGGGGCCCGCCCCGGCGCCGGCGCGTGGGACCAGATCAGCGCGTCCAGTTCGCCCTCGCCCCACCCGGCCAGGGTCTTGGCGTTGGCGAGGGTCGCCTCGACCTTGGCCCGGTTCCGGATGATCCCCTCGTCCGCGAGGAGCCGTTCCACGTCGGCCGCCCCGAAATCCGCCACCGCGGCGATCTCGAAGCCCGCGAAGGCCTTCCGGAACCCCTCGCGCCGGCGCAGGATCGTCAGCCAGGACAGCCCCGACTGGAAGGCTTCCAGGCACAGTCGCTCGTACAGCGCGTCGTCGCCGTGGACCGTACGGCCCCACTCCGTGTCGTGGTACGCGATGTACTCCTCGGTGGCCAGCCCCCAGGGGCACCGCAGGCCCCCGTCGGGTCCGGCGAGCACTCCGCTCACTGCTCGGCCGCCTTGGTCAGGTCCACCGAGCCTTCAGCCGAAGCAGAGGCAGAGACAGAGACAGAAGCCGGCGCCGCCGCTGCCGTGAGCTCCGCGATCCGCGCATCACGCTCCGCCAGCTCCGCCGCCAGCCGCTCCAGTACGTCGTCCACGTCGGACATCCGGTAGCCGCGCGGGGCCACGGGCAGACGCAGCTCGTCGATGTCCGCCCGTACGACGGGACGGTTCTCCGGCAGCGCGTCGGACAGCCGGTCGGGCTCGGCCTCCGGCAGCACGGCCTCGGACCCTCCGCCGGCCACCGCGAGGGTGACTCCGGCGACGACCACGACCAGCGCGATGAGCAAGAACGCGAACACGATCAACTCCCCTGAGAGACTCCGGCCACCAGGTTAAGGTCGCTGGCGAGGCGCAAGGGTCGCCGAAGGAGGAAAGAGCAGGATGCTGCGACTGGGCAGGCGCGAGTTCGACGACCACGAGACGGTGATCATGGCCATCGTGAACCGGACCCCTGACTCCTTCTACGACCAGGGAGCGACCTTCCGCGACGAGCCGGCCCTGGACCGGGTCGAGCAGGCGGTGGCCGAGGGCGCCGCGATCATCGACATCGGCGGGGTGAAGGCGGGTCCCGGCGAGCACGTGGACGCGGTGGAGGAGGCCCGGCGCACGGTGGGCTTCGTCGCCGAGGTCCGCCGCCGCCACCCCGACGTGGTGATCAGCGTCGACACCTGGCGCCACGAGGTCGGCGAGGCCGTCTGCGAGGCCGGTGCCGATCTCCTCAACGACGCGTGGGGCGGGGTGGACCCGAAGCTCGCGGAGGTCGCTGCGCGGTACGGCGCGGGCATCGTCTGCACCCACGCGGGCGGGGTCGAGCCGCGGACCCGGCCGCACCGGACCGAGTACGAGGACGTGATGGCCGACATCCTGCGCGTCACGGTCGGCCTGGCCGAACGCGCCGCGGCCCTGGGCGTCCCCCGCGAGTCGATCATGATCGACCCGGGCCACGACTTCGGGAAGAACACCCGCCACTCCCTGGAGGCCACCCGCCGCCTCTCGGAGATGGCGGAGACGGGCTGGCCGGTCCTGGTCTCCCTCTCCAACAAGGACTTCGTCGGCGAGACCCTCGACAAGCCCGTGAAGGAACGCCTCCTGGGCACCCTGGCCACGACGGCCGTCTCGGCCTGGCTGGGCGCCCAGGTCTACCGCGTCCACGAGGTCGCGGAAACCAAGCAGGTCCTGGACATGGTCCGCTCCATCCAGGGCCACCGGCCCCCGGCGGTCGCCCGCCGGGGGCTGGCGTAGCGGTCGGAGGCGGTCCTACAGACCGACTTCCTTCGTCACGAGCGCGATCGCCTCGTCCACGTCGTCGGTGACGTGGAAGAGGTAGAGGTCCTTCTCCGAGGCCTTGCCCTGGGCGATGACCGTGTTCTTCAGCCAGTCGATGAGCCCGCTCCAGTACGCCGTGCCGAACAGCACGATCGGGAAGCGGGTGATCTTCTGCGTCTGGACCAGGGTCAGGGCCTCGAACATCTCGTCGAGGGTGCCGAGACCGCCCGGCAGGACCACGAAGCCCTGGCTGTACTTCACGAACATCGTCTTGCGGACGAAGAAGTAGCGGAAGTTCAGCCCGAGGTCGACGTGCTCGTTGAGGCCCTGCTCGAAGGGGAGCTCGATGCCCAGGCCGACCGAGAGGCCGCCCGCTTCCCGCGCGCCCTTGTTGGCCGCCTCCATGGCGCCGGGACCGCCGCCCGTGATCACCGCGAACCCGGCGTCCACGAGCGCGCCGCCGATCCGCACGCCCGCCTCGTACTCCGGCGAGCCCGCCGGCGTCCGGGCGGAGCCGAACACGCTGATCGCCGGCGGCAGCTCCGCCAGGGTGCCGAAGCCCTCGATGAACTCCGACTGGATGCGCAGGACCCGCCACGGATCGGTGTGCACCCACTCGGAGGGCCCGGCCGAATCCAGCAGCCGCTGGTCCGTCGTACTGCCGGCCTGCACCTGGCCCCGCCTCCTCAGCACCGGCCCGAGCTGCTGCTCCTCGGGCCGACGACGAGCGGACCCTTCAGGGTTGCCCATGATGTGCTCCCTCCTGCTGATCGTTGGATCAGGTTAGGCGCACAAAGGTGACGAGAAGCGGAATTCAGGCGGTCAGCCAGGCGCGGAGTCGTTCCTCGCAGTGGAGGATCGCCTTCGTTTCGACGCGCTCGTCGGCCTTGTGGGCCAGCAGGGCGTCGCCCGGGCCGTAGTTGACCGCCGGGACGCCCAGCGCGCTGAAGCGGGAGACGTCCGTCCAGCCGAACTTCGGCATGGCGTGTCCTCCGACGGCCTCCATGAAGGCCGCGGCGGCCGGGTGGGAGAGGCCGGGCAGGGCGCCGGGCGAGAAGTCGTCGACGACGAACTCGTCGACGCCGCAGTCCGCGAACACCTCGCGGACGTGGGCGATCGCCTCGTCCACGCTCCGGTCGGGGGCGAAGCGGAAGTTGACCGTGACGGTGCACTCGTGCGGGATGACGTTGTTGGCGACGCCGCCCTCGATGCGGACCGCGTTGAGGCCCTCGTGGTACTCCAGGCCGTCGATCACGGGCTTGCGGGGCTCGTACGCCGCCAGCGTCGCCAGGATCGGGCTCGCCGCGTGGATGGCGTTGGAGCCCATCCAGCTGCGCGCGGAGTGGGCGCGCTCGCCGGTCGTGTGGAGCAGGACGCGCAGGGTGCCCTGGCAGCCGCCCTCGACCTCGGCGTTGGAGGGTTCGAGGAGGACGGCGAAGTCGCCGGTCAGCCAGTCGGGGTGGGCTTCGGCGACCTTGCCGAGGCCGTTGAGGTCGGCGGCGACCTCTTCCTGGTCGTAGAAGACGAAGGTGAGGTCCCGGTTGGGCTCGGGGACCGTGGCCGCGATGCGCAGTTGTACGGCGACGCCCGACTTCATGTCGGTGGTGCCGCATCCCCACAGGACGTCGTTCTCGTCGAGGCGGGAGGGCACGTTGTCGGCGATCGGCACGGTGTCGAGGTGCCCGGCGAGTACGACGCGTTCGGCGCGGCCCAGGTGCGTGCGCGCGACCACGTTGTTGCCGAAGCGGTCCACGGTCAGGTGCGGCAGGCCGCGCAAGGCGTGTTCCACGAGGTCGGCGAGTACCTTCTCGTCACCGCTCACGGAGGGAATGTCGACGAGCCGGGCGGTCAGCTCGGCGGCGTCCAGGGTGAGGTCCAGCTCGGATTCGGACATGGACCTGACCCTAACCCCCCGGGCTGCGGCGAAGCCTTGTCCGTCCGGCCGATGGACGCGTCATGTGGCTCAAGTACGGTGGGCGGCGTGTCGCAGACCGATCTCCCCCGCCCTCGCCGCCGCCGTCGCCCGCTCCGCTGGGCCGCGGGCTTCCTGGTGCTGGTGGCGGTCGTCGGGTACTTCGTCGTGCAGCGCGCGTCGAACGACAACGGCGGCGTGCCCTACTGCACGGCTTCGGTCGACGGGAAGGGCGGTACGAAGGCCTCCGGCCAGTTCGAGGAGATGTCCCCCGACCAGGCGGTGAACGCGGCGACGATAGCCGCGGTCGGCGTGTCCAAGGGGATGCCCGACCGGGCCGTGACCATCGCGCTGGCGACCGCCATGCAGGAGTCGGCCCTGCGCAACCTCGATCACGGCGACCGCGATTCGCTGGGCCTGTTCCAGCAGCGGCCCTCGCAGGGCTGGGGCACGCCCGACCAGATCATGGACCCCGTGTACTCGGCGGGGATCTTCTACGACCGGCTGGCCGAGATCAAGGGGTACTCGCGGCTCCCGCTGACGGTGGCGGCGCAGAAGGTGCAGCTGAGCGGTTTCCCGCAGGCCTACGCGAAGCACGAGCCGGATGCCACCGTGCTGACCTCGGCCTTCACCGGCGGCGGCCACCTGACCTGTACCGGGCCCGCGCCCACCGGGTCCGGCGATCCGGCGAAGGTCCGGGCGGAGCTGACCCGGCTGCTCGGCAAGAACCCCCTCTACACGCTGCCCGCGGGTGCGGGTGCGGGTGCGGGCGATCCGGCGTCCGGGAAGGCCTCCGGGAAGGGCGCCGGGGCCGCCGCCGAGTCCGAGGTGACCCTGGTGGCGAAGCCCGGCGGCGGGGACCGGGCGGCGCGGACCGGGCAGGTGCTCGCGCAGTGGGCGGTGGCCGGCTCCCGCGAGCTGGGGATCACGCGGGTCTCGTACGGCGACAAGTCCTGGGTCGCCGGCAAGGACGGCGACCGGTGGCGGGCGCCGGGCGCGGCGGGCGCCGGGAACGGCGCCGGGAATCCCTCCGTCGCGGCTCCGGGCCAGGTACGGATCTTCCTGCGCGGCTGATCTCCCGCTGGACGGGTGTACGACCCGTCCCCCGTAAGGGGGTGACCCGTACGGCGGACACGGCGCTCCCCGCGGGCACACAACCGCAGGTCGGCGCGTGTTCCGAGCGGTCGGCCCGGAAGCCGATTAAACGATCCGTTACTGATCCTTTACCCACCGGCTCCGCAACTCGCGCCCCCCTCCGAGCGGTTGTCACGGCGTACTCAGCCGCTACCGCTTAGGAGCAACATGTCCCTCCCCCTGACCCGCCGGATCGCCCGTGCCGCGCTGCTCCTCGCAGCCGGGGCAGCGCCCGTGGTCGGTGCGGCCGGCGCGGCCAGCGCCGCGGGCCTGGAGTCCGTGCCGCAGCTGGGCGCGCTCACCGCGCCGGACGCGACGGTCGCCGCCGCGGGCGACACCGCCACCGATGCCGTGCCCGCCTCGACCCTGCCGGCGCCCGCGCCCGCCGACGAGGTGACCGGCGCCGCGGGCAGCCTGTTGGCCGGGCTGCCGCTCGCCGGCGGCGGGCTTCCGGGTGGCGGCCTGCCGGGCGGACTGCCCGGCGGTCTCCCGGGCGGCCTGCCCGGCCTCGGCTAGCAGTCGCGGCCACGGAAACGCCGAGGGGCCCGGGAGCACGAACTCCCGGGCCCCTCGGGCTGTCCGCGCATCCGTCGCGAGCACGGGCGGATCGGCTACGGCGCCAGCCGCTTGGCCGCCGCCCCGACGCGTTCGTCCGTGGCCGTGAAGGCGACGCGGACGAAGTGCGCGCCCGCCTCGCCGTAGAAGTCGCCGGGTGCGACCAGGATGCCGAGCCCGGCCAGGTGGGCGACCGTGTCCCAGCAGGGCTCGTCCCGGGTCACCCACAGGTACAGGCTGGCCTCGCTGTGCTCGACGCGGAAGCCGTGCGCCTCCAGGGCCGTGCGCAGCGTCGCGCGGCGGGCCGCGTAGCGCACCCGCTGCTCCTCGACGTGTACGTCGTCGCCCAGGGCCGCCACCGTGGCCGCCTGCACGGGGGCGGGGGTCATCATGCCGCCGTGCTTGCGGATCTGGAGCAGCTCGCCCAGGACCTCGGCGTCACCGGCGATGAAGGCCGCCCGGTAGCCGGCCAGGTTGGACCGCTTGGAGAGCGAGTGGACGGCGACGATGCCCTCGTACGAGCCCCCGCAGACCTCGTCGTGCAGGACGGAGACGGGCTCGGCCTCCCAGCCCAGCTCCAGGTAGCACTCGTCGCTGAAGATCAGGATCCCGTGCTCGCGCGCCCAGGCCACGATGCGTACGAGCTCCTCCTTGGGGAGGACCTTGCCGGTGGGGTTGGACGGGGAGTTGAGCCACAGCAGCTTCACGCGGGCCGGGTCGAGATCGGTGGTGGGATCGTCGTAGACCACCGGCTCGGCGCCGCACAGCCGCGCGCCGACCTCGTACGTCGGGTAGGCGAGGCGGGGGTACGCCACCTGGTCGCCGGCGCCCAGGCCCAGCTGGGTGGGCAGCCAGGCCACCAGTTCCTTGGAGCCGACGACCGGCAGGACGTTGCGGTGTCCGGCGGCGCTCGCGCCGAGGCGGGTGCGCACCCAGCCGGAGATGGCGTCGCGCAGGGCGGGGGTGCCCCACACCGTGGGGTAGCCCGGGGAGTCCGCGGCCTCGATCAGGGCGCGCTGGATCAGCTCCGGCACCGGGTCGACGGGGGTGCCGACGGAGAGGTCGACGATTCCGTCCGGGTGGGCCGACGCCGTTGCCTTGTACGGCTCCAGCTTGTCCCAGGGGAAGACGGGGAGACGGGCTGAGACTGCGGCCACGTTGCGCGCTCGCTTTCCGGGTGTTCCGTGCTTTCCAGAATTTCGTACAGGTGACGGTCAAAACACCTCGGTCCCGTGCGGCTGCGAGCCGTACGGGACCGAGGGACGCGCGTGGGGCGTTGCCCGACCGTCAGTGGCTCGGGTTGATGTCCGCCGGAAGCGCAGCGATGAAGGGGTGGTCGCGCTCGATCAGGCCGAGCTTGGAGGCACCACCGGGCGAACCGAGCTCGTCGAAGAACTCGACGTTCGCCTTGTAGTAGTCCTTCCACTCCTCCGGAGTGTCGTCCTCGTAGAAGATGGCCTCGACCGGGCAGACCGGCTCACAGGCACCACAGTCGACGCACTCGTCCGGGTGGATGTACAAGGACCGCTGGCCCTCGTAGATGCAGTCGACGGGGCACTCTTCGATGCATGCCTTGTCCTTGACGTCGACACAAGGCTCCGCGATGACGTAGGTCACGCTCTCGTTCCTCCTCATAAGGGCTTTCCATATCGCGCGGGAGCGCGGCGTCGTCGATGCCCGCCTCTAGTATCTCCGTTCCCGGGCACGATCCGAACAGGAGGGGCGGACAGAGCTGTGGAAATCACTGCCGGTGGACGGCTGGAGATCCGGATTACACCCGCTGACGTGGGTAAACGTGTCTCTGTGCGACGGGTGGAGCACGGCTCGACCGGAGCCCCCTGTTTCACGGACACCGTAGGGGTTCTCACATCCTGGAACTCGGGTGTGGTGACGATCACACGAAAGACCGGCGAGTCCGTCCGCATCGCGGAATCCGCGCTGGTGGCGGGCAAGGTCGTACCGGCCGCGCCGGCCCGGCGCAGGGGTCCCGCGGCCTCCTTCGAGGAGCTCGCGCGGGTCTGTGCGCGGGCCTGGGTGCCGCTGGAGAGCGAGCCGCTGGGCGAGTGGACGCTGCGCGCGGCCGGCGGATTCACCCGCCGGGCCAACTCCGTACTGCCGCTCGGCGATCCCGGGACCCCGCTGGACGATGCACTCGCGCGAGTGACCTCCTGGTACGCGCAGCGTGGTCTTCCGGCCTACGTACAGACCGCCACGGGGGCGGCGGGCACGCAGGAGCTGCTGTGCGCGGAGCTGGAGGACCGGGGCTGGGTCCGCGAGGTGTCGGCGGAGGTGCAGGTCGGCGGGCTGGCGGCGGTCGGGGACCTGGACGTGGACGATGCCGTGGTCGCGGGCGTACGCCTCACCCGTGCTCCGGACGAGGAGTGGCTCTCCCGCTACGGGCGGGTGAAGGACCCCGAGACCGCCCGCCGGGTGCTGACGGCGGGGCCCTCGGTGTGGTTCGCGACGGTGCCGGGCCGGGCCATCGGGCGGCTCGTGGTGGACGGCCGGTGGGCCGGGTTCGCGGCCGTCGAGGTCGGCCCGGAGCACCGGCGCCGGGGCCTCGCCTCGGCCGTGATGGCGGCGCTGGCGCGGCGCGCCCTTCAGGAGGGCGCCTCGGCGGCCTGGCTCCAGGTGGAGAACGACAACACCGGGGCGCGGGCGCTGTACGAGGGAATGGGCTTCGGGACGCACCACTCCTACCACCACTACCGCCGGGCGGCGCAGTGACCTCGCCCTGGCGCGAGCGGTTCGCCGCCGAGGCGCGGGCGGAGCGGCCCGACCTGGCCGCGCTGTGCCTGCTGCTGGCCGCGGAGGGGGACCCCGAGCTCGACGAACGGGCGATGGACTGGGCACAGATCGAGCTGGACCGGCTGGCGGGGATGCTGCCGTACGGGCTGCGGGGCGCACGTGCGTGGGCTTCGGCGGTGAGTGAACTGCTGGGCGTGCGGATGGGGTTCCACGGGACGCCGGCCGACTACGACCGGCTCTCGTCCTCGCTGCTGCACGAGGTGCTGCGGCGGCGCCGGGGGCTGCCGATCCTGTTGTCCGTGGTGTGGCTGGAGGTGGCCCGGCGGGCCGGGGCTCCGGTGTACGGGCTGGCCCTGCCGGGGCACTTCGTGGTGGGCTTCGGGGATCCCGAGGAGGGCGTGGTCGTCGACCCCTTCGCGGGGGGCGCCTCGCTGGGCGCGGGTCCGGCGGAGCTGGCGGCGGGGCCGCGGACCGCGGCGCGCACGATGGACATCGTGCTGCGGATCCTGAACAACATCCGGGCGTGGGCCTCGTCGCGGCCCGAGCATTCCGGAGTGGCGCTGTGGGCGCTGGAGCTGGCGCTGCTGCTGCCCTCGCATCCTGCGGCGTTGCGGTACGAGCGGGCGAAGCTGCTGGTGGAGCGGGGGGAGTTCGCGGCGGGGGCGGCGGAGATGGAGTCCTACGCGGTGGTCGTGGACGTGATCGATCCGCCGTCGGCGGTGCGGATTCGTGCCGAGGCGATGGCGGCGCGGGCCCTGCTGAACTAGGCCGTCGGCCTTCTTGCCGCTGCGCGGGGCGGAGTCCCCGCTGCGGCCCTTGCCGCTGCGCGGGGCGGAGTCCCCGCTGCGGCCCTTCCACCGTTCCCCGGGCGCTGCCCGGACCCGGTCCTCACACGCCGGACGGGCTGAAAGATCGCCTCAAACGCCGGCGGGGCTGGATTTTGGATGCGCCGGAGCCCCTCCCCCGTGTTCGGGGAGGGGCTCCGGGGGTTCGCTCGGTCAGCTCGGGTTGGTGGGGATGACCGCGGTGCGTTCGGCGGTGGTCTTGCCGCGCAGGGCCTTGCCGAGGACTCCGGCGACGTCCTGCGGGGTGACGGCGGTCTTCTCGCCGGTGCCGCGCATGATGAGGACTCCGTCGAAGGTGTTCCCGTAGGCCGTCTTGAGGGCCTCCAGGTCGTACTTCTCCACGAGGTGGCCGTCCACGGCCTGCATGCTCAGGATCTTCGGCAGGGACTTGGGGCCGAGGGGGATGGACTTGGTGCCCGCCTTGACGAGGACCGGAGCGGACATCGCGGGCGTGGCGAACTCCTTCATCGCCCGGTCCAGTTCGGCCTGGCCGATGACCGGGTCCTTGGTGGCGACCGGGAGTGGGACCGGGGAGGCCTGGGCGCCCTCGACCATGTCGTGGAACGCCTTGGTGACCAGGCCGACGGAGGCGTCCACATCGAGCGTGGAGCCGGGCTTGCCGGGGACGGCGATGGCCTTGCCGGTGTCGAAGGTGATGGTGCCCTCGGTGACGGAGCCGGAGGTGCCGGCGAGCTCCTGGAGGGCGACCCGCAGCTTCTCCTCGTCGATGGGCAGGACGGCCTCGGCCTTGCGCTCGCTGCCGAACAGCGAGCCGATGACCGTGACGGGGTTGTAGTCGCTGCCCGCCGCGTTGCGGACGGTGGTCTGGCTGTCCAGGCTCAGGCCGGCCTTCTCGGGCTTCAGCTCGACCGGCTTGTCGCCGACGGTGAGCTGGAGCGGGGTGGTGGCGCGGTTGCCGAAGGACCTCTGGAGCTTGGCGACGGCCTCGTCGCGGCTGCCGCTGATGTCGACGCCCATGACGGTGGTGCCCTTGGGGACGTCGGAGTGGTTGAGGAGCAGACCGGCTCCGTAGGCCACGCCGAACAGCGTGAAGAGGGCACCGCCGAGCAGGACCACCTTGCTGCGGCCCTTCTTGGCGGGCCGCGCCGGGGCCGGCGCGGAGGCCTTGGCCTTCTTCGCGGGCGCCGCGGCGGGTGCCGGCTGGGGGTGTCCGGCGGAGCCCATCTCCGGACCGGGCCAGCTCGGCTCCGGTCCGCCGACCGGTACGGAGCCCAGCGCGGGCCCGCCGGTCGGCCCGTCCGGACCGCGGCCGGTGCCGGTGCCGGGCCAGGCCGGAGCGGGCGGGACCGGGGTTCCCAGGGCCTGGGCCACGGGGCCCGAACCGGGGCCGTACGCGGCTCCGGGGCCGGGCTGCGGCGCGGGGGGCCCTGCGGGGCCGGGACCCTGCGCGAAGCCCGCGGGGGCACCCGTACGGGGACCGCCGGGTCCGGCGGGCGGTGCGGGATAGCCGGCACCCTGCCCGCCACCGGGGCCGGGGCCGCCAGGGCCGGGGCCGCCGGCACCGGGACCGCCGGGGCCCATCGGCGCACCGGGGCGCTGCCCGGCGGGGCCCTGGGCGAGGCCCTGCTGCGGAGGCCCGTCGAAGCGGGGGCCGCCGGCCTGAGCCGGGGCGGGGCCCGGACCGCCGGGGCGGGAGCCCATCGGGGCACCGGGACCGGGGCCCATCGGGGCGCCTTGGCCGGGGCCCATCGGGGCACCGGGGCCGGGACCCATCGGCGCACCCGGACCGGGTCCGGGGCCCATCGGCGCACCCGGGCGCGGCCCGGCCGGGCCCGGGGCGAAGCCCTGCTGCGCGGGCCCGTCGAAGCGCGGGCCGCCGGCCTGAGCCGGGGCGGGGCCGCGCGGCGGGGCCTGCGCGGGGGTGGGAGTCGGGGCGGGCATCGGGGCGGGCGCGGTGCCCGCCCTGCGCGGGGCGAACCAGTTGCTGGTCGGGTCCTCACCCGGAGCCGGCTCGGGCTCGGGCACGGGGGCGGCTGCGGGCTCGGGCGCCTGCCCGGCCTCGGCTTCGGGCATGGCCTGGCGTACGACCACGGGCGGAATCGGCCGCGAACCCGGGATGTTGATCCGGATCCGGGTCGTCAGCTGGGTCTCCGTCTTGGGCCCGTCGGAATCGGGTGTGGACGGCTTCGCGGGCGGTGCGGTCACTGAACTCTCCTCCGGGGTGGTCGCCGCGCCCGGACCGGGGGGCACTGTCGTGGACGGATACTGGCCTGATCCATACGGCGGCGTACCCGGGGGGTAGGCGGCTCCGCCGCGCCCGTTGGGCCCGGAGGACGGACTGTCAGTTTCACGGCTCAAGGCAGGTTCTCCCGATCGGCTCCGCCGCCCGTCATAGCGTGCGCGGGCAGCTCGGCGGCCGGTCCACCATACTGGCCGCCGCCCGCGCACACCCGGCCGCCGGGAACGAAGGGTTCCCCCTCGGCCTCCCGCGCGCCCTTCGCGCGCACCCCCCGAGCGTCTGCCGCCCGGCCGCCGGGGGTCCGCGCACGCACTGGCCGAGCCGCTCGTCACGGCGTCGCGAGCGGCCGACGCCTCGTCACTTGGCGTTCCCGGCGGCCGAAAGCGGCCGGTCCTTCGCGATTCTCATCGTGGCGCACATCACAGCGAGCACCACTCCACCCAAAAGGTAGGCGTACATGCCGATTCCGGACGAACCGAGCAGGAAGTCCCCCTCCGGCCGGGGCACACCGAGGATCACGTAGGCGAGGAACCAGCCGCCGGTGGCCGCTCCCACCCCGATGCCGGTGCCCAGTGCGATCCGGGCGCCGAGGAACAGGCCGAAGAGCGCGAGGAGGGCGAGGAGCAGTCCGCCCGGGAACCACAGGTCGACGACGAGCCAGCCGGCGACTCCGGTCAGCGCCCCCGCCGCCAACAGGCCGAGCAGGACGGCGATCCGCCCCGCGTTCCCGATGGCCGCCGGCCCGGTCATGCCCGCACCCCCGCGAAGAGGTCGTGCTCGCGCTCGCCCGCCGCGGCGCCGGGCAGGCCCGCGGCCAACTCGTAGTACTCGTGGGTGAACAGCGGCTGGGCCAGGTCGTTGGAGAGCGCGAAGAAGGGCCCGTCCACCGCGATCTGGGTGGCATGGGCGCGCATCGCGGCGGTCTTGGCGGCCACGAACGCCTGCTCCGCCGCCTCGTCCCCGCCGATCTCGGCGGTGATCCGCTCGTCGGCCACCACGCCCGGCACGTCGTCCACCGCGGCCGGCGCCGGGAAGGGCACCTCGCTCCCGGCCTCGCGCAGCCGGGAGAAGCCCTCTTCGACGACCGTGCGCGGGACGCGGTTCCAGTAGAACTTCTGGATGGTGTGCGGCGCCCCGAGGTCACGGCGGTACGTGGGCTCCGCGGCCAGTTCGGCGGCGCGGGTGGCGACGCGGTGGGCCTGGATGTGGTCGGGGTGGCCGTAGCCGCCGTTCGGGTCGTAGGTGACGAGGACCTGGGGGCGCAGTTCGCGGATCACCTCTACGAGGTACCCCGCGGCCTCGTCCACGTCGGCGGACCAAAAGGCGCCGGGCCGGCGGTTCTGCTCGGCGCCCATCATTCCGGAGTCGCGGAAGCGGCCGGGGCCGCCGAGGAAGCGGTGGTCGGCGACGCCCAGTTCGCGCATGGCCTCGGCGAGCTCGCCGACGCGGTGGGCGCCAAGGGTGTCGTCGCGGTCGGCCGTCAGGTGGGCGAGTTCGGGCGGGATGACCTCACCCTCCTCGCCGAGCGTGCAGGTCACCAACGCGACATGGACGCCCTCGGCCGCGTACTTGGCCATGGTGACGCCGTTGTTGATGGACTCGTCGTCCGGGTGCGCGTGCACGAGCAGGAGCCGACGGGCGGGAAGACCGTTCATGGGGTCACCCTACGAGAAACGGCGGCCCCGCCCCCGGAACCGGAACGCCGCTAGAACTTGAGGCCGCTGATCATGCTCGCCACATTGGAGGTCAGCTGGCTGAGCGTCGGAGCCACGGTCGAGCTCGCCAGATAGAAGCCGAGCAGTACACAGACCACTGCGTGACCCGCCTTCAGGCCCGAACGCCGGACCAGCAGGAAGACGACGACTGCCAGCAGCACCACGGCCGAGATCGATAGTGCCACGGCTGTTTCACCTCCACGTCGAGCGGACATCGGGTTCGCGTACTCGCAACTCGGTGCTCGGCAGAGTCATACCCACCGTGCGCTACGGATCATAACTATCCGTACCGCCACATCGATCGATTCCGGCAGCACGAGGGGCGCACGGCGCGCACGTCCGGGGTCACAGGAGTACCGGCCGGGGAGGCTGTACGCCTCCCCGGCCGGCCGTCGGCACCCGCACGGCCGCACTGGATCCAGGCTGCCCGGCCCAGATCTCGGGACAGAAACGGTCAAGTTGCCTACGTGTAAACCGAGTTGCTCCGAGCCCGCGGTGCCGTTCACAGCTGTGGCGAGAAATGAGCGGTACCGGGGGCCCGCAGCTCACTCCTTGGTCAGCGACCCCGGCGGTGGTCCCGGCGGCGTCGCGGGCGGCCCCGCGGGCGGCGGTCCCGGCACGACGGCGGCCCGCTCGGATGCGAAGTGGCAGGCCGAGGGGTGGGCCGTCGGGCCGCCCGGGAGGAACGCCGGGATCTCCAGGAGCGGGACCTCCGAGGCGCAGCGCGCCTCGGCCTTCCAGCAGCGGGTGCGGAAGCGGCAGCCCGAGGGCGGGTTCGCCGGGGAGGGCACGTCGCCGGAGAGGATGATCCGGTCGCGGCCCGCGCGGGCCTGCGGGTCGGGGACCGGGACGGCGGAGAGCAGCGCCTGGGTGTAGGGGTGGGTGGGGTGGTCGTAGATCTGGGTGTCGGTGCCGATCTCGACGATCCGGCCCAGGTACATGACGCCGACCCGGTCGGAGATGTGCCGGACGATCGAGAGGTCGTGCGCGATGAACACGTAGGAGAGGTTGAACTCGTCCTGGAGCCGCTCCAGGAGGTTGACCACCTGGGCCTGTACGGAGACGTCGAGGGCGGAGACGGGCTCGTCGGCGACGATGATCTCGGGCTGGAGGGCGAGGCCGCGGGCGATGCCGATGCGCTGGCGCTGGCCGCCCGAGAACTGGTGCGGGTACCGGTTGATGTACTCCGGGTTGAGGCCGACGACGTCCAGGAGCTCCTGCACCTTGCGGCGCCGGTCGCCCTTCGGAGCGACCTCGGGGTGGATCTCGTAGGGCTCGCCGATGATGTCGCCGACGGTCATGCGCGGGTTAAGGGAGGTGTACGGGTCCTGGAACACCATCTGGATGTTGCGGCGCACGGCCTTCAGGGCGCGGCCGGACAGTTTGGCGAGGTCCTCGCCCTTGTACCTGATCGCGCCCGCCGTCGGGCGTTCGAGGTTGACCAGCATCTTGGCGACGGTGGACTTGCCGCAGCCGGACTCCCCGACGATGCCGAGGGTTTCACCGGCCCGCAGGTCGAAGGAGACCCCGTCGACGGCCTTGACGGCGCCGACCTGCTTCTTGAAGAGGATGCCCTGGGTCAGCGGGTAGTGCTTGACCAGGTCCTCCACCACGAGGATGGACTCAGCCACCGAGGCACTCCTTCCAGAAGAAGCACGCACTGGCGCGGTCCGGTCCGACCTCGGCCAGCGGCGGTACGTCGGTGCGGCAGACGGCCCGGGCCATCGGGCAGCGCGGGTTGAAGGCGCAGCCGGGCGGGATGGCGAGCAGGTTGGGCGGCAGCCCCTTGATGGCGTACAGCTCCTGGCCCTTCTGGTCCAGGCGCGGGATGGAGTCCAGCAGGCCGCGGGTGTACGGGTGCGCGGGGTTCTTGTAGATCTCGTGGACGGGGGCCGCCTCGACGATCCGGCCGGCGTACATGACGGCGATCTTGTCGGCCACGTCGGCGACCACGCCGAGGTCGTGGGTGATCAGGATCAGGCCCATGTTGAGCTCGCGCTGGAGCTCCGCGAGGAGGTCCATGACCTGGGCCTGGACGGTGACGTCCAGGGCCGTGGTCGGCTCGTCTGCGATGATGAGCGAGGGTTCCAGGGCCATCGCCATGGCAATCATGATGCGCTGGCGCATGCCGCCGGAGAACTGGTGCGGGTAGTCCCCCACCCGCTCGCGCGCCGCCGGGATCTTCACCCGGTCCATCAGCTCGACGGCCTTGTTCCGCGCGTCCTTGCGGGACATCCCGCGGTGGACCTCGTACATCTCGCCGAGCTGCGCGCCGACGCTCAGGACCGGATTGAGGGAGGACAGGGCGTCCTGGAAGATCATGGCCATCTCGGCGCCGCGGACCTTCCTGCGCTCCTCCTCCTTCATCTTCAGCAGGTCTCTGCCCTTGAAGAGGATCTCGCCGCCCGCGATGCGGCCCGGCGGCATGTCCAGGATGCCCATGACGGCCTGGGCGGTGACCGACTTGCCGGAGCCGGACTCGCCGAGCACGGCGAGGGTCTCGCCCTCGGCCACGGAGTAGTTGACCCCGTTGACGGCCTTGGCGACTCCGTCCCGGGTCTTGAATTCCACGTGCAGATCGCGCACTTCGAGCAGCATGTGCGGGGCTCCTCAGCGCAGCTTGGGGTCGAGGGCGTCGCGCACCGCGTCGCCGAGCATGATGAACGCGAGCACGGTGATGCTGAGCGCGCCCGCCGGGTAGAGCAGCATGTGCGGGGCGTTGCGGATCTGCGAGGCGGCGTTGGAGATGTCGATGCCCCAGGAGACCGTCGGCGGGCGCAGGCCCACGCCGAGGAAGGACAGGGTGGCTTCCAGGGCGATGTAGGTGCCGAGCGCGATGGTGGCGACGACGATGACGGGCGCGATGGCGTTGGGTGCCACGTGCCGCAGCAGCATCCGGCCGTTGCCGGCGCCGAGCGCCCGCGCGGCCTGGACGTAGTCGTTCTGTTTGGCGGTGATGACCGAGCCGCGGGCGATGCGGGCCAGTTGGGGCCAGCCGAGCAGCACGATGAAGCCGACGACGGGCCAGACGGTGGTGCTGGTGACCACGGACAGGAAGACCAGGCCGCCGAGGACCACGGGGATGCCGAAGAAGATGTCGGCGACCCGGGAGAGCAGTGAGTCGCCCCAGCCGCCGAAGAACCCGGCGAGCCCGCCGAGCGCGGAGCCGAGGAGGGCCGCGCCGAGGGTGGCGCAGATGCCGACGGTGATGGAGGCGCGGGCCCCGTAGACGGTGCGGGTGTACACGTCGCAGCCCTGGGTGTCGTAGCCGAAGGGGTGGCCCGGGGAGGAGCCCTGCTGCGATTTGGACAGGTCGCACTGGAGCGGGTCGCCGCTCGCGATGAGCTGGGGCCAGATGGAGATGACCACGAGGAAGAGGATCAGCAGCGTGGAGACGAGGAAGACGGGGTTGCGGCGCAGCTGGTGCCAGGCGTCGGACCACAGGGAGCGGGCCTTCTCCTGGGGCCCCGCGGGGCCCGCCGGGCCTCCCCCGAGCTCCTTCTCCAGCGACTCCCCCTCCTCCAGGGCGAGATCCATGGCCCCGCCCTGGCCGGTGGGGGCGATGGACTCGTGGGGGCCGGGTCCCAGCGGATCGTAGGCGGCGCGCTCGGGATCGGGCTCAGGCATAACGGATCCTCGGGTCCAGGACCGCGTAGAGCAGGTCGACGAGCAGGTTCGCCAGCAGGAAGACGATCACGAGGATGGTCACGAAGCCGACCACCGTCGGGGAGTTGTTGCGCAGGATGCCCTGGTAGAGCTGGTAGCCGACGCCGTGGATGTTGAAGATCCGCTCGGTGACGATGGCTCCGCCCATCAGGGCGCCGATGTCGGTGCCGATGAAGGTGACCACGGGGATCAGCGAGTTGCGCAGCAGGTGGCGGGTGATGACCCGGCGCCGGGGCAGGCCCTTGGCCACGGCGGTGCGGACGTAGTCGGCCTTGACGTTCTCGGCGATGGAGGTCCGGGTGAGCCGGGTGACGTAGGCGAGGGAGACCAGCGCGAGCACGATGCCGGGCAGGATCAGCTCGTTGAAGGGGGCGTCCGGGGAGACGGTGGGCCGGACCCAGCCCCATTTGACGCCGAAGACGTACTGGAGCAGGTAGCCCGTCACGAAGGTGGGCACCGAGATGACGACGAGGGTGAGCACCAGCACGCCGCTGTCGATGGACTTGCCGCGCTTGAGGCCGCTGATCACACCGAGGGTGATGCCGACGACGATCTCGATGGCGATGGCGACGATGGTCAGGCGCAGGGTCACCGGGAAGGCCGAGGCCATGAGTTCGGTGACCTTCTGGCCGTTGAAGGCGGTGCCGAAGTCGCCCTGGAAGATCTGGCCCATGTAGTGCAGGTACTGCTTCCACAGGGGCTGGTCGAGGTAGAGGTCCTTGCGGATGCGTGCGGCGGTGGCGGGGTCGGGTGCCTTGTCGCCGAAGAGGGCGGCGACCGGGTCACCGAGCGCGTACACCATGAAGAAGATCAGGAACGTGCTGCCGATGAACACGGGGATCATCTGGAGCAGTCGCCGGATCACATAACGTCCCATGGACTGCTCCAGGTTCGATCCGTTGGCGGGTCAGCTGACCTTGATCTGGTCGTACACCGGGACGCTGAACTGGTTGAGCTTCACGTCCGAGACGCGCTCCCCGTAGCCCGCGCTGCCGTTCTGGTACCAGAGCGGGATGGACGGCATCTGCTCGGCGAGGATCTTCTCGGCGTCCTTGAAGGTGGCGGTCGCCTTGGTGGCGTCGGCCTCGCGGTTCGCCGCGTCGATGAGCTTGTCGAACTCCGGGTTGCTGAACTTGCCGTAGTTAGAGGACGCGCCGGTGTAGTAGAGCGGCTCCAGGAAGTTCTGGATCAGCGGGTAGTCGGCCTGCCAGCCGGAGCGGAAGGGGCCGGTCAGCTTGAAGCTGCTCTGCTGGTTGCGGAAGTCGGCGAAGGTGCCGATCGGGTTGACCGTGCAGACCGGGCCCTCGCCGAGCGCGTTGTTGATGCTGTTGCAGACGGCGTCCATCCACTCGCGGTGCGAGCCGGTGTCCACGTTGGAGGTCAGCGTGACCTTGCCGCCGGGCAGGCCGCCGCCCTCCTGAATGAGCTTCTTGGCCTCGGTGGGGTTGAAGGAGCAGGCCTCGCCGCAGGCGGTGGCGGAGAATCCGCCCTTGTCGCCGAGGGCCGGGGAGGTCCAGTCCTTGGCCGGGGTGCGGGTCTCGCGGAAGATCTGCTTGGTGATCTCGTCGCGGTTGATCGCCATCGAGATGCCGCGGCGGACCTTGTCCGTGCCCTCCTTGCTCCACTGCGGGTCGTACAGCGGGAAGGTGAGGGTCTGGATGATGAGGGCCGGCTGGTTGATGTAGCGGTCGCCGAGGTCGTTCGCGACGTTCTTCAGCTGCTGCGCCGGGACGTCGTCGACCAGGTCGAGGTTGCCGGAGATCAGGTCGGTGTAGGCGGTGTTGTTGTCGGTGTAGACCTTCAGGTCCACGCCGCCGTTCACGGCCTTGTCCTCGCCCGTGTAGGCGTCCCACTTGCGCAGCTTCATGCCGGTGCCCTTGGTGTACGAGTCCACCGTGTACGGGCCGTTGCCGACGGGCTTCTTCAGCCAGGCGTCGTGGTCGGTGAAGAAGGCCTTGGGCAGGGGGGAGAACGCCTGGTAGCCGAGGGTCTCGGGCCAGGTGGAGAACTTCTCCTTGAGGGCGACCGTGAAGGTCTTGGGGTCCTTGACGACCAGGCCGGACATGGTCTTCGACTTGGGGTCGCCCTTTTCGGGGTGGACGTCCGCGTAGCCGACGATGTCGGAGAAGAAGGGCGAGTTGTTCTGCTTCTTGGTGACGTCCGCGCCGTAGTTCCAGGCGTCCACGAAGGACTGCGCGGTGACCGGCTCGTCGTTGCTGAACTTCCAGCCGTCCTTCAGCGTGATCGTGAAGTTCTGGCTGTCGGTGGTCTCGATCTTCTCGGCGAGGAAGTTCTTCGCCTCACCGGTCTCGGGGTCGTACCGCTTGAGCCCCCGGAAGATCATGTCGAGGACCTTGCCGCCCTGGACCTCGTTGGTGTTGGCGGGCTCCAGCGGGTTCTGCGGGTCGCCCCACGAGGAGCTGACGATCCCGTCCGCGCCGCCTCCGCCGCTGTCGCTTCCGCCGCCGCAGGCGGTCGCCGCGAGGGCGACGGCCGCCGCACATGCGGCCCACTTGGCGTGGGTGGCTCCGCGCATGGAGTGCCTCCTACTGGATCCCAAGACTCACTTAGGGCCCAATGTCACCCTATGTGGGGTCTCGCACACTCCTCGTTGGACCGATTGCACCCCCGCGTCGCGCGCCTGTCACCCCTCCGAGTGCAAAGCGGTCCGTCCCAGCGTCAGCTCCCAGGTGTCCACCGCGTGGTGGGTGGTCATGCCGTGCGCCTCGTACAGCGCGAGCGCTCCGGTCGTGTTGCCCGTGTCCACGCCGAGGCCCAGGGTGGCGCGGCCGCGGGCGGCGTAGGCGGCGAAGCCGTGGCGCAGCAGGAAGGCGCCGACGCCCCGGCCGCGGGCTTGCGCGCGCACGCCGAGGTGGCTGAGCCAGCCCATGCTGGTGCGGTCGTCGCGGGTGAGCAGGATGCCTACGTCGCCCAGCGCGGGCAGGCTCGCGATCCATACGAGCGACCAGTCCAGGCCGCGGCCGTCGATGTGGTCGAGCCAGGGCTCGTACGCCCGCTCCACGTGCCCGAAGTGGTCCGCGAAGGTCTCCTCGACCAGGGCGTGGGCGCGCCGGCGCTCGCTCTCGCCGCCGTCGCAGGGGCGCAGGGTGAGCCCGGCGGGCGGGGTCGGGGGCAGGTCGGCCGGGCCCAGTGCGCGGGTGAGTACCCGGTAGCGGCGCACCGTGCGGTAGCCGCGGCCGGGCAGCAGGCCGGGGTCGAGGGTGCGGCCGCCGCTCGGCGCGAGCCACAGGAAGGCGTGCGGGGCTCCGGCGGCCAGCTCGCGGGCCCTGGCCTCCACCAGGTCGAGCAGCCGGGCGGCGGCCGTACGGCGCCCCGGCAGGACCCGGAAGTGGCAGTCGACGCGGCCGGGGCCCGAGTCGGCCCACACCAGGGCGTAGCCGAGGAGCCGGCCGCTCTCGAAGGCCAGGAAGGAGTCGGCTTCCAAGTCGACGTCGGGGTGGTGCAGATCGGCCTCGACGGCGCCGAGGTCGGTCTCCGGGCGGCCGATCTCGATGCGGTCGATGGCGTTGAGGAGCCCGCAGATGTCCCCGGCGTCGGAGGGCCCGGCGGGCCGTACGGTGAGCATGCGGGCCATCAGACCACGGCGGCCGTCGGGGCGGCGTCAGGCGGCGGGCGGCGGGCATCAGGCAGCGGGCCGGCGGACGGCGGACAAGCCGGCCGGCCAGCCGGACCGCGGAACGACAAAGCGCCCGCCGCCGGAGAGATCCGGTGACGGGCGCCCTGTGGTGTCGCTGCGGGAGGTCAGACGGCCAGGACGGCCTTCTCCTCCGCGAAGTGACAGGCCGACTCGTGCGCGGCCAGCGACTTGACGCCCTTGAACCGCTCCGGGATGGCGAGCAGCGGCTCCTCCACGGAGCACTTCTCCTCGGCCTTCCAGCAGCGGGTGCGGAAGCGGCAGCCCGACGGCGGGTTGGCCGGCGAGGGGACGTCACCGGTGAGGATGATCCGCTCGCGGCCCTCGCGGGCGGCCGGGTCCGGCACCGGCACCGCGGAGAGCAGCGCCTGGGTGTACGGGTGGGTCGGGTGCTCGTAGATCTGCTCGTCGGTGCCGATCTCGGCCATCTTGCCGAGGTACATGACACCGACGCGGTCCGAGATGTGCCGGACGATCGACAGGTCGTGCGCGATGAAGATGTAGGAGAGGTTGAACTCCTCCTGCAGCTTCTCCATCAGGTTGATGACCTGGGCCTGCACCGATACGTCGAGCGCGGAGACCGGCTCGTCGCAGATGATGATCTCCGGGTTGAGCGCGAGGCCGCGGGCGATGCCGATGCGCTGGCGCTGGCCGCCGGAGAACTGGTGCGGGTACCGGTTGATGTACTCCGGGTTGAGGCCGACGACGTCCAGGAGCTCCTGCACCTTGCGGCGCCGGTCGCCCTTGGGGGCCACCTCGGGGTGGATGTCGTAGGTCTCGCCGATGATGTCGCCGACCGTCATGCGCGGGTTCAGCGAGGTGTACGGGTCCTGGAACACCATCTGGATGTTGCGGCGGACGGCCTTCAGGGCGCGGCCGGACAGCTTGGTGATGTCCTGGCCCTTGTAGAAGACCTCGCCGGCGGTGGCGCGTTCCAGGTTCATCAGCAGCTTGGCGACGGTGGACTTGCCACAGCCGGACTCGCCGACGATGCCCAGGGTCTCGCCCTGGTACAGGTCGAAGGAGATCCCGTCGACGGCCTTGACGGCGCCGACCTGCTTCTTGAACAGGATTCCCTGGGTCAGCGGGAAGTGCTTGACCAGGTTGCGGACCTGGAGGATCGGCTCCCGCGCGGGGGCGTTGGTGAGCTCAGCCATGGAGCTGCTCCTTCCAGAAGTGGCACGCGCTGTGACGGCCGGCCAGTTCGGTGCCGTCCTGCTCGCTGACGACCTGGAGGGCGGGGATCTCCGACCGGCAGACGTCCTGCGCGGCGACGCAGCGCGGGCTGAACGAGCAGCCGGAGGGCAGGCGCAGCAGGTTCGGCGGCAGGCCCTTGATCGCGAAGAGCTCCTGGCCCTTCTGGTCCAGGCGCGGGATCGAGTCCAGCAGGCCGCGGGTGTACGGGTGCGCCGGGCGCTTGTAGATCTCGTGGACCGGAGCGGTCTCGACGATCCGGCCGGCGTACATGACGGCGATCTTGTCCGCGACGTCGGCGACCACGCCGAGGTCGTGGGTGATCAGGATCAGGCCCATGTTGAGCTCGCGCTGGAGCTCCGCGAGGAGGTCCATGACCTGGGCCTGGACGGTGACGTCCAGGGCCGTGGTCGGCTCGTCCGCGATGATCAGGTCGGGCTCCAGCGCGATCGCCATGGCGATCATGATGCGCTGGCGCATACCGCCGGAGAAGTGGTGCGGGTAGTCGTCGACCCGCTGCTTCGCCGCCGGGATCTTGACCTTCTCCATCAGCTCGATGGCCTTGAGCCGGGCGTCCTTCTTCGACATGCCCTCGTGGACGCGGAACATCTCGCCCAGCTGGTAGCCGACGGTGAGCACCGGGTTCAGGGAGGACAGGGCGTCCTGGAAGATCATGGCGATCTTCCGGCCGCGCAGCTTGCGCCGCTCCTCGAAGCTCATCTTGAGCATGTCCTGGCCACGGAAGAGGATCTCGCCCTGCGGGATCTTGCCGGGGGGCATGTCCAGGATGCCCATGATGGCCTGGGCCGTCACGGACTTGCCGGAGCCGGACTCGCCGAGCACGGCGAGGGTCTCGCCGGCGCTCACGGAGTAGTTGACGCCGTTGACTGCCTTGGCGACACCGTCGCGGGTATGGAACTCGACGTGCAGGTCGCGCACTTCGAGGAGCGGCGTCTGCGGGTCCCCGTCACGCGGGGAGGGAAGGCTGGAGGTGTTGTCCATGGTGATCACTTACGCCCTCCTCAGCGCAGCTTGGGGTCGAGGGCGTTGCGGACCGCTTCGCCGAGCATGATGAAGGCGAGGACGGTGATGCTGAGGATGATCGAGGGGTACAGCAGGATGTACTGCGCCACTCGGATCTGCGAAGCACCGGCGGAGATGTCCACGCCCCACGAGATGTTCGGGGCCGCGAGACCCAGACCCAGGTAGGACAGGGTCGCCTCGGCCGCGATGTAGCCGCCGAGCGCGATCGTGGAGACCACGATCACCGGGGCCATGGCGTTCGGCAGGATGTGCCGGATCAGGATCCGCGTGGTGCCGGCGCCCAGCGCCTTGGCGGCGTGCACGTAGTCGGCCTGCTTCACGGTGATGACCGCACCGCGCATGACGCGGTTGATCTGCGTCCAGCCGAGGAAGGCCAGGGCGAAGACCACCGTCGACACCGTGCGCTCGGTGAAGGCCTGCAGGACGACCATCGCGCCGAGCAGGAACGGGATGCCGAAGAAGACGTCGGTGATGCGCGACATGATCGCGTCCGTCAAGCCGCCGAAGTAACCGGCGATCATGCCCGTGATGCCGCCGACGATGGTGACGATCGCGGTCACCGCGACGGCCACGATGATCGAGGCCCTGGTGCCGTAGATGAGGCGGGCGTAGACGCTGCGTCCCTGACCGTCGTAGCCGAGCCAGTCCGGCGAACCGACCTTGGACAGCTCGGGGTGCTGGAGGAAGTGGTGGACCAGGTCGCCCTTGGTGGGGTCGGCACTGGTGAACCAGCTCGGGAAGGCCGCGATCGTCAGCAGGATGAAGATCAGCACCGAGGAGACGATGAAGTACGGGTTGCGCCGCAGGTCGGCCCAGGCGTCGCCCCAGAGGCTGCGTGCCTTCTCGGCCTTCACCGGGTCCACCGGGGCGACGGGCGCCGAGGTGTCCTCGGGCGTCGTGGCTTCGGTCTTGGTCATGTCAGGCATACCGGATCCTCGGGTCCATGACCGCGTAGAGGAGGTCGACGAGCAGGCTGGCTATCAGGTAGACGACGACGAGGACGGTGACGACACCGACCACGGTCAGGCCTTCACGGCGCAGGACCGAGTCGTAGATCAGACCACCGACACCCTTGACGTTGAAGATGCCTTCGGTGACGACCGCTCCACCCATGAGGGCGCCGATGTCGGTACCCAGGAAGGTCACCACGGGGATCATCGAGTTGCGCATCAGGTGGACACCGATGACGCGGCGCTTGGGAAGACCCTTGGCCACGGCGGTGCGCACGTAGTCGGCGCGCAGGTTCTCGGCCATCGAGGTGCGGGTCAGGCGGGCCACGTAGGCGAGCGAGAGCGATCCCAGCACGATGGCCGGTGCGACCAGCTCGCCCCAGGTCTCCTCGTTGCTGACCGTGGGCGTGATCCAGCCGAGCTGGAAGGCGAACACGGCCTTGATGATGAAGCCGAGGACGAAGACCGGCATCGAGATGATCAGCAGGGTGAGGATCAGGATGACGTTGTCCGCCAGCTTGCCGGCCTTGAGGCCGGCGACGATCCCGAGGGCCAGACCGAGAACGATCTCGATGGCGAACGCCAGGAAGGCCAGCCGGAGCGTGACCGGGAAGGCGGCACCGATGACTTCGGTGACCTCACGGCCACTGCGGATCTGCGTTCCGAAGTCGAAGTGGAACAGGATCCCGGTGATGTAGTCGAAGTACTGCTTGCCGATCCACTGGTCCAAGCCGTGCTCGTGCCTCAGTGCGGCCAGTGTGGCGGGGTCAGTGCCCTTGTCTCCGAAGAGTCCGGCCACGGGATCGCCGGGCAGGCTGTAGACCATCAAAAAGATGAGCAGGGTCGTCCCGAAGAAGACCGGGATCATCTGGAGCAGTCGTCGTGCGACATAGCGCCCCATCATGCCTCCGTAGAAGATGCGGCAGGCGCAGCCGGACGGGCCCTTTCGCCACGCACGCGCGTGACGGGATCGTCACTGCGTCGCGAAAGGGCCCCCCGGGCGCTGCATGTAGGCCCGGATGTGGGCCGGCTCCCCGCCGGCCCACATCCGTCGAAAGGAATTACGCGGTAGGACTTACTTCTTGACCTCGACCTGGTCGAGGATCGGGTCGCCGTCCTGGGCGTACTTCACGTTCTGGACCTTCTCGGAGTAGCCCGCGTTGACCTTGTAGTACCAGAGCGGGATGGAAGGCATGTAGTTGACGAGGTCCTTCTCGATGGCCTGGTAGGCCTTCACGGACTCGTCGAGGGTCGCGGCGCTGTCGGCCGCGGCGATCTTGGCGTCGAGCTCGGGGTTGGTGAAGCCACCCTGGTTGCCGCCGGCGCCCGTACGGAACAGGTCGCTGATGAAGTTGGCGTTCACCGGGTAGTCGAGGACCCAGCCGGAGCGGTAGATCGACTTGACCTGCTTGGACTTGCGGGCCTGGAGGTCGGCCTGGAAGTCCGGCTTGGCGTCACCGGTGCACTTGACGCCGGTGGCCTGGGTGATGCTGCCGCAGACGGCCTCGACCCATTCCTTGTGACCGCCATCCGAGTTGAACTGGATGAAGATCTCGTTGTTCGGGACGCCGCCGCCCTCGGCGATGAGGGCCTTGGCCTTCGCCGGGTCGAACTTGGTGACGTCACCGGAGCCGGTCGGCGTGTAGCCGAGGACGCCCTTGGCGACCCAGCCGGTCGCCGGCTCACGGGTGCCCTGGAGCACCGTCTTGGTGATGGTGTCGCGGTCGATCGCCATCGACAGGCCCTGGATGACCTTGGGGTCGACCTTCTTCGGGGTCTTCCACTGGTCGGCGTAGTACGCGATGGCCAGCGTCTGGATGGCCGAGTAGGCCTGGTCCACGGCGCGGTCGCCGAGGTCGGCACGGTAGACCGGGAGGTCCTTCGGGCCGATCTGACGCAGGACGTCGACGTTGCCGGCCTTCAGGTCCTCGTACGCGGCCTCGACGCCGGTGTAGTTCTTGAGAATCACACCGCCGTTCTTCGCCTTGTCCGCACCCTTGTAGTCGTCGAAGCGCGTGAGCTCGATCTGCTTCTTGTGCTCCCACGACTTGAACTTGTACGGGCCGTTGCCGACCGGCTTCTCACCGGCGGCCGCGGGGTCCGCGTAGAACGAGGCGGCGAGCGGGGAGAAGACCTCGTAGCCGAGCTTGTACGCGAAGTACGGAACCGCGCTGTTGAGCTCGATGGTGAAGGTGTTCTCGTCGACGATCTTCAGGCCTTCGAGCGCCTCGGCGGTGGGCTTGGCGCCCTCGGCCTCGGGGTGAAGAGCCTCGAAGCCCTTGATGTCGGCGAACCAGGACGCGTTGCCCTGCTTGTTGTTGATGTTCGCGGCCCAGTTCCACGCCTTGACGTAGGACTCGGCGGTCACCTTGGTGCCGTCGTGGAAGGTCCAGCCCGGCTTGAGCTTGACGGTCCAGAGCTTGCTGTCCGTGGTCGTGACCGACTCGGCGTTGACGTTGACGATCTTGCCGTCGGCGTCGTAGTCGACGAGCTGGGAGAACAGACCGGACATCGCGATCGAGCCGTTGGACTCCATCGTGTCGGCCGGGTGCAGGAGCTTCTCCGGCTCACCGACCTCGATCGAGTAGATGCCGTTCGGGTCAACCTCACCCTTGGCGCCGGCGTTCTTGCCACCACCGCCGCCACAGGCAGTCGCTGCCAGGGCGACGACAATCGCGCCCGTTACCCACTTGGCGCTCTTGGCACCGCGCATGGGTTTCCTCCTCATGAGTCCACTGTCTGATGTGAAGGACACAGGTGTGCTTCGCCGACACCCCTGACGGCGATAGGACCGGTGTCCCGAGTGTGCTCGTGAGTCGACGCTCCCCACAGCGTGTGACCCATTGACCCGAGCTCAATGGAGCCATCCTCAGGGACTGCCTGACCGTAAACCACACTTAAGTGGTCTCGTTTTCACAACATCGCACTACGGCTAAAACCCGAAATCCGGACAAACGGATAGGAGACAGACATGAACGAAACGGACTGTTAGCTCTTCTTCCGGAGTGTCACGGTCGGTATGCGGACACCGGACCGAAACAATCCGCTTGACAAAAGCGAACAGCCCCCTTCGTCACGGTGTACGTGACGAAGGGGGCTGTTCACAAAAGCCGGTACCGGCAGGACCCAGGTGTGACCTAGGTCCTACGCGACTACTTGCCGGACTTGGCGCGCGAAGCGGTGCGCGAGCGGTCCTTCTGGTCCAGGACGACCTTGCGGATGCGGACGGCCTCCGGGGTCACCTCGACGCATTCGTCGTCGCGGCAGAACTCCAGGGACTGCTCCAGGGAGAGCCTGCGCGGGGGCACCACGTTCTCGGTGTTGTCCGCGGAAGCCGCACGCATGTTGGTGAGCTTCTTCTCCTTGGTGATGTTCACGTCCATGTCGTCGGCGCGCGAGTTCTCGCCGACGATCATGCCCTCGTACACCTCGGTGCCGGGCTCGGTGAACAGGACACCGCGCTCCTGCAGGTTGATCATCGCGAACGGCGTGACCGAACCGGAGCGGTCGGCGACCAGCGAACCGTTGTTACGGGTCACCAGCGGGCCGAACCACGGCTCCAGGCCCTCGTGGATCGAGTGGGCGATGCCCGTGCCGCGCGTACCGGTCAGGAACTCGGTACGGAAGCCGATGAGGCCGCGGGACGGGACGACGAACTCCATGCGGACCCAGCCGGAGCCGTGGTTCGACATGTTGTCCATGCGGCCCTTGCGGACGCCCATGAGCTGCGTGACCGCGCCCATGTGCTCCTCGGGGACGTCGACCGTCATGCGCTCGACCGGCTCGTGCACCTTGCCGTCGATCACCTGGGTGACCACCTGCGGCTTGCCGATGGTCAGCTCGAAGCCCTCGCGGCGCATCTGCTCGACCAGGATGGCGAGCGCGAGCTCACCACGGCCCTGGACCTCCCAGGCGTCGGGACGCTCGGTGTCCAGGACGCGGAGCGAGACGTTACCGACCAGCTCGCGGTCCAGACGGTCCTTGACCTGGCGGGCGGTGACCTTGCGGTCCTTGACCGCGGACTTGGCGTCCGCGCCCTTGCCGCTGCCGCCTCGGCCGACCATCGGGGAGGTGTTCGTACCGATGGTCATCGAGATCGCCGGCTCGTCGACCGAGATCAGCGGAAGCGCGATCGGGTTCTCCGGGTCGGCCAGGGTCTCGCCGATCATGATGTCGGGGAAACCGGCCACCGCGCAGATGTCACCCGGGCCCGCCACCTCGGCCGGCTTGCGGGTGAGCGCCTCGGTCATCATCAGCTCGGTGATGCGGACGTTGGAGATGGTGCCGTCACGCTTGATCCACGCGACGGTCTGGCCCTTGCGGAGCTCGCCCTGCTCGACGCGCACCAGCGCGATGCGGCCGAGGAAGTTGTCCGCGTCCAGGTTGGTGACGTGGGCCTGGAGAGGGGCCTCCTCGTCGTACACCGGGGCCGGGACGTGGGCCAGGATGGTGGAGAAGAAGGGCTCCAGGCTGTCGCTGTCCGCGGGGACGGTGCCGTCCTCGGGCTTGGTCAGCGAGGCCACGCCGTCACGGCCACAGGCGTAGACGATCGGGAACTCGATCTGGTCCTCGTCGGCGTCCAGGTCGAGGAAGAGGTCGTACGTCTCGTTGACGACCTCGTCGATCCGGGAGTCCGGACGGTCCGTCTTGTTGATGCAGAGGATGACCGGCATCTTCGCCTGCAGGGCCTTGCGCAGGACGAAGCGGGTCTGGGGCAGGGGACCCTCGGAGGCGTCCACCAGCAGGACGACGGCGTCCACCATCGACAGACCGCGCTCGACCTCACCACCGAAGTCGGCGTGGCCGGGGGTGTCGATGATGTTGATCGTGATCGGGGCCGACCCGTCCTTCGGGTGGTACTTCACCGCCGTGTTCTTGGCGAGGATCGTGATGCCCTTCTCACGCTCCAGGTCGTTCGAGTCCATCATGCGGTCGTCGAGGTGCTGGTGGGCGGCGAAGGCACCGGCCTGCTTGAGCATGGCATCGACGATGGTCGTCTTGCCATGGTCGACGTGGGCGACGATGGCGACGTTACGGATGTCGTGGCGCGTGGGCACTTCGGCGCTTCTCCCGGGATCGTGGATGGCGACGCGTACGGTCCGGCACGCGCGCCTCGACCGGGCGGAAAACCTGCCACGGCCTTACCCCATCGTACGTCGGCTGGCGGGAACTGCCTGCCGGGGGGTCTGTCAAGAGGCCGGACGACTGAGCGGGGCCGGGTCCTGGGTGGGGGGACCCGGCCTGGGGTGGAACCGGTAAACATGCGGGTCAACGGGTACGCACGACCTTGCCCGCCGGGTATCCGGCGGGCAAGGGACTTGAGTCACATCTGAGGTTGAGGCCTTCGAATCAACCCCCGATGCACCCCTTCGTCATCACTTCTTCTCGTTCTTGTTCTTGGCCGCGGCCGCCTTCTTCCAGCCGATGTCCTGGTAGCGCGGGGCTCCGAGGCCGAAGGCGCCCGCGTTGGCGAGGCCGGGCTTCACGGCCACCAGCTCGGGACGCTGGTAGAGCGGGATGGAACCGGCCGTCGCCCAGATCCGGGCGTCCGCCTTGCGCATCAGGTCGCGGGAGGCCGCCTCGTCCAGCTCGCCGAGCGCCTGGTCGAAGAGCTGGTCGATGTGGTCGGTGCCGACCCGGGTGTAGTTCTGTTCGACCAGCAGCGAGCCGTCGGCGGCCGGCTCCGGCTTGGCGAAGATGGGCCGGGCGTCGGTGGCCGGGTAGGCGGTCGCGGGCCACGAGTAGAGCGCCAGGTCGTACTGGCCCGAGGCGATGTGGTCCTTGAAGAAGCTCTCGTCGGCCACCTTGGTCAGCTCGGTCTGCACGCCGACCTTCTGGAGCATCTGCGAGATCCGCTCGCCGACCGTGCGCAGCGCCTCCGCACCGGGGCCGGCCGGCAGGACGAAGCGCAGGGCGAGCGGCTTGCCGTCCTTGGCGAGGACGTTGCCGGAGGTGCGCACGGCCTGCTTCGCGGGGGCCGGGGCGGGGCTCGCCCCGTCCTGGGCCGCCGGTTCGGCCGCGGCTTCGGCGTCCAGGGCCGGGCTGCGCTTGCCGTCGTCGGCGGAGCCGTCGGCGGAGCCGTCCACGGCGTCGGCCTGGGCCTCGGCCTGGGTGCGCAGGTGCTGCTCCTGGAGGGCCGCGAACGGGGCCGGGGCGAGCACCGGGGAGGGGTCGCTGCGGCGGCCCTGGCCGTCCTCCGCGAAGGCGTCGGCGTCGACGATCTCCCCGTCCTGGCCGGGCTGCCCGTCGCCGCCCAGCCCGTCGTCCTGGCCGACGATGTAGAGGCCGTCGTTCCCGGTGCCCGGGCCCGAGGCCGGCGCCGCCGCGGCCGCCGGGGTCTTGGAGTCGTCCGTCTCCTTGGCGGCCTCCGAGCCCGCCTTGGCGCCCGCCGGCGCGGTGATCTTGCCGCCGCGGCGCCAGCCGGCGTCCGCGAGCAGGGCCTGCGAGGCCTGGGTGTCCTGGCCGCCGAGGGCGTCGCTGTTGTCGGCGTACGCCTGCTGCCCGGCCAGCGCGAGGTGGCTGCCCACCGGCTTCGCGGGCAGGCCCAGGGGCTTGAGGACGATGTCGGCGAGCGCCTGGCGGTCCAGGGCGCGGGCCACGGCGCGGCGCACCCGCTCGTCGGCGAGCGGGCCGCTCGCGCCGTTCATCGCGAGCTGGGTGTAGGCGGGCTCCAGGGACTTGCGGACGGTGAAGCCGCGCAGGGCGCCCTGCTCCTCGGCGTACCGCTTCACCGACTCCGTGTGCTTCTGGCGGACGGCCTGCGCTTCCTTGGCCTTGTCCTCGTCCAGTCCGAAGGCGAGCGCCCACGACAGGGTGGCCTGCGCGGCCGTCACCGAGGCGGCCGGGCCGTGGGACCCGTCCGCCTTGGCGGCCGCGCGGCGGGCCAGGGCGATCCGGTCGGCCCCGGTGCGGTCGATCTCCGCCAGGTCGAGCTTGCCGGCGGCCAGCGCGGCCGGGCGTTCGGAGCGGGGCACCGCGGTCAGGACCAGGGTGTCGAGCTTGGCGGGGCTGCCCCACCAGCGCGGGTTGCGGGTCAGGGAGGCCGTACCGGTCTTCTTGTCGATGGCGCCGAGCCCGAAGGGGCCCGCGGTGACCTTCAGGGCGCCCCGGGCCCCCTCGTTGAAAGCCTCGGGGGTGCCGGTGACCTGCTTGGGGTAAAGGGGGCTGAAGAGGGAGCGCCAGTCGGCGTACGGCCTGACGAAGGTGACCTTGACCTCCAGGTCCGTCTTGCCGCGCTCGATCTTCTCGATCCGGTCGTAGCCGGCGTTGCGCGCCGTCCAGTACGCCGAGTCCTTGCCGTTCAGGGCCCGCCACTGGGCGACGAAGTCGGCGGCGCCGATCTCGCGGCCGTCGCTCCAGACCGCCTGCTGGTTGAGCTTGTACAGGACGACCTGCTTGGGCTCCCGCTCGACGACCTCGGCCTTCTCCAGGTAGTCGGGATTGGCCACCGGCCGCCCCTTGCCGTCCAGCACGAACAGCTGGGGCAGTACCGCCCCGGCGATCCGGTTGGTGGTGGCGTCCGCATCGGCCTGGAAGGCGTTGAGGGTGCCCGGCATGGAGTCCACGGCCCACCGCAGCACCCCGCCGTCGGCGACCTTGTCGCGGGTGGCGGCCGCGATGTCCTGCCCGGCGGCCGCCGGGCCGCCCTCGTCTTCACCCGCGCCGCAGCCCGCGAGCAGCGGCAGTGCAAGAACTCCCGAGGTCAGGAGCGCCAAGGACCTGCGCCTTCTCTGGGACATGGGTGGTACCTCCGGGACGGGGCGTGGGGGGCCGTGAAAGCGGATGTTTCGATCACGTTCGGCGGTATATGGAGCTGATCACACTGGGTGCCGAAACCCACTGAAATCGACGCCCCGCCACAGCCGTCGCAGCCGACCCTCGCCACGCCGCGAACCCCACCCGTGCGGACCAATCCGGCTTGCTTTCCGGACGGGCGTTCCCCCGTAAGAGGGATGAAAATGGGGGCAGGGAGGGGCGCACAGTTCGCGCCTGCGCGCCCGCAATCGCTGCACGTCCCTTCACAACCGGGGACGGGAGGCGCGACACTCGCAGGCGCACATGAGCGTTGCCACCGCACCCAAGGTGAAGTGAGGGCAAATCATGTCCCTGCAAGACGATTTGACCGCCGTACGGCGCAACCTGAACGAGCTGGTCCGCTCCGTGGAGCAGCTGGAGAAGGATGTCGCGCGGCAGGCGCCGGCCGCCTCCCGGCCCCCCGGCGCGGGCGCGATGGTCAGCGTCCCGGACACCCCGTACGACAGCGCGCTGTGGACGGATGCCGACGACGAAGGTCTCGGCGCCCGCGACCGCCGCGCTCCCTGACCCACCCCCTCCCGTACACCCCACCGCTCCACCGGACCCGGTCACCCGCAGCGACGGCGGCCGGGTCCCCGGGGCACCCCTCATCACTCCACTCGGAGTCCCTCTTGGCCACAGGCACCCAACCACCGGCACAGCGGCCCGGCGGCGTCCACGACGCCTCGCGGGCCGCGATCGCAGCCCGGCACCTGCGCACCGACCGGTGGTGGCTCTCCCCCGCCGGCACCGCGGCCGGGCTGCTCGCCTTCATCGTCTACTCGACCTGGCGGGCCTTCGCCAACGCCGACTACTACGCGGCGCCGTACGTCTCGCCCTTCTACTCCCCCTGCCTGGCGGAGAACTGCCAGGAGATGCGCGGCGGCCCGAACCTCGACCTCTTCGGCAGCTGGTGGGGCCTGTCCCCCGCGCTGCTGATCCTGGTCTTCCCGCTCGGCTTCCGGCTGACCTGCTACTACTACCGCAAGGCCTACTACCGGGGCTTCTGGGCCTCGCCGCCCGCCTGCGCGGTCGCCGAGCCGCACGCCTCGTACAGCGGTGAGACCCGCTTCCCGCTGATCTTCCAGAACATGCACCGGTACTTCTTCTACGCGGCGCTGCCGGTGGCGGGCATCCTCACCTACGACACCGTGCTGACCTTCCGCGACGAGCACTACGAGTGGGGCCACATGGGCCTCGGCACCGTGCTGTTCGTCGTCAACATCGCGCTGATCTGGGCCTACACCCTGTCCTGCCACTCCTGCCGGCACATCATGGGCGGCCGCCTCAAGCACTTCTCCAAGCACCCGGTGCGCTACCGCCTGTGGGGCTGGATCAGCCGTCTCAACACCCGTCACATGCAGCTCGCGTGGGCCTCCCTGATCAGCGTCGCCGCGTGCGACTTCTACGTCTACCTGGTGGCCAGCGGCGCCTTCTCCGACCCGAGGATCTTCTAGTGACCCAAGTGGAACGGCAGCAGTGGGACGTGGTCGTGGTCGGCGCGGGCGGCGCCGGGCTGCGGGCCGCGATCGAGGCGCGCGAGCGGGGCGCCCGTACGGCCGTGATCTGCAAATCCCTCTTCGGCAAGGCCCACACCGTGATGGCGGAGGGCGGCATCGCCGCCTCCATGGGCAACGTCAACGAGGGCGACAACTGGCAGGTGCACTTCCGCGACACCATGCGCGGCGGCAAGTTCCTGAACCAGTGGCGGATGGCGGAGCTGCACGCCAAGGAGGCCCCGGACCGGGTCTGGGAGCTGGAGACCTGGGGCGCGCTCTTCGACCGCACGCCCGACGGGAAGATCTCCCAGCGCAACTTCGGCGGGCACGAGTACCCGCGGCTCGCGCACGTCGGCGACCGGACCGGGCTGGAGCTGATCCGCACGCTCCAGCAGAAGATCGTCCAGCTCCAGCAGGAGGACTTCAAGGAGTACGGGGACTACGAGGCCCGGCTCAAGGTCTTCCAGGAGTGCACGGTCACGCGGATCCTGAAGGACGGCGAGCGGGTCTCCGGGACCTTCTGCTACGAGCGCGAGACCGGGCGGTTCTTCGTCCTGGAGGCTCCGGCGGTGGTGCTGGCCACGGGCGGGATCGGGAAGTCCTTCAAGACCACCTCCAACTCCTGGGAGTACACCGGCGACGGCCACGCGCTCGCGCTGCTCGCCGGGGCCCCGCTGCTGAACATGGAGTTCGTGCAGTTCCACCCGACCGGCATGGTCTGGCCGCCCTCGGTGAAGGGGATCCTCGTCACCGAGTCGGTGCGCGGCGACGGCGGGGTGCTGCGCAACAGCGAGGGCAAGCGGTTCATGTTCGATTACATCCCGGACGTGTTCAAGGAGAAGTACGCGCAGTCCGAGGAGGAGGGCGACCGCTGGTACGAGGACCCGGACCACAACCGGCGCCCGCCCGAGCTGCTCCCCCGCGACGAGGTGGCCCGCGCCATCAACTCCGAGGTCAAGGCCGGGCGCGGCTCCCCGCACGGCGGGGTGTTCCTCGACGTGTCCACCCGGATGCCGGCCGAGAAGATCAAGCGGCGGCTCCCGTCGATGTACCACCAGTTCAAGGAGCTGGCGGACGTGGACATCACCGCCGAGGCGATGGAGGTCGGCCCGACCTGCCACTACGTGATGGGCGGCATCGCGGTCGAGTCCGATACGGCCGCCACCCTCGGGGTGCCGGGCCTGTTCGCCGCCGGTGAGGTCGCGGGCGGGATGCACGGCTCGAACCGGCTCGGCGGGAACTCCCTCTCCGACCTGCTGGTCTTCGGCCGGCGGGCCGGGCTGCACGCCGCCGAGTACGCGGCACGGGACGCCCCGGCCGTCGGCGGGCGGCCCGAGGTGTCCCAGGCGCAGATCGACGCGGCGGCGGAGGAGGCGCTGGCCCCCTTCCATGCCGCCGAGGGCGCGGAGAACCCGTACACCCTCCACCAGGAGCTCCAGACGGCCATGAACGACCTCGTCGGGATCATCCGCCGCGAGGGCGAGATGGCCCAGGCCCTGGAGAAGCTCGCGACCCTGCGCGTACGGGCCTCCCGGGCCGGGGTCGAGGGGCACCGGCAGTTCAACCCGGGCTGGCACCTGGCGCTGGACCTGCGCAACATGCTGCTCGTCAGCGAATGCGTGGCCCGCGCGGCCCTGGAGCGCACCGAGAGCCGGGGCGGGCACACCCGCGAGGACTGCCCGGCGATGGAGCGTTCCTGGCGGCCGGTGAACCTCTTGTGCCGGCCCGTCGCCCCGGCCCCGTCGGACCCCGCGGCGGACCGGATCGAGCTGACCCGGGTGCGCACCGACCCCATCCGATCCGACCTGCTCGCGCTCTTCGAGAAGGAAGAGCTGGTCAAGTACCTCGCCGAAGAGGAGCTGTACGAGTGAGTACCTACGATGCCGCGTTCCGGATCTGGCGGGGCGACGCGGAGGGTGGCGAGCTGCGCGACTTCACCGTGGAGGTGCACGACGGGGAGGTGATCCTGGACATCGTCCACCGGCTCCAGGCCACGCAGGCCTCCGACCTCGCGGTGCGGTGGAACTGCAAGGCGGGCAAGTGCGGTTCGTGCAGCGCGGAGGTCAACGGGCGGCCGCGGCTGATGTGCATGACGCGCATGTCGACCTTCTCCCGCGAGGAGACGATCACGGTGACCCCGCTGCGGGCCTTCCCGGTCGTCCGCGACCTGGTGACGGACGTGTCCTTCAACTACCAGAAGGCGCGCGAGGTGCCCGCCTTCGTGCCGCCCGCCGGGGTGGCGCCGGGCGAGTACCGGATGCAGCAGATCGACGTGGAGCGCTCGCAGGAGTTCAGGAAGTGCATCGAGTGCTTCCTGTGCCAGGACACCTGTCACGTGGTGCGTGACCACGAGGAGAACAAGAGCGCCTTCGCCGGTCCGCGCTTCCTGATGCGGGTGGCGGAGCTGGACATGCACCCGCTGGACGCGGCGGCCGAGGCGGGCCTGGACCGCAAGCGCACGGCGCAGGAGGACCACGGGCTCGGCCTCTGCAACATCACCAAGTGCTGCACGGAGGTCTGCCCCGAGGGGATCAAGATCACCGACAACGCCCTGATCCCGCTGAAGGAGCGGGCCGTGGACCGCAAGTACGACCCACTGGTATGGCTGGGGAGCAAGATCGGGCGCCGTTCCGGCTCGTAGCCGCCCCCGGCTGTTCACTTCGCACGACAGAATGCCCCCTGAGCAACGTCGTTGACGTCATGTCAGGGGGCTTTCTCGGTGCGGGTGGGGGATCAGCTGGCGGGCCGGTACCGCCTCGAACAGCGGCTCGGCCAGGGCGGCATGGGCGAGGTGTGGCGGGCGCGGGACACGGCGCTGGAGCGGGCCGTGGCGGTGAAGGTACTGCTGGAGGCGGCCACGAACGACGAACTGGTCGCCCGCTTCCGGCGCGAGGCCACGATCGGGGCGCGGCTCCAGCACCCCGGCATCACCGTGGTGCACGACGTGGGCCAGGAGGACGGGCGGCTCTTCATCGTCATGGAGCTGCTCGCCGGCGAGGATCTGCGCACGGCGCTGATCCGGGCCCCGGGCGGGATGCCGGTGGCGGTCGCGCTGGACCTCGCCGCGCAGACCGCCGAGGCGCTGGCCGCAGCGCACGAACTCAAGGTGATCCACCGGGACTTGAAGCCCGCCAACCTCTTCCTGCTGCCCGGGGGCCGGCTGAAGATCTGCGACTTCGGCATCGCGCACTCCTCGGACGCCACGGCCGGCTGGACGGTGACCGGCCGGATCTTCGGCAGCCCGCCGTACATGGCCCCCGAACAGTGGCGGGGCGAGCGGGTGGACGCCCGGTGCGATCTGTACGCGCTGGGGGGCGTGCTGTACGCGCTGCTGAGCGGGGAGCCGCCCTTCGGGGAGGCCGAGAGCCCGTACGTCCTGATGCGCCGGCACATCGAGGATCCGCCGCTCCCGCTGCGCGTGGCCGGCGCCCAGGTCGCGCCGGAGGTGGAGCGGCTGGTGCTGCGGCTGCTGGAGAAGGCCCCGGCGGACCGGCCGGAGTCGGCGGAGGTGGTGGCCGGGGAGCTGCGGGCGCTGCTGCGGGCGGGGGCGGGGTCGGGGTCTCCGGTGGGCTCGGAGGCGCCCGTGGGGCGTGCGGCCGTGACGGCTCCGGGCGGTACGGCGGCCTCGGGGGGCCCGGGTTCGCCGGGGTCGCCTGCGTCGCAGGCGTCGCCGGAGCCCGTGCCGTACCGGGCGGAACCGGTCGGGGTTCCCGGGGGCTCCTTCGGGCCGGTCTCCGTGCCCGCGCCGGACACCGGGGGCGGGATCGGGCCGGTCTCCGTGCCGGACACCGGGGGCAGTTTCGGGCCGATCCCCGCTCCGGACACCGCAGGTGTCTTCGGGCCCGCCGCGCCGGATGCCGGGGGCTCTTTCGGGCCCGCCGCCGTGCCGGACACCGGGCCCGTTCCCGCTCCCGTACGGGAGTTCGTACGGGAACTGCTGCTGGAGGCCGAGGAGTCGCTGCGCGCGCTGCCCGCCGGCGCCGAGGCGCGGATCGAGGTGCTGGCCGTCGCCGCCGATGCCGCGGCACGCTTCGACGGCGGGCTCGCCGGGCGGCTGCTGGCCGAAGCCGAGGCGGCGGCGTGGGAGGGCGGCGGGGGCGACGGCGCGCGGTCGGCCCGGTTGCTGACCGAGCTGGCCAAGGACACCTCCACCCACGCCCCGGCGCGGGCCCGGCGACTGCTGACCGACGCGCAGCAGGCGCTGTTCACCGTGTTCGGATCCAACCGGTCGGGCCCGCTGCGCGCGGTGGCGGAAGAGCTGGCCAGGGTCGCGCCGGAGCGGGCCGCGCAGATCGCGGCGGACCACTTCGCGGACGGTCCGGCCGAGAAGCGGCTCGCCGCCCGCATCGCCACGGCCGTCGCGGCGGCCGATCCCGCCGAGGCCGAACTGGGCCTCGCGCTGATCCGGGACGCCGGGCTGCGCGGGGCCGCCACCTACGACATGGTGCTGGCCGTCGCCCCCAACGACCTGGCGGCGGCCCTGCGCCTGAGCGAGCGCATCGGCTCCGCCGGGGGCCGGCTGCTGGCGCTGTGCCAGGTGGCGCGCGACCGTGCCGGTGCCGGGGACCCGGCGGGCGGGGCCCGGGCGCTGGCGCAGGCCGAGGAGGAGCTGCCCCGGTTCCTGGAGGAGCGGGCGGCCTGGCTGCGCGAGGAGGCCGCGCACCACGCCGAGCGGGGGCAGCTCGTACAGGCGGAGCGGCTGCGCAACCAAGCCGCCGGGCTGCTGCGCCGCCACCCGCAGGAGGCCGAGGACGAGAAGGCCGACCACGCCCTGGCCTCGCTGGCCCGGGCCCGGGCCGGCGTCGAGCGGGAGGCGCGGCCGCCGCTGGACCCGGCGGCGGCGCGGGAGCGCGCCGGCCGGGCCCGCAACCTGCCGAACGCGGAACAGCGGGCGCGCGCGCTGGCCCGGATCGCCCGGGAGTGCGTGGCGGCGGGCGGGACGCCCTGGCTGGCGGAGGCCGCCGCCGACCCCGGGAGCCCTCCACCGCCGGGGGCCACGGTCCTGAGCGGCCCGGCCGCCACCGGGAAGGCCGGCGGGGGGAGGGCGCCGGCAGGGGTGCGCGCCTGGCACACCAGTGCCCGGCCGGACGCCCTGTACGCGGCCGGCGCCCATGTGGTGTGGCGGTCGGGGCCCGAGGTGGGCTGCGTACGGGCCGACGTGGGCGCGACCCGCTGGACGGCCCACGGCGACGAGGGCGCGGCCGCGCCGCCCCTGCCCGGAGCCGGGCCGGTCCTGGTGTCCTGCACGGCGGACGCCGGCACGGTCTACGTCGAAGTGCGGCGGCGGGGCACGCCGGAGGTACGGCTGCTGGCGCGCGAGCCGCGGGACGGCCGGGTGCGCTGGTGGCGGGACCTGCCCGGCACGCAGCCGGTGCCCGGCACCGCGGGCGCGGGCCTTGCCGGGCCGACCCTGCGCAGCGCCGGGCCGGTGCTGGTGCACGGGGCGCCGGGGGACCTGACCGCACTGCGGGCGGCGACGGGCGAGATCCTGTGGCAGCGGCCCGTTCCCGACCCGGCGACGCGCTCCCCCGCCGCAGTGGGCGACTGCCTGGTCCTCGCGGACGATCTGCGGCTGCGGGCGCTGCACCTGCCGACCGGCCGCCCGGTGTGGTCCTTCCAGCGGTCCCGCCCCACGGCGCGCACGCTGCACGACCCGCGGCTCGCCGGGAGCGGCCTGGTCCACCTCCTGGACGGGGGCGCGCTGCTGGCCCTGGACCAGGGCTCCGGCCGGGAGGTGTGGCGCTGCGCGCCGGGCGCCCTGGCGCAGGGCCTGCTCCGGGAGAGCCGCACGGTGTACGCGGCCTCGCACGCGGCGGAGGGCCGGGACGGCCGGGACGGCTCGGACACGGTCCTCGCGCTCGACGCGGCGACGGGCGCGCTGCGCTGGCAGCGCCAGGTGGCCCGGTGCGCCGGGGCGGGGTGCGGGCTCGAACTGCTGGGGCTGCGCCCCGGCGGCCTGTACGTCAAGGTCCCCCAGGGCGGGCGGCGCGGTCTCCTCGGCCGCTCCTCGGATCCGTACGTGGCGGTCCTGGACCCCTCCTCGGGCAGGCCGCGCCGGCACTGGGACCACCCGCCGCCGGCCACGTCCGAGGCCCTGCTGATCGGGGACCACCTGGTGCTCTCCCGCCCGGAACTGGCGGCGTACGGCCTGCCGTAGCCGCCCCGGCTCCCTGCCCGGTTTCCCGCTCCCGCACCCGTAGGTCTCCGGATGCGGGGGTGGGAAACCGCCCATACCCTCCCAAATGTGACTCCGCCGAGAAGCAGCACGAAGAGACGCACCACCGCCGCGATACCCGTCCGGACCGGCCTCGCCCTCGCCGCCGCGCTGCTCGCGCTCACCGGCTGGACGACGGCCGCCGCCCCGGCCGCCCGGGCCGACGATCCCGTCACCCTGTCCCAGCAGGGGCAGATCACCGACCGCGTGGGCGCCCTGGGCGACCGGGGGCCCGAGGTCACCGCCGCGCTGGACAAGCTGTACGCCGACCGGAGGGTCCAGCTGTTCGTCGCGTACGTGCGCGACTTCTCCGGCCGGTCCGCGCAGAGCTGGGCCGATGCCACCGCCCAGAAGAACGGCCTCGGCCAGAACGACGTCCTGCTGGCCGTCGCCACCGGGGCCAGGCAGTACGCCTATTCGGCCGATGTCGACTCAGGATTCACCGAGGAGCAGCTCGCGGCGGTCGCGCAGACCGCCATCGAGCCGGCCCTCAAGCAGAACGACTGGGCGGGCGCCGCGATCGGGGCCGCGCGCGGCTACGACGCCGTCCTGGGCGGACAGCCGGTACCGGTGCCGGCCGTCGTCCCCGGCGAGGCCGACCCGGGAGGCGCCGCGGCGAGCGGCGAGAGCGGCGCCGGGGACTTCGTCCTCCCGGTGGTCGCGGTCGGCGCGGCCGGCGCCCTCGGGGCGTACGCGTACACCCGCCGCAAGCGCAAGCAGGCGGGCGGCGGCAGCGGCGGCTCGAAGACCACCGGCTGGTCGGGGCCGGGCCCCGCCCCGCTCGCCCTGCCGGAGCTGGACGCCAAGGCCAAGGCCCTGCTGGTGGAGACCGACGACGCGATCCGCACCAGCACCGAGGAACTCGGCTTCGCCACCGCCCAGTTCGGCGAGGAGGCGGTGGCGACCTTCACGCAGGCGGTGGAGTTCGGGAAGGGCGAGCTGACGGCCGCCTTCCGGCTGCGCCAGCAGCTCGACGACGCGTACCCGGAGGACGACGCCACCCGCCGCCGGATGCTCGACGAGATCGTGGCCCGCTGTACGGAGGCGAGCCGGCGGCTCGACGCCGAGTCGGCGGACTTCGACCGGCTGCGGGACCTGGAGAAGAACGCCCCTCAGGCGCTCGCGACCGTCGAGGCGCATTTCCGCGCCCTGACGGGCCGTACGACCACGGCGGAGGCCACCCTCACGGCGCTCGGCCGCCAGTACGCGGACTCCGCGGCGGCGCCGGTGGCCTCCAACCCCGAACAGGCCAAGGACCGGCTGCTGTTCGCGACGACCAGCCTCGGCGAGGCCCGCGCCGCGATCGACACCGGCGACAACGGCAAGGCCGCCGTGCACGTCCGGGCGGCCGAGGGCGCCGTGGACCAGGCGGCGACCCTGGTCGACGCGGTGGAGCGGCGCGCGCAGGAGCTGGCGGAGGCGGCCGGGAAACTGACGGGCGCGCTCAACGAGACGGACACCGACCTCGCCGACGCGAGCGGGCTGCTGACCGGCACCACCGAGGGCACCTCGACGGCCGATCTGCGCGGCCGGATCAGCCGGGCGCAGGCCGTACTGGCCGACGTGCGCCAGGAGCAGGGCGCCGGCCGGTACGACCCGCTGGACGCGCTGCGCCGCGTGGAGGAGGCCGACGCGGCCCTCGACGAGGCGCTGGCCGGGGCCCGCGAGCGGGAGTCGGGCCGGCAGCGGGCCGCGGCCCTGCTCGACCAGGCCCTGCTGACGGCCCGCAGCGCGATCGGCGCGGCCACGGACTACATCACCACCAGCCGGGGCGCGATCGGCAGCCAGGCCCGCACCCGGCTGGCGGAGGCCCAGCGCCACCTGGAGCGGTCCACGTCCCTGGCGGGCTCGGACCCGGCGGGCGCGCTCGCCGAGGCCCAGCAGGCGGACTCGCTCGCGCGCCAGGCGCAGCAGCTGGCCGAACAGGACGTACGGGGCTACCAGAACCCGTACGGCGGTGGCGGCCGGCAGCAGGGCGGCGGCATGGGCGGCGCGGTGCTCGGCGGCATCATCCTCGGCGAGATCCTGGGCGGCGGCCGCGGCGGAGGCGGCTTCGGGGGCGGGGGCGGGGGCGGCTTCGGCGGCGGCTTCGGCGGGGGCGGCGGACGCGGCCCCGGCTCCTTCGGCGGCGGGGGCACCCGCGGCCGCATGGGCGGCGGCGGCCGCTTCTGACGCACTCTCCCAACCTCCCTTTCCCCCTTCGTTCCCAAGGAGACACCGCACATGAGCAAGCAGAGCATCCTCGGCCGCGTCACCCAGCTCGCCAAGGCCAACATCAACTCCCTGCTGGACCAGGCGGAGGACCCGCAGAAGATGCTGGACCAGCTGATCCGCGACTACACGAACAACATCTCCGAGGCGGAGCAGGCCGTCGCCACCACCATCGGCAACCTGCGGATGCTGGAGGCGGACCACAAGGAGGACGTGGACGCGGCCGCGGAGTGGGGCGGCAAGGCCCTGGCGGCGAGCAAGAAGGCCGACGAGCTGCGGACGTCCGGGTCGGCCGCCGACGCCGACAAGTTCGACAACCTGGCGAAGGTCGCCCTCGGCCGCCAGATGCAGTCGGAGAAGGAGGCGAAGACGGCCGCGCCGACGATCGCCTCCCAGACCGAGGTGGTCGACAAGCTGAAGTCGGGCCTGGACTCGATGAAGATCAAGCTGACGGAGCTGACGGCGAAGCGCGACGAGCTGGTCTCGCGGGCCAAGACCGCTCAGGCGCAGAACACGATGATGGACGCGGTCAAGAACATCGACGTGATGGACCCGACCAGCGACATCGGCCGCTTCGAGGAGAAGGTCCGCCGCGAGGAGGCCATGGCCCTGGGCAAGCAGGAGCTGGCCGCCTCCTCCCTGGACGCCCAGTTCGAGTCCCTGGACGACCTCGGCAAGACCTCGGAGATCGAGGCCCGCCTGGCCGCCCTGAAGACCGGCAGCCTGAGCAAGCCCTATTAGAGCCTCCCCCGGACCTCCCGGGACCTCCCCGGGCCTGGCCGCGGCCGGCCCGGGGGCGCACTACCCGTACATGCTCAGCAGCTGCTCCGCCGACAGTTCCGTCACCGATTCCGCCACCGCGCCCGGAAGCGGGAGTTCGAACCAGACCGTCTTGCCCCGGTGGGTGCGGCGGGTGCCCCAGCCGGCGGAGAGCAGGCCGACCAGCTGGAGGCCGCGGCCGCCCTCGTCGGTGTCCCGCGCCCGGCGGCGGCGGGGCTGGACAAGGTTGGCGTCCCAGACCTCGCAGACCAGGGTCCGGTCCAGCAGCAGGCGCAGCCGGATCTCGCCCTCGCCGTAGCGCAGGGCGTTCGTGACGAGCTCGCTCACCAGCAGCTCCGTGGTGTCGAGCAGTCCCTCCAGACCCCACGCGGGCAGCTTCGCCCGGGCCAGCTCGCGGGCCCGGCCCACCGAGCGGGCCTCGCGCGGGAGCTGCCAGTCGCCGACCGCGTCCACCGGAAGGCCCTGGACCCGGGCCATCAGCAGCGCGATGTCGTCTTCGCCGTGCCGGGTGTCCAGGGTGTTCAGGACGTGGTCGCAGACCTCCTCCAGGGGGCGCGCGGGGTCGGCCAGCGCGTCCCGCAGGCCCCGTAGGCCTTCCTCCAGCGGGTGGGTCCGGGATTCGACGAGGCCGTCGGTGTAGAGCGCGAGCAGCGCCCCCTCGGGGAGTTCGACCTCGACCTCCTCGAAGGGTTCCCCGCCGACGCCCAGCGGCATCCCCGTCGGTATCTCCAGCAGCAGTCCGGGGCGGGGCGTACCGCCCTCCTCCACGGGCTCCACCAGCACCGGCGGCATGTGGCCGGCGTTGGCGATGGTGCAGCGCCGGGTGACCGGGTCGTAGACGGCGTAGACGCACGTCGCGAGGTACACCTCGGAGCGGTCGGCGTCCCGGGAGTGCAGGGCGGCCCGGGAGGCCTGCTGGGAGCCGCCGGGCGCGCCGAGGCCCCGGGCGATCTCGTCCAGCGCGGTCAGCACCTCCGCCGGTTCCAGGTCCAGCAGCGCGAGGGTCCGTACGGCCGTGCGCAGTTCGCCCATGGCCACGGCGGCCCGCAGTCCGCGGCCCATGACGTCGCCGACGACCAGCGCCGTGCGGTGCCCGGGCAGCTCGATGACGTCGAACCAGTCGCCGCCGACCTCGGTGGCGGCGTTGCCCGGCAGGTAGCGGCAGGCGATGTCGAGTCCGGCGGCCTCCGGGTCGCCGGGGGGCAGCAGGCTGCGCTGGAGAATCAGCGCGCGCTCGTGTTCGCGCCGGTAGAGCCGGGCGTTGTCGATGCAGACGGCGGCCCGTGCGGCGAGCTCGACCGCGACCGCCCGGTCGCGTTCGCCGAAGGGCTCGCTGCCCTTGGTGCGGGAGAACTGCGCGAGTCCGACCACCGTGTCGTGGGCGACCAGCGGGACCACGAGCGTGGACTGCACGAGGTCCCCGGACTCGGGTCCGCCGCCCTCCACCAGCCGCGGCCGCGCCGTGCGCAGGGCGAAGGCCCCCGGCGATCCGGCCGGGTACCGGTGCACCTCCCCTACGGAGACCAGCGCGCCCGGACCGGACAGCGGCGCGTCCGACACGGCCGAGGAGAAGGCCACCCGCCGCAGCGGCGCCGAGGGCGCCCGGCCGGGGCCCTGGCCGGGCAGGCTGGGCACGCCGGGGCCCTGCGGGCGGGCGGGGCGGTCGTCGTCGCCGAGCAGCAGCCCCTGGTAGAGGTCGACGGCGGCCAGGTCGCAGAAGCCGGGGACGGTGACGTCGAGGAGTTCGCGGGCGGTGGTCTCCAGGTCGAGGGAGTTGCCGATGCGGTGTCCGGCCTCGTTCAGCAGGGCCAGGTTGCGCCGGACCCCGGCGGCCTCGCGGGCGGCGAGGTGGCGGCGGGTCACGTCGATGCCGATGCCGGCGACCCCGATGGGGCGGCCGGTGCCGCCGTGGACCCGGTAGAGGTTGATGGACCAGTGGCGGTTGTCCCGGCTGCCGGGGGCGGCGCCGGTGATCTGGAGGTCGTTGACCGAGTCCCCGGTCTCCAGGACCCTGCGCAGCGCTTCGGCCATCCGGTCGGCCTCGTGCGCGGGCAGGTAGTCGTGGACGGTGCGGCCGCGGTGTTCCTCGGCGGCGCCGCCGAAGACGGTGGCGAAGCGGCGGTTGGCGCGCTGCACGGTGAGGTCCGTGCCGAAGAGCAGGAATCCGAAGGGAGATTGACCGAAAATCGCCTGCGAGGCGGCCAGATCGGATTCGATCCGGCGCAGCGCGCGGACGTCGACCACGACGCAGAGCGCGGCCCGCTCGGCGGTTTCGGTCTGGGTGGGCATCACATAGATCTCGGCCACCCCGTGCGCACCGTCGCCACCGGGGATCCGGAAGGGGATCAGGCCGGTCCATTCCTTGCCGTCGAGAATCTCGGCCACCCTGCGGTGGGCGCCGGCGCGCAGCTCCGGGGGCATGAAGGCGTCGACGGGGTCCCGGCCGACGGCCTCGGCCGCGGTCAGCCCGAAGAGTTCCTCGGCGCGCAGGCTCCACTGGTCGATCAGCCCGTCGGGTCCGATCGAGAAGGAAGCGACCTTTATGTAGTCATATATCGAGCCAGGCGGGCTGCTGTGCCACAGGGAGTCGCGCCAGGTCTCCCCGGACGCTTCCCCGGGCACACGGGCCTGATGTGCCTGTACAGGTATCTCGCTCACGCGACCGTCCCCTCCAGCTCACCGCAACCGGACCGGCCATGACCGAAGTATTCAGCACCACGGCGCTCTACGACACGGCCTTCGCGATCACAAAAAGATCCCGTTGTTTTCCAGCCAAGCTGTGTGATCGTCGACTGCCCCTCACCTTGTTACTCACCAGGAAGAGCCAATTCGAACCACACGGTCTTGCCCGACTTCCCGTGGCGGGTCCCCCAGCGCTGTGCGGAGACCGCCACGAGGTGGAGTCCGCGGCCCCCTTCGTCGTCGGCCGCGGCGACGCGTTCGCGGGGTGGATCCGGAAGCGGATCCGAAACCTCCACGAGAAGCGCCCGACCCGAGGGGGCGTCGGCGACGGCTGGATTGCGCCGTACGAGACGGACTCCGATCGGGCCGGAGGCGTACCGCAGGGAGTTGGTGACCAGCTCGCTGACCAGCAGGACGGTGACGTCTCCGACGGAGTCGAGCCCCCAGTCGCGAAGGGCGCCGCGCACCGCGTGGCGGGCGGTGCGGACGGCACCCGGTTCGGCAGGAAAGGCCCATTCGGCGCATTCACCGTCTGTGTCGATCACGCCGATCACTTCCCGGGCCGGCTGGCGACCCCAGTCCGGTTCGACAGGGGGAACAGAACCTCGTGGACGAGTACGAGATGGGGATTAATAGCGACATACCCGATATTCGGGGCGTCGTACCACTCGACCACCCACGGACCGGCGCACTGTGGCGCAGACGGCCCAGCGCGTGCGCGTCACGCGCCCCCGCGCACCCCGTCGCGGCCATCCGGGCCGGCGCCCGCAGCGGCGCCCGCACCGGCGACGGCATCGGCATCGGCGCTCAGCCGGCGGCCCGCCTCGGCGACGGCCGGGCGGTCCTGGTCGAGCCAGTCCACCGAGTCCAGCTCCCCGGGGCCGAGCCAGCGCAGCTCGTCGTGGTCCTCCAGCGGGAGCGGATCGCCCGAGAGCAGCCGGGCCGTCCACACGTGCAGGACGAGGCCGGGCTTCAGCGGCCACTCCCCCGGGATCCGCTCCAGCGCCTCGGTCTCCACGCCGAGCTCCTCGCGCAGTTCCCGTACGAGCGCCTCGGGTACGGATTCGCCCGGCTCGGCCTTGCCGCCCGGGAGCTCCCAGCGGCCGGCGAGCTCCGGGGGCGCGCTCCGGCGGGCGGCCAGCAGGCGCCCCTCATGACAAAGGGCTCCGCCCACGACCACTCGTACAGTCATGGGCGGAGCCTATGGCAGCGGCGACGGGTGAGCCGCACGGCTCAGTTCCTCGTGCCGGTCCGGCCGGCGGTGCTGTCCTGGCCGAGCTGACCGAGCCGCTCGATCCAGTAGAGCTGCTTGTGCCCTCTGCTTTCGAGGCTGTCGGCGACCTTCTGGGCCTCGGCCCGGGTGGAGTACCGGCCCACCCGGTAGCGGTTGCCGTTGTCGTCCTCACGTATGACCAGCCACGGGAGCAGGGCACCGCTGTCGTTCATCGCGTTTCACCCTCCGCCGACGTACCTGCCCGGGAAACCGCATTGCGCATATGCCCGAGCCTACGCCCGACCTTTACTCAGCGGATACGGTTTTTCACGAAGAGGTACCTCGCAGGCGTACGCATCCGGCCATGCGTACGAGTGGGCCGTGCGCGCCGGTTCAGACCCCGCGCACGGTCGGCAGCGGCAGGATCACGGCGCCGCCCGCGTTCTCCTTCCTGCAGACGTCCCCGCAGGTCGCGTCGAGGGAACAACAGAGCGAGCAGATCGGGCCGGACTGGACGGGGCAGTCGGCGATGTCGGGGAGCTCGTACGCGGACTCGCAGACGGCGCAGAGGTGCGTGGCGGTGACGTCCTCCACGACGACGTCCGGGCCGTTGACCGTGTTCGGCCTGGCCAGGTAGTACTTCCCCTTCGTCGCCCAGGCGATCAACGGGCAGAGGACGAGCGCGAGTCCGGCCGCGATGAAGGTGGAGAAGGCTTCGGCGTATGTCCCGAAAAGGCCGAAGAAAGCGAGGATCGAGACGGTGGAAGCGATGACCATCGAGCCGAAACCGGCCGGATTGACCGAGTAGAGGTAGGCCCGCTTGAACTCGATGTACGGCGGGCTGAGCCCGAGCCGCTTGTTGATCACGAGGTCGGCGGCGATGGAGCGCGAAGAAGATGAAGTTGAATCCTCCCCTCCCTAAAGGGTGGGGATTCCTGGCTCACGTGGGCTGTGGACCTCCGGTCCGCCAGCTCTTACACGATCGGCACCAGCCGGGTTGAGACCAGCCCGGACCAGCATGACGCGGGCGGAGTTCTTGTCCCTGGGGGACACGGCTCCGCAGGCGGTGCAAGTGTAGGTACGTTCCGAGAGAGGTAGTGCGTGCTTGGTTCTCGCTCCGCACTGCGCGCAGTCCATGGTGGTGTGCGCGGGATGGACAAGGTGCACGATGCGCCCGTGCTTGCGGGCCATGGCGATCAGTTCACGCTTGGTCGCGCCGATCGCGGCGTCGGCTGCCTTGCGAGCCATGGTGGACTTGGCCAGGAACTTCGGGCGGAAGTCCTCCACGGCGAGGGCGTCGTGGTCGCGGACGACGGTCTTGGCCCACTTGCGGCCGATGTCCTGGCGCTGCCGGGCCACCTTCTTGTGGAGCCTCGCAGCCAGCCTTCGAGCCGTCCGGTAGCCCTTCGAACCAGGCTTGCCCTTCGCTGGCTTCCGTCGGGCCATCATCCGCTGATAGCGGGCGAGCCCGGTAGCCGCCTTCCGCCCGTGCTCGGCGTGCGGGAGGTCATGTGCGTCGCTGGTGGTGGTCGCCGTCTCCTTCACACCCCAGTCGATGCCGATCACCGCGCCCGTCTCCGAGAGCGGCTGGGCCTCGGCGGGGACGACGAAGGAGGCGTACCAGTGCCCGAGGCTATCGCGGTAGATCCGTACCGATGACGGGTCCGACGGAAGGGCGCGCGACCACACCACGGTCAGGACGATGCCCCCCGCGAGATGCAGGCGGCCATCCTTGATCCGGAAGCCCCGACGGGTGTAATTGAGCGTCGGATAGGCTGCGTGCTTCTTCCTGTACTTCGGCATCCCGGCCCGCTGCCGCATCGGCAACCGGGCCTTGATGTCCTTCAAGGCCTTGGCACGGGACTTCCCGAAGTCCCGAATCAGCTGCTGCTGCGGAACGCTGCTGCCATCACGCAACCAGGTGTTGTGGTTGCGTGCTTCGGTCAGCATCTTGTCCAACCGGGCCGGCCCACACTTCTCGTCCTCATCGTGAGCCTTCTTCGACCGAGCGGCGCATTCGTTCCACACCCACCGGCACCGGTCCCACTCACCCAACAGCTTGGCGAGCGCGGTGGACGACAGACGAAGACGGAAAGCGAACCGGGCATGCCCGGCACCGTCCGCCACAGCAGCCGTCGTCATCATGCGCCGACCGTAGCGACACGCCCTTCGCAACCCTGTCCGGATTCTCCGGCGATCCCACGAACGAGTGAACGGAGCCCCCGGGCGACGGCTACCTCACCGGTAGGTGGTACGCGAGGCGGTAGCGGTCGGCCGGGACGATGACGTCGGCGGTTTCCACGGCGCGGCCGGACGCGAAGTAGGTGCGCCCGATCACCAGGACCACGTGCCCCGGCACCCCGCCGAGCTGCATGCTCTCCTCCGCCAGGCCCGGCCGCGCGCCGACCTCCTCCACCACGTTGTCGACGACCACGTCGATCGCCGCCATCCGGTCGACGACTCCCGCGCCCCCGAGCGGCCCCTCCTCCGGCAGCATCACCGGCGTCCGCCCGGTCACCGTCAGCGGCTCCCACGAGGTCGACAGCATCATCGCCTCGCCCGCGTCCCGGTAGACGTACCGCGTGCGCATCACCCGCTCGCCCGGTTCGATGCCGAGCCGTTTCGCGATGTCCTCCGGGGCCGGGGCCTGTTCGCTGTTGGAATCCCAGGTGCCGCGCGCCCCCGCCTCCGCCTGCTCCTGCCGGAAGGGGGTCGAGACCCCGCCCGTGCGGTAGCCGGAGCGGGCGACGCGCCGCGGGACCGGTTGTTCGCGTACGTACGTGCCGGATCCGGACCGGCCCTCGACCAGTCCCTCCGCCATGAGGACCTTGCGCGCCTCCAGGGCCACCGTGTCGGAGACCCCGTACTCCTCACGGATCCGGGCCTGGGAAGGGAGCCGGGCGTGCGGAGGCAGGGACCCATCGACGATCTTCCGTCGCAGATCCCCGGCGACGCGCAGATAGGCCGGCTGCTCGCCGAAAGTCACAGGCCACTCCCATCAGGTTGACAGACAGCTACACCCTGGCAACCGACGGTTGTCCATCGCAAGCAAGGGCCAGAGTTTCACCCGAAGTGATGAAGCCAGGTCACCCAAACCCACGCGTCCCACCCGTTACACGGACTCCCTGGAAGGGCTCCGCCCGGGACCGGGCGAGGTGCCCGGCGGACCCGACCCGTCCCCCTCGTTCCCCTCGTTCCCCTCGTTCCACTCGTTCCCCTCGGACTCCGCCAGCCACTCGGGAACCGTCGTCGCGAGCCCGTACGCCCCGCGCAGCGCCTTCTCCAGCTCGACCGGCAGCGCGGCGACCGCCCGGTCCCACGAGTCCAGGAACGCGTCCTCGGTCGTCGCCCGCGCGGCCTGCTGCCACGCGAGCCGCGCGACCTCCAGCCGCTCCCGCTGCACCCCGGCCGGACCGGCCAGCTCGGGCCGCCCCTTCATCACGTCCAGGAGCCCCGCCTCGGCGCCCAGCGCCTGGTCCATCTTCCTCGCCCAGGACTGGTGGGACGGCAGGTCCTCGCCCACTTCCTCGTCCGGTTCCGCCGCCAGCGCCTCGTCCACCCCCCTCATGACCCGCAGGAAGGCCACCTGCTCGGGCGTCAGCATGCCGGCGTCGTTGCGCAGGCTGCCGCGCTGCTGCCCGCGCTCCGTGCCGATCACGCACACGATCCGCCGGTCCCCGTCGCGCCAGCTCCCGGGCGAGGGCGCGAAGTAGTACATCCCCGCGTACGAGGGCAGGGCCCACGTGTCCATCGCGTACGCGTCCTGCGCGCTCCAGCAGTCCCGTACCGCGGTGGCCCGCACCTGCCCCGCGCCCGGGAACCGCTCCTCGGTCATCGAGGTCGCGGAGGTGACCTCCGCGTCGTGGACCTCGGCGCAGTCGATCCGGTAGACGGGGGCCTCCTCGGCCAGCAGGCCCCCGTCCGGGACGTTGAAGCAGTGCCCGACGCGCAGTTCGGACGCGTCCACGAGGGTGCCCTCCACCTCCTCGTAGGCCCCCGCCCCGCCCCGGTAGCGGCTCCGTTCGTCGAGCGCGTCCGCGGCCCGTACGGCCACGGGAACCGCGAGGACGGCGGCGATGCTGATCACCAGCGACACCACCAGCCCCCAGACGGCGAGCGCCGCGCCCCGCTCGCCCTTCTTCTTGATCTGCACGAGGGCCACGATCGCGAAGACGATGCCCAGCGGCGGGAAGCAGAGCAGCCCGACGAGCAGGGAGGCGAGCGCGAACCCGTTGAGCGGGGGCGGGGACGGGGGCGGCCCGTACGGGTACCCGTGCGGGTACCCGTGCGGGGGCGGGGCGGGCCAGAGGTGCGGGGGCTGGGTGCTCACGGGGCTCCAGGAAGCGGGGCGAACGAATGCGCGAATGGTACGCAGCGGGGGCGACCGTCGAAACGGTCGCCCCCGCCGGGTTCATCACGTCACCGACCGCACCGGGTCAGAACTGGAGGGCCCAGGAGTCGATCTTTCCGGTGTCGATGTTCGCGTTGTCGTTGACCCGGAGCTTCCACACGCCGTTGGCGACCTCGGAGGAGGCGTTGACCGTCACGGACTTGACGATGTTGTCCGCGCTGCCGCCACTGCGGTTGTGCAGGTTGTACAGGGTGCCGTCGGGGGCGACGAGGTCGACCTTCAGGTCACCGATGTACGTGTGGAGGATGTTCAGGTCCACCTTGAGCGTGCTCGGGGCGTTGCCGGAGATCCCGCTGACGGTGATCGGCGAATCGACGGTGGAGTTGTCGGCGATCGCGTAGTCCGCGGTGTTCTCGAAGCGGGTGCCCGGGTTCGGCGGGGTCGTGGTGCCCCCGACGTAGAGCAGGCGGTTCGGGGAACCGGTGCCGGGGCTGGTCACGACGTTCGGCGTGGCCGCGTTCACCAGGGCCGTGGAGACCTGGGCCGGGGTGGACGCCGGGTTGGACGCGAGGTAGAGGGCGGCGGCGCCGACCACGTGCGGGGTCGCCATCGAGGTGCCCGAGATGGTGTTCGTCGCGGTGTCGCCGGTGCCCCACGAGGAGGTGATGGAGGAACCGGGGGCGAACAGGTCCAGGATCGTGCCGTAGTTGGAGTAGCTCGCCTTGGCGTCGGTGTTGGTCGTGGCGCCGACGGTGATCGCCTCGGCCACGCGGGCCGGGGACTTGGTGTTGGCGTTGGTGGACTCGTTGCCCGCCGCGACCCCGTACGTGATGCCGCTGGCTATGGAGTTGCGCACGGCGGTGTCCAGCGCGGAGTCCGCGCCGCCGCCCAGCGACATGTTCGCCACGGCCGGCTTGACGGCGTTCCGCGTCACCCAGTCGATGCCGGCGACGACCTGGGCGGTCGTACCGGAGCCGTTGTTGTCGAGCACGCGGACGCCGACGATCTTCGCCTTCTTGGCCACGCCGTACGAGGTGCCCGCGACGGTGCCGGCGACGTGCGTGCCGTGGCCGTGGCCGTCCTGGGCGGTGTTGTCGTTGTCGATGGCGTCGAAGCCGTCGGAGGCGCGGCCGCCGAAGTCCTGGTGTGTCTTACGGACGCCCGTGTCGATGATGTACGCCGTCACACCCTCGCCGGCCTTGTCCGGGTAGGTGTAGCTCTGGTTCAGCGGGAGGGCCGTCTGGTCGATCCGGTCCAGGCCCCAGGAAGGCGGGTTGGGCTGGGTGGCGTCGACGGTGAACACCCGGTTCTGCACGACGGACTTGACCGCGGGGTCGGCGGCGAGCTTCTTGGCCTGCGCCTCGGAGACTTCTACGGAGTAGCCGTTGAGGGCCGCGCTGTAGGTCCGGTCGATCCGCGCGCCGTACCGCTTGGCCACGGCCTTGCCGCTGGCGGCGGTGGAGCGGGCGGCGGAGTCGTTCAGGGTCACGATGTAGCTGCCGGAGACGGTGCCTTCGGCGCCGGCGTTCTCGATGACGCCCTGCGGGGCGAGCGGGGACGCGGAAGCGGGTAAGGCGAGTGCGGCTCCGAGGGCGAGGGCCAGTGTGGCGGTCGCTCCGATGCCGGTGATCCTCCGGCGGGTGTGACGCGTCGCAGACATCTGAGGGGTCCTCCTCATAGGTGGTGCGTTGCGGGGGGTGCGCGGCCGTCGGGCCTGTCGCCAGGGCATGGCTTTTAGTCATGCCCATGACAATCAATTCGGCCCAACGATGCGCCGCTGACGAAAGGTTGACCCACGGAGTCGCTCCACCACAAGAGGACAACGAACGCGTAACATCCGTGCCATACCTCAGCCATGAACGAGCAAAGGCTCACCGCACATGACGCACGCACTACCCGGCTACGTCTGTGCCGAAGACGGCACCCGCGCCGACGCGCGGACGGCCCCCTGGTGCTGCCCGGTGTGCGGTGGCCCCTGGGACCTGGACTTCACCCCCGACCCGGCCGCCGTGCTGGATCCCGCGGCCGGCCCGCACTCGCTCTGGCGCTACGGCTGCGCACTGCCGCTCACCGGGGCCTTCGCCGTCACGCTGGCGGAGGGGAACACCCCGCTCGTGCCGCTCGCGGAGCGGGTGCACGCCAAGCTCGACTTCCTGATGCCCACGCTGTCCTTCAAGGACCGCGGCGCGGTGATGCTCGCGGAACTGGCGCGCCGGCTGGGCCCGGAGCGGGTGGTGGCGGACAGCAGCGGCAACGCCGGGACGGCCTTCGCGGCCTACTGCGCGCGGGCCGGACTGGACTGCGAGGTCTTCGTGCCGGAGGGCACCTCGGCGAAGAAGACGGAGCAGATGCGCGCGCACGGCGCGACGGTGACGGTGGTGCCGGGCGGCCGCGAGGCCGCGGCGGTGGCGGCCCGCGAAGCGGCGGACCTGCCGGGGGTGTTCTACGCCAGTCACGTCTTCAACCCGTACTTCCTGCACGGCACCAAGACCTACGTCTACGAGATCTGGGAGGCGATGGGCGGCCACCTGCCCGAGGTGATCGTCGTCCCGGTCGGCAACGGCACCCTGCTGCTGGGGGCCGCGCTGGCGGTGGAGGAGCTGGCCCTGCGCGGGGTCCGCCCGCCGACGCTGATCGCCGTCCAGTCGGCGGCCGTCGCCCCGCTGGCCTCCGCCTTCCGCGCGGGCGCCGAGAACGCCGATCCCGTACCCCAACTCCCCACCCTGGCCGAGGGGATCGCCATCCCGGCGCCGCCGCGGGCCCGGCAGATCCTGGCGGCCGTCCGCAAGTCCGGCGGGACCTTCCTCACCGTCACCGACGACAGCGTCCGCGCGGCCCAGCTCGACCTGGCCCGGCGCGGCCTCTTCGTGGAACCCACCGCCGCGGCCTGCTGGGCCGCGGTCGGCCCCACGGCCCCCGACGACCCCCTCCAGGGCCGCACCGCTGTCGTCCCGCTGTGCGGCGCGGGCGCCAAGACGGGACTGGCGGCGCCGGCGGTCTGACCGGGGCTGCCGGGGGGCGACGGGGACGGCGCCGACGGGGACCCGGCGCGGCCGGCCCGACCGGAGCGGCCCGGTCCGGGGACCCCCCGATTGGTGTAGACGCCAAGGACATAGGCTCCGCGTCATGCGCACCCCAACGGCCCGTGTCTGGATCGCCCTCTCCCTCGTCTACGTCGTCTGGGGTTCGACCTACCTCGGCATCCGGATCGTCGTCGAGACCATGCCCCCGTTCCTCTCCGCCGGGGCCCGCTTCATCACCGCCGGCCTCCTCCTGGCCGGCCTCGTCGCCTGGCGCGACGGCCCGGCCGCCCTCAAGGCCACCGGCGCCCAGGTGCGCTCCGCCGTCCTGGTCGGGCTGCTGCTGGTGCTCGGCGGCAACGGCCTCGTCGTCCTCGCCGAGACCTCGATCCCCTCCGGGCTCGCCGCCCTCCTGGTGGCCGCCGTGCCGATGTGGCTGGTCGTCCTGCGCGCCGGCTCCGGCGACCGCCCCTCCCGTCGCACCGTGTCCGGGGTCCTGCTGGGACTCGGCGGACTCGCCGTCCTGACCAGCCCGGGGCTCGGCGGGGAGATCGCGCTCGGCGGGGTGCTCCTGGTGCTGGCCGGCTCGGTGTGCTGGTCGCTCGGCTCCTTCTCGGCGTCGAAGCTGACCCTGCCCGCGAACCCCTTCACCGGCAGCGCGTACCAGATGCTCGCGGGCGGGGCCGGCGGGATCCTCGTCGGCCTGTGCCGCGGCGAGCAGCACGGACTGGACCTGACCTCGTACTCCACCGCCTCCTGGCTGGCCCTCGGCTACCTCGTGCTGTTCGGCTCGCTCGTCGGTTTCACCGCGTACGTGTGGCTGCTGCGCGCGGCTCCGCTCTCGCTGGTGGCCACGTACGCCTACGTGAATCCGGTCGTGGCCGTCGCCCTGGGATGGCTCGTCCTCGACGAGGCCCTGACCTGGCCGATCCTGCTCGGTGGTGCGATCGTCGTGGCGGCGGTGTGCGTGATCGTGAGCACGGAGCGCCGCAGCTGAGGGGCGCGGGGCCTCGGTCCGCGACCGCGGTCCGCGGCCTCAGTCCGCGGCCTTCGCCGCCCGTTCGTACAGGGCCTTCGCCCGGTCGTCGAACAGCGCGGCCGTGGAGTCCACGTCCGTGTCCCCGCCGCTCAGCACCCCGATGAGCTGCCCCGGCCGCCCCGGCCCGCCCCGGTCGGCGATCCACGGGCTGCCGCTCGTCCCCGTCCAGAAGCCGGAGCAGTTGATGTAGAGCATGGCGGGGTCGTCCTCGTCGTGCCGGCTCTGCGTCGTACAGGCGACGGGCTTGTTCTCGGGGTTGTGCTCGGACTCCGGATAGCCGACGACGGTCACCTCCCGCTCGTAGCCGGAGGTCCAGACGGGCTTCGGTGCCTCCCGGCGGCCGACGACCTCCTGCAGGCTGCGCCCCTCCGCGTCCGGTTCGACGCTGAGGAAGGCGAAGTCGGCGGTGTCCTCGCCCCACTTGGTCCAGCGGTCGTCGACCTGGACGGAGCGCACCTTCCACAGCCCGAGGGGCTGCTGCCCCGAGCCCTCGCCCGAGAAGGCGGGGGCGAAGGAGAGCTCGCCGATGGCCAGGCCGTCGTGCGCAGCCTCGCCCGGCACGCCGTCCTCTCCGGCGGGGGCCACGCAGTGCGCGGCGGTGGCGACGACATTGCCCTGCGGGCTGTCGACGACGCTGGCCGTGCACCAGTGCTCGCCGTTCGCCATGAGGACGCCGACGGTGGGAAAGGGGAGCACCGCGCGGTCCTCGTAGCCGCCGGAGTCCTTGACGAAGACCACGGCGAGCAGCGCGGCGACGCCCGCGAGGGCGGCCGAGCCGATCCAGATCCCCTTGATGCCGGGGCTCACTGCGGGGCGGCGCTGCTCGCGCCGCCGCTCGGGGCCCCGCCGCTCGGGGCCGGCCGGGGCTTCGGGGTGGGGGCGGACATCACCTTGCTGATCCACTCCAGTGAGCCCTCCCTCATCCCGCGTACGTACGACTTTCCGTTGTGCTGACCATCCTGGATCACCTGCAGCCTGGTGTGCACGGCACCCTTGCCGTAGTCCCTCATGAACCCCTCGGCCGCCTCCCGGCCGGATTCGGCGGTGCCGATCTGGAAGTTCACGTAGACGTCCGGGCCGCCCGCCGCGATCAGCTTCGCGGCGAGCTTCCGGGGGTTGTTCTCGTCCATGGCCTGCGTGTTCCCCTTCCACAGCGGGGAGTCGGGGACGACGTCCACCCCGCTCGCGATGACCGCCTTGAAGCGTTCGGGGTACTTCAGGACGTGCTTGAGGGCTCCGAATCCGCCCGACGAGGAGCCCATGAAGGCCCATCCGTCGCGGGAGGTGAAGGTGCGGAAATTGGCCTTCGCGAAATCCGGGACGTCCTCGGCCATCCAGGTGCCCATCTTGGGCTGGCCGGGGATGTCGGAGCCGTCGAAGTGGTGCTTGGTGTCGGCGTTGATCACCGGCATGACCAGGATGAAGGGCAGGTTCTTTCCGGACTTCGCCCCGTCGCTGACGGCCTGCTGGAGGCCGAGGCCGGGGCCCGTCCCCCAGTAGTTCGTGGGGTAGCCGCGGCCGCCGGGCAGGGAGATCAGGACCGGGAAGGCGCTGTCTGCGTACGCCGGGTCGTCGTACTGCTTCGGCACCCACACCCACACGTCGCCCTTGAACCCGGACTTCTTGCCCGTCAGGGTGGTCTTGCCGATCTGGGTGCCGTCCGGCAGCCGGGAGGTCCGGACGAAGGAGGCCTTCGGCCCGGTCGGCATGAGCACGCCGGGCGCGGCGTCGGGGGCGGTGGAGGCCGCCGCCCGCGGCTCCCCGAAGGAGACGGGATCGCCTATGTCCGTGAAGACGCGGTAGTGGTACGCGGCCGCCCCGCCGCCCGCCAGGAGGGTGAGGCCGAGACCGCCGCCGATCAGGATCCGGCGCAGTCGGCGCTTGGGGCGGCGGCCCCCGGTCCCGGCGCGGTCCCCGGTCCCGGTGTCGCGGTCCGCGGTCTCGGCGGCGCGGTCCGCGGTCTCGGCGGCGCGGTCCCCGGTGGCCGCGCCGGCGTCCTGGGCCGTGGCGACGGCGTCACCCTGCAGGTCTTGGTGCACGGATCGTTCCCGTTCCTTGTCCGGCGCCCTCTGGGAGCGTGGGGTGGACCGTTTGGTCCCCCTTACATCCATAACAGAGGTATGAACGACCGGATGGGTTGCCTGGGACGGGTGGACGTGGCGAGGGCCACGCGGGGGACGCCGGCCTACGACGGCCGCTCCCCCGCGCGGGTGCGTCCGATCGCGGTCAGCCCGCTTCGGGCTTCGGCCCCTTGAGCACCTTGCTGACCCACTCCAGCGAGCCTTCCTTCATGCCGCGCACGTAGTGCCAGCCGTTGTGCTCGCCGTTCTGGATGTCCCGGATGGTCATCTTGACCGGGCCCTTGGCGTACTTCTGCCGGAACTGCGTCATGCGCTCCTTGCCGCTCTCCTTGGTCCCGATCTGGAAGTTGATGTAGACGTCGGGGCCGCCCGTGTCGATCAGCTTCTGGGCGAGCTTCTCGGGGTTGTTCGCGTCCATCTCCGCCTGGTGGCCCTTCCAGAACGGGGAGTCGGGGACGATCTCGCCGCCGCTGGCGATCACGGCCTTGAACTTGTCCGGGTGCTGGAGGACCTGCTTCATGCCGACGAAGGCGCCGGAGGAGGAGCCCATGAAGGCCCAGCCGTCGCGGGACTTGTACGTACGGAAGTTGGCGCGGGTGAAGTCCGGGACGTCCTCGGCGATCCAGGTGCCCATCTTGGGCTTGCCGGGGATGTCGGAGCCGTCGTAGTAGTACTTCGGGTCCGGGTTGAGCACCGGCATGATCACGATGAACGGCAGGCTGGTACCGGCCTTGACGCCCTCGCTGATGGCCTTCTGGAGGCCGAGGCTGCGGTCGGCCCAGTAGTTGTTCGGGAAGCCGTTGCCGCCGGGGAGCGCGATGAGCACCGGGAAACCGCTCTTGGCGTACTTCGGGTCGCCGTACTCCTTCGGCGTCCACACCCAGACGTCGCCCTCGAAGCCGGACTTGGCGCCCTTGAGGCGGGTCTTGGCGATGATCGTGCCGTCGTCGAGCTTGGTGGTCTGCTTGAACGCGGAGGCCGGGCCGGTCGCGAACTGCACGTCCGGGTCGCCGCTCGGCGCGGGCGGGCTCGCGGGGACCTCGCCCGGGCTGCCCTGCGCCGCCCCGGGGTCGGCGGAGGGCGGGGTCTTGCCGAAGCTCACCGTGGAGCCGTTGCCGGAGAACCAGTCCAGCTTCCAGGCGGCGAAGCCACCGCCGCCGAGGAGGAGCACGAAGGCCATGGCCGCACCGGTCCACAGCACGCGGCGGGAACGGGAGCGGCGCGGGGGCTCGGGTATGTGCGGGGGCTCGGGTATGTGCGGGGGGACGTACGCCTCGTTGCCGTACGCCTCGTTGCCGTAGGCCTGGTTGCCGTACGCCTCGTTGCCGTACGCCTGGTGGCCATCGGGTCGGTACGGCTGGCCCTGCCGCTCCTGTTGGTACGACTGGTCCTGCCGGTACGGCGGGTACGGCGGGTGGGACTGGTACGGCTGGTCATCGGGCCGCGGGCGCTGCGGGTCCTGGTGCACGAACTTCGCTCCGAACGGTCATGACTGCCCCCCGGCGGGACAGAAGGGACTGGGCTCCCCCTAGTCCTGATGTGTGAATCCCCCGGAAAGTTCCAAATCAGCGCAAAATCATGATCCGAATCCCGGGCGCCTCACTTCAGTGCGTCGAGGACCCCCGCGCACCGCCCGAGCAGTGCGATCAGCAGCTCCCGCTCCTCGCCGCTGAACTCGGCGGCGAGCGCCCGCTCCACCGCCACCGCCCCCGCGTCGGCCAGCTCCATCACGGAGCGCCCCTCCTCGGTGAGCCGGGTCTCCAGGACGTTGCGGTGCAGCTCGTGCGGGGTCCGCTCGATGAGGCCGCGCTCCGAGAGGTTCTTCAGCACGGTGTTCATGGTCGGCGGCGTCACCCCGCACAGGCGGGCGAGCGAGGCGGCGGAGATCCCGGGCTTCTCGGCGAGCCAGAGCAGGGCGGCGTACTGCGGAACCGTTACTGCGGCCGGCTTCACCGCCGTGTTCTTGGCCCCGAGGAGCGCCTGCTCGGCGCGCTTGATGTGGGAGCCGATGCGCTCCTCGGCGGGCATGGAAGTCATCCCCGCATCATAAAGCCCTTGCATGCATTAGAGCTCTAACTTAGATTCGTGCACATCCAGAGAGAAGAGGACGTCCGATGGCGAAGAAGTTCCTGCCCGCCACCCTGCTCACCCTGACCGCCGCCCTCACCCTCGGCGCGGCCCCCGCCGCCACGGCCTCGGGCGGCGGAGCCCCGGACGGCGCGGGCTCGCGTACCCGGATCGACACGGCCTTCACCCTGCCCGGCGAGCAGGTCTTCCCGGAGGGCATAGCCGCCGACCCCCGCACCGGCACGGTCTACGTCGGCTCCTACAAGGACGGCACCGTCTACCGGGCCCGCTCCGGCGGACGCGCGGCGGAGGTCTTCCTGCCGCCGGGCACCGACGGGCGCCACACCGCGAACGGACTGCGGGTCGACGGGCACGGCCGGCTCTGGGTGACCGACTCCACCTCGGGCGTCTGCGTCTACGACACCCGCTCGGGGGCCCGTACGGCCCGCTTCGAGATACCCGGGAGCGGGCCGCGCTTCCTCAACGACCTGGCCGTGACCCCGGACGGCACCGCTTACCTCACCGACAGCGTCCGCGCGGTGGTCTACCGGGTCACCCCGGAGCAACTGGCCTCAGGATCCGGCCCCTTGCAGGTGGCGTACGACCTGAGCGGGCGGCTCACCCCCTCCCCGGCGGGCAGCTTCAGCCTCAACGGCATCACCGCGGACCCGGCCGGGCGGTTCCTGCTCACCGTCGACATGACGGCCGGGGACCTGTACCGCATCGACCCGGCCTCCGGCGCGGTCTCCCGCGTGACGCTGACCGGCGGCGATCTGAAGACCGCCGACGGGCTCGACCTCGCACCCGGCGGGGTGCTGCGCGCGGCCCAGAACACGCGGAACGCCCTGAGCCGCTGGCAGGTGTCGGCCGACGGCACCCGGGCCCGCCTGGTCCGCACCGTCACGGATCCCTCGCTCCAGATCCCGACCACGCTGGTCCGGGTGCCGGGGCGGACCCTGGTGGTGCGGTCCCAGTTCGACAAGGACGGCGGGGTGCTGCCCTCCACGGGCGCGCCGACCGGGTTCACGGTCGCCTCGGTCCGCGGGTTCTGACCCGCGGGTCCGGCGGGTCCCGCCGGCGGGATCCGTCAGCCCCGCAGGTAGGCCAGGACGGCGAGGACCCGGCGGTGGGACTCCTGCGCGGGGGGCAGGTCGAGCTTCATCAGGATGTTCCCGATGTGCTTGCCGACCGCCGCCTCGGAGACGGTGAGCCGGCGGGACACCTCGGCGTTGGAATGCCCCTCGGCCACCAGGGCGAGGACCTCCCGCTCGCGGGCCGTCAGCCGCTCCAGGGGGTCGCGCCGGCGGCTGATGAGCCGGCGCACCACCTCGGGATCGACCACGGTCCCGCCGGCCGCCACCCGCGCGACCGCGTCGAGGAACTCCTCCACCTGCCCGACGCGGTCCTTGAGCAGGTACCCGACGGCCGTCCCGTCGCCGGAGTCGAGCAACTCGGTTGCGTACGAGCGCTGCACGTACTGGGAGAGGACCAGGACGGGCAGGTCCGGGCGGGTCTCGCGCAGCCGCACGGCCGCCCGGAGCCCCTCGTCGGTGTGGTCCGGGGGCATCCGCACGTCGGTGACGACGATGTCCGGCCGGTGCTCGGCGACGGCCGCTTCGAGCGCGGCGGCGTCGCCCACGGCCGCCACCGTGCGGTGCCCGAAGCGGGCGAGCAGCCCGACGAGGCCCTCGCGCAGCAGCACGGAGTCCTCGGCGAGGACCACGCGCAGGGGCGGCCGGGAGGCTCCGGCGGGGGTGGCCTCCCTCGCCGGGTTCACGCCGCCCCCTGGGTATTCGGCGTCTTCGCCGTCTTCGGTGCCTTCGGTGCCTTCGGAACGCAAGGGATCTCCACACGCAGCAGGGTCGGACCTCCGGGAGGACTGGTCAGGGTCAGTCTGCCGTCCACGACGGACACCCGGTCGGCGAGCCCCGTGAGCCCGCTCCCCCGTCCGGCGTCCGCGCCGCCCCGGCCGTCGTCGGCCACCTCCAGCGCGAGGCGGGTTCCGTCGTGTCGGCCGGTGACGGTGATCCGGCCCGCCCCGCTGTGCTTGGCCGCGTTGGCCAGGGCCTCGCTGACGAAGAAGTACCCGGCGGACTCGGCCTGTTCGGGCAGCCGGCCGGGGAGGTCGACGTCGGTGTCGACGGGGATCGGCGAGCGGTCGGCGAGGTCGGCGACGGCGTCGGGCAGGCCCCGGTCGGTGAGCACCTGAGGGTGGATGCCGTGGACGAGCTCGCGCAGCGAGGTCAGCGCCTGCCCCGCCTCGGCGTGCGCGGCGGCCAGTTGCCCGGCGAGCGCACTGCCCGGCGGGGCGTCCAGCCGGGCCAGGCCCAGGGTCATGGACAGGGCGACGAGCCGCTGCTGCGCGCCGTCGTGCAGGTCCCGTTCGATACGCCGCCGCTCGGCGTCGAAGGCGGCCGCCAGCCGGGCCCGGGAGCTGGTCAACTCCGTTACCTGAACGGCCAGATCGCCCTGTGCCGGGCCGAGCATCAGCCGGGCCAGGGCCGCGCGGGCCGCTGCCGCCGCGCCGAGCCCGTAGAGGAGGAGCGGGAGGAGCAGCAGGCCGGCGGCGGCGCACAGCAGGGCCTGGGGGTAGCCGGTGATGCCGTGGATCTTGAGCGGGTTGACCCGTTCCCCGTCGAGGGCGAGCAGGACGGGGGTCGCGAGGAGGTCGACCGGCAGCAGGAGCGCACCGACGGCCAGCAGTTCCAGCGGCCACAGCAGGGTGGCGGCGAGCACCGCGTAGCCGAGCTCCCGCCAGGTCGCCTGCTCGCGGAAGCGGGTGCGGGCCCACGCCGCGAGCCCCGTACGGTCCGGATCGCGGTGCGGGTCGGGCAGCGGCGCGGAGCCGGGGTCGAGCAGCCGCAGCCGGCGGCGCTCGACGGCCGCGAAGGGTACGCCGGCCAGCGCGAGGGCGCCGAGCAGCGGAAGCCCCACCAGGACGACGGCGAGCGCCGTCCCGCAGACGGCGAGCAGCGTCAGCAGGGTCAGCGCGAGGGCTCCGGTGACGGCGCCGCCGAGCAGATAGCCGACGGCGCGCCAGGGCCGGGCGGAGCGCAGGTAGCGGCCCGGGAACGGGACGGGGAAGTTGGGCGGCATGGGTTCACGGTAGGCGGCGAGCGCGGGCGGCGCGGTAGGGCTGGCCATACCTTCGGGACTCGCCCCTGCCCCGCTGACCGGGGGCCGTGCGGCCGGTTGGCTGGGGACCATGCTGAAGATCGCGTTGAAGTCGCTGCGGCGGCGCTGGACGACACAGGTGGGAACCTTCGTGGCGGTGGCCCTGGGGGTCGCGCTGATGACGGTCATGGGACTGGGGCTCGCCGCGTCGGCGGCGCTGCCGGCGGGGGCCGAGGTGGTGGGCCTCAACTCGATGCTGGGCACCGCCGGCGGGGTGAGCTCCTTCGTGGCGGCCTTCGTGGTGGCGTCGACCTTCTCGTACGCCGTGGCCGCGCGGCGCCGCGAGCTGGGGCTGCTGCGGCTGAGCGGGTCGACGCCGGGGCAGCTGCGGCGCCTGGTGATGACGGAGGCGGCGGCCGTCGGGCTGGCCGGATCCGCGGCCGGGCTCGCCCTGGGCCGGGAGGGTGCCCCGCTGATGGCCCGCTGGACGGTGGCGCAGGGGCTGGCGCCCGCCGGGTACGCGATCGGGGATCAGACCTGGCCGCTGCACGCGGCGTTCTGGACGGGACTGCTGGTCGCGCTGTCGGGTGCGTACGCCGCTTCCCGGCGGGCGGGCCGGGTCGGTCCGCTGGAGGCGCTGCGCGAGGCCGTGACCGACGAGCGGCCCATGACCCCGGGCCGCTGGGTGGCCGGGGGCGGGCTGCTGCTGTGCGCGGTCGCCTTCGTGGGGTGGCGGCTCGGGTCGGACCCGGGCGCGCTGCTCAAGCGCAAGACGTACACCGTGCAGCCGATGCTGCTGATCTCCGCGTGCGGGCTCCTGGCGCCCGTGCTCGTACGGCCCGTCGTACGGCTGCTGATGTGGCTTCCGGCCCGGCTGACCTCCTACGCGGGCCGGCTGGTGCGGGCGAACGCGTCCGCCGGGATCCGCCGGACGGCCGCGGTGGCGGCCCCGGTGCTGGTGATGGTCGCGCTGACCGGATCGCTGCTGGGCTCGGCCTGGACCCTGAAGGAGGCCAAGGCCGCTGAGGCCGGTGCCCGGACCGGCGCGGACTACGTACTGACCGGAGGGCGGCTGCCGGACTCGGCGGGATTCTCCGGAGTCCCGGGGGCGAGCGCCCTCGCGGTGGCCGATACCCGGCTGACGGTGCTGGAGGAGGGGTTCGTGAAGGTGCCGACGGAGGCCTTCGCGGTCGATCCGGCGGCGCTGGCGGAGGTCTCCCGGCTGCCGGTGGTGGCGGGCTCGGTCGCGGACCTGGACGACGGCGGCATCATCGTCACGCAGGAGTGGTGGCAGCACCGGGTCGGGGACTTCGTACCGCTGTGGCTGGCGGACGGCACCGCGGTCCGGCTGCGGATCGTGGCCGTGATGCGGACGGGCACCGGCGACAACGGGGCCTACGTGACCCCGCGCAACGCGCCCGGCGCCGAGGTCTCGCGCATCGAGGTCAAGGTCCCCGCGTCCGCGTCCGCGTCCGCGGCCGCGTCGGTCCGCGGGGCGGCGGCCCGGTACGGGGCCACGGCCCACACCAAGGAGGAGTGGCTGGCGGCGACGCACCCGCGCATCAACCGCTTCACGGTGCTCGGCTACGTCCTGGTCCTGGGCATCGCCCTGCTCTACACGGCGATCGCGCTGGCCAACACCCTGCTGATGGCCACCTCCGACCGGGGCGGCGACCTGCGCCTGCTCCGGCTGGCCGGGGCCACCCGCGGCCAGGTGCTCGCCGTGACGACGGCCGAATCCCTGCTGGCCGCCGGGGTCGGCGCCCTCCTGGGGACGGCGGTGACCGCGGTCAACCTGGCGGGCATGCGCGCCGCCCTCGCGGTCCTCGGGGTCGACTCGCCGGTGGTCGTGCCCTGGCTGGCGATGGGCGCGGTCGCCGGTGTCTGCGCCGCGCTCTCGGTCTTGTGCACGCTGCTGCCGGCGGCCCGCGCCCTGCGCCGCCGGGCGGGGCGGCGCAGGGTGCGGGCGGGTGAAGTGCCCGCCATCGCGGCCGGGTTGACCTCGGGCTGAGGTACCGGAGATACCCGGATCAGTCCAGGGTCGGGGCCTGGCGCAGGATCTCGACCTCGAGGCGCTGGAGCGCGGGGCTCGACGAGATGCCCAGGTCCTCGGCCATGCGCCGCTGGTGCATCCGCAGCACCGAGAGCGCATCGGCCTGCCGCCCGGCCCGGTACAGGGCCAGGCTGAAGAGTTCGCAGCCGTATTCGCGGAGCGGATGGGCCTGGGTGAAGCCCGCCAGTTCCGAGACGGCCACTTCGTGGGCGCCCACGGCGATCAGGGCCGCGCAGCGACCCTCGACCACCGAGAGCCGCAGCTCTTCCAGGCGTACGACCTCGGGCGACACGTGGGTGGCGTCGGAGACTTCCGCGTACGCCTCCCCCCGCCACAGGGCCAGCCCGGCCTCGAACTCTTCGAGGGCCCGCTGCGGGTCGCACCGGTCCAGTGCCTGCCAGCCGGCGGTCGCGCATGTGCCGAACCGGTGGGCGTCTACGTCGACGGCACTGCTGTCGAGTAAGTAGCCGCGCCCCCGGGTGCGCAGTACCTTCGCGGGCTTGCGCGGCGCGCGGTCGGGCTCCAGCACCCGACGGAGGTTGGCGATGTAGGCGTGCAGCGAGGAGATCGCCGACTGGGGCGGCTGTCCGTCCCACAGCGCTTCCACCAGCACGTCGACCGACACGGGCTGGCCCACCTGGCTGACCAGCAAGGTGAGCGCCGCGCGCTGCTTGGTCGCCCCGAGGTCGACGTACCGGCCTCCGATGGTGGCCTCGATCGGACCCAGCACCCGGAACTCCACCTTGGTCGGGGTTGCGTCCCTGGTCTCCTCGGGGTCCTCCTGCGCCCACCGGACCCCGCCGTGCGGCCGTGGTGCGGGCGACCGGGGCGCGACGGCGTGCGCACCGGTCCGCTCGCGCGCCATCTCGAAGACGGCGGCCGGGGGCGGGGACTGGAGATCGAGCTCCAGTGCCATCGTGAAGTACATCTTCAGGGTCTCGTTGGCCTGCCGGAGTTCGCGTACTTCCCGCTCCAGCTCGGCGACGCTCCGGGTGCTCCTGCTACTGCCTCCCAAACGCTGTCCGACGACAATGTCCGTACCGCGTCTACCGCCGCCCCTGAGGTCTGCGGTCAACACACCGAAATCAATTTCTTCGTTCACTGCCTCTGTACTCATCAAGCTCCCCCGAAAGATGCGTACGTCCCGGCCTGAGCCGGATGACGAGTGTCGTCACCTCTGCACGAGGAAGGATCCAGCATCCCGATCAAGAATGACAACCCCCGTTGAAAATCTCGTGAGTTGAACATTGGCCAGCCGGATCCCGTATGCCCGGGGAAGTAGATCCGGGCAGCGTTCGCAATCCACCGGGCCCTCGTGCGGTGGCGTTCCGCCCGTCAGTGATCATGCCGGGAGCGCCGGGGTGGGGCCCAATCCGCTTCCCCTCCGTCCGGCGCTCCGCAAAAGAGCCGTCGACTACCGCGCGAAGATCAAAGTGGTCGGCGAAGGCGTGCTCTGGAAGGTGATTTCCCCGAAGCCGGCCTTGGTGAGCCAGTCGTGGTAATCGGCTCGGCGCCAGGTGCCCCCGTGCCTGCTCTTGAGCAGCATTTCCGAGGCGAAGGTCAGCGCGAAGGGAGGGCCGCTGCGGTCGTCCTCGACGATGTAGTCGGAGATGATCAGCGTGCCGCCGGGCTTCAGGGCACTGCGGGCTTTGGCGAAGATCGCGATGTTGTCCTCCGGCCCCTCCTGATGGGCGATGTTGGAGTACATCACGATGTCGTGCGCCGAGTCTCCGAAGCCGGTGGTGTGGAAGTCCCCGTCGATGTAACTGACGCGGTCGCCCACGCCCCGTTCGGCGAGCAGGCGGCGGGCGATCGAGTTGATCGGCTCCCAGTCGAGCTGGGTCGAGCGCGCCTCGGGGTTCAATTCCAGCCAGATGCCCGAGCAGATGCCCGATCCGCCGCCGATGTCGAGGATCGAGATCTCCCCGGCCTCCGACAGCCGCAGCGTCTCTGCGGCGATCTTCGCGACCGGAACGGACTGCGCGGCGATGGCCTGGACGAGGTTCTCCCAGTGCGGGTTGTCGGCCACCTCCACGACCGCGTCCGCCAGCGGGCCGCCGGCGCGGACCACCTCGGGCAGCACCGCAAGGCTGCCCATGTGGGCCATCTTCAGCTTGGCGAACCCGCTCAGCGATTCGGCCCGTCCCTCCACCAGGAAGGCGGACGCCTCGATGGTGTTGCGGTAGCCGTTCCCGTCCACCTCGACCAGGCCGATGCTGACCAGACCGTCGAGGAGGGCCTGCGCGCCGCGCTCGGATATCCCGGCCCGTTCGGCCAGTCGGGCGGCGGAGCCGGCGCCGTCCTCCAGGTGCGTGAACAGGGAGTGGTGCGCCGCCGTACCGAGGATGCCGGTCGCCCAGTACCCCGTGATGAGCCGCATGATCCGATCCGACGTCGGCTTGCTGTCCGTCATGCCGTCCCCACCATGCTTCCCGAGAGCTGACGCGGCACCGACAGGGCGGCCGGCTTCGCTTCCGTGTGCTGCGGGGCAGCCGGAACCCAGCTCCCCAGGACCATTTCGGCGGTGATTCCGGGCCCGAATCCGGCGATCACACCGGTGGATCCCGTCGTCAGGCGCTCGGCTTCCTCGAACTGCCGGCGAAGGGCGTCGAAGACGACCGCGCTGGCGATGTTCCCGTATTCGGTCAGCGTGGACCAGCTGTGACGGAAGACCGTCCGGTCCACGCCCAGGAACTTGGCGAGGTCGTCCAGAATGCGGGGGCCGCCGGCGTGGATGATGTAGAAATCCAGATCGCCGATGTCCCAGCCGTGGAGCGTGGCCAGATCGCCCAGCACCGGAGCGATCGGTTCCATCGTCCCGGGAACTCGGCGGTCGAGCTGGAAGTGGAATCCGGTGTCGCGGACGGAGTACGAGATCCAGTCCTCGGTGTTCGGAATGAGGTAGGAGGCGTTGCGCTCCAGCAGAACGCCGGCGCCGCCGCTGCCCCGCACCACCGCGGCCGCGACCGCGTCGCCGAACAGCCCGTCCGACAGGAGTGAGCCGACGTCGTCGGCATCGGGCTGGTAGCACAGCGAGCACAGCTCACAGGAGACGATCAGGACGTTGCTCTCGGGGTGTGCCACGCAGAAGTCGTGGGCGCGGTTGATGGCCGCGCCGCCCGCCGCGCAGCCGAGCTGCGCGATGGGGAGCTGCCGGGTGTCGTAGCGGAATCCCATCTCGTTGATCAGCCATGCCGTGAGCGAGGGCATCATGAACCCGGTGCACGAGACGTAGATGATCGCGTCGATGTCCGTCGCCATCAGACCCGCGTTCTCCAGGGCCTTCTCTATGACTTCCGGGCACCGCTTCTTCGATTCCAGCTCGTAGATGCGGTTGCGTTCCTGGAATCCTGGGTGGCGCAGCGTCTTTTCGATCGGCTGGACCAGGTGCCGCTTTCGCACCCCCGTGTTCTCTATCAGTCGAAGGGCCAGCGGAAGCTGCGGCTTGCCCGCGTGCGCTTCCCTGGCGAATGCCAGAGTGTCTTCCATCGTGATGATGTGTTCCGGCACGCTCACCGAAGGCTTACATAGAATTGGCATACCTGGCATCTATCTCTCTGACGTAGAGAATTTCTGCTGCCCTCACAGCGTGTACGTTCCCCAACATCGCGTATGGCGCTTGCTGCTGGCTTGGCGGCGACTTGCCGTTCACCGGGGCCTTTCGGCGTGCGGATTGAGGCGGATCGGCCCGTAAGCACTTTGGCCGAAACCCGTCGCCCCGACCCCGGAAACGACGGAGCCCCGGCCGGGGACGGCGACCCCTGAGGTCGTCCGCCCCCGGCCGGGGCTTCCTCGCGCCGCCGGGTGGACCCGGCGGCGCCCCGCCTACCGCGCCCGCGCGTGCGGGGTTCCGTCCGGGCCGGCCAACTCCTGGTCCACCAGGGCCGGTGCGGCGCCGGTGTAGCCCTCCGGGTCCAGCAGCCGGCCGATCTGGGCATCCGTCAGGTGCCGCTTCACCTTGGGCAGGGCGCCCAGGATGTCGGCCAGTGAGCCTCCGGTGCGGTCCGCCTCGGCGGATGCCCGGGTCAGCAGTTCCTTGGCCTCGGCCTTGCCGAGCCGGGGTGCCAGCACGGCGGACATCCGCTCCGAGACCACTTGGCTTCCCGTCAGCATCAGGTTCTCCCGCATCCGTTCGGGCCGTACGACCAGCCCCTCGGTCAGTTCCACGGCGGTGTGCGCGGCGCCGCCGGCCAGCCGCAGGCACTCGCGCAGCAGCTGCCACTCGGCGTGCCACACGCCGGCCGAGCGCTCGTCCTCACAGACCAGACACTGCGTCACCCCGGCCGCCAGCAGGGGCACTTGGAGTGCGGCACTGCGGATGAGGGTGGCCAGTACGGGATTGCGCTTGTGCGGCATCGCCGAGGACGCGCCGCGCCCTTCCACCGCGGGCTCGGAGACCTCTCCGACCTCGGTCCGGGTCAGCGACTGCACGTCCACGGCGATCTTGCCCAGGGCTCCCGTGACGAAGGCCAGGGCGCCGGCGAGGTCGGCCATCGGGGTGCGCAGCGCGTGCCACGGCAGCGGCGGGCGGGCCAGGCCGGTCTCGGTGGCGTAGGCGTCCAGGAGGCGATCCACGTAATCGTGCCCCGCTCCGGGCTCGGTGGACTCCTGCGGGGCGGACTCCTGTAGGGCGGACTCCTGCGGGGCGAACTCCAGGTATCCGGCGAGGGTGCCGGCGGCCCCGCCCAGCGATACCGGCAGGCCTCCGTCGAGTACGGCTGCCACCCGGTCCCGGGCGTCCAGCAGGAGCCTGCGCCAGCCGGCCGCCTTCAGGCCGAAGGTGGTGGGTACGGCGTGCAGGGCGAGGGTGCGGCCGGCCATGGCGGTGTCGCGGTGCCGGGCCGCGAGGGCCGCGAGGGCTTCGGCGGACCGCTCCAGGTCCGCGCGGATCAGCCGCAGCGTGCGGTCGGCGACCAGCATGGCGCCGGTGTCGAAGACGTCCTGGCTGGTGGAGCCGTGGTGGACGAACTCGGCGGCTCGCGGGGACTCGGCGGCGACCAGCCGGGTGAGTTCCCGGACCAGTCCCACCACCGGGTTCGCGGTCTCGCGCGCGACCAGCGCGAGTGCGCGCACGTCCAGCAGTTCGGCCCGCGCCACGCGGGTGATGACCGCGGCCGCCTCGGCGGGCACGCTGCCGGTCTTGGCCTGGGCGCGGGCGAGGGCCGCCTCCGCGTCGAGCATGGCCTGCAGCCAGGCCAGGTCGGAGGTGACGGCCTCGGCGGGCGTACCGGCCCTGACTGGGGAGAGCAGCCCGGCGTCGGGTCCGTACCCGGCCGGGTCCCGCGCCGTGCCCGGCGCGCTCGCGGTGGGGTCTGCGCTCATGCGTTCACCTCGATGTGGTCGGTGGGCGAGTGCCGGTACCGTCCGGGCGGACCGGCTGTCCGAGGGGCGACGGGCAGGGCGAGCACGGCGCAGGCGATGGCGTCCGCGTCGCCGAGCGTCATGGAGTTGACCCCGGGGCGGCTCCCGGCGGCGGTCACCCAGTGCACCGCCTCGGTGGGCACCCCGTAGGCGAACCGGCGCGGGTGGGCCCGGCCGCCGGCGTCGACGAGCCGGTAGGGGCGCTCGGTCACGGCCAGGCCCTTGGTCTCGTACGCGATCCCGCAGGCGCCCTCGATGCGGTGGCGGGCGGCCTGCCCGCTCTCCAGCAGGTCCCGCAGCAGCGGTTCCGCCGTGCGCGGCAGGTCGGGCTCCGGGAGCCGGGCCTCGACGAGGGCCGTGGCCGCCACCGGGGCGCCGGGAACCACGTCGGAGGTGACCGTGAAGACGGCCTCGCGGTCGTCCGCGGCCGGGGCGTGCAGCCGTACGCCGGGTCCGAGGACCTCCACGACTCCCGCCTCGATCAGCGCGATCAGTTCCTCGATGCGCGAGGCGGGCGGCCCGATGGAGAGGAACGCGTTGAGCGGGGTGTACCAGCTCTGGAGGTCGTCCCGGTAGGAGGCGCCCTCCAGCTTTCCGTGATCGACGGCCAGGCGTATCTCGTTGCGCAGGTCGCGCAGCACGTCCAGGGCGGACTTCAGCGGGCCGTGGACGTTTCCGGCCCTGGCCTGGCGCACGTCCTCGGCCAGGTGCGCGAGGAGCCAGGCCCGGTGGTCGGCGCGGCCTCGCAGGACGTGGTCGCGGTAGGGCCGGGCGAGCCTCTCCCAGTCCCAGCGGTCGTGCGGGGCGATGCCGGCGGAGTCCAGCAGCCGGCCCTCGGACGCGGGGTCCGGCGCGGCCAGGTAGTGCTCGACGAAGGATGCGCGCTGCCGCTCCCGCCCCCGGGCCGCGAGCAGGGCGCCGTAGTAGACGCCCTCGACCTCCTTGGCGATCAGCGGCCACAGGTCGGTGAGGAAGTGCAGCCGCTCGCCGTCCTGCGCTCGCCGGTGCAGCCGGTCGATGGCCCGGGGCGTGAGCAGCCGTGGCTCGTGGCGCTCGTACGGGCCCTTCTGGTTCTCGCCGCGCGCGTGGTACGGGACGCCGCGCCGGGAGCCGGCGACGATGTTCGGCTCCCGGCCCGAGGGCAGGTAGCGCAGGGCGCCGCCCTCGCGGGCGAAGGTGCCGCCGCGGCCCTCGGTGAGCAGCGCGAGCACGTCGAAGCAGTTCAGTCCGAGGCCGCGGACGAAGACCGTCTCGCCGGGCGCCACCACGGAGAAGTCCACGTCGGCCGGGTTCGAGGGACCGATGTACGTCAGCCCGTGCGCGGCGGCGGCCCGCGCGAGCGCGCTCTCGCCGCGGGTGGGCCGGGCGGGCACGTGGCCCAGGGAGAGGACCACGGCGTCCAGGCCGGTGAGCCGTGTGCCGTCCGCCAGCTCCAGGGTCTGCGGGCCGCCGTGACCGGCCTCGTCGGTCAGGGCCACGGCGCGGGTGCGGTGCTCGACGATGGTGACGTGCCCGGGCGCGGCCTCGGTCACCGCGCGGAAGGCGTCCTCCAGGTAGGCGCCGTAGAAGGCGCGGGTGGGGTAGTCGTCGGGGCCCAGCCGGCGGGCCTCGGCCAGCGCCTCGGCGGGCAACCGGTCGCGTACCGCGGGCTCTTCGGCGTCGCGGGCGAGGGCGGCCGCCCACTCGTACAGGCTGGGGCCCTCCTCGACGGGGCCGTCCATCAGCACGCTGTGGTCGGTGTAGACGGTGACCTGCGAGGCCACGGTGTTCATCAGCAGCTGGCGCGGCTGCTCGGTGCGCCACACCCTGCCGGGGCCCGGTGCGTGCGGCTCGACGACGTGCACGGTCACCGCTCGGTGGGACGGGGATTTGCGCTCGTTGGCACAGAGCCGCTCCAGGACCGCGAATCCGCGCGGCCCCGCGCCGACAAGGGAGACCGTAAGCACCAACACTCCTCACACACAGGTTCCGGCTCGGTCAGGGACGTACGGGGGCGGGCGCGGGCGTGGAAGTGGGGACGCGCTTCGCGGGACGGCGCGGCAGCAGCCGAGTCCTGCTGCCGCGCCGGGGGTTCAGCGGCCGCGCGCGTGGGTGCGCAGCTCGGTCCGCAGGACGCTGACGACCCGCTCGACCTGCGCCTCGGTCAGCTCGGCGTGCATCGGGATGGCCAGGTTGCGCTGGAAGAGGTCGGCCGAGACCGGGCAGCGGCGCTTGGACTGGTACACCGGCTGCACGTGGGTCGCCCACGTGCCGTGTCCGCAGCCGATGTCCTGGGCGCGCAGTGCGGCGGCGAGGCCGGCGCGGTCCACGCGCGGGTCCAGGGTCACCATGTAGGACTGCCAGGCGTGGGTGCGGTCCTCGGGGACGTGGGGCAGCGTCAGGAGCTCTTCCTGAGCGAGGAGTTCGCCGTACCGGGCGGCGACGGCGCTCCGGCGGACCAGCAGTTCGTCGATGCGGCCCATCTGCACCCGCAGGATCGCGGCGGCGATGTCCGACATCTTGTAGTTGTAGCCGATGTCGGTGAACTCGGGGATCGGCAGGCCGACGACCTGCGACTGGTCGAAGATGCTGCCGATGCCGAAGGAGGACCGCAGTCGCGCGTCCTGCCCGATCACGGGATCGGCGGAGAGCAGCGCGCCGCCCTCGCCGCTGGTGGCTCCCTTGCGTCCGTGGAAGGACAGGCAGGCCACCGGTGCCAGGGTGCCGGCCTGGCGCCCCTGGTAGGTGGCGCCGACCGAGCAGGCGGCGTCCTCGACCACGAACAGTCCGTGGCGGTCGGCGATCGCGTTCAGCTCGGCGTAGTCGGCGGGCAGGCCGACCGTGTCCACCGCGATGATGCCGACGGTCCGCGGCCCGATCAGGCTCTCCACCGCCTGCGGGTCCACGGTGCCGGTGTCGGCGCGCACGTCGGCGAAGACGGGGACGGCGTCGACGTAGCGCACCGCGTGGGCGGGGGCCGGGAAGGTGTAGTCGGCGACGATCACCTCGTCGCCGGGTTCGACGCCGAGGGCGAGCATCGCCAGGTGGAGGGCCGCGCCGCAGTTGCTGAGCGAGACGGCGTCGCCCACCCCGTAGCGCTCGACGAGCTGGGCCTCCAGCGCCTTGCCCTGCGGGCCCTGGCCGGCCGGCCAGCCCGAGGAGAACACCTCGGCCACGGCGGCCAGTTCCTTCTCTCCCAGACTCGCGTGAACGAGGGGAATCCTGTCCATGGTGGTCACCTCTCGTTACGCCGTGCGGTCGGTCGCGGACCGAAGATTCGCAAGGGCGGGCGGTTCGAAACGCAGGGGCGTGATCTGGTTGACGTCATAGCGTTCGCGCATCAGCCGGACGGCCTCGGCGTCCACCGAGGGGCCGGCGGAGAAGATCTCGACGATCTCGTCGAAATAGTGCTCGTGATCGGGTGAGGGATAGCTCTGGAAGAGCATCCGCGCCGGTTCGTCCGAGGCATTGCGAAAGGCGTGCGGGGTGCCCGGGGGGACGAACATGCAGCTGCCGGCGGTCGCGCGGACGGCCTTGTCCCCGGCGGTGGATTCCCAGGTGCGCCACGTGTCCGTCGTGCGTTCGGCGGGCTCGAACGCCAGAAGTTCCAACTCCCCTTCCAGGACGTAGAAGAACTCCTGCGACTTGGTGTGGGTGTGCGCGCCGACGTCGAATCCCGGCGGCACGATCACTTCGAAGACCGAGAAGGAAGAGCCGTCCGCCGCGGTGACCTTGAAGGTCACGTCCTGTGCCTTCGTGACCAGCTTTCGCCCCTGGCCGGGTGGAACAATTAGCCCGCTCATGTGATTGGTTTCCTCGTAGTCGCTGCGAATTCCCGCTCGAACGCGAGCGGCCCGACGGCCTCTGGCGCGGGCCGGCCGGGTACGCCGAGGCCCGCCCGCTTCAAGCCGGTTGACTGGAGGGGGCAGAGGTTCCTCCCCCGTCCCCCGCGAGGGCCGCGCCGCGCGCCGGACGGACGGAATTGCGTGCGGTGCGGTGCGAAGACATTCAGGAGGAACGGCCCGACCCGTCTGACGGCTTTGAGCCGCCCCCTCTGTTTACTGACCTCGGAACTCCTGCTTCCGGAGCTCCGATCAATGGGTTGCACGAAGAGGATCACCGAGTCGGGAGGGATTAGTCAAGGACTTCCTTCCGCCCGCCTAGAATTCCCCAAGTCGAATGAACACACGGCAACTCGCCTGCCGAATTAGATCCCCCGCAGTGAGCGTCGGCGGCTTTCGGTCAGGCCGTCCGAACAAGTCCTGCCGAGCAGCCGACCGGCCCGGCACGGCCCGGCACGGCCAAGTCCGGGAGCCCACCACGCATTACAGCCGATGGCCCGCGCCCGCGCCAACCTTCGACTTGGCCGCGACTATTTTGCGGATTGGTATCGGCTTGCCTCCAAGCCAATACCAATCCGCCCCTCAGTCCCCGGCAAGCCATTTGACCGAAGATGACCGTCGCAGCTCGGAAAGCCCGAAATCCTGCGGCCTGAATTCATTGGTTCCCGGTGGCCGGATCGGCGGCCTGCTCCGCGCCGGGCCCCGGGGCGTCCCTTTCGGACCGTGCCGGGTCCGCGCGCGCCGGCGCAACCACACCGAAGTGACTGCCAAGGAGAACGTCGTGATCAAACTTCCCGCGGAACCCGACCGGCCGACGCCGCAGGCCCCCACCGGGAGCGCGGACGTGGACCGTGACGCCTGCGACAAGCTGCTGGCCCGGGTCGGCGCCCTGATCGATGACCTCCTGAGGGCCGAGACCGAGCGCTGGGGGGCCGTCGACGCCCGTGTGGCGGTGCCGGTCGAGGCGGTCGCGGACATCGTCGGGGCGGGCGGGAAGCGGCTGCGCCCCGCCTTCTGCGTGAGCGGCTACCTGGCGGCCGGCGGTACGGCAGACGCCGAAGCCACGGAGACGGTCGTCGCGGCGGCGGCCGCGCTGGAACTCCTGCACGTGTTCGCCCTGATCCACGACGACATCATGGACAACTCCGACACCCGGCGCGGGACCCCCACCGTGCACGCCAAGCACGCCGCCCTCCACGCGGAGCACGGCTGGGCCGGCGAGCACCGCCGGTTCGGAGAGGGCATCGGCATCCTCGCGGGCGACCTGGCGCTCAGCTACGCCAACCGGCTCGCCAGCGGGCTCACCGGCCCGGCCCTGGAGGTCTGGAACGACCTGGTCACCGAGGTGATCATCGGCCAGCAGCTGGACATCGCGCTCGCCGCCGAGCTGACGGCCGATCCGGCACTGTCCCGCTGGGTCGCCGTCTGCAAGTCCGGCCGCTACACCATCCACCGGCCCCTCGCCCTCGGGGCGGCCATCGCCGGACGGCCCGAACTCCAGGCGCCGTTCGAGGAGTACGGGGTCGCGGCCGGTGAGGCCTTCCAGCTGCGCGACGACCTGCTCGACGCCTTCGGCGACGGGGTGGCGACCGGCAAGCCCGCCGGGCTGGACCTCGTGGAGCACAAGATGACCCTGCTGCTGGCCCTGGCGGCCACCAAGGACGAGCGGGTGGCCCGCCTGGTGGAGGACGGCAGGAACGGCGGCTGGGACCCGGCCGAGCTGCGCGAGGCGCTGCTCGCCTCCGGCGTCCGCCGAGAGGTCGAGGAACAGATCGACCGGCTCGTCGCGACCGCCTGCGCCGCGCTCGACGACGCGCCGCTGGCGGACGACTGGCACAAGCGCCTGGTCAAGATGGCCGAGCAGGTGGCCTACCGCGACCGCTGAGCCGGCGAAGCACCGGGGCCGGTCCGGAACTCACCCCCGAAGAGGGGGAGTTCCGGGCCGGCCCCGGTCCACGTGCACCCGTACCCGCCCCACGCGCGCAGGGCCTCCCGACCGAAGCCGGAAGGCCCTGTGCGGTACGTACGAGGTCTCACTTGCCGCCGACGGGCTCCAGGTCGGGAGTCCGCACCAGGGGCTCGGCGTCGTCCTCGCGCAGGAACAGCTTGCTCGGCCACCACATCCACCGGCCGACGTCCAGAGTCAGCGCCGTGACCAGGACGGAACGGACGATCATGGTGTCCAGCAGGACGCCGAACGCGACCGCGAAGCCCAGCTCGGCCGCGAACACCAGCGGCAGCGAGGCCATCGCCCCGAAGGTGCCGGCCAGCACCAGACCCGCCGAGGTGATCACGCCACCGGTGGTGGACAGGCCCAGCAGCGCGCCGCGCCGGGTGCCCTGCTCCATCGACACCTCGCGCACCCGGGTGACCAGGAAGATGTTGTAGTCGATGCCCAGTGCGACCAGGAAGACGAAGGTCAGCAGGGGGAAGGAGGCCTCCGCACCCGCGAAGCCGAAGACGTGGTTGAAGACCAGGCTGCTCACACCGATGGCCGCGCCGAAGGACAGCACCACCGTGCCCATGAGCAGCACCGGTGCGACGACCGATCGCAGCAGCAGCATGAGGATCAGCAGCACCACGACCAGGACGATCGGGATGATCACCTTGGAGTCGCGGGCGGCGGCCGTCTGCGTGTCGAGCATGACCGCCGAGCTGCCGCCGACCTGGGCATCGGCGCCGTCGATCGCGTGGACCGCGGTCCTGGCCTTCTCGACGGTGTTCATCGCGGTCGTGCTGCTGGGGTCGTCCTTGAGCTCCCCGAGCATGACGGCCTCGCCGTCCTTGACCGTCGGGGGCGAGACGGCCGCGATTCCGGGTACGGCGAGCAGCGCGGTCCGCACCTGCTCCGCCGAGGCGCCCTTGCTCACGACGAAGATGGGGTCGCCGGAGCCGGCCGGGAAGTGCTCCGACTGGATCTGCTCGCCGACGGCCATCTGCGGGGTGTTGGTGAACTGGTCCTTGTTGGCGAGCCCGTCGGCCTTGAGGCCGAGTACGCCCAGCGCCATGACGGCCAGCGCGAGCGCGGTGCCGATCCAGACCAGCCGCGGCCGGCCGGAGACCGCGGTGCCGACCCGGGCCCAGATGCCGTTCTCGGCGGTGGCGGGCGCTCCGTAGGTGGGCTTGACCGGCCAGAAGATCCAGCGGCCGCAGGCCACGAGCAGGGCCGGCATCAGGGTGATCATCGCGAGCAGGCCGACGAGGACGCCGACCGCGCAGGCCGGGCCGAGGCCCTGGGTGGAGTTGAGGGTGGCGAGCATCAGCAGCATCAGGCTGACCGCGACGGTCGCGGCGCTGGCGATGATCGCGGGGCTGGAGCGGTACAGGGCCTCCGCCATCGCGTCGTGGCGGTCCTCGTGCCGCAACAGCTCTTCGCGGTAACGGGAGATGAGCAGGAGCGCGTAGTCGGTGGCGGCGCCGAACACCAACACGGTCAGGATGAAGCTGGTCTGCTTGTTGACGACCAGGCCGGCGTTCTTCGCCAGTACGTAGATCACCGCCTCCGAGGTGACCAGGGCGACGCCCACGGTCAGCAGCGGCAGCAGTGGCAACAGCGGGCTCCGGTACGTCAGCAGCAGGATCGCGACCACCACGAGCGCGGTGATCGTCGTCAGGGCCCCGCCCCCGCTGAACGCCTTGATCGAGTCGGCGGCGTAACCACCCGGGCCGGCGACGTGGAAGCCGAGCCCGTCGGCGTTCTTCTTGCCGACCTCGGTCATCGCGTCGACGACCGTGCCGATCCCCTCCCAGCCCGACTGGTCCTTCTTGACCTGGACCACCGTCTGGATGGCCTTGCCGTCATCGGACTTCACCGGGCCCTGGGCCTGCCCGACGACGTTCGTGATGCCCTTGAAGGCTTCGACGTCGGCCGTGGCCTTGGCCATGTCGGCGTCGGTGACCCCTGCGGACCGGTCGTAGATCACGACGGCGGGCAGGGTGTCGGCGGGCATGAACTTCTCGGCCCGCTCCACGACCGCGGTCGACTCCGCATTGCCCGGCAGCCAGGCCGAGTTGTCGTTCTCTTCGACGTCGCCGAGCTTTCCGGCCAGCATGAGGGCCGGCACGAGCAGGGCCGCCCAGAGTGCGATGACGACCCATTTGCCCAGCCTTCCACTGGGCAGGGCCGCTATCTTGCGCATCATGTCAATTCCTCGGTCTTCCGTCGAAGGGTAAAGAACGTCGCGATGGAGCTTCTGAGTCGTTAACGGTCAAGAGGCTAGGGCACGTTGACCCCGCACGAAGGGAGGAGGAGGTCCAAGACCTCCTCCTCCCTCCGTGCGCTGGCAGCCGTGGTGACATGGAGTGGGCGATTCCTCGAACACGGCGCGAAAGGTCCGTGCCCTGGCCTCAGTTCGCCCCCTGGAGCACGGCCGCCGTGTCCCGGATCCGGGCGCGGACGTGACCGAAGGCGAGGAGCACGGGAGCGTCGGTCAGGATGGGGAAGCTGTACGGGAACGGGCGCGGGCCGACCATGTCGGGCGGGCCGCCGTAGCCTCCGTCCGCGTTCTGGTGCGCGAGCAGCCAGGACAGCGCGCGCCCGATGGGCCGGTGATCGGTGCCGTAGCAGAGGGTGATCAGCCCGTAGGCGGTGCTGATGTCGTCGCTGGGGTCGCCCGGCTGCATTCCCCAGCCGCCGTCCTCGTTCTGCGTCTCCAGCACCGTGCGCTCGATGCGCTCGGCCATGCGGGCCACGGCGTGGTCCTGCGGGCCCGCGGTGCACGCGGCGAGGCGCGCGCGGAAGATCGTGTGCAGCCGGCTGCGGCTCCAGCCCGGCTCGAAACCGCCGTCTTCCAGCTGGCTCGCGACGAGGAAGGCCAGGGCGCGTTCCCGGGCGGGCAGGGTGCCGGGGTGCGGCGCGAGTCCGCAGACGGCCGCGGCCGTCATGCACGGTTCGGAGGAGGCCCCGGCAACGTACGTGGGGAACCCGCCGTCGGCGCCCTGGACCGCCAGCAGTCCCTCGACCCCGCGCCGCACGGAGTCCCCGTAGGCGATCGGGTCGATGGCCTGGAGGAACTCCAGCGCGCACGAGGTGTCGTCCACGTCGTTCTGCGCCACGATCTCCGACATCGACCAGCCGTCGGTGAGCGTCGCGCCGCGGGAGAGCGAGCGGGTCGGGGCGCCGCCCTGGTGGTCGACGAGCATCCCCGCCATCCGGCGCAGCAGCTCCGTCGGGGCGCCCGCAGCGGCGAGCGCCGTTCCGGCGGTCGAGGTGCACCAGTTGTGCATCTCCAGGACGAACGGGAAGCCGCCGTCGGCGCGCTGGTGGCCCAGCAGGGTCTGCAGCCCGCTGCGCACGGTCTCCTCGTTCCCGGGGAAACCGGCGAGCCCGTGCAGCACCAGCAGGTGCATCAGGGCGTAGCCCTCCCACACCGTCGTCGCGGGGTTCGTGGCGGCCAGGGTCTCCAGCGCGGCGTCGGTGACCTTGTTCTCCACCCCCGCGGCGGCGGCGAGGATCAGGGTCACGGAGGCCTGCTGCACGGCGGCCCAGGAGTGCAGGGGGTCGGAGGGCACCTCGTCGGCGACCGCGGTCAGCACCTCGGGCGGCAGCGGGCAGCCGAGCACCGACAGCACGGCGCACACCATCATGCGGCGGCGGGCGGAGATGAAGCCCGGCGCGTCGCCGAGCACGCCCTCCGTCAGCTTGGCGACGAGGCCGGCGTCACCGGCGGAGGTCCGGCCGGTGGCCCGCGCGACGGCGAGCGCGGCGAGGACGCGCTCCAGCTTGTCCGGGGTGTCCCGGTGCGCGCGCAGGAAGTCGAGCAGGCGCTCCCGGGCCGGCGCATCCGTACCGGTGCGCGTCATCAGCGAGAGTGCGAGCGCCGATTCCAGCACCCGGCTCTGGCACTCCTCGCGCAGCGCGCCGTCGGCATCGACCCTGCCGGCGACGTGTGCGATCAGCCGGTCCGTGGCCCGGGCCACGTGATCGGGGTCGACTTCGGCGGGCCACGGCATCGGGGCCGCGTACGCCAGATCCGCTGTGTACACGGAATGCTCCTATCTGAACGGCTGGGGAGCGGGATCGAGTTCGGGAACGGCACCGGATGCCGGGGCGCCACCGGGCGGCCCGGCCGGCCGTGCGCCCCAGGACACGGCCGGCCGGACCGGGATCAACTGCTCAGCTGATCAGCGGACGCCCTGCGCGAACCGGAAGAACTTGTACGGGTCGTACTTGGCCTTGACCGTGCGCAGCCGCTGGTAGTTCTCGGCGTAGTACGAGCGCTCCCAGTCGGGCAGCCGCGCGTCGATGAAGTTCTGGTAGGTCTCGCCGTTGGAGTAGGGGTCGATGGCGGCGAAGCCCGCGTCGACCCACCGGTTCGCGGAGGCCTTGGCCTCGTCGGCGACGGGCGCGACGGCGTTCGCGGTGAGGAAGCTGACCGAGAAGAGGGTGTCGCGGTGCACGTACGCGGTGGCGGTGCGCGCCACCTTGTTGGCCTCTCCGCCGAGGGCGGAGATCTGCAGCTGGCGCATCTGGCCGGGCATCCGGTCGCTCTCGAAGACCTCCAGGGCCTTGGCCCAGCCCTCGCGCGGCATCGTCTGCTTGAACAGACGGCTGCGCCAGGCGCCGAACGCGGCGCGCGGGACCTTGCCGCCCGGACTGGTGTCGTCGCGGTGGCACTCGTCGACGGTGAGCTCGGCGCAGCGGTAGAGCTGCATCATCACGTTCTTGTACGGGGCGGTGAACTTCTGCTTGTACACCGGGGGCGCACCGACGATCGAGAGGAGACGGGCGATCTCCTCGTCGAAGGCGGGACCGGTGTCCACGGAGCCGAGGAAGATCGACGCGGTCGGGACGGTGCCGGGGGCGGCGTCCGTGAGCGTGACGTTCATGCCGCTGCCGATCGAGTGCGGCGCGTCGACCAGCCACTTCGCCCAGCCGTCGAGCATCTCCAGCGCCTGCGCGTAGGGCCAGACGATATTGATGGCCGACACGTTGGTGAGGGGCGAGGGGGTGACGTCGTAGGAGGTCACGATGCCGAAGTTGCCGCCGCCGCCGCCGCGCAGGGCCCAGAAGAGGTCGCGGTGCTGGTCCGCCGAGGCGGTCACGATGCGGCCGTCGGCGAGGACCACCTTCGCAGCGGTCACCTTGTCGGAGGCCATGCCGATGTACCGGGTGAACAGGCCCATGCCGCCGCCCTGGAAGAACCCGCCCGCCGCGACGGTCGGGCAGTAGCCGCCGGATATGCCCAGCCCGGCCGGCGCGAGGGTGTTCGCGATGTCGACCAGCTGTGCGCCGGTGCCGATCCGCGCGGTGCCGTTGCCGGCGCCCAGGGTGACCTCGTTCAGCCCGGACACGTCGATGACGAGACCCTGGGTCGTCGAGTAGCCGGCGGCGCTGTGGCCACCGCTGCGCGCGGCGACCTCGATGCCGTGGTTCTGGGCGAAGGTCAGACACTTCGCCACGTCGGTCGGGGTCTTGCAGTAGGCGACCGCGCGGGGGTTCGCGGCGTCGAACTGGACCTGGTAGAGCTGCTTGGCCCGCTGGTAGTCCGCGTCGGACGGCAGGACCAGGTGTCCGGCGAGCCGCTCGTCCAGCCGGCCCCAGCGGATGCCGGACCGGGTCCGGGCGCTCACGGAGGCGGAGGCGGAAGCGGGGAAGGCGGCGGCCGCCCCGGTCGCGGCGAGAGCGGCTCCACCGGCGCCGACAAGGAACTTTCTGCGATCGATCATGTGCTGTGCTGCCTCTTCTGCCCAGGAATGCTTGCGTGCCGGATGGATGAGTGCCGGGGCACTCGGTGGAGGGCGCTGCCCGAGCCGCGCCCTCCCTGTGTGCGGAGCCCTGCTACGGGTCCCTGCTACAGGGCCCTGTTACGGGGCCCTGCTGCCGAGCCGTACTGACGAGCCGTACTGCCGGCCCCCGTTACGGGGCCTTCTGCTCCAGGACCTGCGCGAGCGCGGCGGCCAGCGCCGCGGCCGGGTCCTCCTCGCCGCCCGTGCTGCGCCAGGCGATGTGGTTGTCGGGCCGGACCAGGACGGCGCCGTCGGCGGCCGTCTGGCGGACCGCCTCCCACGCACCGTCGACGTCGGCGTACTCCGCGCCCTCGCCGATGCGCACCGCGAGGACCGGGACCGAGAACGTCTCCGCGGCCTGCGCGGCCGCCCCGGTCCACGCCGTCCCCTCCGGGCCGGTGATCAGTACGAAGCCGGTGGCGACTCCGGTCAGGTCGTGCGTGGACAGGCGGCGCCCGTCCTGCTCGATCCAGGCGTGGGGCAGGCGGTGTCCCGGGCGGGTGGTGGGCTCGTACACGTCGCCCAGAGCCGCGCGGACCGGAGGCCGGCTGCCGTCGGGGACGACGGCGCCCGCCTCGTAGGCGAAGCCGATCTCCACGTCGTGGGCCTGGCACTCGCCGCGGTGGGTCGCGAAGATCTCCGCGGCCCGCTGACGCTGGGCGGCGCCGACCGGGGTCGGGGCGAAGTAGCCGAAGAACACCGGCGTACGGCGCTCCGCCGGGATGTGCTGGCCGAGGCCGACGGCCCCGTCGATGACGACCTGGTGGTGGGAGGCCGCGGACATGGCCCAGCCCAGGTTGAACTGGCCGACCGGCTTGCGCTCCGCCTCGTAGGTGTCGAGCAGGCTGTCGGGAGCCTTGCCGGAGACGACCGCCGCCAGCTTCCAGGCGAGGTTGTGGGCGTCCTGGATGCCGGTGTTCAGGCCGAGGCCGACGGCGGGCGGCTGGCGGTGCGCGGCGTCACCGGCGAGGAAGACCCGGCCGTGGCGGTAGTGCTCGGCGAGCACCGCCTCCACGGTCCAGCTCGTCACGTCGTGCAGGGTCACCTCCAGCTCGGGCAGCCCGAGGACCTCGCGGATCCGGGCGGTCACCGCCTGCGGGTCGGTGCGGTCGACGCCGAGGAGGGAGAGGTGCAGTCCCCACTCCTCGCAGTTCTTGCCCCAGGTCGGGCCCATCTCTATGAGGGCGCTGGAGAGGTCCTGGCGGTAGGGGTTGAGGAACCAGGTGATGAGCGAGCCCTCGTTCCACACCTGCGACAGGTCGGCGGAGAAGTAGACCGTCGTGGCGTCGAACAGGGAGGGCAGGCCCTGCATGTTCACGCCGAGGGCCGCGCCGACCGTACGGCCGCCGTCGGCCGCGATGGCGTACTGCGCCACGATCGTGGTGCTCTCGCCGGTCTCGACGTCTCGGATCTCGGCGGTGACGCGGTCGCCCTCCTCGGAGATCGAGGTCAGCTCGTGGCCGAACAGGACGCGGCCGGGATTGCGGCGCTCGGCGTGCTCGCGCAGGATCGGCTCCAGCCGCACCTGCGGCAGCTTCGCCGACAGGGCGGGGCCGGCCGCCGCGTACTTCTCGCTGAGCTCGCCGCCGCCGAACCCGTCCATCTCGTGGATCAGCCGCTGGTCCAGCGGACCCGCGCCGGTCAGCGTGGTCTGGTAGCGGACCTTGCCGAACTTCTCCAGGGGCGCGCCCTGTTCGAGCACCTCCGCGTCCAGACCGTGCTGGCGGAAGACCTCCATCGTGCGCTGGTTGATGTAGTGCGCCTTCGGCAGCCGCGAGGTGTCCGCGCGGCGCTCCACCAGCACGTGGCCGACCCCGTGGTCGGACAGGAAGGCGGAGGCCGACAGGCCGGTGCCGCCCCCGCCCACGATCAGGACCGGAACTTCGATGGTTCCCATGTTCGTCTTCGTCCTTCCAGAAAATGACAGCCGAAATGAGCAATGCGCGGGTGAGGGAGGGTCGTTGAACGGGACCGGCGTTAAACGGGAGGGGCGCTAAACGGGGTTCTCCAGAGCCCCGTCTTCCAATTGCATGATGTCGAGCACTCCGGGCTGCCACCGGTAATAGGACTGGAGCTTGTAGTACTCGCCGTCGGGCTGGGAGGCGACGGCGTAGACGAACTTGGTGTCGGGATCCGCTGCCAGCACGTGCTTCACGAACCGCTCGACCTTCGGGTCGAGCGGGACGGAGAGCGAGGTCGGGTCCCCGGTCGCCACGGCGAAGCAGATCCGCTCGACCTTCGGGGAATCCCAGTTCAGGGTCACGTAGATGCCGAAGGCCTGCTGCCCGAGTTCGAGCATCTGCCCGCTCGGCTCCGCCTGGTCGACCTCGCGGAGCATCGAGCGCACGGCATCCGGTGCGAAGCCGCCCGTGGGGGGCTCGCCGAAGTACACGTTGACGGTCTTGTTCCGGTAGTCGATGCCGAGCAGGCCGACCGTGTCGCCCATGCCGTACCGGTCGAAGAATTCGATGCTCTCGCCGAGGCTGGGCGGCATCGACGGAATTCCGGCGAGCTTCGAAATGGCCTGCAGGTCGTTCCGGGGAAAGACCAGCCAGATCTTCTTGAAACCGCGGACGACTCCGAAGTCGATTCCGTAGCTGTCGACCGGGCAGTTGTCCCGGATGTCCGAGAGCAGCGCGCCGACGGGGTGATCGGTCCGCGGGGTCAGGCCGTGCTCCACGGCGAGCGCGTACGGGTCCACGTCCAGCGGGGTCGTGAACCGGCAGTCGAGCTCGCCCTCGTGCTTGTGGCCGGTCCCGAGCCGGAACGCGACCACGGCCTGCGCGAGGGCGTCGCCGTACATGTCCAGGATGGGCAGGACCTTGTCCCGCGCGCACTCCACGTCCAGCAGGCCGGCCGATTCCTCGATGGCCGCGTAGAGGACTTGCACCGGGCTTTCTTCGGTGCCCCCGGCCGCCTCACTCATGGCTGTCATCATCTTGACGCTTCATGTGGGCAAGACTCGGACACCGATCTTGCCGTCCACTGTTCCGCGACTTGACGCCGACTTGGCGGGGATCCCGCGGGCTCGGCCCACCCGCGTGCGGGCACGCCGAGCTCCCGGCGGACCGGGGCCCCTCGTTCGGGACCCGTCCGCCGGGAGCGTGGGGTGCGGGCCACGGCCGCGGCCCGGGGCCTGCGGGCCGCGGCCGGCTCAGCCCTGCTTGAGGAGCTTCTCCTCCAGGCGGCGCGACAGCTCGACCCGGCGCGTCTTCATCGTGGCCGTACGGGGCAGTTCGGCCAGCGGGATCTGGATCGGGTCGGCCAGCTGGGGATAGGCGGCGACGGCCCTGCGCCAGCGGTCCTGGTCGAGCGGCTTGTCGTCGTGGGTGCAGACGATCGGGACGCCCCGGGAATCCGGGCCCAGCACGACGACGAGCTCGACCAGTTCCTCCAGCTCGTCCAGCACGAGGTCCTCGATCTCCAGGCTGCTGCCCACCCCGGGGATCATGTCGATCTCCCGGTCGAGCATGTGCAGGCAGCCGAACTTGCTGCGGTAACCGACGTCCCCGGTGCGCCACCAGCCGTCGTGCACGTTGGCGTCGTAGCGCTCCTGCTCACCGTGGTACGTCTTGGCTATGCCGTCCCAACGGGCGTCGATGAGCCCGGGGTTCTGCGCGGAGGGCCGCTTGCCGTTCTGGCTCACCAGCCGCACCCGCGCGCTGCCCGGCAGCGGGTAGCCCACGCAGCGCCCGTCCATCCGGTGCGCGGACCAGCGGTAGTACGGCCGGCCCACGGCCGGGCCGACCTCGCTCTGCCCGTAGATCTGGAAGAACTGCGCCCTGCGCGAGGAGGCCCCGAGGAGCCGGCGGACCGTCCTCGGGTGGATCGCGTCGAAGGTGCTGCTGAAGTACTTCACCGAGGCGAAGGGCTTTCGCGGATCGTCGGCCAGGTTCTCCCACGCCAGGAAGGAGTTGGGGAGCGCCTCGATCAGTCCGGGCCGGTGCTTCAGGAAGAACTCGGCGACGTCCGCGGGGGCGCCGCGGTTGACCAGCAGCACCGGCATGCCCTTGGTGAGGCACAGGGCCATCGCCGCGAACATCCGGGAGTGGCCGAAGGCGATGTGGATCGCCACCGTCTCGCGTCCCCGCATGAACGCCAGCAGGACCAGCTGCGGCCGCAGCCGGGCGCGCATCGTCCGCGGGGTGTGCACCACCAGCTTGGGGATCCCGGTGGTGCCGGACGTGTGCGTGATCATCGCCGGCTCGTCCAGGCCCTGGAGCACGGGCCGTACCGGCGGGGAGCCGGCGAGCTCGGCGAGCGAGGCCACCCCGGGGGCGGCGGCGCCCACGCTGATCACGCCCCGCGTGAGCTCGGCGAGCGGCAGCCCGGCCAGCGCCTCCAGCTTGGGGCCGTCGGTGAGCAGGTGCGGCCGGTCGAGCCGCTCCATGAGGGCGGCCATGGTCGGGGCGTCCAGCGTGTGCGACAGCATCACCGGGACCGCGCCCGTACGGGCCACCGCGGTGGCCAGCAGCCAGACGTCGAAGTTCGCCGCCTTGTGGACCACCACGTGCTGGCCGGCCTTCACCCCGGCGGCCGATATCCGGCCCGCGAGGTCCTCCACGTGCTCGGCGAGATCGGCCACCGTCAGGCGCCGGCCCGCCTCGGGCAGCACGTCGAGGTCGTGGTCGAGGGTCAGCGGCGTCGAGCCGTTCCCGGCCGCCGCCGCCCTCTCCGGCACGGACCCGAGATAGAGCCCCTGCTTGTGTATGGAATTCCGCCTCATGAGACCTCCGTCCAGACCCGCGTCGCTCCGGTGTTCTCTGGACAACGGCGGTCTGTATCACGACACTTCGGAGCCCCAGCATCCGCGAGGGGACTTGGGCGGAACTGACCCGCGAGTTGGCCGCCACTTGGCCTCGGCGACGCTCGCCGACGCTCGCCGAGGCGGATGCGGGGCAGCCGCACCGAAGCAGCTGAAAAGTCGGCACAGGGATGCAGAAGGGGTCGGACTCACCCGAGTCCGACCCCTTCTGACCTGCACGTTTGACGAAGCTAGCCAACTTGCGGCAACGAGGTGATTACACGTTGAAGCGGAACTCCACCACGTCGCCGTCCTGCATGATGTAATCCTTGCCCTCCATGCGGGCCTTGCCCTTGGAGCGGGCCTCGGCGACCGAGCCGCAGGCGACCAGGTCCTCGAAGGAGATGATCTCCGCCTTGATGAAGCCGCGCTGGAAGTCGGTGTGGATCACGCCGGCGGCCTCGGGGGCGGTGGCGCCCTTCTTGATGGTCCAGGCGCGGGTTTCCTTCGGGCCGGCCGTCAGGTAGGTCTGCAGGCCCAGGGTGGCGAAGCCGACGCGGCCGAGGGTGGCCATGCCGGGCTCCTCCTGGCCGACCGACTGGAGGAGCTCCAGGGCTTCGTCGTCTTCGAGCTCGATGAGCTCCGCTTCCAGCTTGGCGTTGAGGAAGATCGCCTCGGCCGGGGCCACCAGCGCGCTCTGCTCGGCCTTGAAGGCGTCGTCCGTCAGCTCGTCCTCGTCGACGTTGAAGACGTAGAGGAACGGCTTGACCGTGAGAAGGTGCAGCTCGTGGAGGAGGTCGCCCTGCTCCGTGCCCTTCGTGATGCCGTGCGAGAAGAGGGTGTCGCCCGCTTCGAGGATCTTCGTGGCCTTCTCGACGGCCGCCAGGACCGCGACCTTCTCCTTCTGGAGGCGGGACTCCTTCGTCAGGCGCGGCACCGCCTTCTCGATGGACTGGAGGTCCGCGAGGATCAGCTCGGTGTTGATGGTCTCGATGTCGTCCTTCGGCGAGACCTTGCCGTCGACGTGGACGACGTTCTCGTCCTTGAAGGCGCGGATGACCTGGCAGATCGCGTCCGACTCGCGGATGTTCGCGAGGAACTTGTTGCCGAGGCCCTCGCCCTCCGACGCACCGCGCACGATGCCCGCGATGTCGACGAAGTCGACCGTCGCCGGGAGGAGCTTGGCGGAACCGAAGATGCCGGCCAGGACGCCGAGGCGGGCGTCCGGAACGCCGACGACGCCGACGTTCGGCTCGATCGTGGCGAACGGGTAGTTGGCCGCCAGCACGTCGTTCTTGGTCAGGGCGTTGAACAGGGTCGACTTGCCGACATTCGGCAGGCCGACGATTCCGATCGTGAGCGACACGTTGGCGACTTCCCGTAGCTGGAGGGGGCGGCGGCCCGGAGTGGGCCAAGGAGCAGTTTACTTTCCGATGAGGGGGCACGGATGTACGCGTGTCCGGGCACGCGATCGGAGGCCTCCCCGCCTAGTTTTGGGGGGTGGAGCGATACAAGGCGCGTACGGAACGTCACCCAGCGGAGCGGTCTGCCGAGCGGTCTGCCGAGCGGTCCCCCCAGCGAGCGCCCGCAACGGTACGCAGACTGCCGCGGCCCCGGCTGACCGGGATCGGCGGCGGGCTCTTCGCCTGCGCCGCGATGTTCCTGATCGGCGGCCTCGACTGGCTGCTGTTCGACGCCTCGCTGTTCCTCTACGGCCTGTTCTTCCTGCCCGTCGCGGCCGCCACCGCCCTGTGGGTGCGCCCCGCCGACCTCATCACCGCGCCGATCACCGCCCCGATCGCCTTCGCCGCCGGAGTGTGGCCCGTGTCGGGCGGCTCCGGCGGCTTCGCCGGCGAGGTGATGGGGCTGGTGTCCGCGCTGTCCCTGCACGCCGGCTGGCTGTACGCCGGCACGCTCGTGGCCGCGCTGATCGCGGTGGTGCGCAAGGCCGTCCTCATCGGCCGCCGCCGGATGCCCCGCCGCGTCGCCTGAGCGGGGAGGGAAGGGAGGGGAAGGCAGCTACTTCGGCGACGCCGAGCGCGCCGCCATCGCCGCGCCCACGATGCCCGCGTTGTTCTGCAGCTCCGCCGGCACGATCCGTGCCCGGACGCCCTCGATCAGCGGCAGGAACTTCTCCGGCTTGCGGCTCACGCCGCCGCCGATGATGAAGAGGTCCGGGGAGAACAGCATCTCCACGTGTGCCAGGTACTTCCCCACCCGGTGCGCCCAGCGCTCCCAGGTCAGGTCCCCGTCGTCCTTCGCCTTCACCGAGGCCCGCGTCTCCGCGTCGTGGCCCTTCAGCTCCAGGTGGCCCAGCTCGCTGTTGGGCACCAGGTGCCCGCCCGTGAAGAGCGCGCTGCCGATCCCGGTGCCCAGCGTGAGCAGGATGACCGTGCCGTCGACCCCGCGCCCCGCCCCGTAGGCCATCTCCGCGACCCCGGCCGCGTCCGCGTCGTTCAGGACCGTCACCGCACGGCCGTCGAGGCGCGCGGAGAGCAGCGCCGCCGTGTCCACACCGACCCAGGCCTTGTCCATGTTGGCCGCCGACCGGGTCACCCCGCCCGTGACCACCCCGGGGAAGGTGACCCCCACCGGGCCGTCCCAGTCGAAGTGGCGCACCACCTCGACGACGCAGCCGGCCACCCCGTCGGGGGTGGCCGGCTGCGGTGTCAGTACCTTGTGGCGCTCCTGCGCCAGGTCGCCACGGTTCAGGTCCACGGGAGCGCCCTTGATCCCGGAACCGCCGATGTCCACGCCGAAGATCTCCATGGACTCACCGTACGAAAAGACCCGCCGGAGCGCCCTGCCGGGGAGATGCCTACTTCTGTACGCCCGAAGCGCCCGAAGCCGCATCCGAAGCCGCATCCGGAACCGCCACGAGCTCCGCCGCCTCCGCGCGCAGGTCCCGGCGCAGTTCCTTGGGCAGGGAGAAGACGATGGACTCCTCGGCCGTCTTGACGATCTCCACGTCCGCGTACCCGCGCACGGCCAGCCACTCCAGCACCTCTTCGACCAGCACCTCCGGCACCGAGGCGCCCGAGGTCAGACCGACGGTGGTGACGCCCTGGAGCCAGGCCTCGTCGATCTCGCTCGCGAAGTCCACGAGGTACGAGGCCTTCGCGCCCGCGTCGAGGGCGACCTCGACGAGGCGGATGGAGTTCGAGGAGTTCTTGGAGCCGACGACGATGACCAGGTCGCAGTCCTTGCCCATCACCTTCACCGCCTCCTGGCGGTTCGAGGTGGCGTAGCAGATGTCGTCGCTGGGCGGCGAGACGAGCAGCGGGAACTTGGTCTTCAGGGCGTCGACCGTCTCCATCGTCTCGTCGACGGAGAGGGTGGTCTGCGACAGCCACACGACCTTCGACTCGTCGCGGACGGTGACCTTCTCCACGTCGTGCGGGCCGTCCACGATGGTGATGTGGTCCGGGGCCTCGCCGGAGGTGCCGACGACCTCCTCGTGGCCCTCGTGGCCGATGAGGAGGATGTCGAAGTCCTCGTTCGCGTAGCGGATCGCTTCCTTGTGGACCTTGGTGACCAGCGGGCAGGTCGCGTCGATCGTCGCGAGCTTGCCGCGCGCCGCCTCCTCGTGCACCACGGGGGCCACGCCGTGCGCGGAGAACATCACGATGGAGCCCTCGGGGACCTCCTCCGTCTTCTCGACGAAGATGGCTCCCTTCCGCTCCAGGGTCTGCACGACGTACTTGTTGTGGACGATCTCGTGCCGCACGTAGACGGGCGCGCCGTACTGTTCGAGAGCCTTCTCGACGGCGATCACGGCTCGGTCCACGCCCGCGCAGTAGCCGCGCGGGGCGGCGAGGAGAACGCGGCGGGATGCGGGAGCGGGGGCGTCAGCAGTCATGGGCTCCATCGTACGGGGGTGTCCAGGAGGCCGGGGGTCGCCCGTTCGGCACAAACTGGGTCGAACATCCGCACCTGCCTTACCTCCGGAGGAAAGATGGCGTCCGCGACGGATCCCAGTACGCCGCCCGGCCCGCCCGGCTCGTCCGGCGGCCCGTCCGGCGGACCCTCCGCCGCGCCCGGCACCTCGCTGCGCCGCAGTCTCGGATTCCGGGACCTGGTGGTCTACGGGCTGCTCTTCATCGCCCCCATGGCCCCGGTCGGCGTCTTCGGCACCCTCGACGCCAAATCACACGGCGCCGTCGCCCTCGTCTACCTCGTCGCGACGGTGGCCATGGCCTTCACGGCCTTCTCCTACGCGCAGATGGTGCGCGTGGCCCCGCAGGCCGGCTCCGTGTTCACGTACGCCCGCAAGGGCCTCGGCGAGGGTCCCGGGCTGATCGCCGGCTGGATGGCGATGCTGGACTACCTGCTGATCCCGGCGGTCGCCTACCTCTTCTCCGGCATCGCCATGAACGCCCTGGTCCCGGAGGTCTCCCGGTGGGTGTGGACGGCCCTGGCGGTGGTCGTGACCACCGCGCTCAACCTGTGGGGCGTACGGACCGCCGCGCGCGTGGGCTTCGCCGTGCTGGCCATGGAGATCGCGGTCCTGCTGGTGTTCCTGGTCTCGGCGGTGACCGTACTGGTCCGGGGCGCGGCGCACCGGGATTGGCTCTCCCCCTTCACCGGGGACGGCTCGCTCGGCGGGTTCTCCACGGCCGCCGTGCTGGGTGCGGTCTCGGTGGCGGTCCTGTCCTACCTGGGCTTCGACGCCATCGCCTCCTTCGCCGAGGAGGTCACCGGCGGCAGCGCGAAGGTGGCGCGGGCGGTGCTGTTCTGCCTGGCGCTCACCGGCGTGCTGTTCGTCGCCCAGACCTACCTGGCGGCCCTCCTCAGCCCCCTGTCGGCGGCGGAGCTGGCGGCCGACCCGGGGAAGCAGGGCGCGGCCTTCTACACGACCGTCGAGGCCTCCGTGGGGATGTGGCTGCACGACCTGGTCGCGATCAGCAAGGCCATCGGGGCCGCCTTCGCCGCGCTGGCCGGGCAGGCCGCGGCGGGCCGGCTGCTCTTCGCGATGGCCCGCGAGCGGCGGCTGCCGCGGTTCCTCGCCCGCACCTCGCACGGGACCCCGCGGTCGGCCCTGCTGCTGGCGGCGACGGTCACCATGATCGCGGCCGTGTGGGCGGCCCGGCGCGACGACGGGCTGGACCACCTGGTCTCGGTGGTCGACATCGGGGCGCTGGTGGCCTTCACCCTGCTGCACGCCTCGGTGGTGGGCTGGTTCGTGGTCAAGCGCCGCGAGGGGGCTCCGAACTGGTTCAAGCACCTGGTGATCCCGGTCATCGGCGCCGCCGTGACCATCGCGGTGATCGTCGAGGCCTCCTGGACGGCGCAACTCGTGGGGGCGGTGTGGCTGCTGGTGGGCCTGGGCGTCCTGGTGGCCCAGCGGGGGCGACGCGGGCACGGCGAGGGCTCCCGGCCCGACGCCGGTGTCGGTGCGGGCGGTTAGCCTGCGTGCATGGGTCTGAATTCGTCGGCTGACGCGCCGCTGCCGGTCGGTCAGGTGTCCCGGCTCATCGGGGGCTGGATCGACAAGCTCGGTCAGGTATGGGTGGAAGGGCAGATCACGCAGCTCTCGCGGCGGCCGGGAGCGGGGGTGGTCTTCCTGACGCTGCGCGATCCCTCGCACGACATCTCCCTGAGCGTGACCTGCTACCGGCAGGTCTTCGACGAGGTCGCGGACTCCGTGACGGAGGGCGCGCGCGTCGTCGTGCTCGCCAAGCCCGAGTGGTACGCCCCGCGCGGGCAGCTGTCCCTGCGGGCCACCGAGATACGGCCCGTGGGCATCGGCGAGCTGCTCGCCCGGCTGGAGCGGCTCAAGCGCTCCCTCGCCTCCGAGGGGCTCTTCGCGCTGGACCGCAAGAAGCCGCTGCCGTTCCTGCCGCAGCTGATCGGGCTGGTGGTGGGGCGGGCCTCGGCGGCCGAGCGCGACGTCCTGGAGAACGCCCGGCGCAGGTGGCCGGCGGTCCGCTTCGAGGTCCGCAACGTGGCCGTCCAGGGGGTGCACGCGGTGCCCCAGGTGATCCAGGCGGTCAAGGAGCTGGACTCCATGCCAGAGGTGGACGTGATCATCGTGGCGCGCGGCGGCGGCAGCGTGGAGGACCTGCTGCCCTTCTCCGACGAGGAGGTCGTACGGACCGTCGCGGCGGCCCGTACGCCCGTGGTCTCGGCGATCGGGCACGAGCCGGACTCCCCGCTGCTGGACCTGGTCGCGGACCTGCGGGCGTCCACGCCCACGGACGCGGCGAAGAAGGTGGTCCCGGACGTGGGCGAGGAGCTGGAGCGGGTGCGCCAGCTGCAGGGCCGGGGGCTGCGCGCGGTGCGCGGGCTGCTCGACCGGGAGGAGCGCGGCCTCGCGCACGCGCTCGCGCGGCCGGTCTTCGTCCACCCCCAGCGGATGGTGGAGACCCGGGAGGCGGAGGTGGACGCGCTGCTGGCGCGCGGCCGCCGGACCCTGGGGCACTTGCTGGACCGGGCCGATTCGGAGCTGGCGCACACCCTCGCCCGCGTGGTGGCGCTGTCCCCGGCCGCCACGCTGGAGCGCGGGTACGCGGTGCTGCAGCGGGCCGACGGGCACGTGGTGCGCTCGCCCGAGGACGTGTCGGCGGGCGACGTGCTGCGGGCGCGGGTGGCGGAGGGCGCGTTCTCGGTGGAGGTCGCGGAGGACTCCGCATAGGGCCCGCATAGGGCCCCGCGCAGGGGGCCCGAAACGCGACACACTGTCGCAACAATTTGTTGATCTTCGGAGTTAAGGTGGGAGCGGGAATGGCCGAGACCGATACGGCGCTGGGGTACGAGCAGGCCCGGGACGAGCTGATCGAGGTCGTCCGCAAGCTGGAGGCCGGCGGCACCTCGCTGGAGGACTCCCTCGCGCTCTGGGAGCGCGGCGAGGAGCTCGCGAAGGTGTGCCGCCACTGGCTGGAGGGGGCCCGCGCCCGGCTGGACTCGGCGCTGGCGGCGCGCGAGGCGGCGGAGGGGGCCGACGGGGAGTGATCCCGCTCACCTGCCGAGATATTTAGTTGAATTTTCATCTACTTGCGTCGTAGTCTCAGGACATCGCTTCAGCAGTCCCGCACAGAAGAAGGCTTTCCGATGTCTCTCGTTCTCGACGCCGCCGCTCAGGACCTCCTCTTCCGCGAGGCCCGCACCGCCAACACGTTCTCCGACGAGCCGGTGACCGAGGAGCAGGTCCAGGCGATCTACGACCTGGTGAAGTTCGGCCCGACCGCCTTCAACCAGACGCCGCTGCGCATCACCCTGGTCCGCTCCCCCGAGGCCCGCGAGCGCCTCGTGAAGCACATGGCCGAGGGCAACCAGGCCAAGACCGCCGCCGCCCCGCTGGTCGCGATCCTGTCCGCGGACAACGAGTTCCACGAGGAGCTCCCGCAGCTGCTCCCCCACTTCCCGCAGGCCAAGGACGCCTTCTTCTCCGAGCGCCCGGTCCGCGAGCAGTCCGCGCTGGTCAACTCCGCCCTGCAGGCCGCGTACTTCATCATCGGCGTCCGCGCCGCCGGCCTGGCCGCCGGCCCGATGACCGGCCTGGACTTCGCCGGCATCCAGAAGGAGTTCCTGGACGGCGACCACACCCCGCTGATGGTCATCAACATCGGCAAGCCGGGCGAGGACGCCTGGTTCCCGCGCTCCCCGCGCCTGGAGTTCGACCAGGTCATCACGACCGTCTGAGCCCAGCCCCGCAGGCAGTGAACGCAAAAGGCCGCGCTCCCCGGAATCCCGGGGAGCGCGGCCTTTTCGCGTCCTGCTTCACGAACCCTGCTTGAACTCCAGCGCCGCGGCCATCGCGCCCAGCTGATCGAAGGAGGCCGTCCCGGTCACCACCGTGACGTAGCCCTGCTCCTTGCGCACGAGGGCGTCGTACTTCTCGCCGTCCCAGCGCTCCCAGACCTGGTCGCCGACCTGCTGGGTCTCCCCGGTGGCCGTCGCCTTCCGGGTGACCTTGCCGATGTACCTGTCCGAGGCGTCCGCGGACTGCTCCACCGCCACGTACTGCTGCGCCGGGTCCAGGAAGCCCAGGTGCCAGGCGCTGGCGTCCTTGCGCGCGTACCCGACCGAGGTCGCCCGCCACTCGGGCGGCAGCCCGACGGGCACCGCCACGGGGTACGGGGCCGCGCGCCGGGCCGTGAGGCTTTCGACGCGGTAGTCGACCACCTTCGTCGGATCGGCCTTCTCGTCATGTGGGATGACCAAATAGATCCCCCCGACCACGAGCCCGATCACCGCCAGCGACCGGATCATGTCCACGACCGTCTGCTTGCCCTTCATACCTGCCACGACACCATCGTCCCGCATGGCCCGGGGCGATCACCGCCGGGGTCGCCATGGCGCGCCCCCGGCGGCGCAAGATGTCCGCTCAGGACAATCGGCTGACCGATATGGCGCTCATACGTGACCCGGTCTGCTCAATATGTCGACGTACCGATAGAGTCCAGGGACCCTCACTCCCGGCCGTCGCCGTACAGAAAGGTGCGCTCCGATGACCGAGCACAACCTGCCGCCCCAGCTCGAAGTCTCTCCGGAGGCACCCGACCGCAACCTCGCCCTGGAACTCGTACGGGTCACCGAGGCCGCCGCCATGGCCGCGGGCCGCTGGGTCGGGCGCGGTGACAAGCTCGGCGCCGACGGTGCCGCCGTCAACGCGATGCGCACCCTGATCTCCACCGTTTCGATGAACGGCGTCGTCGTCATCGGCGAGGGCGAGAAGGACGAAGCCCCGATGCTCTTCAACGGCGAGCGGGTCGGCGACGGCACCGGTGCCGAGGTCGACATCGCCGTGGACCCCATCGACGGCACCACCCTGAACGCCAAGGGCATGCCGAACGCCATCGCCGTTCTGGCGGCCGCCGACCGCGGCACCATGTTCGACCCGTCCGCGGTGTTCTACATGGAGAAGCTGGTCACCGGTCCCGAGGCCGCCGACTTCGTCGACATCAACGCCCCGGTCTCCGTCAACATCCGCCGCGTCGCCAAGGCCAAGAACATGGCCGTGGAGGACGTCACGGTGATCATCCTCGACCGCCCCCGCCACGAGGGCATCGTCAAGGAGATCCGCGAGACCGGCGCGCGCATCAAGTTCATCTCCGACGGAGACGTCGCCGGCTCGGTCCTGGCCGTCACGGAGGACAGCGGCATCGACCTGCTGCTCGGCATCGGCGGCACCCCCGAGGGCATCATCTCGGCCTGCGCCATCAAGTGCATGGGCGGCACCATCCAGGGCAAGCTGTGGCCCAAGGACGAGGCCGAGCGCCAGAAGGCGATCGACGCGGGCCACGACCTGGACCGCGTCCTGTTCACGGACGACCTGGTCTCCGGCGACAACGTGTTCTTCGTCGCCACCGGCATCACCGACGGCGAGCTGCTGCGCGGCGTCCACTACCGCTCGGAGACCGCGACGACCTCCTCGCTGGTCATGCGCTCGAAGTCGGGCACGATCCGGCAGATCGACTCGACCCACCGCCTCTCGAAGCTCCGCGCGTACAGCGCGATCGACTTCGACCGCGCCAAGTAGGCCGCGGACGACGGCACGGCATCACGGAAGGGGCGCTCCCGCGTGCGGCGGGGGCGCCCCTTCCGTATGCCTGCGCCGCCGTCGGCGGCCTACGAGGCTTCGCGCAGCTCCCCCGCCCGGCGCCGCCGGCGGGCCAGCACCACCCGGCGCTCGGCGGCCGTCAGCCCGCCCCAGACTCCGTAGGGCTCGGGCTGGATCAGCGCGTGCTCCCGGCAGGCGACCATGACGGGGCAGCGGGCACAGACCCGCTTGGCGGCGTCCTCACGGGAGAGCCGGGCGGCGGTCGGCTCCTTGGAGGGGGCGAAGAAGAGCCCGGCCTCGTCGCGCCGGCACACCGCGTCCGCGTGCCATGGACCGTCCTCTTCCCTGGCCGGCACCCGAGGCTTCGGCACGACCGCCGCCGGGCGCCCCTGAAGACTCTGGACGGCGGCTACCTGCAGGGACTGGCGCGGCGGATGCGGCACGGTCTACTCCTGACGACGTATACGCGAGCGAGAGGCGACGCACCTGTCCCTACCCGCTGCGCGCGCCCCTATGCACCGTGTGCCGCCGATCCGGCCGGTTCGACCGAAAGGTGCTCCCGCCCGGCCCGGCCCGGAGCGCCCCCGCCCGGCCGCGCTCCCGTCACCCGGACGTCACGCGCGCGACGGCGTCCAGTCGGGGCGCCGGCCGAGGTAGGCGAGCAGCGCACCGGCCGGATCGGCGTCCGGATCGGGTGCGGGGGTGAGCGCCGGGCCGTACGCGAACCCGCGCAGCGGCTCGGCGAGCACCCGGGCGGCCGGGCTCAGGGCCGCCGCGAGGGCGGGGGTCAGCGGGGAAGCCTGGCCGGTGGCGACCGCGAGGTCCCAGGCGTGCACGGCCGCGTCGAGGGCGGCAGCGGCGACCGCGGTCTCGGCGTCGAGGGTGAACGGGGGCAGCGGGACGGCCACCTCGGCGGTGCCCGGCTCGACCCCAGCGAAGGCCTCGGCGGCCGCGTCGAGGGCGGGCGCCAGCAGTTCGGCGGGGCTGCCGGTCAGGGTGCCCGTGGGTGCGAAGGGGTCCTCGGCCGGTCCCGGGCCGCCGGTGAGGCGGCCCGCGTAGGCGAGCTGGTCGCCCGCCGCGTGCTGGAGCACTTGGCTGACATTCCACTGATCGCACGGCGTCGGCGCGTTCAGGGCATCGGCCGGTACGGCGACGGCGACGGAGCGCAGGGCGTCGTACGCCTGGTCGAGCAGGTCCCACTTGGATGCGGTCATGGGCCGACCCTACGAGCAACTACCGGCCAAGGGGGCTGGTTCCAGAGCAAGTTGCCAGCGTGTCGGCCTTCCGTCCCGATCAGCGGACCCGCCCCGGGGCACGTACGCCCGCGGCTCGCCCTACCGGCCTTCCCAGCTCTTGCGGAGCCTGTTCGCCAGGTCCACGAGGCGGGCGCCGAGCTTGGGGCGGGCCTCGATGTTGCCCAGCAGCGCGAAGCCGCGGACGATCACGACCGGGGCCTGCGGGTCGGTCTCGCCGTGCCCGTCGCCGCGCACCTCGAAGTTGCCGAGGACCCCGCTGCCGTAGCCGCGCAGGGTGACGTTCTCCGGGACCAGGATCTCGACGTTGCCGAGGATGCTGGTCACGTTGATCTCGGTGACCTGCTGCTCGAAGACCGCCTGGGTCAGGTCGATGCTGATGTCGCCCATGACGGAGACCGCGCGGGTGTGCGCGCCCGGCCGCCAGCGCCCCTTGCGGGAGGAGCTGCTGCACACGGCCACGATCGTCTCGACCGGGGCGCCGGCGGGGGCGCCCACGGCATAGGGCGCCGCCTCCTGCCGGGTCCCGGCGCCGGGAGCGGGCAGGTCCCGTACGAGCACGTCCAGCTCGGCGACCGTCTTCAGCACGTACAGCGAGTCGAGTCGCTCCGAGTGCTCCTCGGGGGTCAGCCGGCCCTCGGCGACGGCGTCGGCGAGGATCTGCGCGATCCGGTCCCGGTCCGCGTCGGAGGCGCGCAGCGCGGGGGCCGGCGCGGGGGCCGGTACGGAGGGGGGCTGCTTTTCCAGGTCCACGCGCCCCAGCATAGCGAGACACGATAGATCGCGATACTGACCAGTGAGCCTTACCTCACAACAAAAGCCGCCGGAAGAGGTCCTACGCTGGATACCGCGCTGCCAAACGGTCGTCAGCGCCGTCTGCCGAGTGAGGGAATGACTGCCGTCATGCCAGAGTTTGCGTACACCGACCTGCTGCCCCTGGGCGAGGACTCCACCCCGTACCGCCTGGTGACCTCCGAAGGCGTCTCGACCTTCGAGGCCGACGGCCGCACGTTCCTCAAGGTCGAGCCGGAGGCGCTGCGCAAGCTCGCCGAAGAGGCCATCCACGACATCCAGCACTTCCTGCGCCCCGCGCACCTCGCGCAGCTGCGCCGGATCATCGACGACCCCGAGGCCAGCGCGAACGACAAGTTCGTCGCCCTCGACCTGCTGAAGAACGCGAACATCGCGGCGGCCGGCGTCCTGCCGATGTGCCAGGACACGGGCACGGCGATCGTGATGGGCAAGCGCGGCCAGAACGTCCTCACCGAGGGCGGCGACGAGGCGGCCCTGTCCCGCGGCATCTTCGACGCGTACACCCGCCTGAACCTGCGCTACTCGCAGATGGCCCCGGTGACCATGTGGGAGGAGAAGAACACCGGCTCGAACCTGCCCGCGCAGATCGAGCTGTACGCGACCGACGGCGGCGCGTACAAGTTCCTCTTCATGGCCAAGGGCGGCGGCTCCGCCAACAAGTCCTTCCTCTACCAGGAGACCAAGGCGGTCCTCAACGAGGCCTCCATGATGAAGTTCCTGGAAGAGAAGATCCGCTCGCTCGGCACGGCCGCCTGCCCGCCGTACCACCTGGCGATCGTGGTCGGCGGCACCTCGGCGGAGCACGCGCTCAAGACCGCGAAGTACGCCTCCGCCCACTACCTGGACGAGCTCCCCACCGAGGGCTCCCCCCTGGGCCACGGCTTCCGCGACGAGGCCCTGGAGCAGCAGGTCTTCGAGCTGACCCAGCGGATCGGCATCGGCGCGCAGTTCGGCGGCAAGTACTTCTGCCACGACGTCCGCGTCGTGCGCCTCCCCCGCCACGGCGCGTCCCTGCCGATCGCGATCGCCGTCTCCTGCTCCGCGGACCGCCAGGCCACCGCGAAGATCACCGCCGAGGGCGTCTTCCTGGAGCAGCTGGAGCGGGACCCGGCGCGCTTCCTCCCGGAAACGACGGACGAGCACCTGAACGACTCCGCGGACGTGGTCTCCATCGACCTCAACCAGCCGATGGACGACATCCTCGCCACCCTCACCAAGCACCCGGTCAAGACCCGCCTCTCCCTGACCGGCCCGCTGGTCGTGGCCCGCGACATCGCGCACGCCAAGATCAAGGAACTCCTCGACTCCGGTGCGGAGATGCCGCAGTACCTGAAGGACCACCCGGTCTACTACGCGGGCCCCGCGAAGACCCCCGAGGGCTACGCGTCCGGCTCCTTCGGCCCGACCACGGCCGGCCGCATGGACTCCTACGTCGAGCAGTTCCAGGCCGCGGGCGGCTCCAAGGTCATGCTGGCCAAGGGCAACCGCTCCCAGCAGGTCACCGACGCGTGCGGCGCGCACGGCGGCTTCTACCTCGGCTCCATCGGCGGCCCCGCGGCGCGCCTGGCCCAGGACTGCATCAAGAAGGTCGAGGTCCTGGAGTACGAGGAGCTCGGCATGGAGGCCGTCTGGAAGATCGAGGTCGAGGACTTCCCGGCCTTCATCGTGGTCGACGACAAGGGCAACGACTTCTTCCAGAACCCCGCCCCGGAGCCCACCTTCACCCACATCCCGGTCCGCGGCCCGGGCCTGGCGTAGCGGTTCACCCATCCGGGGCGGGCGGATGCCCCGCCCGCCCCGGATGGTGTGACGCATCGTCAATTCGCTGTTCTGTATGCGAGTTGACCGAGCGAGACCCTTGACGCACTCCAGGGATCACGCAAGGGTGGCTCTCCATGATCACGACTCGTTCCGCTCCCCGGCTGGCCGCGGCCCTTCTCGCGGTCCTCACCGCCACCGCCTGCAGCTCCGGCGGCGAGAAGGCCGGGAGCGACCGGGCGACGCAGCCCGCCGGGGAGCAGAGCGGGGTTCCCGAGGACGGCAAGGTCGAGGCGAGGGACGCCACGATCGGCCTGGTCCTTCCGATCGACGCCTACGATGTGTCCGACGACCAGATCGTACGGACCGGGCAGGCCCTCAACCTGCTGAACAAGCGGTGCCTCTCCCGCTTCGGCCTGCAGCAGAAGCAACTGCCCGCCTCGACGGTCGTCCAGGGCTCCGCGCACATCCGCCGCTACGGCACCCCCGCCTCGCTCGACATCGCCCAGAAGTACGGCTTCCACATGCCCCAGGGTGACCCCCGCGCCTTCACCAGCGACCAGATGGTGCGCCAGCCGACCGCTGTCGTGGAGGTGTTGCGCGGCATGAAGGAGGGCAGCGGCGAGCCCCTGACCACGTACAACGGGATGAAGGTGCCCGAGGGCGGCTGCGCCAAGGAGTCCCAGCGCAACCTCGCGAACGGCGGCGAGGCCCGCGCCGGACACGCCGAGACCGCCGCGGCGATCAAGGCGCGCTCTTTCGAGACCGCCAAGAAGGATCCGCGGGTGACCGCCGCCGAGAAGCAGTGGGCCGGCTGCATGGCCGCCAAGGGCTACAGCGCCTACAAGGGTCCGTTCGACGCGATCGGCGACCCGAAGTGGAGCGCCCCGAAGGCCACTCCGGACGAGATCGAGACGGCGGTGGCCTCCTGGACCTGCGGCAAGGAGTCCAACATCGTCGGCACCTGGGTGACGGTGGAGACCGCGTACCAGCAGACCCAGATCGCGCAGAACACCGAGAAGCTCAAGGAGGAGCAGAAGACCCTGGAGAGCGAAGCCAAGCGCCTCGACGACATCATCACAGCGGCGGAGGCGCAGTAACACCCGGCCCACCGAGGCCGCCGGACTCCTGGAGGAGGGCCATCAGGTGGCGGGCCTCCACAGGGGTGGCGCGGTAGCCGTCGCGGACGGCGGCCAGGAGCTCCTGCATCGTCAGGCCGAGCTCGTCGCGGAAGGCCTTCAGGGCCGCGCTGCGGGCGCCGCCCACCTGGAGCAGGACCGTGCCCTCGGCCTCCACCACGGCCGCGCGGACATGCTCCGGTGGCCTGCCCGGCCCTTCGTCGAGGTTGCACGTGTCCGGGGCTCCGAAGCCGCAGGTGTCGCACTCCCACTCGGACCTCCACAGCAGCCGGCCCCGCTCGATCAGCTGCCACGCGTGGAAGACACAGCGCGGGCAGGGCTCGCAGTACGTGAATCCCGCCATCGGCTCCGGCATGGCGACACCCTGCCCTGCCCGGTAGGGCCACCGCATCCGGTTAACGTCGGGGACACGACCCCGCACCAGCGCGTTCACCCCGGTTTGCAAGGATTTCCGTATGGCAGCGACGACCCACCTCCCCCCCGGCCCGCGCCACGCGGGTCATCGCTCATCGCGGAGCCTCCCACGAGCATGCCGAGCACACCATCGAGGCCTACCGGCAGGCCATCGCCGACGGGGCCGACGCGCTCGAATGCGACGTACGGCTGACCGCCGACCACCGGCTGGTCTGTGTGCACGACCGGCGGGTCGAGCGGACCTCCGACGGGCGAGGGGTCGTCTCCGAGATGACGTACGAGGAGCTGCGCGCCCTCGACTTCGGGGCGTGGAAGGGGTCCGGGCACGCCGGGGCCCGGGTGCTGCTCTTCGAGGACCTGGTCAAGGAGGCGCTGGCCGCGCCGTATCCCGTCGGGCTGGCCGTCGAGACCAAGCACCCCACCCGCGCGGGCGGCCGGCTGGAGGCCGAGCTCGTGCGACTGCTCGGGGAGTACGGGCTCGCCGACGGCTCCACGGGCCGCGTCGAGGTGATGAGCTTCTCCCGGACCGCGCTGACCCGGATGCACCGCCTCGCGCCGGGGCTGCCCGCCGTGTACCTGATCGAGCACAGGGTCCGGCCGGTCCGGCCCCCGTACGCCACCCACGCGGGCCCGGGCATCGAGCTCGTACGGCGGGATCCGGGGCTGGTGGCCCGGCTGAAGGCGAAGGGGCTCCGGGTGCGCGTGTGGACCGTGGACGAGCCCGAGGACGTGGAGCTGTGCATCCGCCTGGGCGTGGACACGCTCATCACCAACCGGCCCCGGGACGTGCGCAAGCTGCTGCTCGACATGTGAGCCCATGAGGACCCGGCCGGGGTGCGCCGGCCGGGCGTGGGGGTCGTCCGGATCATCGGACCCACGGGGGTACGGGTCCGAGTCCGCAGGGGGCTACGCGAAGCGCTGGTTGGCCGAGCCGTTGCAGGTCTGCAGGCGCAGCGGCTCGTGGGCCGCGGCCACCGTCAGGCACATGCCCGGGGCGGCGGCGGGCCGGAAGGTGGCTCCGTCGCGGACGAACTGCTGGTTGGCGCCGCCGTGGCAGTTCCAGATGATCAGCGCGGTGCCGCCGCCGTAGGTGGCGCCCGGTGCGTCCAGGCAGCGGTCGTGGGTGAGCTCGATGTGCAGGGACTTCTTCGCGGAGTCGTACCACCAGCCCTGGTTGCGGCCGCCGTGGCAGTCCCAGCCCAGGATCTTGGTGTTGTTGGCGCTGGCGCCGCCGTTGGAGTCGACGCAGTTGCCCGTCGCCTCGTTCTTCAGCGGCTTGTACAGGTCGTCCCAGGCCCCGGCCTGCAGGACGGGGGTGCCGGTGCTCGCCGGGTCGGCGCAGGAAGCCTCGCGCAGGCCGGAGGAGTAGAACTGGGTCAGACAGGACGCGAAGGCGCCGTGGCCGCGGTAGTTGGGGTGGAAGGACTGGCGGGCGGTGTTCTCGTCCCACGGGAAGTGGTCCCCGAGGTCGAGGTAGAGGCCGCGGGCCCAGCTGTCCTCCATGCAGACCTCGTGGCCCTGGAAGAGCCGCGAGTTGTCGAGGTAGGTGGCGCCCGCGGCGAGGGCGGCCGCGCGCATCCCCTTCTCGAAGGTGGGCACCGCGTAGTTGCGGCCCCAGGCCGCGTCGGAGTCGTAGCCGGCGCAGCCGCCCGGGAGCTTGCCGGGGAAGTCGGGGTTGTCGTAGAAGTCGGGGCCGATCGGGCTGGGGTAGCCCATCACGACCAGCTTGTAGTCGGAGTCGGCGTAGCCGGCGTCGCGCATGACAGACTTCAGGTCGCCGATCGTCGACTGCACCTTGGGCTTCAGCCCGTCGACGCGTGCCTGCCATCCCGGACCGTACTTCGGCTCGCAGGTGCCCTGGCTGAGCACCCAGCGGGTGACGCAGTCGGTCATGACCGGACCGAACTGCAGGTCGTCGTTGGCCCCGGCGACGAGCAGCACCATCTTGATCTTGGTGTTGCGGGCCTTGATGGCCAGGCTGTCGCTCTGCACCAGCTCGTCGGCGTACTGCTTGCTGCCGCCGATCTTGATGTTGCCCGTGTAGCCGCCGGAGCAGGCCGCGTTGAAGGTGTAGTCGGCCGCGATGCCGGTGCGGTGGATCGCCGCGTCGGGCGAGCGGTGGCACTGGTTGGACGGGGTGTTGGTGGCGGGGTCGTAGTTGCCGACGCCCTCGCCCGAGATCTCGCTGTCGCCGAGCGAGATCAGGCCGGTCTTGCGGTCCGCGAGCGGGCGGATCGCGGAGTCGCCGTAGATCTTGACGGCCTCGGCGGCCCGGATGGCCTCCAGTTCGGGCGTGAGGGATGTGGCCGCGGCAGCCGCGGAGGGCCCCGCGCCGGTCGACGCGTGGGCCATGGGGGTGATGGCGGTGACGCCCCCGAGGGCGGCCGCCGCCGCCGCGACGGCGGCGAAGGTAGATCTGAGTCTGATCCTTGATTGTGTACGGGCACGTGCCATGAACGCCTCCCCGATCTCGGTGTTACCCCCGGTATTTACTGGCCGGTAGGCGAGTTGGGAACAGTCCGAACAAGACAATTGCTCAACTTTTTGAGGAGGCACCACAGATGACCGAAGATCAGCAGCCCGGCGACGCCCCCGAGGCGTTCCGGATCGAGCACGACTCCATGGGCGACGTACGCGTCCCCGCACACGCCAAATGGCGAGCTCAGACCCAGCGCGCGGTCGAGAACTTCCCCGTCTCCGGACTGCGCCTGGAGCGCGCCCACATCGAGGCGCTGGCCCGGATCAAGGCCGCGGCCGCCGCCGTCAACGCCCGGCTCGGCGTGGTCGACGAGGACATCGCCGCCGCGATCGTCTCGGCGGCCGGCGAGGTCGCCGAGGGCCGCTGGGACGATCAGTTCCCCGTCGACGTGTTTCAGACGGGTTCCGGCACCTCGTCCAACATGAACGCCAACGAGGTGATCGCCACCCTGGCCACCGAGCGGCTCGGCCGCGCCGTGCACCCCAACGACCACGTCAACGCCTCCCAGAGCTCCAACGACGTCTTCCCGTCCTCCATCCACATCGCCGCCACGGCCGCCGTCACCGGCGAGCTCATCCCCGCCCTGGAGCACCTGGCCGGCGCGATGGAGCGCAAGTCCGCCGAGTTCTCCCAGGTGGTCAAGGCCGGCCGGACGCACCTGATGGACGCCACCCCGGTCACCCTGGGCCAGGAGTTCGGCGGGTACGCGGTCCAGCTCCGCTACGGCGTCGAGCGGCTGCGCGCGGCCCTGCCCCGGCTGGCCGAACTGCCGCTGGGCGGGACCGCCGTGGGCACCGGGATCAACACCCCGCCCGGGTTCTCCGCGGCCGTGATCACCGAGGTGGCCGCGGCGACGGGACTGCCGCTGACCGAGGCCCGGGACCACTTCGAGGCCCAGGGAGCCCGGGACGCACTCGTAGAGACGTCCGGAATGCTCCGTACGGTCGCCGTATCACTCACCAAGATCTGCAACGACCTGCGCTGGATGGCCTCGGGCCCGCGCACGGGATTGGCCGAAATCAATCTCCCGGATCTCCAGCCGGGGTCCTCGATCATGCCCGGAAAGGTCAATCCGGTCGTCCCGGAGGCCGCGCTGATGGTCGCCGCCCAGGTGATGGGGAACGACGCGGCGGTCGCCGTGGCGGGCGCCGCGGGCAACTTCGAGCTCAACGTGATGCTCCCCGTGATGGCCCGCAACCTGCTGGAGTCCATCCGGCTGCTGGGCTCCGTGAGCCGCCTGCTGGCCGACCGCACCGTGGACGGAATCACCGCCAATACGGCCCGGGCCAGGGAGTACGCCGAGTCCTCGCCCTCCGTGGTGACCCCGCTGAACCGGTACATCGGCTACGAGGAGGCCGCCAAGGTCGCCAAGAAGTCCCTCGCCGAGCGCAAGACGATCCGGGAGGTCGTCCTGGAGTCGGGCTACGTGGAGCGCGGCGACCTCACCCTGGAGCAGCTCGACGAAGCACTGGACGTGCTGCGGATGACCCACCCCTGACCCCGGCCGGGCCGCCCCGTCCCGGGGTCCGGATCCGGTCGTTTCCCGCCCCCGGGCACCTCGGTGACCTGCAGCGCGGCGATCCCCGGGACCCCCGCCCTAAGATCTGCCCATGACAGGTACCGGAGGCCGCGGGGGCGGCAGTGCGCGGAGCTCGGCACGCGGCTCGGCACGCAGTGCGCCGCGGGGTGCGGAGCGGGGCGCCGCCGAGGGCGTCCGCTGGGCGCCCGGGGAGCAGATCCTCTGGCGCTACCGCGATCACGCGCCCGGCACGAAGGGCGCCGTCCACATCTGCCGGCCCGTGACCGTGGTCAGGGACACCGACGAGCTGCTCGCGGTGTGGATGGCCCCCGGGACCGAGTGCGTCAAGCCGGTGCTAGCCGACGGGACCCCGGTCCACGAGGAGCCGCTCGCCACCCGGTACACCGCGCCGCGGACCACCGTACGGTCGCGCTGGTTCGGGGCGGGCGTGCTGAAGCTGGCACGGCCCGGGGACCCCTGGTCGGTGTGGCTGTTCTGGGGGCCGGGCTGGCGGCTCAAGAACTGGTACGTGAATCTGGAGGAGCCCCTGTCGCGGTGGGCCGGCGGGGTGGACTCCGTGGACCACTTCCTCGACATCGCCGTCTACCCGGACCGCACCTGGAAGTGGCTGGACGAGGACGAGTTCGCGCAGGCCCAGCGGTCCGGCCTGATGGACCCGGAACAGGCCGGGCGCGTACGGGAAGCCGGGCGCGCGGCGGTGGACGTGATCCGGGCCTGGGGTCCGCCGTTCTGCGAAGGCTGGCAGGATTGGCGACCGGACCCGGCCTGGGGCGTACCGTCCCTGCCGGAGGACTGGGACCGCACCCCGGCGCATATGACCTCATGAGACCCTTGATGCGCCCCCGGGGTGCAATCGTAGGATCGTCCTCCGCCGGGGTGTCGGCGGTCAAATGTCGCCAGCAGAACAGCATTTGACCTAGGCCGACGCGATAACGAGAGGTAACGAGCGGGACGCGGAAACGCGGGGTGATGGTGTCCCCGCCGCTGAGCGGGTATACCGCGACTGACCGAGTTGAGTGCAGCGCACATCGAGCGCAAACGGACGGAATGCCACGCGTGACGGAGTACCCCACCTCTCAGGAGGGCCCCCAGCCGGTTGCCTCCGGCGGTCGGACGGACGAGCCCGGCCACGGCACGGAGGAACTGGGCCACGGCAAGGCCCCGCTCCCGGCGGCCGAGGCCGTGCGCACGCATGCGCAGCCCCAGGCCGCGGACCTGCCCCGACCCCGCGGCACGGCGGAGGCACCGTCCGCCTCCGACGGTGCCGCGGAGCCCGGCGATGCCGCTGCCGCGCCCGGCCAGGGCGCGGCCCGGGTCCGGGCCGGCCGTGACGAGGCCGCGGCCACCGCGGCCGGCGGAGCGCGCAGCCGCGACGGCGAAGCCGCCCGAGAGGCGACGGCCCGGGCCGGCGGCGCGTCTGGACAGGGCGCCGGCGGGTCCGGCTCCGCGTCCGGGCCCGTCAGCGGCATCGGGGTCGACGCGACCATCGCGCGGCGGGAAGGCGACCGGCTGCGGTTCGTCGGAGCCGCCACCCGGCGGATCGCGCGCGGGATCGACCTCGACGAGATCGTGCTCGGCCTGTGCCGGGCCACCGTGCCCACCTTCTCCGACGCGATCCTCGTCTACCTGCGCGATCCCCTCCCCGTCGGCGACGAGCGGCCCGTCGGACCGGTCGTTTTAAGGCTCCGCCGAACCGACCGGCTCCGGCCGATCGACGAGTTCACGGGAGCCGCGGCCGGCATCGCCGGGGCGATGACGCCCGACGGCGAGCTCGACTTCAGCCAGCTCGCCCTGGTCGGCCCGCAGGGTGACCTGCCCGCGGCCGAGCTGTGCGAGATCCGCCCCGGCGGGGCGCTGGCCGAGGTGCTGCGCGGCGTACGGCCCGTCTTCGGGTCCTCCGCCGCCGCCCGCGCCGCCCTGCCGGAGCTGCTGGGCGCCGACCACCCGGTCCCGCGCGGCCAGCGGGCCATCCTGGCCCCGCTGCGGGGCCGCCGCCGCGTCATCGGCGCGGCGGTGTTCCTGCGCACCCCGGAGCGGCCCGCCTTCGAGACGAACGACCTGCTGGTCGCGGCCCAGCTGGCCACCCACACCGCGCTGGGCATCGACAAGGCCGTGCTCTACGGCCGCGAGGCCTACATCGCCGACGAGCTCCAGCGCACGATGCTGCCCGACAGCCTCCCCCAGCCCACCGGGGTCCGGCTCGCCAGCCGCTACCTGCCCGCCGCCGAGACGGCCCGGGTCGGCGGCGACTGGTACGACGCCATACCCCTGCCCGGCAGCCGGGTCGCGCTCGTCGTCGGCGACGTCATGGGCCACTCCATGACCTCCGCCGCGATCATGGGACAGCTCCGCACGACCGCCCAGACGCTGGCGCAGCTCGACCTGCCGCCCGCCGAGGTCCTGCACCACCTGGACGAGCAGGCGCAGCGCCTGGGCTCCGACCGGATGGCCACCTGTCTCTACGCCGTCTACGACCCGGTCTCGCACCGGATCACCATCGCCAACGCCGGCCACCCACCGCCGGTCCTGCTGCACCTGGGCGGCCGCGCCGAGGTGCTGCGCGTGCCCCCGGGCGCCCCCATCGGCGTCGGCGGCGTGGACTTCGAGGCCGTGGAGCTGGACGCCCCGGCCGGGGCCACCCTCGTGCTGTACACCGACGGCCTCGTCGAGTCCCGGCTGCGCGACGTCTGGACCGGCATCGAGCAGCTCCGCGAACGCCTCGCCACCACCGCGCAGCTGACGGGCCTGGATCACCCGCCGCCGCTGGAGGCGCTGTGCGACGACATCCTGGACATGCTCGGCCCCGGTGACCGGGACGACGACATCGCGCTGCTCGCGGCCCGGTTCGACGGGATCGCGCCCAGCGACGTGGCGTACTGGTTCCTGGACCCGGAGGAGACCGCTCCGGGCCGGGCCCGCCGGTTCGCCCGCCGCGCGCTGGCGCGCTGGGGGCTGGAGGAGCTGGAGGACTCGCTGGAGCTGCTGGTCAGCGAGGTCGTCACGAATGCCGTGCGGTACGCCGAGCGGCCCGTGACCCTGCGCCTCCTGCGGACGGACGTACTGCGCTGCGAGGTCGGCGACGACTCCCCGCAGCTGCCGCGCCAGCGCCGGGCGCGGGACGACGACGAGGGCGGCCGCGGCCTGTTCCTGGTGAACCGGATGGCCCGCCGCTGGGGTGCCACCCGGCTCAGCAGCGGCAAGGTCGTCTGGTTCGAGCTGGCGCTGCCGGGCACGGCCGAGAAGCGCTGACCGCCCTGCCGTCCGGGCCGCCACCCGGACGCACCACCGCCCCGCGGCTTCGTGCCCGCGGGGCGGTGGTGCGTCCGGGTGGCTCCGCCGCCTACGGCTTCGGCAGCTGGGGGTCCGGTGGTGCCGGGGTCGACTTCGACGCGGTGGGCGTCGGCTTCGACGGCGTCGGGGTGGGGGTCGGCTTCGACGGCGTGGGGGTCGGAGTCGGCTTCGACGGCGTCGGGGTCGGGGTGGACGGCGTCCGGCTCGGGGGCGTCGGGGTGCTGCTCGCGGACGTGCTCGGCGTGCTCGACGGGGAGCTGCTGGAGCTCGGCGTCTGGACCTTGCCCATGTCCGCCTCCTCCAGGTCGAAGGAGTCCGTGTCCCCGCCCTTGAGCGCGTCGAGGGTGTACTGCTTCCAGATCGCGGCCGGGAAGCTGGAGCCGCCCGCACGTCCGCCGCCGGCGGTGCCGGTCAGGCTGGTCTGGGTGTGGGTGCCGGGCTCGTCTCCGAACATCGCGACGACGGTGACCAGTTCGGGGGTGAACCCGGTGAACCAGGCGGCCACGTTCTTCTCGGTGGTGCCGGTCTTGCCCGCGGCCTCGTAGGCCGAGCTCTTCACGGCCTGGCCGGAGCCGTCCTCGACGACGCCGGTGAGCACCTTGGTGACGGTGTCGGCGGTCTTGCGGCTGATCGCCTGGGAGCCGACGGCGCGGACCGGCTTGTACTCGCGGGTCGCGTGCTTGGCGGACTTGACGATGCTCGGCGTGACCTTCTTGCCGTGGTTGTCGAAGGTGGCGTAGACGCCGGCCATCTCCAGGGTGTCGGCGCTCATGGTGCCGAGCGACATGGCGGGCCGGTCCTCGGGCCAGCCCTCGCGGTCCTGCATGCCGAGTTCCAGGGCGGTCTGCTTCGCCTCCTTCGGCCCGACGTCCACGATCATCTGGGCGTACACGGAGTTCACCGAGGCGTTGGTGGCGGCCTGCACCGTCATCATCGGGTTGCCGTAGTCGCGGTCGTCCTGGTTCTGCGGGTTGAACGGGGTGTCGCTGCCGACCACGGGGCGCTTGCTGGTGCCGTCGTAGAGGGTGTTGGGCGTGATCGGCTTCCCGTCCTGCGTGCTCGCCTTGGTCTCCAGGGCGGAGGCGAGCACGACCGGCTTGAAGGTCGAGCCCGGCTGGAAGTCCTTGCGCAGGGCGTTGCTGGCCCACTGCTCGCTCTGCCCGGTGCCGCCGTACATCGCGACGATCATGCCGGTCTTCGGGTCCACGGAGGTGGCGCCCGCCTGCACGGCGGCGTCGACGGGGCGGCCCTTGCGGTCGAGCTTGGATTCCAGCTCGTCCTGGACGGCCTTCTCCAGCGCGGCCTGCTTCTTCGGGTCGATGGAGAGGGTGATCTCCCAGCCGCCGGCCTTGAGCTGGGCCTCCGTCATGCCGGTCTGCCGCTTGAGCTCCTCGTCGGCGGCCTGGATCAGGTAGCCCTTCTGGCCCTCCGATCCGGCGGCGGCCTTGGGCTTGATCGGCTCCTGGAACTTCATCTCCCGGCGCTTGGCCTGGTCCAGCTCGCCCATCTCGACCATGTTGTCGAGGACGCCGTTGAAGCGGATCATGACCAGATTCTTGCCGTTCGGGCCGGCGGTCGCCCAGTCGTACTGGCTGGGGGCCTGCAGGACGGCGGCGAGGTACGCGCCCTGCTCCAGGGTCAGCTTCTCGGCGTCGACCCCGTAGTAGGCCTGGGCCGCGGCCTGGATGCCGTAGGCGTTGCGGCCGTAGAAGTTGGTGTTCAGGTAACCCGCGAGGATCTGGGGCTTCTCCATCTCCTGGTCGACCTTGAGGGAGATGATCAGCTCCTTCAGCTTGCGGGTCGCCGTCTGGTCCTGCGTCAGGTAGAAGTTCTTGACGTACTGCTGGGTGATCGTCGAACCACCGGCCTTGCCCTTGCCGGTGACGGTGTTGAACAGGCCGCGGCCGATGCCCTTGAGGTCGATGCCCCGGTCGGTGTAGAAGGACTTGTTCTCGATCGCGATGAAGGCCGTCTGCACGTTCTTCGGGATCTTGTCGATCGACACGATCTGACGGTTCTTGGCGCCGACCCGGGCCATGACGCTGCCGTCGGAGAGCTTGTAGACGTTGTTCTGCGTCAGCGCCTCGGCGTTGGGGTCCGGCGGTTCCACGTAGAAGTAGAGGCCGACCAGGGCCGCCATGCCGAGCAGCATCGTCCCGAAGAAGGTGCCGAGCACCTTCTTCCAGGTGAAGAAGCGGCGTATGCCGGTCGGCTTCCCGCCCTTGCCCTTGCCGCGCCCGCGCGGCGCTCGTCGCGCACCGCGCTGCTGCTGCGCCCGTCGCGCTTCTGCTCGGCCCATCGCTCCCGCTCCGCTCGATAACCCCCCGACGTCAGCTCAGAAAGCTAACACCGGAGTCTGTGACAAAAACCGGCCAACCGATAGACAATTCAGGCAATTCGGACGTGACAATGAGCACCTGGCCCACCGGAACCGACGCAGCCGGAGCCCTTGAGGTTGCCGGACTCCGCACCACTTTCGCGCCACCCGCCGCGCGCCCGCCACCCACCCCCCTCCCGGCGCCCCCTCAGCACCCTCCCCCAACTCCCTTACGACTCCCACCCGACTCCCGCCGGGCCCAAAAAAGTGATATCACTTTGATAAGCGGCTCGACCGGCCGCGACCGAAGGGAACGGGGCAGACGATGACGAACACCACGGGCGGTACCGAGGCCGGCGTACGGGAGTTCCCCGCGCGGAGCGTGGGCGGCGGGCTCGCGCTGCTGCTCGGCCTTGCGGGTGTGGCGGCCGGGGCGGGCCTGGTCGCGCTCGGCGCGGTGTCCGGGAGCGACGGGGCCAAGGCGGGCCTGATCGCGGCGGGCGTCCTGCTGACCATCGCCGCCATCATCGCCATGAGCGGCCTGAACACGGTCGCGCCGGGCGAGGCCCGCGTGGTCCAGCTGTTCGGCCGCTACCGCGGCACCGTGCGCACCGACGGACTGCGCTGGGTCAACCCGCTGACCTCCCGCCGGCCCCTGTCCACCCGGGTCCGCAACCACGAGACGGCCGTCATGAAGGTCAACGACGCCTACGGCAACCCGATCGAGCTGGCGGCCGTGGTGGTGTGGCGGGTCGAGGACACCGCACGGGCCGTCTTCGAGGTCGAGGACTTCACCGAGTTCGTCGAGACCCAGACCGAGGCGGCCGTCCGGCACATCGCGATCGAGTACCCCTACGACGCCCACGAGGACGGCGGCCTGTCGCTGCGCGGCAATGCCGAGGAGATCACCGAGAAGCTCGCCGCCGAACTGTCCACCCGCGTCGAGGCGGCCGGCGTCCACATCATCGAGTCCCGCTTCACCCACCTCGCGTACGCCCCGGAGATCGCCTCCGCGATGCTCCAGCGGCAGCAGGCGGGGGCGATCGTCGCGGCGCGCAAGCAGATCGTCGAGGGCGCGGTCGGTATGGTCGAGCTCGCCCTGACCCGCCTCGCGGAGCAGGAGATCGTGGACCTCGACCCGGAACGGAAGGCGGCGATGGTGTCCAACCTGATGGTGGTCCTGTGCGGCGACCGCGCGGCCCAGCCGGTCATCAACACGGGCACCCTCTACCAGTGATCCCCGACGACGGCACGGACTCCCCCGCCGGCCGGGCCTCCGCCGGCCCGGCCGGCGGGGAACCCTCGGCGCCCCCCAAGGCGGCCGGGCGGCAGGCCCGCAAGCAAGTGCTGCTGCGGCTCGACCCGCAGGTGCACGACGCGCTCGCGCGGTGGGCGGGGGAGGAACTGCGCAGCGCCAACGCCCAGATCGAGTTCCTGCTCCGCCGCGCCCTGGCCGAAGCCGGCCGGCTCCCCGGCGGGGCGGGCCCGATCCCGCCCCGGGGCCGCCCCCGCACCTCTCCGGATTCCTGAGCCGAGCGTCCGCCGCCGGCACCGAAACGGCCACCGCCCCTCGCGGTGGCCGTTTCGCGTTCCCGCCCGGAGCCGCGCCCCATGCACCCTCACCCCCCTTCCGAATCAACGCAAAGCACCCCAAGATCACCTCTGCACTGTGTGTATACATCGAGCGTATACACCGCGTGTATAGTCCTCGGCATGTCCATCAGTCACGCACTCCTCGGCCTCCTGGAGGCCGGTCCCCGGCACGGTTACGACCTCAAGCGGACCTTCGACGAGAGATTCGGCCACGACCGTCCCCTCGCCTACGGGCAGGTCTACTCGACCATGTCCCGGCTGCTGAAGAACGGTCTGGTCGAGGTCGACGGGGTGGAGAGCGGCGGCGGCCCCGAGCGCAAGCGGTACGCGATCACCGATGCCGGCATCACCGACGTCGAGGGCTGGCTCGCCCAGCCGGAGAAGCCCGAGCCGTACCTCCAGTCGACCCTCTACACCAAGGTCGTCCTCGCCCTCCTCACCGGCCGCAGCGCCCAGGAGCTGCTGGACACCCAGCGCGCCGAGCACCTGCGCCTGATGCGCATCCTCACCCAGCGCAAGCGCAAGGGGGACCTCGCCGACCAGCTGGTCTGCGACCACGCCCTGTTCCACCTCGAAGCCGACCTGCGGTGGCTCGAACTCACCGCCGCCCGCCTCGACCAGCTCGCCCAGGAGATACGACGATGACCCCGGCCGGCACGCTGCTCAGCGCCACGGACCTCCGCAAGACCTACGGCACCACCCACGCCCTGGACGGCGCCGGGTTCTCCATCCACGCCGGCGAGGTCGTCGCCATCATGGGCCCCTCCGGGTCCGGCAAGTCGACCCTGCTGCACTGCCTCGCGGGGATCGTCACCCCCGACTCCGGGACCATCACCTACGCCGGACGCGAGCTCTCCGCGATGAACGACGCAGAGCGCAGCGCCCTGCGCCGCGGCGAGTTCGGCTTCGTCTTCCAGTTCGGCCAGCTCGTCCCCGAGCTCACCTGCGTCGAGAACGTCGCCCTGCCGCTCCGCCTCACCGGCGTCAAGCGCAAGCAGGCCGAGCGGACCGCCCTGGAATGGATGGAGCGGCTCCAGGTCGACGACCTCGGCCGCAAGCGCCCCGGCGAGGTCTCCGGCGGCCAGGGCCAGCGCGTCGCCGTCGCCCGCGCCCTCGTCACCAACCCCCGGCTGATCTTCGCCGACGAGCCCACCGGCGCCCTCGACTCCCTCAACGGCGAGCTCGTCATGCAGCTGCTCACCGAGGCCGCCCGCTCCACGAACGCCGCCGTCGTCCTCGTCACGCACGAGACCCGCGTGGCCGCGTACTCCGACCGCGAGATCGTCGTGCGCGACGGCAAGTCCCGCGACATGGAGCGCGCGGTATGAGTCACGGGACCCACACCAAGCACACCGAGCACAGCAGGCAGGGCGGGCACGCCGGCCCCGGCAGCCCGGTCGGCCCGGGCGAGCAGAGCGCGCTCGCCGTCTGGCTGCAAGACCTCGCCCTCGGCGCCCGCTTCGCCTTCGGCGGCGGCCGCGAGGGCTGGACCCGCACCCTCCTGACCGGCGTCGGCGTCGGCCTCGGCGTGGCCCTGCTGCTCGTCACCAGCGCGATCCCCAGCGCCCTGGCGGCCCGCGACGCGCGCGGCGAAGCACGCCAGACGTCCGGCGCACCCCAGATCCGGGAGGCCGGCCGCGACACCCTGCTGATCGTGGACGCGGACCAGTCGTACCACGGTTACGGGGTCGACGGGCGGCTCGTACAGCCCGAGGGGCCGGACGCCCCGCTGCCGCCCGGCCTGAAGAAGTTCCCCGGCCCCGGCGAACTGGCCGTCTCCCCCGCCCTCGACAAGCTGATGAAGACCGGCGAGGGCGAACTGCTGCGCGACCGCCTCGACGGGAAGATCGTCGCGACCATCGGCGACGCGGGCCTGGTGGGCCCCGGCGACCTCTACTTCTACGCGGGCAGCGACAAGCTCGCCGAACTCCAGAAGGCCGCGCCCAGCTCCGTCAAGCGGGTCACCGCCTTCGAGATCGCCGTCCAGGAGGAGGCGCTGGACCCCGTCCTCACCCTCCTCGTGGTGCTGACGTTCGTCGCCCTGCTGATGCCCGTCGGCGTGTTCATCGCCGCCGCGGTGCGCTTCGGCGGCGACCGGCGCGACCGCCGGCTCGCGGCGCTGCGCCTGGTGGGCGCCGACGGCCGGATGGTCCGCCGGATCGCCGCGGGCGAGGCCATGGGCGGCTCGCTGATCGGCCTGGTGCTGGGCACCGGCTTCTTCCTGGCCGCCCGGCAGCTCGCCCCGGCCATGAACCTCCAGCAGCGCAGCGTCTTCGCCGCCGACCTCAACCCGACCCCCTGGCTGGCCGCGCTCGTCGCGATCGCGGTACCCGGCGCGGCCGTCGTCGTGACCTTGTTCGCCCTGCGCGGCGTGGTCATCGAGCCGCTCGGCGTGGTCCGTACGACGACCCCGCGGCGGCGCCGCGTCTGGTGGCGGCTGCTGCTCCCGCTCGCCGGAATCGGCCTGCTGGCCCCGATGATGGGCCGCGGCAACGACGGCGGACAGTTCAACCAGTGGCAGGTCTCCGGTGGCGTGGTCCTGCTCCTCGCCGGCATCACCGTGCTGCTCCCCTGGGTGCTGGAACGGGTCGTCGGCGGCATCGGCGGCGCGGGCCCGGTCTCCTGGCAGCTCGCCTCCCGCCGGCTCCAGCTCACCAGCGGCAGCGCCGCCCGGCTGGTCAACGGCATCGCGGTGGCGGTCGCCGGAGCCATCGCCCTGCAGATGCTCTTCGCCGGCACCGAGGCCTCGTACACCCGGGAGACCGGCCAGGACCCGACCCGGGCCTCGCTCTCCATCCTCATGCGCTCCTCCGAGGGCGTGGAGGCCGTCGGCCGAAAGCTGGCCGGGGCCGAGGGCGTCACCCAGGCCGTCGCCCTGACCTCGACCCAGGCCGCGCGCACCGCGGGCATGTCCTACGAGGACAAGTCCATCTCCCTGACGATCGGCACCTGCGCCGCCCTCAGGGAAGTGGGCAACCTGCCCTCCTGCAAGGACGGCGACGCCTTCGTCCTCACCGGCGGCGCCGACTCCGGCGGCATGGACGGCGACACCGCCCGGCCGGGCGAGAAGCTGTTCGCGGGAAACGTCTACGACGGCGAGGGCGCCCCGCCCACCCCCTGGACGGTGCCCGCCGACGCGAAGACCGCACCGGCCCGCAAGGACCCGAACGGCACGCTGCGCAACGGCCTGCTCGTCACCCCGGCCGCGGCCCCGAAGGCGCTCGGTGACTTCCACACCTCGCAGGTGTACGTGAAGCTGGACCCGAAGCAGCCCGACGCCCTGGAGCTGGCCCGCACGGCGGCCTTCAAGGCCGATCCGCTGGCCGTCGCCATGACCATGCAGGCCGTCGAGACCGCGAAGCGGTACTCCTCCATCCGCACGGGCCTCTTCGTCGGCTCCACCTGCGTCCTGATGCTGATCGGCGCCAGCCTGCTGGTCTCCCAGCTGGAGCAGCTGCGCGAGCGCAAGAAGCTGCTGTCGGCGCTGGTCGCCTTCGGTACGAAGCGCTCCACGCTGAGCATGTCGGTGTTCTGGCAGACCGCCCTGCCGATCGGCCTGGGCCTGGCCCTGGCCACGGTGGTCGGAGTCGCCCTCGGCGTGGTGCTGATGCAGATGGCGGCCGTCACCCTCCGGATCGACTGGACCTCGATCCTGTCGATGATCGGCATCGGCGGCGGCGTGTCCGTCCTGGTGACCCTGCTCAGCCTGCCGCCGCTGCTGCGCCTGATGCGCCCGGACGGGCTGCGCACGGAGTAACCCGGGCCGCGCACGCAGCCCCGTACGCCCGCTCCTTCCGTCTCGGCCTAGTCGGTCAGCCAGACGGGGAGCGGGCGTACGGCTTCGCGCAGGGCGTCGGCGACGGCGCGGAACTCCTCTTCGCGGGCCGTTCCCGTCCGCATGGCCAGCGCGATCCGCCGGGAGGGCGCCGGTTCGGCGAAGTACCCGGTGGCCAGGAGCTCGTTGCGGGCGGTCTCCAGGCGCAGCGCGGTGCGCGGCAGCAGCGTGACGCCGAGCCCCCCGGCGACCAGTTGTACGAGGGTGGACAGCCCGGCGGCGGTCGTGGTGACGTCCGCGCCGGCGACGCGTCCCGCGTCGTGGCAGATGTCGAGGGCCTGGTCGCGCAGGCAGTGCCCTTCGTCGAGGAGGAGCAGCCGCAGGCCGCGCAGTTCCTCGCGCGGGATGTCCTTGCGGCCGGCGAGCGGGTGATCGCGCGGCGCGAGCAGGACGAAGTCCTCGTCGAAGAGCGGCAGTTCGGTGACGCCGGGCACCCCGAGCGGTACGGCGAGCAGCAGCAAGTCGAGCCGCCCGCCGGCCAGCCCCTCCAGCAGCGAGGCCGTCTGCTCCTCGTGCACCTGGAGGTCGAGCCGCGGGTAGCGCCGGTGGAAGAGCCCGAGCACCGTCGGCAGCAGGTACGGGGCCACGGTGGGGATCACCCCGAACCGCAGGGCCCCCGTGAAGGGGGCCCGTACCGCCTCGGCCTCCTCCAGCAGCCCGCCCATCGCGTCGAGCACGGCCCGCGCCCGGACCGCGATCCGCTCCCCGGCGGGCGTGAGCAGCACCTTGCGCGTGGTCCGCTCCAGCAGCCGCACCCCGAGCGCCTCCTCCAGCGCGGACACGGCCCCGGAGAGCGCGGGCTGGCTCATCCCGATCGCGGCGGCCGCGTCCCGGAAGTGCAACTGCTCGGCGACGACGGCGAAGACCCGCAGCTGGGCGAGCGTCGCCTGTTTCGGTCCTCTATGACCCACAGCCATTGATAGGCACCTCCGATCACTGGGCACCAGGCTAGCTATTTCCGCAATCAATGCGGCTGTGTCAGCATGTGAGATACGTCCAACCCCCCGGAAAGCCCCCAAAAGGGTCACTTTCCTTTGCGCAAGGAGAGCACGTGCTCACTGTCGGCGACCAGTTCCCCACCTACGACCTGACCGCTTGCGTCTCGCTGGAGGCCGGAGCCGAGTTCGCGCAGATCGACCACAAGACCTACGAGGGCAAGTGGAAGATCATGTTCTCCTGGCCGCTCGACTTCACCTTCGTGTGCCCGACGGAGATCGCCGCCTTCGGCAAGCTGAACGACGAGTTCGCCGACCGTGACGCCCAGATCCTCGGCTTCTCGCTCGACTCCGAGTACGTGCACCACGCCTGGCGCAAGGACCACGCCGACCTGCGCGACCTGCCCTTCCCGATGATGTCCGACATCAAGCGCGAGCTCTGCGCCGACCTCGGCATCCTCGGCCAGGACGGTCTCCCGATGCGCGCCGTCTTCATCGTGGACCCGAACAACGAGATCCAGTTCTCCATGGTGACCGCCGGTTCCGTCGGCCGGAACCCCAAGGAGGTCCTGCGGGTCCTCGACGCCCTGCAGACCGACGAGCTGTGCCCCTGCAACTGGAACAAGGGCGAGAGCACCATCGACGCCGGCGCGCTGCTGGCCGGTGAGTGAGCGATGTCCCTCGACTCCCTCAAGTCCGCCCTGCCGGACTTCGCCAAGGACCTGAAGCTGAACCTCGGTTCGGTCATCGGCAATCAGGACTCCCTGACGCAGCAGCAGCTGTGGGGCACCGTCCTGTCCTGCGCCATCGCCGCGCGCTCCCCGCGCGTCCTGCGTGAGCTGGAGCCGGAGGCCAAGGCAGCCCTGTCGCCGGAGGCCTACACCGCCGCCAAGGCGGCCGCCGCGATCATGGCGATGAACAACGTCTTCTACCGCACCCGCCACCTGCTCTCCGACCCGGAGTACGGCACCCTGCGCGCGGGCCTGCGGATGAACGTCATCGGCAACCCCGGCGTGGACAAGGTCGACTTCGAGCTGTGGTCGCTCGCCGTCTCCGCCGTCAACGGCTGCGGCCAGTGCCTGGACTCGCACGAGCAGGTCCTGCGCAAGGCCGGCGTGGACCGCGAGACGGTCCAGGAGGCCTTCAAGATCGCCTCGGTGATCCAGGCCGTCGCCGTCACCCTCGACGCCGAGGCCGCCCTCGCCGGCGAGTGACACCCCGCCCGCAGCAAAGGGCCCCCGCAGCCGCTCCCGGCCGCGGGGGCCCTTTCGCACTCCGTGGGGACCGTGCGGCGATGGCGGGCGGGACCTACCGGCGCAGCTTCGCCATCAGCGCCCGCACGTCCTCGATCATCGCCCCGTCGATCGCGTCCTCGTCCACGGACTCCTGCTCCCCCGCGGAGGTCGCGAACCACTCCACGGTCAGCGTGAAGACGGCCCCGCCGTCCAGCACCGTCAGCCGGTCCCCGCCGCTCCCGTAATACCGGTCGAGCATCGCCCGGTCGCCCAGACCCGGCACCTCGCGGCGCTGCTCGGGGTCGATCCGCAACCCGGTGATTCCCAGCGGCCCGGTGCCGAACTCCGGTCCCGGATCGGTCTTCTTGTGCAGCTCGACCAGGACTTGGGCCTGGTACGAGAGGCGCTCCTGCGCGTTCTTCAGGCGGACGGCGCAGTGCGCCCAGTCCTGCGCGCCGCTGCGGCCCTCGCTCGCGTCGCTGCTGTCGGCGTCTTTGGGCGTCCGGTCGATGGTCTTGCCCAGCACCTGGAGCGAGACCTCCCGGCACAGGTTCTCGGCGTGCCGGTAGTCGATGCGCGGGGTATCGGCGAAACGGTCCTGCGCGGCCAGGGTGCCCGCCCACACCGCCGAGGCGGCCACCACTCCACCCAGCGCCCACAGCCACGGAGTCCGCGGACCCCGTCCATGCCCGCGTTCGGGTTCGCGTTCGCGCGGAAGGTGCTCCGCAGCCCCCTCCGCCCCGCTCGCCGTGTCCCAGTCCCCGTCGGTCTCAGGCTCGCCGATCATCCCCGTGTCCCCCCGTCCCCCGCACCCCTGCGGCTGCGGCGCGCACCGCGCCTACCTGCGCAACGCCTTCATCAGGCCGTGCATGTCGTCGATCATCGCAGCCTGGACCGCGTCGGAATCGGGCTTCGGCGGATCTTTCGGGGGCCCGGAGCCGGCGATCGGATTGCCGTCGCCGTCGACCTCGTCCCCGCCGAACGCCCACACCGTCACGTTCATGGTGAACACCGCGCCCCCGTCGAGGACGGTCAGCCGCCACGACTGCTCGTACCCCATCTCCCAGATGAGCGCCCGCTCCCCGAGCCCCGGCACCGAGTGCGGGTCCGAGCGGCTCATGCCGATCCAGCCCGCGGGCTCGGGATCCGCGCCGAACTCCGGCGCGGGGTCGGTCCGTTTGTGCAGGGTCATCGAGGTCTGGACCTCGTACGACAGCTGCAGCCCGGGGCTCTCCGAGGGGTCGTTCGAGGTGCTCAGCTGGCAGTACGCCTGGTCCACGGCCGGATGCTCGAACCGTCTCGGGGTGGACTGCCACCGGACCTCGCTCAGCCGGGCCAGCGCGGGCAGCTTCGCCTCGTCGCACAGGCTCGCGGGCAGCCCGTACCGCAGCGGCGGGCGGTCGTCGTGCGGGGTCGCGCCCCACCAGGCGCCCGCCCACAGCGTGGAGGCGATCAGGGCTCCGCCCAGCGCCCACCGCCAGGGGCGGCGGCGGCCGGGAGGCGGGGACCCCTCGTAGCGCTCCGGTCCCTGCGGCCCTTCCGGCTCTTGCGGGCCGTACGGCCCCGGTATGCCGGATGAGCCGCCGTCGAACTCAGGCTCCGTTATCACCCGTACGGGCCTCCTCCGCCTCGGCTGCCGTCTGGCCCAGGGCCGTCGCACCGTGCGGCCCGGGGCCGACCGGGGAGAGCCCGTGGTGAAGCTGTTCGCGGGAGTAGGCCCGCAGGTACCCGACCACGGTGTTGGTGACGGCGACCAGCGGCACGGCGACGACCGCTCCACCGATGCCGGCGACCAGGCCGCCGGCCGCCACCGAGAGCACCACCGCGAGCGGGTGGACCCGTACCGCCCGGCCCAGGATGAAGGGCTGGAGCACGTGGCCCTCGATCTGCTGCACGGCCAGGACCACCAGCAGCACCATCGCCGCGGTGAACGGCCCCTGGGTCACCAGGGCCACGACCACGGCGAGGGCGCCGGAGATCACGGCGCCGACGAGCGGGATGAAGGCGAACAGGAAGATGAAGACGGCGAGCGGCACGGCCATCGTCACGTCGAGGAAGTACAGCCCGAGGCCGATGAACACGGCGTCGATGAGGGCCACGAGCACCGTGCCGCGCACATACGCGGTCAGCGTGCGCCAGGCGCGCGGACCGGCGCCGGCTACGCCCGGGCGGGCCGCGGCGGGGAGCAGGTTCGTGCTCCAGACCCAGATGCGCTTGCCGTCGTAGAGCAGGAAGAGCGTGGAGAACATCGCGAGCAGCATGCCCGTCAGCACTTCGACGAGGACCGTGACGCCTTGCAGGCCGGCGGAGGTGATCTGCTCGGTGTTGGTGCCGATGGTCTCGCTGAGGTTCTTGGCGATGTCGTTGATCTGCTTCTCGGTCACGTGGAACGGACTGTCCAGTGCCCAGAGTTTGAGTTCGTTGATGCCCTCGCGCAGCCGCTCGGAGAGCTGGTCGAGGTTGTCCATGACCTGCCAGACCACGAACCAGCCGACCAGCCCGATGACCACGAACCCGAGGACCGCGGTGACGGCCGTGGCCAGTCCCCGGGGCATGCCGAGCCGGCGCAGCCGGACCACGAAGGGCTGGAGCAGCGCGGTCACCAGGAGGGCGGCGGCGAAGGCCAGCACGACCAGGCGGACTTCGCTGATCACCTTCATCAGGACCCAGAGCATCCCGGCGAGCAGCAGCAGCCGCCAGCTCGCCTCGGCGGCGACGCGCATGCCCCACGGGATGACGGACACGGGGTCGGGGCGCACGGGGGTGGCGTAGCCGCCGTGTCCGGCACCGGAGTACACCGACGGCGGGGAGGGCGGGGAGACGGGGGCGGTGGAGGCCTGGACCGCGGACGGCCCGTCGTCGGAGGTTTCGGCCTCGACCTCGGCGCGCCGCTCCGCGAGCCGGGCCTCGACACGGCTCAGCCTCTTGCCGAGCACGCCGAGCCAGCCTGTCTTCGCCATGTCGTTCCCTTCCCCCGCCTGGATCCGCGTGCCGGGGCACACCTCGAAAGACCGTACACGCGAGGAGCCCCGCACCGTAGGACGATGCGGGGCTCTTCGGGGTTGAGGCGCGCGGGCGCGCTCTCGTCCCGGGGTCTGCCGGTGTGACTAGTACCAGTGGTTGGCCTGGTGGAAGCTCCAGGCTCCGCACGGGCTGCCGTAGCGGGAGTTCATGTAGTTCAGACCCCACTCGATCTGCGTGGCGGGGTTGGTGCGCCAGTCGGCGCCCGCCGAGGCCATCTTCGAGCCGGGCAGGGCCTGGACGAGGCCGTAGGCGCCCGAGGACTTGTTCACGGCCAGGTAGTTCCAGGTGGATTCCCGGTTGATGATGTTGGAGAAGCACTGGAACTGCCCCGCCGGGACCATCTGCTGGGCGATCGCCTTGACCTGGGCGACCGTGTACGAGGCCTGGGGTGCGAACGAGGATCCGTCGCGGGAGGCGGAACGGCTGGCAGCCTGCTCCTTCTCCTCACGCTCCTTCTTCGCCTTGGCGTCCGCGGCCTTCTGCGCCTCGGCCTTCTTCGCCTTGGCGTCCTGGGCGGCCTGGATGCGGGCCGCTTCCTCCACCGAGCGCTTGGCGTCGGAGTCGGCGGCGTGGGCGATGGAGTCGGCCTGCTGCGTCAGGGACGCGTTCTGGACCTGTGCCTGCTCGCCGAGCGGGATGTCCGTGAGGAGGGTCACCCCGGACGCGGTCGTCTCGAGATCGTTCGCGACGGGGTCGCCGGTGGCAACACCCACGACTGCGCCGACGGTGGTGACGGCGGTGGCCGAAGCCACGGCGAATCCCCGAACCGAGATCCGGCTCACACGGTTTCCTTCCAGCAGCGTCCGCAGTGACCGAGCGGGCGCAATAGTGCCCTCGACACTGGCCTCCGTGGTGGTTCGGTCACTGGAGGCGCGGGCCCGTGGGCAACTCCCTTGCGGGAGTGCCGCGTGATGCTCCGGGCGGCATACGGCGATCGATTGTGGAGTTAGCGGTACTGCGCGCATCTCACGGGAGATACAGGTGTGCCGTATGCGGGGCCTGACGGAAAACAGACTCTGCCGGACCTCGACGCCACAGGGCAATTCTCCGTTGCGTGGGAAAGGTCACACCTGGCATGTCGCCCCTGGTTTCGACAAACCCCTGTGCGTGAAGGCGCCGCCCGGCTAGGCTCTCTGGCCTTTGCCGGGCGGCGCCAACTCACCTTCCCGCTATGGGCGTTTTACCTGCTTTGCGGCCCGTGCGGGCCGGCCGGGGGCCCTACAGGTTCTCCAGCATTTCGGTGACCAGCGCGGCGATCGGGGAACGCTCCGAACGGGTCAGCGTGACGTGCGCGAAGAGCGGATGCCCCTTCAGTTTCTCGACCACGGCGACGACTCCGTCGTACCGGCCGACCCTCAGGTTGTCCCGCTGGGCCACGTCATGGGTGAGGACCACCCGCGAATTGGCCCCGATACGGGACAGAACGGTCAGCAGGACATTGCGCTCCAGCGACTGCGCCTCGTCCACGATCACGAACGCGTCGTGCAGCGAGCGGCCGCGGATGTGCGTGAGCGGCAGGACCTCCAGCATCCCGCGGTTGAGCACCTCCTCGATGACCGCGCGCCCGGCGACCGCCGAGAGGGTGTCGAACACCGCCTGGGCCCACGGGCTCATCTTCTCGTTGGCGTCGCCGGGGAGGTAGCCGAGGTCCTGGCCGCCGACCGCGTACAGCGGCCGGAAGACCATCACCTTCTGGTGCTGCCTGCGCTCCAGTACGGCCTCCAGCCCCGCGCACAGCGCCAGGGCCGACTTTCCGGTGCCGGCCCGGCCGCCCATCGAGATGATCCCGATCTCGGGGTCGAGCAGGAGGTCGAGCGCGATCCGCTGCTCGGCGCTGCGGCCGTGCAGCCCGAAGGCCTCGCGGTCGCCCCGCACGAGCTTCACGTTGCCGTCGGCCGTGACCCGGCCGAGGGCCTTGCCGCGCTCGGACTGGAGGACCAGCCCGGTGTGCACGGGAAGTTCCGCGGCCTCCGGTACGTAGAGCCGCTCCTCGGAGAAGAGGAGGTCCACCTGCTCCCCGGAGAGTGCCAGCTCGCTCATGCCGGTCCAGCCGGCATCGGTGATCGCGAGCTCCGCGCGGTACTCCTCGGCGATCAGCCCCACGGAGGAGGCCTTGATGCGCAGGGGGAGATCCTTCGAGACGACCGTGACGTCGTAGCCCTCGGCCTGGAGGTTGCGTGCGACCGCGAGGATCCGCGAATCGTTGTCCCCCAGCCTGAAACCGGCGGGCAGGACGCTCTGATCGGAGTGGTTGAGCTCGACGCGCAGGGTGCCGCCCAGATCGCCCAGCGGGATGGGTGCGTCGAGGCGTCCGTAGCGAACCCGGAAGTCGTCGAGCAGGCGCAGGGCCTGGCGGGCGAAGTAGCCGAGTTCGGGATGGTGCCTCTTTGCCTCCAGCTCGGTGATCACCACGATCGGGAGCACTACCTCGTGCTCGTCGAACCGGGAGATCGCGTTGGGGTCTGCCAGCAGGACGCTGGTGTCGAGGACGTAGGTCCGCCTGTCGGGCAGGCGGCTCTTTGTGCTGGTCACCACGGAAGGACGTACCCCCTCGGAAGAGGTCGGGCCATGAAGACCGGACCGGTCATCGGCACCCCTGCGCGGGCCGACTTCCGGCCCTCCACTCCGTCCGTGCGAACCGCACGTGCGTCCTGGTGCAAAGGGCCTCCCGGGCGGACGACCCCATGCCGTCCGCTGAGACTCGACACCCGTGGATCGGGCGTCGACCTGCAAGGGATATTCCCCGAATGGGTCCAGCCATGCCATGGCATATGACGGACGCTCGGTGAATCCCTGGTGAAGGCCTCGCGCGGAGGGTTCCCGGGGGCGGGAAGGGCGTACGGGAACACGGGTACGGCGCGCCACGGAGGAGTCCGGGCGCGCCGTGAGGTGGCTGTGAGATGCCGGGGGCACATTAGAGACCCGCAGGTCAGGTGCCGTACGGACACCCTGCCGGGCGGATCAGGTGCCGTAGCGCCGGTGGCGGGCGGCGTAGTCGCGCAGGGCGCGCAGGAAGTCGACCTTGCGGAAAGCCGGCCAGAAGACTTCGCAGAAGTAGTACTCGGAGTGCGCGCTCTGCCACAGCATGAATCCGGACAGCCGCTGCTCTCCGCTGGTGCGGATCACCAGGTCCGGGTCGGGCTGGCCGCGCGTGTAGAGGTGCTCCGCGATGTGCTCGATGTCGAGGATCTCGGCGAGCTCCTCGAAGGAGGTGCCCTTCGAGGCGTGCTCCAGCAGGAGCGAGCGGACCGCGTCGGCGATCTCCTGGCGGCCGCCGTAGCCGACCGCGACGTTGACGAGTATCCCGTCGACGTTGCGGGTGGCCTCCATGGCCTCCTTCAGGACGCTCTGGGTCCCGGCGGGCAGGATGTCGAGGTTGCCGACGTGGTGGACGCGCCAGCGGCCGTCGGCGGCGAGGCCCCGGACGGTGTTCTCGATGATGTTGAGCAGCGGGCGGAGCTCGACCTCGGGCCGGTCCAGGTTGTCCGTGGAGAGCATCCACAGGGTGACGACCTCGACGTCCGTCTCGGTGCACCAGCCCAGCATCTCGGAGATCTTGTCGGCGCCGGCCTGGTGGCCCTGCACCGTCGTGCCTCCGGACGCCTTCGCCCAGCGCCGGTTCCCGTCCAGGATCACGCCGATGTGCTTGGGCGTCTCGTCATGGTCGATGCGGCCTTCCACCCGGCGTGCGTAGAGCCTGTACACAGGACGGCGTACCAGGTCGCGCAGCTTCACGATCTTCCAGCCCCTCCGAGCGATACCCCCGTGCGGAATGCGATGGTCCCCCCAAGTCCGCCACAGACCGCCACATTACTGCGGAGAGGGATCCGGCACCCAACTCGGTCCTGTCACAAGTCCGTGATAGGGAGGACAACGTGACTGAAAACAATCCCTATCGGGCAGAGCCCTCGCGCTACGACTCCATGGAGTACCGGCGCACCGGCCGCAGCGGCCTCAAGCTCCCCGCGATCTCCCTCGGCCTCTGGCACAACTTCGGCGACGACGCGTCCCTGGTGTCCCAGCGGGCGATCCTGCGCCGGGCCTTCGACCTCGGCGTCACCCACTTCGACCTGGCGAACAACTACGGCCCGCCCCCCGGCTCGGCCGAGCTCAACTTCGGCAAGATCTTCGCGCAGGACTTCGCGTCCCACCGCGAGGAGCTGGTCCTCTCCACCAAGGCCGGCTACCTCATGCACGAGGGCCCGTACGGCGAATGGGGCAGCCGCAAGTACCTGCTCGGCTCGCTGGACGCCTCGCTGAAGCGGATGGGCGTCGACTACGTCGACATCTTCTACTCGCACCGCTTCGACCCGGAGACCCCGCTGGAGGAGACCATGGGCGCACTGGCGTCCGCGGTCCAGCAGGGCAAGGCGCTCTACGTGGGCGTGTCCTCGTACACCGCGGAGCAGACGGCGGAGGCGGCGCGGCTGCTGAAGGAGATGGGGATCCGTCCCCTCATCCACCAGCCCTCGTACTCCATGATCAACCGCTGGACGGAGGACGACGGCCTGCTGGACACCCTGGAGGAGGCCGGCATGGGCTGCATCTCCTTCGTGCCGCTCGCGCAGGGGCTGCTTACGGGCAAGTACCTCAAGGGCATTCCTGAGGGCTCGCGGGCCACCCAGGGCAAGTCCCTCAACCCGGACCTGCTGTCGGACGAGGTCGTGCGCCGGCTGAACGGGCTGAACGAGATCGCGGCGCGGCGCGGGCAGACGCTGGCTCAGCTCGCGCTGAACTGGGTGCTGCGGGACGAGCGGATGACCTCGGCGCTGATCGGCGCGTCGAGCGTCAAGCAGCTCGAAGAAAACGTGGCTTCCCTGTCCGGCGCACCGCTCTCGGAGCAGGAGTTGAAGGAGATCGATTCCTTCGCGGTCTCCACCCCCGGCGCCAACATTTGGGCCCAGCGGGGCTGACCTGCGCCTTTGCCCGGCGCTGCTCCGGCAGTGCACGGAGACAAAAAACGGGCCGGTCCGTGGGGGGGGATACGGACCGGCCCGAGGGGGGGTTCCACCATAACCCTTCGTAAAGCCTGCTGCGTGCATCACCGCGACACGATTACGCTCCGGAGCCGTCCGGGAGCACTCCGCAGAGCCGGAACACCCCCACAACCCTTGCGGCGCCCGGCCTGAGCCCGTACGGACCAACCCGCGGGCTTCCCTCCCCAGGGGGACCCCGTCGGGTGCGCCGCCTTGACGCCGAAGCCCGGGTCGGGAAGCGGATCCGGCCCTAGGGTGGCCCCCATGGGGAAGAGGGAGCGGTGGCGTGACGGCGGGGGCACGCTCTACGTCGACCGGGGGGCGGCGCCGGGAATGCCCGCGGGGCACGCGGAGCCGCCGGAGGGGCCACCGGAGCCCCTGGAGGGGCTCCTGGGGGTGCCCGTGGAGGTGCCCGTGGAGGTGGCCGCCTCCTACCGGGCCCGCACGCGCGGCCTGCTCGGGCGGGACGGCATCGAGGGCGCGATGCTCCTGACCCCCGCGTCGAGCGTGCACACCTTCCGGATGCGCTTCCCCATCGACGTGGCCCACCTCGACCGCAGGCTCACGGTCATCGCGCTGACCACCATGGCCCCCGGCCGGCTCGGCCTCCCCCGGCTGCGCGCCCGTCACGTCCTGGAGGCCGAGGCCGGCGCCATGGCCGCCTGGGGCCTGCGCGTCGGCTCCCCGCTCCGGGTCCGTCTCACCACGCGCTAGGCGCGCACCCACACCGGCGGTAGGTTGGGGCGGTTGAGCTGGGGTGTGGCAGGGGAGCGGCATGACCGAGAACGCGCGCGTCAAAGCGCTGGAGCAGATCATGCCGGCGACCCACGGAGCCGACGAGGACATCGACTGGCAGGCGGCCGAGGCCACCTGGGGCAGCCGGTTCCCCGCCGATTTCATCGCCTTCATGGGCCGCTTCGGCGCGGGCTCGATCAACGGCGAGGCGAGCGTGCTGCTTCCGCTGCCCAAGCCCGGACTCCAGTGGGACCCGGCGCAGATGGCGGAGGAGACGGCCAACGCCCGCCAGGTCTGGGAGGCGGAGGGCGGCCGGGCCGCCTTCGACGTGGACCCGGAGTCGATCCTCGCCTGGGGCGTCACCGGCGGCTCCGACATCCTGTGCTGGCTGACGACCGACCCCGACCCGGACCGCTGGCCCGTCCTGGTGGTCGGCCGGCACACCGCCGACTCCTTCGCGGTGTACCCGTACGGCATGGCCGAGTTCCTCTACCTGCTGTGCTCCGACGAGTTCGACGTGAGCCCGGTCAGCATCACCTTCTGGGACGGCGGCCACCTCAGCTTCGTGCACTGGCGCAAGGCCCAGCGCCGCTGGCAGGAGGGGCGCAACCCCGAAACGGGCGAGCCCGATCCGTACGCGGGCGACTTCGCGGACTGAGACACCGCCCGCTCCCCCTCCCCACCGTTCCCTCCCGCCCGTTTCCCGCCACTCCCGCCCGTTTCGTCGCGCCCCGTGGCCGGAAACGGGCTTTTTGGCATGTCTACGCGCGTCCGGATTGTTGATCACATATCGGAAAACACCATTCGGAATTGCCACACTTGGAGCATTGAACACAAGTACCGACCCAATGGAACCAACCACCCTCCCTCAGGAGAGAATTCCGGCCAACGGGCCACTGAGGGACAGCACAGCCCGGAGTAACTCATAAGTAATAACGCGACTCAAAAGAAAACCAGGGGAACCCACCCGTGCGACGAAGAATCTTCGGCGCGGCCGCCACCACGGTCGTGCTCGGTCTGCTGATACCGCTGGCCGGCTGCGGCAGCTCCGGCGGAAGCGCTGATGACAGCGGTACGCTCCGCCTCGTCGCCGCCGAATACGGCGACGCCTCGGCCAACAGCAGTTCCAAGGCTTTCTGGGACAAGGTGACGGCTGATTTCACCGCCTCGAACCCCGGCATCAAGGTCCAGGTGGAGCTCCTGCCATGGGCCGACATCGACCGGGAAGTCTCCCGCATGGTCAAGGCCGGCAACGCCCCGGACATGGCCCTCATGGGCGGCTACTCGGACTTCGCGGCGCAGGGCAAGCTCTATTCCGCGCCCGAACTCCTCTCGGTTTCCGCCGAGGCGAACTTCCTGCAGCCCCTCTCCGACGCCGGCTCCGTCCGCAACACCCTCTACGGCCTGCCCTTCGTGGCGAGCAGCCGTCTCCTCTTCTACAACGAGAAGCTGCTCACCGACGCCGGGGTCATCCCGAAGGACTCCAAGAACGGCTGGCAGCCCAAGACCTGGCTGGACCTGAAGGCCGCCGCCACGGCGCTCAAGGCCGAGGGCGTCAAGACCCCGTTCGCCATGCCCCTGGGCCCGGAGGAGGCCCACGCCGAGGCGATGATCTGGGAGCTCACCAACGGCGGCGGCTACGCCGACAGCAGCGGCAACTACAGCCTGGCCTCCGAGCAGAACATCCTGACCTTCAAGTGGATCAAGGAGAACCTGGTCACCCCCGGGCTGCTCGGTCCCGTTCCGCCGTCCAAGCTCAACCGGGCCGACGCCTTCGCCGCCTTCACGCGCGGCGAGGTCGGCATGCTGAACGGCTACCCCCAGCTCGCCCACGAGGCGCGCGCCAAGGGGATCACCGTCGGCGCCGTCGCGATGCCCGCCTCGGACATGCTGAACACCGGGGAGGTCCCGCCGAACGTGGGCGTGGCCGACTGGATGATGGCCTTCAAGCAGAACGGCCACCGCGAGGAGATCGGCAAGTTCCTGGAGTTCGTCTACCGGGACAAGAACCTGTCGGACTTCGCCGGCCGCTACCACCTGCTGCCGTCCACGGTCTCGGCTTCCCGCACGATGGCCGGGAGCTCGGGCATGGACAAGAACGACCAGCAGTTCCTGAACGCCCTGCGCGGTGCGCAGCTCTACCCGGTCAACAACCCGTCCTGGGTGGTCATCAGTGACACCATCAAGCGCAACATCGGCCGCGCCGTGGACCCCGGCGGCGACCCGAAGACCGTCCTGGAGGAGATCGCCTCCAAGGCGAACGAGGTCGAGAAGGCCCGCTGACGCGCCGACGCGCGGCCGCGCCGACGTGGAAATACCCCCGAACGCCCCTGCCGAAAGGGACCTTCGCCCCCTGCCGCGCCCCACCCCGCGCGGCATCATGGCTGGTACGGCCTTGATCCAAGGCCCAGGCCCAGTCGCCCGCGAGCGCCCACAAGGCGCGCGGGGCGGCCGGCCCACCTCCTGCACCCGCCCCTCCGACCGTGCGGCTCGGCTGGATCGCCTAGCTCGCGCCCTGGTTCTTCGGGGTGAAGGCCGTGCGGTACTGCTCGCAGCTGGAGTCCCACGGCAGGGACCCGGTGAGGGTGCCGTAGCCGGTGCGGGTCACCGACCATTCCACCGTGTACTTCCCGGTGTCACACGTGATGCGCTTGCCGCCCGCGATCTTCGTACGGCCCGTCGCGGGCCGGTCCTTGAGCTCCTGGTGCACCCGCGCCACCTCCGCGCTCCGGGCGTTGCGCAGGACGGCGTGCAGGACGAACACCTGCTTGCCGTCCTTCGTCGTCAGCAGCTTCTTGACCCCCTGCGAATCCGACACCGACCACGCGAACTCGTACCCGGGCTCCCAGGCCAGGGTGCTCGGGTCGCCGACCTTGCGCTCGTACTCCTCGGCGCCCTTGGGGCCGGGGCGGGTGACGGTCTTGTACTGGATGCCGGGGTGGAAGCGGAACTGCGCCTCGACCTTGTGCATGTCGTCCTTGGTCCACATCGACTTCATCTTCCCCTCCCCTCCGCTCGGGTCCTGGAGGTAGGACGCGCCGCCCGCGGCGGTGGCCGCGCCGCCCGAAAGGGCCGGGGCGAGGGCCGCCGCGGCGGCGGCGAGGACGAGGGCGGCGGTGCGGGTGCGGTTCATGCCCGGACCAACGGGCCCCTCCGGCGGGCCGGAACGACGCCGGGCGCCCTTTCACCCGTACGGGATCCGGCCGGGCGGGGGTGGACGCGCGCTACGCCCGGGCGGTCTCGAAGCGGCTGATCCGGACGGCGCGTCAGGCGCCGGCTCCGGGTCAGGCGCTGGGGCCGGTGACCACGGGGAAGCCGGTGGGGCGGCCCTGCTCCTTCAGCCAGGCCAGGACCTGGTCGAGGGCCTCGACGCTCTGGGTGCGGTCGCCGCCGCCGTCGTGGAAGAGGACGGTCGGGCCGTTGCCGATCTCGGCCTTGACGGTGCCGACGATCGCGGCCACGCCCGGCTTGCTGAAGTCCTTGGTGTCGACGTTCCAGCCGAGCGGGCGCATGCCGTTGGCCGCTGCCAGGGCCCGGCTCTCGGGGGTGAACGCGCCGCCGGGGGCCCGGTAGTACTCCACCTTGGCCCCGCCGCCCGCGGCGTCCTCGATCTGCTTCTTCGCGTCGAGGATCTGCTGCTGCTGGTAGGCGAGGGGCTTCTTGTCCATCCCGGTGTTGTGGTCCATGGTGTGGTCGCAGAGCCGGTGGCCGCCCGCGACGACCTTCTTGACCAGGTCGGGGTGCTCCTTGGCCTGCGGTCCGATCATGCAGAAGACCGCCTTCACGTCGTACTTCTTCAGTACGTCCAGCACCTTCGGGGTCCACTTGGGGTCGGGCCCGTCGTCGATGGTGATGTTGACCGCGTCGCCGCCGCTCTCCGACGCGTGGGCTATGCCCTCCGGAACCTGCCCGCCCGGCTTCCCGGGCGCCTGCGGCTCGGCGTCGCCGCCGCCCTTCGCGGGGTCGTCGGCCTGCCTCTGCCGGGAGACGTTCTGGTGGTTGGTGTCGTGGCCCGGGTCGACGAGCGCCGTCACCCCCCACGCGGTCGCGGCCACCGCCGCCACCGCTCCGGCGACGGCGATCCGTGCCTTCGTGCTCCGCATCCGCGTGTGCGTCATGAACCCCATGTGCTGTCTCAACTCCCCATATCGACGTCCACCGTGTGAGCTCGCACTGGTCAGGACGTCGGTCGTGGATGCGGGGTTCCAGTCGAATGACCCATAAATTCCGGGTTGCATGACTTTGGTCCTTGATCGTCCCGAATTCCGTCCCGACTGAAACCGAGGACGATCGGACCGCCTCATACCGGACATCCCGGCCCCAATGCCCGGGCTCTAGCCGGAGGTTCCCCTACCCATGCGCAAGGCAGCAATCACTCCCGTCTTCACTCTGCTCACGCTGCTCGCCCTGTCCGTGACGGCGTGCGGGGGCGGCGGGGGCGGGGACTCGGAGCAGGCCTCGCGGCCGCCGGCCGAGCTGAGCCTCGTACCGGCTGACGGGGCGAAGGACGTCAAGCCGGACCAGCCGCTGACGGCGCGCGTGAACAACGGCGCGCTGAAGGCGCTGACCGTGACCGGACCCGACGGGAAGCCGGTGGAGGGCACGTTCGAGGACGGAGCCGGCGGAGCCGACGGAGCTGACGGGGCGTTCACGCCGAAGGACGGCCTGGCGGTGGACACCGAGTACAAGGTGAGCGCGACGACCGCCTCACCGGACGGCAAGGAGACCACGTCCGCATCCTCCTTCCGCACCCTCGCTCCCTCCGAGGGCCAGACGGAAACGGTGACCGTACTCCCCTCGGCCAAGACGACGGTGGGCGTGGGCCAGCCGCTCTCCCTCACCTTCGACCACAAGATAAAGAACAAGGCCGGAATCGAGCGGCGGCTGAAGGTGACCACGAACAACGGCACCGAGGGCTCGTGGGGCTGGCTGACGGAGACCCTCACCGGCAAGGACCGCGTGGACTGGCGCCCGAAGGAGTACTGGAAGCCGGGCACCCAGGTGACCCTGGAAGCCCCCCTGTCGGGGGTGGACACGGGGTCCGGCCGCTACCTGACGAGGTCGTACTCGACCTCCGCCACCATCGGCAGGAGCCAGATCGCCAAGGTGGACATCACCGCCCACGAACTGACCCTGGAGCGCGACGGCCGGGTGGTGAAGTCCCTCCCGATCACGGCGGGCGACCCGGCGAAGACCCCGACGTGGAGCGGAAAGATGCTCCTCATGGCCAAGGAGGGAAGGATCAAGATGACGGCCGGCTCGGTCGGCCTGACCGGCTACGACCAGTGGGTCGACAAATCGATGCGCATGACGGTCTCGGGCACGTTCGCGCACCAGGCGGAATGGGCGGAGAGCTACATCGGCTCGGCGAACAGGAGCCACGGCTGCATCGGCATGAAAACCGCGGACGCCACGTGGTTCTACGCCCAAGCCCAGATCGGCGACGTCTTCGACGTAACGGGCGGCAAGGAAACGGTCTCCGCCGCCAACGGCTTCGGCGAGTGGAACCTCTCCTGGGAACAATGGCAAAAGCACTCGGCCCTGAAGTAGCCCACCGATCTCCCTCCAGCCCCGCCGGCCCTCTCCAGCCCCGCCGGCGTTTGAGGCGCGGGGTCCGGGGCGGAGCCCCGCGTCCTCCAGCCCCGCCGGCGTTTGAGGCGCGGGTCCGGGCGGAGCCCGGTTTCGGGAAGGGGCGGGGTGGGGGAAGGCCCCGCGCAGCGGCCCACCCACCCAGGGCCGACAGCCGACGCCCCACCCCACCCGGGGTACGCCGATGGGCCCGGCCCGGAGGATCCGTAGATCCACCGCGCCGGGCCCACCCACCAACCCACGCGAGAGCAACTCAGTGCACGACAGCCGCCTCCGGCGCGACCTCACCCTTGGCCGAGCCACCAGCCGGCCCCGCCGGCCCAGCCGGCCCCGCCGGCCCCGCGCCCCGCAGCGGCACCTCCTTGACGAACCACGCAGCGGCGAAGCCCAGTACCGCAATCCCGGCCCCCAGCAGGAACGCCGAGTGCGTACCGGCAGCCACCGCGTGCTGATAGGCCTCCCGCACGACATCCGGCAGCTTCGCCAGACTCGCCGCGTCCAGCTGCGCGGAGCCCGCCGCGGTCGCGGCCTCGGGGCCGAGCCGGTCGGTCATCGTGCTGGTGACCTGACTGGTGAACAGGGAGCCCATCAGCGCCACGCCGAAGGAGCCGCCGAGCGTACGGAACAGGGTCGCCGAGGAGGACGCGACGCCCATGTCCTTCATGTCGACGCTGTTCTGCGCGACCAGCATCGTGATCTGCATCAGGAAGCCGAGGCCGGCGCCGAGGACGGCCATGTACACGCCGGACATCAGACGGCTCGTCCCGGTGTCCATGGTGGCGAGCAGGAAGAGCCCGGCGACCATGAGCCCGCCGCCGATGATCGGGAAGATCTTGTACTTGCCGCTGTTGGTGGTGATCCGGCCCGCGATCAGCGAGACGACCATCATCGAGAGCAGCATCGGCAGGAGCAGCAGGCCGGAGTTGGTGGCCGAGGCGCCCTGGACCGACTGCTGGAAGAGCGGCAGGTACAGCACGCCGCCGAACATCGCGAAGCCGACCAGGAAGCCGATCACGGACATCAGGGTGAAGTTGCGGCTGCGGAAGATGTGCAGCGGCATGACCGGGTCGGCGGCCTTGGTCTCGGCGTAGAGGAAGCCGGCGATGGACAGGACACCGACGACGATCAGGCCGATGATCTCGGTGGAGCCCCACGCGTACTCGGTGCCGCCCCAGGTGGTGACGAGGACCGTGGAGGTGATGCCGACGGTCAGCAGGGCCGCGCCGAGGTAGTCGATCTTGGGGCGCTCCGCCCCGTGCGTCTTCTTCGGGAGGTGCAGCACCGCCGTGACCATGGCCAGGGCGACGACACCGAGCGGAAGGTTGATGTAGAAGGACCAGCGCCAGCCCCAGTGGTCCGTGATGGTGCCGCCGACCAGCGGTCCGCCGATCATGGCGAGGGCCATCACGCCGGCCATCATGCCCTGGTACTTGCCGCGCTCGCGGGGCGGGATCAGGTCGCCGATGATCGCCATGACGCCGACCATCAGACCGCCGGCACCGAGGCCCTGGATCGCGCGGAAGCCGATGAGCTGCCCCATGTCCTGGGCCATGCCGCTGAGCGCGGAGCCGATCAGGAAGATGACGATCGAGGTGAGGAAGGAGCCCTTCCGCCCGTACATGTCGCCGATCTTGCCCCAGATGGGAGTGGAGGCGGCGGTGGCCAGGGTGTAGGCGGTGACGACCCAGGAGAGGTGCTCCAGGCCGCCGAGCTCGCCGACGATCGTGGGCATGGCCGTGCCGATGATCATGTTGTCGAGCATGGCCAGCAGCATCGCGATCATGAGTGCCATCAGGACGACCCGCACGCTGCGCGGCTTCACCTCCTCCGAGGCGTCCGCGTTCTTCTTGATCTCCACCATGATCCACTCCCCTGGCGCATGCGAACCGGCCCTGGGACTTACTTGCCGACCGGCTAGTTGACTACACTGGGGAAGGTAGACCCGTAACTAGCCGGGCGTCAAGTAAGTAAGTCAGGGGAGAGTCATGTCCAGCAGCAGTCCGCAGCAGCGCCGCGGCGACACGCGGCAGCGCATCCAGGACATCGCACTGGAACTCTTCGCCGAGCAGGGGTACGAGAAGACCTCGCTCCGCGAGATCGCGGAGCGGCTGGGGGTCACGAAGGCGGCGCTGTACTACCACTTCAAGACCAAGGAAGACATCATCATCAGCCTGTTCGAAGACCTGACCCGGCCGATCGACGAGCTGATCCAGTGGGCGGAGGAGCAGCCGCGCACGCTGGAGATGAAGCGGGAGGTCCTGCGCCGCTACAGCGAGGCGATGGCGGGCGGCGCCTCCCTGTACCGCTTCATGCAGGAGAACCAGGCTTCGCTGCGGGAGCTGAGCATCGGCGAGACGGTGAAGAAGCGCCTCTTCGCCCTGGTGGACCTGCTCCGGACCGGCCAGGAGGACGCCCCGCTGACCGACCAAGTGCGGTGCGTGAGCGCCCTGTTCACCCTGCACGCGGGGATGATGTTCCTCCAGCACGTGGAGGGGGACCCCGAGGAGACCCGTCAGGCCGCCCTGGAGGTCGCGACGGACCTGATCACCCAGGCCCACCAGCAGGCCTAGCCCGCCCCTTTCGGATCGTGCCGGTCAGCCCCGCGGGCTCGCCCGGCGGATCACGGGCCGGACCGGGGCGAGGGCCGGCCAGCGCCCTCATCATGTTGACCGCCACCGGCAGACGGTGCTGGAGTCGGCACGTGGACAGCATCCCCGCCAACCGGCGGCTCTGGAACCGGATCAGCAGCGCCTACCAGCACGAGCACGACCCCCAAATCGGCGCCACGCCCCGGCTGTGGGGCATGTACTCGATCCCCGACGCGCGCCTGCACGCCCTGGGCGACGTCACGGGCAAGCGCGTCCTCGAACTCGGCTGCGGCGCCGGCCAGTGGTCCAGGGCTCTCGCCGCCGAGGGCGCCACCGTCGTCGGGCTCGACCTGTCCGAAGCCCAACTCGCCGCAGCGGCCGGTGCGATGGGAGCGGCCCGCTACCCACTGGTGCAAGGCGCCGCCGAACGGCTCCCCTTCGCCGCCGACAGCTTCGACCTGGTGTTCTGCGACTTCGGCGGGCTCAGCTGGGCACCCCCGCACCTGGCCGTCCCGCAGGCCGCACGCGTCCTGCGCCGCGGTGGGCGCCTGGTGTTCAACGTCGCCAGTCCGTGGTTCGAAGCCTGCTACGACGAAGCCGCCGGCCGCGTGACCACGACGCTGCAGAAGGACTACTTCGGGCTGAACGCCATCGCGGAAGAAGACGGCGCGGTCAGCTATCAGCTCACCTACGGCGACTGGGTCAGGGTCCTGCGCGGCGCGGGTCTCGTCATCGACGACCTCACCGAGCCGCGGCCCGCCCCCGGAACACCGAACGGCTACAACGAAACCGATCCGCCCGACTGGGGACACCGCTGGCCGGCGGAACTGCTCTGGGTAACCCACAAACCGTAAGTTCCGTTCGATCCCTCGATTCCCTCGATTCCCTCGATTCCCTCGATTCGCCGGCTTCACTCGATCGAACGAACAAAGCCCCGGATGATTACTCTCCGTAGTCGAAGCGGCTACTTTGGGCAATGTGCGCCGCGGATGGCCGCGGCGCCCGACCCAGGGGGCACCGCCATGACACGACCCACTCTCACCCTCGCGCTCGCCACCGCCGCCACGGCGGCCGTCTTCGCCACCGCGCTCGTCCCGCAGGCGCGGACATCCGCCGCCACGCCCCTCTCCTACGTCGCCCTCGGGGACTCGTACAGCGCCGCCTCCTTCGTGCGCCCCTGGAACACCGACGGATGCGGCCGCTCCGAGCAGGACTATCCGCACCAGGCGGCGCGGCGGCTGAAGTTGAAGCTCACCGATGTCACCTGTTCCGCCGCGGAGGTCAGAGCGGGGCTGCTGGGTCCGCAGTCCGAGCTGAAGGGGCCACCATCCGTGCCCCCACCGGGCGGATGGACCGCAAAGCCGGCGCAGATCAGGGCCGTCACGGCAGCCGCCGATCTCGTCACGGTCGGCGCCGGCGGCAACTCCGTGGGCTTCTCCGAGATCGTCGAGACCTGCGTGAAGCGGGGCCTGGCCTCTTTCGGTACGGGCACCCCGTGCACCGATCACTACGCGCGGGGCGGGGGCGCCGCGGGGCTCGACGCCCGGTTCACGGCGCTGGAGGCCGATTTCGCGGCCCTGCTGAAGGAGATCCGCACGCGCGCCCCGCGCGCCGGGGTGGCGGTCGTCGGATACCCGGCCGTCGTGGACCGGTCCGCGGGCTGCGGCTGGGGTTCCTGGCACCAGCTCGGAACCGTCGCCAAGGGCGATATGCCCTGGCTCGACAGCCTGGAGCGCCGGCTCAACACCCTCCTGCGGGAGCAGGCCCGGCGGAGCGGCGCGGCCTATGTGGACACGTACGCCTCCAGCACCGGGCACGGAGTGTGCGCGAGCGGCGAGCAGCGCTGGATGTACGGGATCAAGGACAGCTTGACCGGACCGGGCGAGCAGAGCGACCCGCCCTCCGAGCTCTGCCGCTCCATCCCGGCCCGGGGCGAGGCCTGCACCGTCCTCCACCCGAACCTCCGCGGCGCCACCCACCAGGCGGACCGCGTCACCGAGGCCCTGACAGCGCTGGGGGCCGCCAGAAGCTGACGTCCGGGTCAGTTGTAGTAGGTGTCGAACGAGGCGATCCAGAGCGCCGACAACGGCAGGACGGACAGCTGGACGGCCGCCACGGTCCAGCAGCGACCGAGGACCGCGGCGGAGGCGCTCCACAGCGCCGTCGTGCGCAGCAGGTCCACTGCCCCTGCCTGGTAGTCCTGCCCGCCGGGATCCATCATGCCGGGGTACCCCAGCCAGTCCTCGGTGAAGATGCCTTCGGTGCCGATCACGACGACCGCCGACACCAGCCACAGGTCGGCCAGGAGGACCGCCACGGCGAGCGTCCTGTCGAAGCGGAGGTACGCGGGGGCCGGGAGCAGCAGCCGGACGAACGGCTGCCCCTCCCCCCGTACCCACTGCTTGCCCCGGCTTCGCCACAGCGCCGAGGCGGCGTATCCGAGCCCGGCCAGGGCCATGGCCCAGCCGACCACGAAGAACAGTCCGAAGATCAAGACACCCATGCCCCACCAGATGCCCCCGCCCCCGGAGCGGTTCCCTCCGGCCGCGGCGGGGGCCCTGGGTGGACATACGGCAGCAGGGCCCGGCCGCGTGGTGCGGTCCGGACCCTGCCTCGTACGGGGTCGCCCCGTGACGGTGGTGCGTCAGCTCTGCGCGGGGGCTTCGTCCGCCTGGTCGGCGCCCTCGGCCGCGGCCGCCTTCTCGCGCATCTTGCGCAGCAGCTCCGCCCTCTGGTCGGCCGCGCCCTGGCGGTCGAGGTTGCGGTGCGGGCCGTTGTTCGCCCGCTCGGCGCGGGACTGCCGCTTGCGCTGGCCGCCGCCCTGGCCCACGGGGTTGTTGATGTTCTTGCTAACGGTCACGGGTTCTCCCGGTGATGAGTACGGAGTGATCTACGGATGCGTCGGTGGGGAACGGTCGGCGGCGTCGTCGTCGAAGGACGTCAGCCGGGGCCCATCACGCGCTCACTCGTAAATCGGCCTCTGGAAGAACATGACAAAGACGTTACCCGCTTCCGTCGACCCCTGACACCAACCGTTGCGGGGCGGCCCTCAGCGGGCTTGCCGGGACTCGCGCCAGTGGGTGAGTTCGGCTTCTACGTCGAATTCCCTGAGGTGCAGCGGGGGGCCGGGCGGGGGCCTGCGCAGGGCCGTGCGGATCTTGTCGTTGATCTCCGTGAGGAGGTCGCGGACCTGGCGTTCGGTGCGGGCGGCCTTGATCGCCTCGCGGGCGTCTTCCGCCTCCTTGCGCAGTGCGAGCGCCGGCGGGAGGACCGCGAAGCCCTCGCGGTGCAGTTTGCCCTTGATCCACCACAGCTCGTCGTACGGGGCGTCGAGCGAGGCCAGCGGCTTGCCGAAGCCGGGCAGGTTCTCGATCTCGCCGCTCGCCTCGGCCTGTCTGATCTGGCGGTCCACGAAGGATTCGAAGCTGACACCAGGCGGTTTGCGCTCGGTCACATTGCCTCCCAAGGGTCCCTGTCAGCATAACTCCGAGGGATGGGGAGGGGGTTGCGGAGCGTGACCGCCCCGCCTTCGGGCTCAGAGGCGGCGGTCCGACTCCTCGATCGGAATGTCGTTGATGCTGGCCTCGCGGCGGCGCATCAGGCCCGCGGCGTCGAACTCCCACTGCTCGTTGCCGTGGCTGCGCCACCACTGGCCGCTCGTGTCGTGCCACTCGTATGTGAAGCGCACCGAGATGCGGTTGTCGGTGTACGCCCACAGCTCCTTGCGCAGCCGGTACTCCAGCTCGCGCTCCCACTTGTCGGCCAGGAAGGCGCGGATCTCGGCGCGGCCAGTCAGGAAGCGGTCGCGGTTCCGCCAGGCGGAGTCCTCGGTGTAGGCGAGGGAGACGCGTTCGGGGTCGCGGCTGTTCCAGGCGTCCTCGGCGGCCTGCACCTTGGCGCGGGCGGACTCCTCGGTGAAGGGCGGCAGCGGCGGCCGTACGGGGGAAGGGGTAGCGGGAGGGGTCACGGTGGGACACCTTTCGGCATCGGCGGGGCCGGGGGGAGAACGGTCGTTCTCCTCGTGCGTACGAGCCTAGAGAACGGTCGTTCTCCGCGCAAGCGATTCTGGTTTACGCTGCTTTCATGCCCGCAGCCCCGATGAACGACGAAGACGCCCGCACCCGCCTGCTGGACGCCGCGGAGGCGCTGTTCTACGCCGAGGGCGTCCAGGCCGTGGGCATGGACCGGATCCGCGCCGAGTCGGGCATCCCGCTCAAGCGGCTCTACCGCCTCTACCCGGCCAAGGAATCCCTGGTCACCGCCTATCTGGAGCGCCGCGACCAGCGCTGGATGGCGAGCTTGCGCGCAGCGGTCGCGGGGCAGGCCGATCCGGTCGGGGCGGTCTTCGAGTGGCTCGCGCGGTGGTTCTCGGAGCCGGGCTTCCGCGGGTGCGCGTTCCTGAACGCGTACGGGGAGCTGGGCTCGGGGCCTGCCGGAGTGCTGGACGTCGTACGCCGCCACAAGGCGGAGCTACGGGCGTTGCTGGCCGGCGTCGCGGGGCCGGGCCGGGAGGGGCTGGCGGAGCAGTTGCTGCTGCTGGTCGAGGGGGCGACGGTGGTCGCGGCCCTGGAACCGGGCCCGGGGGCGGCGGCGCGGGCGCGCGAGGCGGCGTACGTCCTGGTCCGGGACAGCGGATGCGCAGGGGCAGGCACCGGGGCAGGGGCAGGCGTAGGCCCAGGCGGGGGGATTCACGCGGCTGCCGAGTGATCGGTTACGCGTCGTACACAACCGGGTCGCATTGTCAGCTTTTAACTGGTGTTGGGACTTTTGTCCACCGGAAGACCGCATTCGGCGGTCGCCCTCCGGTTCCGTCGCTTTTCCTCGCGGAGGAAACACCCTTGTCTGCTTCCCGCTGCACGTCGGCCGCCCTGGTCGTCGCGGCCGTCACCGCGACCTGCCTGCTGCCGGCCGGGCCGGCTTTCGCCGCCGGCTCGCCGCACATCCGGTTCTCCCAGCCGTACGTCCCCTCGATCGCCGCCGGAAAGACCGGCCGCGTGGTGATCGTGGCGGAGACCGGCGGCGATCCGGCGCTCAGCAGCAGCTTCCGGATCACCGCGCCGGAGCGGACGACCTTCCCCGAGGCCCGTTTCTACTGGAACGGCGACCGCGCGGGCGCGCCCTGCACCCTCTCCGGCAACGCCCGCCAGCTGACCTGTGACGCCGGGACGCGTGCGGGCTTCGCCTTCCCGGCGGACAGCGGCACCCGGCTGGGCGTACTCGTACGGGTGGACGCGGACGCTCCCGAGGGCACGACGCTCGACGGCGGCGAGTGGGCGGCGGCGGGCGCCTCGCCCGGTCTGTACGCGGTGTCCACCCCGGTGACGGGGCCGAAGGGCGACGACGGGCAGGACGGGCACGACGGGCAGGACGGGCACGACGGGAAGCCGGGCCACGAGGGGAAGCCCGGTCAGCACGGGAAGCCGGGCCGCCCCGGCCCCAAGGGCGACAAGGGCGACCAGGGCGAGCGGGGCGAGAAGGGCGAGCGCGGGGACCGCGGCGACCGCGGTGAGAAGGGCGACCGCGGCGAGAAGGGCGACCACGGGCCGAAGGGTCCGCAGGGCCCCAAGGGGCACAAGGGACCGAAGGGCGACGCCGGACCGCAGGGCCCGAAGGGCGACCAGGGACCGGCCGGAGGCCCCCAGGGTCCGAAGGGCGACACCGGCGCACCCGGCCCGAAGGGCGACACGGGTCCGGCGGGCGGTCCGAAGGGCGACACCGGCCCCGCGGGCCCGCAGGGCGAACAGGGCAACGAGGGCCCGACGGGACCGGCCGGCGTACCCGGACCGGGCGGAGCCCCGGGCCCCAAGGGCGACACCGGCCCGGCCGGCGGACCCAAGGGCGACCAGGGCGACAAGGGTGACAAGGGTGACCGCGGCGACCGCGGGAACACCGGCCCGGCCGGACCCACGGGAGCGCGCGGCCCGGGCGGAGCCAAGGGCGAGCAGGGCCCGAAGGGCGACCGCGGCCCCGGCGGACCGAAGGGCGAGAAGGGCGAGAAGGGCAACCGCGGTCCGGGCGGACCGAAGGGCGACCAGGGTCCGAGGGGTCCGCAGGGCCCGAAGGGCGACAAGGGCGACCAGGGCAAGCCCGGAAACTGCAAGTGCGGCAAGGACCACGGCGGTAAGGACCACGGCGGTAAGGACAACGGGGGCAAGGACCACGGCGGCAAGGGCGACAAGCCCGCCAAGCCCGCGGCCCGCATCGTCAGCGACAAGCTGCACGTCCGCACCGGCCCCGGCACCCACTACAAGAAGACCGGCGTGATCAAGTACGGCGCCGAGGTCCAGGTGCAGTGCAAGACCAACGGCACCTCGGTCGACGGCAACACCATCTGGTACAAGCTCACCGACGGCCGCGGCTGGATCTCCGCCCGCTACGCCGCGAACCTGAACCGCATCCCCACCTGCTGACCCAGCCCCACCCAGCCCCACCCACTCTTCGGTGCGCATCGAGGCCCCCGGGCCCCGGTGCGCACCGAAGGTGTTTTCCGCCCCGTGGAAGGCATCTCCCCAGACAACGAAATCCGCAGCACCCACCCACCTGGAGCGCTAATCCCCGCCTTCAATAGGTAGTTGAACCAAAGAAACCGAAGAGTAGCCCTTGTGCCCCCACCGACCCCGCGGGCAAGATCTAGCCCTTGTACGCGGCTCAGAAGGGCACAACCAGTGGTGAGCAAAAGGGCCGGCAACGACGGGGGCGGCCTGCGAGCCGGCGCCCTGGGGACGTTCGACTCCATCGTCATGGCGGTCGCGGGCTGCGGGCCGGCGTACACCGTCGCCGCGACGATCCCCACGCTCATCGCCACCGTCGGGGTCGCGAGCCCCGCCGTGCTCCTGTACTGCGCGATACCGATGATCGGCATCGCGCTGGCCTTCCGTCATCTGGGGCGTCTCGACGTCAACGCCGGGGCGAGCTACGCCTGGGTGGCGCGCACGCTGCACCCCTTCCTCGGCTTCCTCAGCGGCTGGGCCCTGGTCGTCGCCGCGACGGCCTTCCTCGTGTCGGCCACCCTCCCGGCCGGCAGTGCCACGCTCGCCCTCGTCAGCCCCGAGCTGGCCGCGAACACCGGTCTGGCCACGGCCGTCGGCGCCGGCTGGTTCCTGCTCATGGCGGGCGTGGTGGCGCTGGGGGCGCGGATCAGCCCGTACACCCGCCGGATCCTGACCGTCGTCCAGCTCGTGCTGCTCCTGGCCATCGCCGTCGCCGCCCTGGCCAAGGACGGGAACGCGGCGGAGTTCTCGCTCTCCTGGTTCGGCTTCGGCCACTTCGACGCCTCGCACAGCTTCGTCGCCGGTGCGCTGATCGCGGGCGTCAGCTACTGGGGCTGGGACGTCTCCAGCAACCTCAACGAGGAGACCCGCACCAGCCGCCGTTCCTTCGGCCTCGGCGGACTGATCGGAGTCGCGCTCTCGTTCGCGGTCTTCGTCGTCTTCACCCTCGCCACCAACATCCTCATCGGCGCGGACGCGGTGCGCAGCAACCCCGACGGCTTCCTCTCCGTGCTCGGCGACGCCGTCTGGCCGGGCTGGGGCGGCCGGCTGCTCGTCCTCGCCGTCGTGCTGTCCACGGTCGCCACCCTGGAGACGAGCCTCCTCCAGGCGACCCGCACGCTCTTCGCCATGGGCCGCGACCGCACCGTGCCCGCCGCGTTCGGCCGCATCCACCGCGACTGGCAGACGCCCTCCGTGGCCACGGCCACCGTGGCGGCCGTGGCGCTCCTGCTCGTCGCCGTCTCCACCACGGCCGGCTCGGGCACGCAGTTCGTACGGGACGCCGTCAGCGGCATCGGCCTGCACATCGCCTTCTACTACTCCCTCGCCGGCCTGGCGGCCGTGGTCGCCTACCGCAAGGTGCTGTTCAGGTCGGTCGGCACCTTCGTCTTCGTCGGGCTGTGGCCGCTCGGCGGGGCCCTGTTCATGATCTGGATCTTCGCCGTGTCGGTTCCGGAACTGACGGGCAGCGCCCTCGCCATCGGACTCGGGGCGCTCGCGCTGGGGTTGATCCCGATGACCTTCTCCCGGCTGCGGGGGGCCTCCTACTTCAGGCCCAGGCCGCTGGATCCCGAACAGGACGCCTTCTACGGGGAACAGGGCTCGGGGCCGGTCCACGGACCGGGCCTCGCGGCGGACGAACGGCGGGACGACGTACTCACCGACTTCTGACGACACGCAGCACACCGACGCCCCCACCGATCCGAGGACAGTCCATGGCACCCTGGCCGCGCCGCCGCCGTTCCGGAGCACCGGTCTACGACCAGGCGTTCGGCGACCGAAGTCTGGAGCAGTGCCGCCAGGACATGGTGATGGGCCGCTGGGAAGGGGCCCGCGACCTCCTGGCCGAGCACCCCCCGGGCGACTGGGACCGGCGCGCGCACCGCATCCGGCTGCTCGCGGACGCGGCGGCGAGCCGGCGCACCGTGGACGTCTGGTACGCCGCCGACCCCACCAGCCCGGACGCGGCCGTGCTGCGCGCGGAGACCGAGGTGATGCGGACCTTCGCCGCGGCGCGCAGCGGGGCGATGCCCGCCAACGACAGCCTGGACCAGGTCGCCGGTCTCTGTCTGCGGGCCGGCGAGCTGGCGCCCGAGGACCCGTACCCGTACGTCTCCCTCGTGACGCTCGCCCGGCTGTACGAGCGCGGCGACCCGAACATGGGCCACTGGTGGAAGGAGCTCCGGGCCCGCGACCCCCACCACCGCGAAGCCCACCACCAGGCCCTGCGCTACCTCTCCCCGCGCTGGCACGGATCGAACGGCGAGGCCAACAACTTCGCCTGGGACGTGGCCGTCTACGCCCCGGTCGGCTCACCGCTCGTGGTGCTGCCGCAGGTGGCGCGGGCGGAGCAGTACCGGCACCAGACGGAGGCGGAGGGGCGCACGGCGATCGGCCTGGCCTACCACTGGAGCGGGGACCGGGCGCGCTGGGACCTGCGCAACGCGCTGGACCACTGGATCGCCCACCGCACGGTCTCGTACGCCCAGGACGTCGCCGACCTGAACTACCTGGCCCACGGCCTGGTCCACGCGGGCATGGAGGGGCAGGCGGCGGCCGTCTTCGCCCTGCTGGACAACCGGGCCACGCGGGTCCCGTGGTCGTACAGCGGCGACCCGGAGAGCCTCTTCGTCCGCTGGCGGGACAAGGCGGCGGAGGCCGGTCCGCCTGTCAAGCCCCGAACATCAGGGGCATGACGCCGTGCGCAGGGCCGGGCTTAAGTGAGGAGGGGGATCACGTAGAGCAGGTGACCCACCCGCAGCATCAGCACGTGTCCCTGTCCCTGTCTGCTCGCCGGAGGTGAATTCTCATGACCGCCATGACCCGGGAACCCCACAGACCCCATAGACCCCACATACCCCGCACGCGCCGGATCGCCGTTCTCACGGCTTCGGCCGCCCTCGTCGCAGCAGGCGCGCTGCTTCCCTCCAGCGCCTTCGCCGCGACTGCGGCGGCGCCACGGGCCGACACCGCCACCGTCGCGGTGACGGCACCCGGCCGCGGCGTTCAGGGCGATCACGACCGGGACGGCTACCGCATCCGCTACTGCCATTGGAACCACCACGGCCGCCATCACAGCTGGGGCGGGTGGCACTGCCACACCTACTGGTACGGATACGGCGACAACCACGGGAAGGACCGCGGTAAGGACCACTGGAACAACAAGAAGGACCACGGGAACAACAAGTGGAACGGCTACGACTACGGCCGGCTCTTCGCCCGGGTGCACGGCATCTGAGCCGGACCCGAGCCGGCCCCGAGCCGGAAGGCCCCCTCCACACCCCGGACCGGGCGGCCCGTCCGCCCGGTCCGGGATCCCGCGGAAAAGAATTCCGCCGGCGATGTCGAGAACCCGTGCCCCGCTCCGTCTCCTCAGTGGAAGCGGCCAGAATGGGCCGCACAGCACGGAGGAGACCATCATGGCCAAGTACCTGCTTCTCAAGCACTACCGCGGCGCCCCGGCCCCCGCCAACGACGTCCCGATGAGCGAGTGGACGCCGGAGGAGATCACGGCCCACATCCAGTACATGCGCGACTTCGCGGACCGGCTGGAGGGCACCGGCGAGTTCGTCGACGGTCAGGCGCTCGCCCCCGAGGGCACCTGGGTCCGCTACGACGGCGAGGGCCGCCCGCCGGTCACCGACGGCCCCTTCGCCGAGACGAAGGACCTGATCGCCGGCTGGATGGTGATCGACGTGGACAGCCACGAGCGAGCCGTCGAGCTCGCCGGGGAACTGTCGGCGGCCCCCGGTGCGGGCGGCAAGCCGATCCACGAGTGGCTGGAGCTGCGCCCGTTCCTGGCCGCGCCGCCGACCGTCCCCGAGTGCCACTGACGTGGACGAGGCCCTGCTCCGGAGCCTCACCCCGCAGGTCCTCGGAATCCTCGTCCGCCGCGGCGCAGACTTCGCGGCGGCCGAGGACGCCGTCCAGGAGGCCCTGCTCGAAGCGGTGCGCGTCTGGCCCGAGGATCCTCCCCGGGATCCGAAGGCCTGGCTGGTCACCGTGGCCTGGCGCCGGTTCCTCGACGCGACGCGGGCGGACACCGCCCGCCGCCGGCGCGAGGACCGGGTGGAGGAGGAGCCGGCGCCGGGCCCCGCGCCCGCGGTGGACGACACGCTCCAGCTGTACTTCCTGTGCGCCCATCCCTCCCTCACCCCCTCCTCCGCCGTCGCGCTCACCCTGCGCGCGGTCGGCGGACTCACGACGCGCCAGATCGCCGCGGCCTACCTCGTCCCCGAGGCGACCATGGCGCAGCGCATCAGCCGGGCCAAGCGGACGGTCTCCGAGGTCCGCTTGGACCGCCCCGGCGATGTCGGCACCGTCCTGCGCGTCCTCTACCTGGTCTTCAACGAGGGCTACTCCGGCGACGTGGACCTCGCCGCCGAGGCCATCCGCCTCACCCGCGGCCTGGCGGCCTCGATCGACCACCCCGAGGTGTCGGGGCTCCTCGCCCTGATGCTGATCCACCATGCCCGGCGGGCCACGCGCACCACCCCCGACGGCACGCTGATCCCGCTCGCCGAGCAGGACCGCGGCCGCTGGGACACGCAGCTGATCGCCGAGGGCATCGGCATCCTGCATCCCGCCCTCGCCCGGGACCGGCTGGGCGAGTTCCAGGCGCAGGCCGCCATCGCAGCCCTCCATGCCGACGCGCAGAGCACCGAGGAGACCGACTGGGTGCAGATCGTGGAGTGGTACGACGAGCTGGTCCGCCTGACCGGCAGCCCGATCGCCCGCCTCAACCGCGCGGTGGCGGTCGGCGAGGCCGACGGCCCCCGCGCCGGCCTGGCGGCGCTGGCCGAATTGGATGCCACGCTCCCCCGCCACTCCGCGGTCGCCGCCTACCTCCACGAACGCGACGGCGACCCGGCCACGGCGGCCCGCCTCTACGCCGAGGCGGCCCACCAGGCCCCCAACCTCGCGGAACGCGACCACCTGACGCGCCAGGCGGCCCGCCTGAACGCGATCCGCCCGCGCACCTGACAGCCGTCGGCCGTCAGCCGTCGGCCGTTGCCCCGGGGACGGTCGGGGCGCGAAATGGCTGCATCGGGTCTGCCCCTCGACGCTCCGCTGGCGCTTAATGGTGCTTCAGCCATGTTCCTTTGAACCAGGCCGAGTTACGGGGGAGCGCATGACCACCATGGGGAGCAACGGACCGCCGACATCACCGCCACCGCCGACACCTCCGGGGACACCACCACCGCCCCCACCGCCCGTACCGCCGTCCGAACCCGCTCCGCAGCCGTTCGAACCGTCCCAGAGGCCGGAGGCGTCGCGCAGGGGGCGCAAGCTCGTCCTCAAGGTCAGCGGCCGCATGCTGTGGGTGGGCTCGATGGCCGTCCCCCTGCACAACATCTCCTGGGTGGACGCCTTCAAACTCAAGCCCAACTGGGGCGAGGCCTTCGGAAGCGTCCTGAAGTGGCTCTTCTTCGCGGCCCTGGCCCTCGTCGCGTTCGGCTATTTCGGCGGGGACCGTGGGCGTCTCGTGGAGAGCGGCGGCAACGGGACGACGATCGTGCTGCTGGCCGTCGTCGCGTTCGTCCTCATAGCGGCGTTGGGGACGGCCAAGCCGGTTCTGGCGGTCGAAACGGCCGGCGGCTCCGTCGTGGTGGTGACCCTGCCGAACATGGAGGAGCTGCGGCGGATAGCCGAGCACATCGTCTACGCGATCAACCACCCGGACACCGAGTTCGCGGTGACCGTGTACCAGTACAACACCACGAACAACAACGGCCCCGTCGCCATCCTGAACGGTGGCCGGGGGAACACGGGGTTCAATCGATGAGCGATACGACCAACAACTTCGGGCCCGTCGTCACCCTCAACGGTGGTCAGGGCAACATCGGCATCAACTACGGCACCGCGGGAGGGGCGGCCGGCCAGGACGCCGAATTCCGCGTCGCCGTAGAGGACCTCATCAGCCTCCTCGGGGAGCTGCGCGGGCACCTCACCCCGGACCAGGACCGGACCGTCGAGGAGGTGCTGCCCCAACTCGCCCCTGACCGCGAGGCCTTGAGCGAACGCGGCCTCGTCCTGGCCCGCGTGGCACAGATCGCCGCTGCCGCCGGCCAGGTCGGGCAGCCCGTGGCGGAGGCGGTGGGCCGGCTGCTCGCCCTCATCGGCTAGGGCGTGTCCGCAAAGTAGCGCCGTGCACCCGGAGTCGCGAGGCAGTTGCTTGCGGCTCCGGCCGGGCTCGAAACCGCCCGGAGTGGACGGCAGGCTCTACGTCACCCACCTGTACGCACGGTTCGGAGACGTCTCCTCCATCGATGCGGAATCCGGCCGGCAAAAGTGGACCGCCCGACCCAGCTCCACGGTGGGCTGCCCGGGCGGCTCACCTGTGGCCCCGGTGTCCGGAACACACCCCTCCATCCATGGCCCGTTGTTAGCCTCGCCCCGCATTGATCATCAACGGGGGAAGCAGGAAACATGCGAGCGGCGAGAGCAATCGCAGGCGTCGTACTGTCGGTCACCTTTGCGGCCGGTTGCAGCAGCGCGGACGGTACGGACGGCAAGAACAAGCCCGGCGGCCCCTTCGGCGAAGGCGTCGCGGCCAAGCCGCTGGCCGAGCTGAGCGTGCCCGCGCAGTACGACGGCTCCAAGGGCTGGGACGAGACCCTCGGCTGGGTGCCCGACTCGGTCAGCACCCTGCCGTTCACGGACGTGCCCCGCGCCGACCTGGTCGCGATGCTCTACGGGACCCCCGACGGCTACACCGTGCAGGCCAAGGCCGCCTCCGACGGGAAGGTCGGCTGGAGCTCCGCCCCGTGGAAGATCCCGACGCCCATCGGAGCCGGCGGGGGCGAAGTCTCGTCCGACGAGGAGGTGGAGATCCCCGATCTGCTGGGCTTCGAGCAGGACGGCAAGGGCTATGTCATCGCGTGGGCCCACGGGATGAGCGGCAAGGACGCCCTGCACGAGGGCACCGAGGTGGTGCGGCTGGCGGTGTTCCCCGCCGACGCCAAGGGCTCCGGGGTCAAGCCCATGCGGGAGATGGACGTCCCCGTGTCGGCGAAGCCCCACGAGGTCCGGGTCAGCGCGGAAGGCGGGCGGGTGCTCGTCGCGTACGGGGAGCGCGGGCCGTACCCGCGCTCGGCGATCTCGGTGGACGTGCTCAGAGTTTCCGTCAGCCCGTACAAGGAGCCGGACAAGCTCCTGCCCCAGTGCGCTCAGGTCACCATGTGCAACGGCAGCCGGGTGATGGCGATCAGCCCTGACGGGCCATTGGTCTCGATGGGCCGCCTCGGGCAGGGCTTCGGCATGCCGGGGCGCTGGTTCAGCGACACGGTCCGCCCCGACGGAGCACAGTCGAAGTCCGGCTTCTTCGGAGAGTGGAACGGCAGGGTCTACGGAGTGGCGGCCGGCCGCCTCCTCGCCTCGTGGGACATGGAGGGGAAGAACGGGGCCAGCCGCCCGGACAGCTGGTCGGTGCACGACGTCCGGACCGGCGCCGTCCTGGCCCGCATGGAGTGTGCTTACAGCGACTCCGCCACCATCACCGACCGATCCCCCGACCAACCGACCATCGCCTCCCCCTCGGGTCGCTACCTCGCCGCCGGCCCGGTCGCCTTCGACCTGGAGCGGAAGCAGGGCATCTGCCTGGAGGGCGACGGCAACCGCAAGACGATCAACCTCGCCTCGATCCGCGACGACGGGACGGCCTTCGGAGTCGTCGCCAACGACGATGCCCCCTCCGCCAAGGCGGTGTATGCCCAGGTCGACCTCAACTCCGCCTCCGGAGACGCGAAGGTACTGGACGCGGGCGTCGACATCCCGGTCCTGACCAACGTGGGCGGCGGCAGCGGTCTCTTCCTCGCCCGCGACGACAACATGCACCTGCGGGTCTCACTGCGTCGAGGCCACTGACCCGCCCAGGTACCCGGCGGCCCCGGCGACCGGCAGACTCGCCCAGGTCCGCGTCCCGCCGCCGGGCTCCCGGGACTCCCCGAACCCCCAGGCCCCGCCGCAGTCCCTGATGACGGCGGCCATCACCCGCAGGGCCGCCCGGCGGCGGGCCTCGCAGTGGGCGGCGAGGCGGGGGTGGGAGTGGGCCGCGTGCCCGTCGTAAACGGTGAGCCGCAATGCTCCCTCGCGGTGGCGGAGGGCGAGGTACAGGCTCCGACCGGGGTCCAAGTACCAGGCGGCGGCGACGAGTTCGCCGACCACCTGCACGGCGGCGGGCACGACCCGGTCGAGGTGATGCGCGTGCAGGACGGACCGTACGGTGCTGCGCGCGATCTGCGCGCTGTACGGCGCCCCGGGCACGGTCAGGCTGCACGACAGCCCGTCGGGAGACGGCGGCTCATCGCTCGGCGGGCAAGCGTCGAAGCAGCCGGGACTGGCCTGCATGAAGGGACTGAGCATGACGGACTCCCTGTCGTGAGTTCGGTTGCTCTCGCGTTGTGTGGGCGCAGTGGCTCGTCGCCGAAGCCGAGGCCTAGGCATGCTGCGGCGATGCACTTCCAACTCCCTTGCGTGAGCGGTGCACTACCCAAGGTAGCGAAGTAGGTGGTCAATTCACCACCGAAGCCCGGAAGTTTGCCCACTGTGGATCCGCGAGCCTCGGCACGGCAGACTGCAGCCATGCCTCCAAGGACCTCGCCGACCGAACGACAGAAGCGACTGGGTGCCGAGCTACGCAGGTTGAGGCTGGCAGCAGACGTCTCCGCCGAGTCCGCCGCGGGGCTCCTCGGTATCGACCGCTCCAAGATCTCCGCCATCGAGCAGGGAATCCGCACCATCAGCGAGGAGCGCCTCCGCTCGCTGGCCTGTCACTGCGACTGCGCCGACGAGCGGTACATCGCCGCACTCGTAGCCATGGCTCAGCCGCAAAAGCGAGGTTGGTGGGAGCGCTACCGAGGCAAGCTGTCGTCGGCAATACTCGACATCGCGGAGCTCGAATCGCATGCGAGCCGGATCCGGTGCGCGCATTCGGTGCACATCCCGGGGCTGCTGCAAACCAGCGATCACGCACTCGCCATCTTCCGGTTTGCGGTACCGGCTCTCCCGGAACCAGAAGCCGCGCTCCGGCTGGCACACCGGCTGGAACGACAGCAGGTACTGGAAGGCGAATCGGCACCCGAGTACGTCGCCGTCCTGCACGAAGCCGCCTTGCGGATGCAGTTCGGCGGTCGCCAAGTCGCGCGGGCTCAGCTGGAGCACCTGCTCCAGCTTTCCGAGCGGGACAACGTCGTCGTCCGCGTCCTCCCCTTCGCGGCCGGAGGGTTCCCCGGTTCCGGCCAGACGGTCAACTACCTAGAGGGACCGGTTCCGCAGCTCGACACCGTGCAGAGCGACAACACGCACGGGCCCGACTTTCTACACACCGAGGTCCAACTATCCAAGTACCGCGCCCAACTGGACTGGACAGAGCGGCTCAGCCTTCCGCCTGGAGAGTCCCGTGACTTCATCCACGATCTGGCGCGCCAACTGTGAGGGGAACGATGGCCGACATCACCTGGGAAGACCCCTACTGCGCTGAGGCCAGCGCTTGTTACCGGATCGGGGTGGACGGGGACGGCAACAGCTACATAGCCCTCTCCGGCCAGGAGGACACCTACCTCACGGACACCCGCGAGGCACTGCAACAGATGATCCGGGACATCAAGGCCGGCAAGGCCGATCACCTACTGGCGAACTGACTCCGCCCCCGCCGGAGCGGGGGCGGAACGGTTCGGCTCTACTTGACGCTGCGCGGGAAGGTGATCTCCACGCGGCGGTTCTTCTTGCGGCCTTCCTCGGTGCCGTTGTCGGCGATCGGGTAGTCCTCGCTGTAGCCGCGTACGTCGAAGGTGACGCTTGGGTTCGTCACCGTCCTCGCCAGCTCGGCCTGGACCGCGTCGGCGCGCTTCTTGGAGAGTTCCTTGCCGTGTTCGTAGCTGCCCTGGTCGTCAGTGAAGCCGAAGACCCGGACGGTGGTGGCCTTCTGGGTGTTGATCTCCTGCGCGATGGCCTGGATACGGGCGGCGGCCTGAGCGTTGAAGATGGCACTGTCCTCGGGGAACATCACCTCGGATTGCAGCGCCATCATGACGGTCTGGTTCGTCTCCTGGCGCCGTTCCTCGCCGCCAAGGTCTTCGACTACCTCGACCATGTCCAGCACCTTGGAGGGTGCGAGCACGCCGCCCTGTGGGAGCTTCAGCCCCGGAGAGTCGGGCCTGATGGGCGGGGGCGCAGAGGTCGAGGGTTCAGTGCCCGGGGGAACGGACGGCGTGACGTCGTCCGCGTAGGCACTGGTCGCGCCGACGAAATGGGCCCCGGCGATGACGAGGCTGGCGACGGCTGTGGCAGCTGTGGTGCGATGGCGTTTGGTCATGGGGTCACCCGGAGATTTTGATGGTGGCCGCGGCAAAGGTCGGCAGACCAAACACGACCTCGGTTGTGGTGGCCGGTGGCGAGGGGAACTGCGCGAAGAAGGCGATGCTCTCATTGCCCGAGATGGACGCGAGACCGGTAGTGCATGCACACCGCCCCTCTGTGTCACGCAGCACGAGGTAGCGCTTCTTACCAACAGCGTCGACCAAGCTTGCGCCAGCGACGGATCCAGGACTGGCCGTCCTCTCTTCACCGCGCAGAGCCCCGAGCCTGGTGAACACCTCGGAACCTGTGTTCTTGATCTGACCGCTGACGGTGACATACCCGTCTTGGTCACGAACAGCCGAATTGATCTCCAGCACGAGACTGGAAGGACCTTGCGCCGTAGCAACTACTTCGAGAGGACCCGAGTCCTTGCTCGCGGTGGGCGCGGGCTGCCGAGGACTACTACTCCCCTGGCTCTGGGGAGCCTCGGACTTCGCCGGCTCCTTCGCCTTGCCGCTATCTCCGCCGCACCCGGCCAACGCGAGGGCCAAGACCGCCGCAACCGCAACGGCCGCTCCCCCGCGGACCTTCACCTTCTGCCGAATGCCCATGTGCTCCGCTTCCTTGTCCTTCGGGTCGTTGTCAGTTGATCAGTCGCACATTGAAGAGCTGCCTCGCCAGCTTGGTCAATGGACCTGGCGTTGAAGGGTTCACCTTGACCTCACCACTGCCCCTGCAATCGATGACAACCGGACCGGGTGACGCGCTGGGCGACGGTGTCGCGGTGGGGGTCGGCCCCGGCTGTAGTGCGCACCTAGGCTCGATCACGGCAGTCGCTGAGGCATGGCCCTTCCTGTCCTCAGTCCCGGGGATGACCGTGTCCCCGATCGACTTGTCAGTCTCCGTGGCGACGGTGAACCTCAATACCCCAGCGCTGCATTCCGCAGTGGCACCATTCGAGGCGGCAAAGTCGTGCGCCTTCGCGCAAGCCCCGTTCGGGTTGAGCCGATCACCGTCAAGGATGTCTTTCCAGTCAGCGGGTGTGAGCGTGAGGAGATCCATGCCCACGAACAGGTTGTCCCGGGTCTCGCGGGCAGCGGCGAGTGCCGCCGCATCGGCGGCACCCTGAGCATCGCTGCGCGTGGCCCCCGCCATACCGACGACAACGAAGGCCAACGCGGCGAAGAGCAGGCAGGCCATCATCGCGACATAGAAAGGGAGAACCTGGCCCCGGTCACGCGAGCCGGGGCCGGTCATCAACCCGTGATCTTCTTCAAGGCCGCATCGATGGCACCCACGATGTCGCCTGCCAGCCCAGACGCAATGATCGCCGTGATGATCAACGCGATGATCACGATGATCCCCAGATACTCGAAGACCGTCTGCCCCTCGTCCCCACCCCGCCGCACGCTGTTCTTCCGCTCGACGATCGCCTTGAGCAGTCTGAGGTTCTGCATGGGAGTCCTCTCCAGAGCCGGCGCCGTTATCGGTTCGCGGACGGTACGCCGACGCACCAGCAGTTGCAAAGGGTCCCGGGACCCAATTACGGACCCACTGCGCACTCCGTCTACCCATGGCCAGTCACCCCCGGACGGGCGGTTCCCAGCCAACGGGCTATCGCCTCGCTGCGGGTGGCGGTCTGGAGCTTCGCGAAGATCCGGTTGATGTGGTTCTTGACCGTCTTCTCACTGATAAAGCAACTGGCTGCGATCTGCTGGTTACTCATGCCGGAAGCGATGAGACCCATGACCTCCTCCTCACGTGAACTCAGCCCGAACACAGCATGGTTGGGAAGGCGCTCCGACGACTGTCCCACAGTTCGTTGCGGATGCGAAGAGGTCCGGAGTTCCGCGAGGACCGCACTCGCCGCCGTCGGGCTGAAATGCGCCCGCCCCGCGCGGACGTCGCGGACGGCTTCGACGAGGTGATCCGGCGTGAATTCGCCGTGCACCAAGTAGCCGCCCGCACCCAGCAGCAGCGCCTCGCGGACGATCTCCGACTCCTGGCTGTACGTCAGCATCAGCACCGATGCGAGCTGCACGAGGTGCGGCAGGGCCGAGATGCCGTCCACGCCCGGCATCCGGACGTCCAGGAGGACCACATCCGGGGAGTGGAGCCGCGTCAGGCGGAGCGCCTCGCGGCCGTCCGCCGCCTCCGCCGCCACCTGTATGTCCTCGGCGGTATCCAGGAGAGCCGCCAGGCCGGCCCGTACGACCGGGTTGTCGTCGGCGATGAGCACGCGCAGCGGCGCCATCACACACCCCTCCCCACGGCGAGGGCCGACAGCGGAAGGGCCAGGCGGACCTGTGTCCCCGGCTGCCCGCCCGGGCGGGAACCGATGTGGAGGCGGGCACCGATCGCGGCCGCTCGTTCCGCCATGCCCACCAAGCCGAAGCGGCCCGCGCCGGACAGCGACGCGAGGTCGACATCGTCCGGGAGCCCGCGTCCGTCGTCTTCGATCACCAGGAGGAGATCAGGGGCGTCGACGGCCGCCTCTACCGTGATCCGTGCGGCCCCCGCATGGCGCCGGGCGTTCTCCACGGCCTCCCCCGCCACCGCCAGCAAGTGCCGGGCCACGGGGGACGGCACCACCGGGAGGGTGCCGGTCACGCGCAGCTCGGCGACGTCGGGGTCGGGGCCGATCCGGGCCTGGAGTTCCGAGGCCAGGGACACCCCCGGCGCGTCCAAGTCCCTTCGCAGGTCGTCCAGTACCTCCCGGGACTCCGTCGCCGCGCGGCGGGCCGCGCCGGACACCAGGGCGGCCTGGCGGCGGAGGGTCGCAGGGTCGGTGGTGCGACTCAGGGAGTCGGCGGCCAGGGCCAGGCCGTGCAGGGTCTTCGCGAGGGAGTCGTGCAACTCGCGGGCCAGGTGTTCCCGTTCGGCTTGCACCGCCTCCGCCACCGCCCGGCGGGCACGGGTCTCCAGCAGGGCCTGGCCGGCCGTGCCGAAGCGGAGGAGCAGGCTGCGCAGGGAGGCCCCGGCCGCACCCGCCAGGACGCAGAGCACGGCCAGCGTCAGGGCCTCGGCGACGAGCGCCACCACGGCCGCCTGGACGATCGCGTAGACCGCCGCGCCGGGGCGACCGTAGACGATCCCGGCGAGGAGCGGGGTGCACACCGCGATGAGGAGGAGCGGGGAGCCGGGGGTGGCCGTCAGGAACAGGAGTCCGCCGAAGAAAGCCCAGTCGACCACCAGCGGCCAGCGGTGGCGCAGGAGCAGCGGTCCGAAGCGCTCCCATTCGCGGAACAGGACGTAGGACAGCAGGAAGGTCAGCAGGACCGCTCCGCCCGCCAGGTGCGTCGGTGCCCCGGGCGCCGTGCGGCTCAGCACCACCGGCGTCGCGAGGGCGATCATCACGAGGCGGAAGGCGAAGACCTGGCGGCACAGCGCCTGCAGGGCGTTGGCCTGGAGGGCGATCGGCAGCTGCACCGCGGGGCGGGCGGACGGCCGGTCGCGTGCGGCGGCGGACGCCATGGCATCCAGCGAGGCGGTCATGGCTCAGCCGCCCCCGAACATGGCGCCGAAGTCCACGTCGGCTCCGTACACGAACCCGCCGATCAGAAGGATCATGGTCCCGGGGAGCATGAACATCGTGACGACGAAGGTGGCCTTCGGGACGGCCTTGGCGGCCCGGCGGCGGGCGTTCTGGGCGTCCGTACGCCGCATGTCCTCGGCGATGGCGATCAGGGTGTCGACGATCGGGGAGCCGAGCTCCTCGCCCTGCTGGAGGGCGGTGACGAACTGCGCGACCTGCTCGGAGTCGTTGCGGCGGCGCAGCTCGTCGAAGGCCTGGCGGCGGCTGACGCCCATGGTCATCTGCTGGAGGGTGATCCGGATCTCGTCGGACCACGGGCCCTCGTACTTGTCCGCGACCCGCTCCAGCGCGGGCCGGAAGCCGAGCCCGGCGCTGACGACCACGGCGAGGACGTCCAGGAAGTCCGGCAGGGTCCGGTCGATGTGGTCGCGACGGATCCGGATCGCCGACCAGAGGCCGGCCTCGATCCAGAAAAGGCCGAAGGCGACCATCAGCAGGGCCAGGATCAGCTGGCCGTTGATCAGCATGGCGAAGGCGCCGACCGCGCCGAGGAAGGCGTACACGGCGCGGCGGGCGGCGTAGCGGTCGATGGTCAGGCCGGACGGGTTGCCCGCCGTGTCGATCTGGCGGCGCTTGCGCGCCACCCGGTCGGGGCCCATCAGGCGCAGTATCAGCGGCGCGTAGCGGATGCCGATGCGGTCGATGAGGGAGCCGACGGCCGTCGTGCGGGTGGCGCCGACCTCCAGGGCCAGCATCAGGTCGGACGGGAGTTTGGTGTCGGCGCGGTAGAGCCGGACGCCGTGGAACACGCCGAAGACCGACAGGCCCACGGCCAGGGCCAGGAGCAGCGCGATCATGCGGACCTCCTCATACGTCGATCTTGGACAGGCGGCGGATGGCCAGGAATCCGAGCGCGAAGAGCCCCAGGGCGATCAGTACGGCGATCTGCCCGATGCCCGCTCCGGTCATCCGGTCCAGGGCGCCGGGCATCATCGCGTCCACGAGGAGCAGCGAGCCGACGCCCATCACCGGGACGAGGTACGCGGTGGCCGTGACCTGGGACAGCTGGGTACGGACCTCCCGACGGGTCTCCTTGCGCTGCTCCAGCGTCACCGTGAGGTTGCGCAGGCTGCCGACGATCGCCCCGCCCGCGCGGGCGGACAGGACGAGGGTGGAGACGAGTACGACCAACTCGCGGGAGGGCAGTCGTTCTTCGATCTCCCCCAGAGCCTCCTCGATGGAGTGCCCGACCGCGAGCCGGTTGGCGACCCGGGCCAGTTCCTCGCCGGCCGGTGCCTCCAGTTCCTCGGCCGCCATGCCGATGGCGGTACGCAGGGCCAGGCCGGCCTGGGTGGCGTTGGCGAGGATCCGGGCCAGGTCGGGGAGCTGGTTGATGAACCGCTCGGTGCGGCGCGACCGCTGCCAGTTGAGGAAGGCGTTGGCGCCCCAGAGGGCGATCAGGCCGGCCACCGGGCCGAAGAAGGGGGCCAGGAAGGAGGCCGAGACCAGCCAGATCCCGGCGACCGTGGCCAGCATGTAGACGAAGTACTCGCCGACGGTGAGGTCCAGGCCGGTCACCGCGAGCTTGCGCTCGATGCCGCGCCCCAGCTGGGTCTTGCGCAGGCGCCGGTCCACGCCCTGGAAGCGGCGCGTACGGCCGAGGGGCGCGGGCATGCCGGTCGCCGAGAGGCGCTCGATGAGCGCGGCGCGCTGGGCGCGGCCGGCGGCGTAGACGTGGAGGCCGACGACCACGAGGACGCAGGCCAGCAGCGTGGCGCCGAGGGTGAGGAGGACGAGTGGGTTCACAAGGCGGTCCGGGTGATGCGGGCGGGCAGGGGGCCGGTGAGGGGGTCCGTGAGCGGGTCGGCCGGCACCGACTCGACCCCGAAGGCCTGCGGGATCGGCTGGTTGTTCATGTAGAGGCGGTCGGCGAGCCAGCGCGGCAGCGGGTAGTACTCGAAGCGGCCGTGGACGCGGCCGTCGGGGCCCATGGGCATCGCCGCGAAGCGGCAGACCGTCGTGATGCGGAAGGGCTCGCGGCCGTGCGAGTCGAGGAGGGAGATCTCGGTGATGCGGCGCGTGCCGTCGCCGAAGCGGGTGAGCTGGACGATGACGTGGACGGCGCTGTTGATCTGGTCCTGGAGCGCCTCGAAGGGGATCTCCACCTCGGACATCGAGGCGAGGGTCTGCAGGCGCATCAGGGCGTCGACGGAACTGTTCGCGTGCACGGTGGCCAGCGAGCCGTCGTGACCGGTGGACATCGCCTGGAGCATGTCGAGCGTCTCGCCGCCGCGGACCTCGCCGACGATGATGCGGTCGGGGCGCATGCGCAGGGAGTTGCGGACCAGGTCGCGGATGGTGATCTCTCCCTTGCCCTCCACGTTGGCCGGGCGGGATTCGAGCCGGATGACGTGCGCCTGCTGGAGCTGGAGCTCGGCGGAGTCCTCGATCGTGATGATGCGCTCGCCCTCCGGGATCAGGCCGGAGAGGGCGTTGAGGAGGGTGGTCTTGCCGGTGCCGGTGGCGCCGGAGACGATCACGTTCAGCTTGGCCGCGACCAGACCCGACAGCAGGAGGACCATCTGCTCGTCCAGGGAGCCGACGCCGATCATCTCGTGGAGAGTGAAGGCGCGGGGGAAGCGGCGGATCGTGAGGGTGGCGCCGGTCAGGGAGAGCGGCGGGATGATCACGTTGACGCGCTCGCCGCTGGGCAGACGGGCGTCGACCATCGGGTTCGCCTCGTCCACACGGCGGTTGACCGTGGAGACGATGCGCTCGATGGTCTGCATCAGCTGCTCGTGCGAGGCGAAGCGGAGCGGGAGCTGCTCCACGCGGCCGGAACGCTCCACGAAGATCTGGTCGGGGCCGTTGACCATGATCTCGGAGATGGTCGGGTCTTCGAGGAGCGGTTCGAGCACGCCGAGGCCGAGGGCCTCGTCCACGACGCGGCGGATGAGCTGGGACCGCTCGGCGGTGGAGAGGACCGGGCCCTCGCGGCTGATGATGTGGCCGAGGACGCGCTCCAGGCGCGCGCGGCGCTCTGCCGGCGCGAGCGCGGACATCTCGGCGAGGTCGATCTCCTCCAGCAGCTTCGCGCGGTACGAGGAGACCAGGCGGCCGTCCTCGCGCGGGTTGTGGCGGTCGTCGGGGGTGTTCACCCTGGAACGCAGGCTCATGGTCCGGTCACTTCCAGTCTTCGGGCATGGCGGCGGTCCGGGTGACGGTGCGGTCGGCCACCCCGGGCACGATCGAGTCGATGGTGATGGTCACCCTCATCGTGATCGCGTCCCCAGTCCTACCCGGGCTGATGTCCGCTCGCCGCGCGAGGCTCGGCCTGATCGCTGCCAGTCCTGCTTGCACCCCCGTGCCCCGCTCGCGCGCTTCCACGCGCGCCGCCGTACGAGCCGCCGTCTCGGCCTGCTGGACCACGTAGGCGGACCAGCCGAGCTGGATCCCGCCAAGCCCGACCAGGAGCAGGAAGGGCAGGAAACCGATGTACTCCAGGGCGACTTGACCCCGGTCGCGATCGCCGCCGCGGATGCTGCGGAGCCGGTTCATCTCAGTCCTCCTGCTCGTTCGGGGAGCCGCCGTGGCCTTCGATGGGGATGCCGATGTCGAAGCCCGGGAACAGGATGGGAAGGTTGAGCCTGACCTTGGCCGTGTAGAGGTTCCCCGAGGCCCCGCACTGCGCGGGCGGCATTTTCCAGCCCGCCGAGATGTGCTCCCGCGCGGCTGTCTGGCAGGCACCCTCTCCGTGCACCGCGCCCACCCGTGCCGCCTCGTCCGCCGCGTTCCCGGCCAGGGAGTACGCGTACCCGATCAGCACGCACTCCCACACCGCCACCACGATGAGCAGGATGAACGGGAGCATGCCGACGAACTCGAACGCCACCTGCCCCCGATCCCCACGGCCCCGTATCCGGCTCAGTACCCCGGCCCGTCTCCGCCCGGACACCCCTCAGCCCTCCCGCCCGCGCCGCAGCCACGGTCCGAGGGCGCCGCGGTCGCCGCCGCGCAGCCGGGCCACCGGCCCGGAGCCCCGTACCGCCAGGGCCGCGCCGGGCTCCGCAGAGGGGACGGCGGCGGGGTCCGCGTCGGGGGCGGTCAGCAGGCCCAGTTCGCCCGCCACCGCCCACAGGGCCTGCTTGACCGTCGAGCGGTTGTCCAGGTCCTGCACCCGGCCCGCGTCGACGACGGCCTGGAGTTCCTTGAAGGCCGCCGGCACGGGGGTGCGTACCGCCCGGGTCTTGGTGATCTTCTCTATCAGGGCGGGCTGGATCTCGGTCTGCTTGGACCAGCGGTTGACGACCATGGTCGTTTCCTCCGCCTTCCTGACCTGGAGGCGTTCCCACATCCGGACCATCCGCTTGGCGGCCCGTACGGCTATCACGTCGGGGGTGGTGACCAGGACGGCCACGTCCGCGAGTTCCACGGCGGCCGCGTTGGCGCCGGTCACCTGGGTTCCGCAGTCGATGACGACCAGCTCGTAGCGGGCGCGCAGGGCGGCGATCACGTGACGGGCGGCGCGGTCGTCGACCTCCTCGCCGCGTTCGCCGTCGGCCGGCGCCAGGAGCAGCGCGAGCCCGGTGCGGTCGTCGTAGACGGCGTCCGACAGGACGCGCGGGGAGATGTCCTGGATGCCGGCGAGGTCGGCGATGGAGCGGCGGAACTGCACGTCGAGGTACGAGCCGATGTCGCCGGCCTGGAGGTCCAGGTCGACCAGGGCGGTGCGCCGGCCCGCGGCCACCGCGGCCAGTGCGAACTGCACGGCCGCGAAGGTGGCGCCGACCCCGCCCTTGGCCCCGGTGACCGTGACGACCTTGCCGCCCGGGCCGCTGGGCAGCTCCGGGCCGCGGCCCAGGTGGCGGCGTACGCCCACGGACCACTGGGCGGCGGCCTGGACGCGGGCGGCGAGCTCCTCGTAGGCCAGGGGCAGGCCGATCAGGCCGCGGGCGCCGGAGTCCATGGCGGCGGAGAAGAGGGCGGGGCTCGTGTCGGAGGTGACGAGGACGACGCCGACGGCGGGGAAGCGCAGGGCGACCTCGCGGATGAGGTCCAGGACGGGGAGCGGACCGATCCGCTCGTGTACGAGGACCACCTCGGGCAGTTCGTCGATCGACTCGGCGGCGAGCCGGGCGAGCGTGTCGAGGAGGAAGGTGGAGTCGGGGACGGGGGCGGCCGGCTCGGCGCCCGGGAGCTGGCTGAGCAGGGTGGCGATGATGCGCGCGGATTCCGGGTCGCCGACCGCGGGGAGGATGCGAGTGGTCATCGGCGCCTCACTTGTCCCCTTCGAGGGTGTAGTAGCGGTCGCCCGGGTTGGGCGCCGAGTCGGTGCCGGGTGCCACCAGGGCCAGGCGTACGTGCACCGCGAAGGACTCGGCGTAGGCGACGCGCTGGGTGTCCTCGGTGGACAGGGCGAAGGTGATCGGGACGGCGTCGGTGGCCTTCTTGTCGCTGTCCTTGGGGTCGAGGGGGGTGAGCTTGCCGACGTTGATGACGCGGGCGTTGGCCACCATGACCACCGACGTGTCGGGGCCGTCGGCCTTCTTGCTCTTGAAGGTGCCGATGATGTTGACCTTGGAGCCGGGGGTGACTTTGCCCGCCACGCCCGTCGAGGCGTCGATCATGATGGCCATCTCCTGCTCCCCGGCCTGGAGCTTCGGCTTGTCGACGAACATGTCGCTCTGGAGCAGCGAGCCCTTCTTCAGGGCGGTGAGCGCCAGCTTGTCCCTGAGTGCGCCGAGGTCCGTGACGGCGGTCGCGGACAGCCACCGCTTCGGGAGCGTGACCTGCTCGAACTGGCCGGCCGTCAGGGGGGTGTACGGGGCTATGTCGCCCTTGACCCGGTAGGCGACGACCTCGTTGCCGACCTTGGAGTTGACGTCTCCCATCACCACGAGGACTCCGCCGAAGGCGGCGAGGGCGCACAGGACCGACAGGATCAGCAGGATGACGCCGCGGCGCTGGCGTGAGTTCATGGCCGTCTTACCTCGCCGTTCTTCATTCGTTCGGGCCGGTCAGTGTCTGGATCTGGATCTGGGGCGGAGCCGGGCCGCGGAGGCGGAGGCGGATCCCGACGCGGATCCGGCTGCCGTCGGCGGGGGCGGCTGCGGTGCGAGGAGCGGGGCGGCGCAGAAGCCGCAGCGGTCGCCGATGAGCTCGAACCCGCACCAGCGGCACTCCTCGCGGCGGACCGAGGCGACGAGCTGGTAGAGCACCGAGGGGTCCGGGATGGCGGCCGCGAACTCCACGAGCTTCGGCGTGGCCCACCAGGCGGGCGAGTCGGCGGGCAGCTGGCTCTCCATGACGCCCTGGACCCGCCAGGCGGGGGCCAGCTCGGAGGCCACCCAGTCGGTGGTGAGCTGGCCGCGGGCGAAGGTGAGGTGGGTGGCGAACTCGGGTCCCGGGGGGAGCGCGGGGCCGCCGCCGTGGGCCGCGCCGGAGCCCGAGCCCAGTTTGACCAGGTGGGGGGTCGGGTTGGCCAGTACGGCGAACTGGGCGTTCGGGGACCAGGACTTCGCGTGCGCCTTGAGCCCGACCGGGATGCGGTCCAGCTTGGCGACCGAGCCGAGCAGGGCGCCCGCGTAGATGTAGTGCGTGAGGAGCCGGGCGGCGGAGGCGAGGACTCCGGGGCTGAAGTCGCTGACCGTGAGCTGGCGCAGCTGACGCACCAGCAGGGCGGTTCCCAGCGGCGGGAGATCGACGTCGACCAGAGCGATCCGGTCGGTTTCCAGGATGGCCCGGACGGTGTGCAGGCGGCGGAGGGCGGAGACCCGCAGCCAGGACGGCACGAGGACCACCAGGTGGCCGTGGCGCTCCAGCAGGCCGGCCGTCTGGGCGAGCGCGCCGTCCAGGTCGAGCTCCTCGGGCGGAGGCAGTACGGCGGCGGCCGGGGTGTGCCGGTCCGGGGCCGGCAGCACCAGATCGGCGCTGGTGACAGCAATGGCGATCGGCACGCGCATCCCCCCGTTCACCCCGTCATCCACGGGCGTTCCCCTGACCGCCGTGCGGGCGCGCGTGCTGCGCGACCGCAAACGATCAACACCCTTCCCCCTTGCTCCAGCACCATATCCACGTCCTTCCTGACAGGGCAGGGCCTTGCGGATTCCCGTGCCACCGGCACGTGTCACAGAGGGCGGGAAAATCCGGACAACAAGGATCGGAAGACGACGGTCGGGTCGATCAGTTCAAGCCATATTGCAAACACTCTTGACATGGACATTGGACTAGACCAACTTGGCCGCAGGGCACCCCACTTGCCTCGAACACGCTTTTGACGCGCCCTCACTTCCCCACTCCCCCCACGGAGCCCACGTGAACCGCATCCGCTCCCTCGCCATCCCGCTCGCCGTGACCCTCGCCGCCGCCGGGCTCACCACCCTGGCCACCGGCACCGCCCAGGCCGCCGACGTCAACGTCGTCCGCAACGGCGGCTTCGAGTCCGGCCTCGCCAACTGGACGTGCACCTCCGGCAGCGGCGCCGTCGTCTCCTCCCCCGTCTTCGCGGGGGCCGGCGCCCTCAAGGCCACCCCGGCGGGCCAGGACAACGCCCGGTGCAGCCAGGTCGTCACCGTCAAGCCGGGTTCCACGTACACGCTGAGCCAGCAGGTCAACGGCTCGTACGTGTACCTCGGCGCGACCGGGACCGGCACCCAGGACGTCTCCACCTGGACCCCCGGCACCGGCGGCGGCTTCCAGAAGCTGTCCACCACCTTCACCACCGGCCCGAGCACCACCCAGGTCACCGTCTACACCCACGGCTGGTACGGCCAGCCGGGCTTCGTCGTGGACGAGTTCAGCGTCTTCGGCCCCGACGGCGGAGGCGGCACCGACCCGTCGCCGACCATCCCCGGCGCCCCGGCCGGCAGCGCCGTTTCCGGCCAGAGCTCCAGCGGGCTCACCCTTTCGTGGAACACGGTCACCGGGGCCGCCGGGTATTACGTGTATCAGGACGGCGTCCGCGTCCAGACCGTGACCTCGGGCACCTCGGCGCAGATCACCGGGCTCGCCGCGTCGACCACGTACTCCTTCCAGGTGAGCGCGTACAACGCGGCCGGCGAGGGCGCGAAGGGCGCGGCCGTGCCCGGCACCACCACGAGCGGCGGGGGCGGCAACCCGAACCCGTCGGTGCCCAAGCACGCGCTGACGGGCTACTGGCAGAACTTCAACAACGGCGCGACCGTCCAGAAGATCTCCGACGTCTCGGCGCAGTACGACATCATCGCCGTCTCCTTCGCCGACGCCACGACCACGCCCGGCGGCATCACCTTCAACCTCGACTCGGCCGGGCTCGGCGGCTACACGGTCCCCCAGTTCAAGGCGGACATCGCCGCGAAGAAGGCGGCCGGCAAGTCCGTCATCCTCTCCATCGGCGGCGAGAAGGGCACCATCTCGGTCAACGACTCGGCGTCCGCGACCAACCTCGCGAACTCCGCGTACGCGCTGATGCAGGAGTACGGCTTCACCGGGATCGACATCGACCTGGAGAACGGCCTGAACCCGACCTACATGACCCAGGCGCTGCGCGCGCTGGCGGCGAAGGCCGGCCCCTCGCTCGTCCTGACCATGGCCCCGCAGACCATCGACATGCAGTCCACGCAGGGCGGCTACTTCAAGACGGCTCTCGCGGTGAAGGACATCCTGACCGTCGTCAACATGCAGTACTACAACAGCGGCTCGATGAACGGCTGCGACGGCAACGTCTACCACCAGGGCTCGGTGGACTTCCTCACCGCGCTGGCCTGCATCCAGCTGGAGGGCGGGCTCGACCCCTCGCAGGTGGGCATCGGGGTCCCGGCCTCCCCCAGCGGCGCGGGCAGCGGCTACGTCTCCCCGGCCATCGTGAACAACGCGCTGGACTGCCTGACCCGCGGCACGAGCTGCGGGAGCTTCAAGCCGTCGAAGACCTACCCGGGACTGCGCGGCGCGATGACCTGGTCGACCAACTGGGACGCCAAGGCGGGTAGTGCTTGGTCCAATGCGGTGGGTCCCAAGGTCCACTCGCTGCCGTAGCAGGTAGGTGTGTGGGGTTGGCCGATTTCGGGTTCTTGACCCGGACATGCCACGAGAGCACGCTGTGCGCGTCCGCACGGCTACCCCCACACTCCCACCCAGGAGAACGCATGCGGCTCCACCACCGCCGAAGGGCCGCCATCACGGCGGCCCTTCTCGCGCTCGCGCTCGGCGCACCCGCCTACGGCATGAGCGCGACGGCCGCCCCGCCGCCCACCCCGTCGACCGCCACCCAGGACGAGTCGATCGTCCAGTACGAGATCCAGGGCCCGTCCACCGCGACGGAACGCACCGCCCTGCTCCGTACCGGCGTCTCCATCGACGAGGTGGACGCCCGTTCGGTCGTCGTCAGCGCCGACCCGATGCAGGCCAAGAAGCTGCGCGCACTCGGCTACGAGCTGACCGCGCTGCCCGGACCGCCGGACCGCTCCGACGGGCGCGACATCGCCGCCGGGATCAACGACTTCCCGTCGAAGGACGCGCTCTACCACAACTACGCCGAGGCGAGCGCGGAGATCGACCAGCGCATCGCCCAGTACCCCTCGATCATCAGCAAGCGGGTCATCGGGAAGTCCTACCAGGGCCGGGACCTCGTCGCGATCAAGATCAGCGACAACGTCGCGACCGACGAGGCCGAGCCCGAGGTGCTCTTCACCGCGCACCAGCACGCCCGTGAGCACCTGACCGTCGAGATGGCCCTCTACCTGATCAAGGAGTTCGGCTCGAAGTACGGGACGGACTCGCGCGTCACCAACGCGGTCAACGGCCGCGAGATCTGGATCATCCCCGACCTCAACCCCGACGGCGGCGAGTACGACATCGCCTCCGGCTCGTACCGCTCCTGGCGCAAGAACCGGCAGCCCAACGCCGGCTCCTCCTACGTCGGCACGGACGAGAACCGCAACTGGAACTACAAGTTCGGCTGCTGCGGCGGCTCCAGCAGCAGCAAGAGCTCCGAGACCTACCGGGGCCCGGCCGCCGAGTCGGCGCCCGAGGTGAAGGTGGTCTCCGACTTCGTGCGCAGCCGCGTGATCGGCGGCAAGCAGCAGATCACGGCCGCCATCGACTTCCACACGTACAGCGAGCTCGTGCTGTGGCCGTTCGGGTGGACGTACAACGACACGGCGCCCGGCCTGACCGCCGACGACCTGGCCGTGTTCAAGAAGATCGGCACCAGCATGGCGGCCAGCAACGGCTACACGCCGGAGCAGTCGAGCGACCTGTACATCACCGACGGGACGATCGACGACTGGCTGTGGGGCGACCAGAAGATCTTCGGCTACACCTTCGAGATGTACCCGACCGGCTCGGGCGGCGGGGGCTTCTACCCGCCGGACGAGGTCATCGCGAACGAGACGGCGCGCAACAAGGACGCGGTGCTGCAGCTCCTGGAGAACGCGGACTGCATGTACCGGTCGATCGGCAAGCAGGCGCAGTACTGCCCGTAGTCCGTCCGGCGATCCAAGCGGCCGGGCGCCCCACCGCCAGGGGGGCGCCCGGCCTTCCCGTGCCTGCGCGCCGGACGTCTCCCATGTCGAACGGCACGGCCCGTACACACGGCCGACGATCTACAGTGCCGTTCATGGGGGTGCCGATGGAAGGCATGGTGTTGGCGGGCCGGTACGAGCTGGCCGAGCTGATAGGCGCGGGCGGCATGGGCGAGGTGTGGCGCGGCCGCGACCTCTCGCTGGACCGGGACGTGGCCGTGAAGGTCATCGCCCGGCCGGGGGACGACAAACTCGCACTGCGGTTACGGTCGGAGGCGCGCGCGGCCGCCAGGCTGTCCGACCCGCACGTGGTCGCGGTGCACGACGTCGGGGAAGGTCACGTCGGCGGACGGACGATCGTCTTCCTGGTGATGGAGCTCGTCGACGGGCTCCCGCTGGAGGCGGAGCGCGGACCGTCGGCCGTCGAGGACGTGGTGCGGTGGGGCGTGCAGATCTGTGAGGGACTCCAGGCGGCGCACACGGCGGGGATCGTCCACCGGGACATCAAGCCGGCCAACATCATGCTGACCGCCAAGGGCCGGATCAAGATCTGCGACTTCGGGATCGCCCGGGAGAGCGGGGCGCGCGGGCTGACGACGACCGGGGCCGTGATCGGGTCGCCCGCGTACATGGCACCCGAGCAGGCCCGCGGAGAGCACGACGCGCGCACCGACCTCTACGCGCTGGGGTGCGTGCTGTACGAACTGCTCACCGGGGAACCGCCGTTCACGGGATCGGGCTGGGACGTGCTCGCCCAGCACGCGAGCAGGATGCCGGAGCCGGTACGGACGCACCGCCCCGAAGTCACCGGCGAGCTCGACCGGCTGGTGCTGCGGCTGCTCAGCAAGGACCCGGCGGACCGCCCGCCGAGCGCGGCCGCGACCGGGGAGCTGCTGAGCCTGGCCGGCAGCCAGCAGGGCCACCGGCCGACCGAGTTGTGGGAGCCGTCGGGACCGCCCGCGGCACCGCGGGACCTCGCCGCACGCCCGACCGAGACCTCCGCGGTCCGGCCGGCCGCCGTGCGGCCGCCCGCCGTGCAGCCGCCCGTGCCGGCACCCACCGGATGGGTGCCGTCGGGCGAACCCCGGGAGACGTCCGCCGCTCAGGAGCCGGTGAAGCCCGGACCGGTGGCGCTGTCGACGGGCGCCGCCTGGATCTCCTTCCTGGCGCCCGCGGTGGCGGTCGGGGGCCAGCTGTTCGCGTTCCAGGTCCTGTCCGGGACGTGGTCGCTCGTCGTGGGCATCGTGATCGGCATCGTCTTCCGGGCCGACCAGCCGCTCTCGGAGGAACCCGACGAGGACTACGGCACATCCCTGGCAGTCACGCTGCTCGCCCTGCTCGCGGCCCTGATCGCGGCCGTCTTCCTGCTGTGGGCGCCCGGTGTCCCGTGGTGGGTGGGGATCCTGGCCCTCGTGGTGACGGCGCCGGTGCTCTTCGTCGTGGCCATGGTCCTGGCGCAGTTGTTCAACGCCGTGACACGCGCGGAGAGGGCCGTGTTCGTGGCCAACGCGTCGGGCATGGCCGCCGGGCTGACGACGACCCCGCTGCTGCTTGCCCGTACGGACCTCGGGGCCGCGCCCGCGGTGCTCGTCGGCCTGCTGACCTGGGCCGTCGCGGGCGTGGCAGTGGGTCTCCTCCTGCCACCGCGCCGCGACTGAGCCCCGGGCCCGGCGCCCGGGGCCGGGGCGGCTAGTCCCTCTTCGCTTCCTCGGCGTTGCGCCAGATCGTGAGGTCGACGGTCATGTAGCGGCTCGGCTCCTTCGCGGCCGACTTGCCGCGGAAGGTCACCACCGCGATGTGCCCCGCATCGCTCAGGAGGCAGACCTGCGATCCGTTCGTGAGCTGGTTGAAGTCGATCTCCTCGGTGAAGCGGGTCACGCTGCGGCAGGTCTCCAGCGAGCCCTTCTCCGCGTTGTTCAGCAGGACCATCTTCCCGTTGTCCGTACCGAACTTGTCCTCGCTGAGGGCCCCTCGGTAGTAATAGATGTCCCCGTGGCCGTACGTCACCGAGCCGCTCGTCGGCTCGGCCGGGCGCGGCGGGTTGTCGGCCAGCAGCAGCTGGTGGTCCTCGGGCACGTCGATGTCCTGGTACGAGACCGGCTTGGGGTCGACGGGCTTGTCGGCCGCCTTGCCCGGGGAGGCGCTCGTACCGGGCGAAGCGCTCGCGCTCGCACCGCTGCCCCCGCCGCTGCCGCCGCCGGGCGACCCGGCCGCGCCGTTCTTCTTGGAGCCGTCCGGCAGCAGGGAGCCGAGGACCGCGAGCCCGATCACCGCGCCCACGACGGACAGGGTGACGATCAGCCCGGTGCGCTTGGGGCGCTTCGGGGCGGGCGGGTACGTCTGCTGCCCCCACCCGGGCTGCGCGTAGCCGGGCTGGGGCTGGGGCTGGGCGTACGTGGGCTGCGCGTACGCGGGCTGCTGGCGCGGAGGCTGAGCGTACGAAGGCTGCTGCTGCGGGGGCTGCGCGTACCCGGGCTGACCGTACGGCTGCGGCGTCCCGTAGCCGGTCGGCACCGTCCCCTGCCCGGACTGCGCCGAAGGCTGCGGGGAGCGCTCCGTCGGGATCGGGATCGGGATCGGGGCCGGGGTCGGGGCCTGGGTCGGCGCCTGGACCGGAGCCGGAGGCTGAGCCGGAGCCGCCGTCGGCGGCTGCGGGGCGGAGGCCTGGACGGGGGCGGGGGTGTGCGCCGGGGCGGGCAGCAGGTGCACCCGCTCGGTGATGGCACCGACGATGGCCCGCGGCAGCCAGTCCTCCCCCTGGCGCAGCGGAGCGGCCGCGGCCGCGTGGCACAGCGCGATGACCTCGGTCAGGTCCGGGCGCTCGGCCGGGTCGCGGCTGAGGCAGCGGGTGACCAGGGGCCGCAGTTCCTCGGGCAGCCCGCTGAGGTCGGGGTCCTCGTGCACGATCCGGTAGAGCACCGCGTGCGAGGGCCCGTCCCCGTAGACGGAGGAGCCGATCGCCGCGAAGGCGGCCATCTGGCCGAGGGCGAAGACGTCGGTGGCCGGGGTGATCGTGCCGGCCGAGGCCTGCTCGGGCGCCATGAACGCCGGGGTGCCGACGCTGACGCCCGTGCTGGTCAAGGCGGTGGTGTCGGCCGCGCGGGCGATGCCGAAGTCGATGACGCGCGGGCCGTCGGAGGCGAGGAGGACGTTGGCGGGCTTCAGGTCGCGGTGGACGATGCCCGCGCCGTGGATGACCGTCAGGGCCTCGGCGACCCCGACGGCCAGCAGCAGCACGCTGCGCGTCGGCAGCGCGCCGTGGAGGGCCACGGCGTGCGCGAGGGAGGGGCCGGGCACGTAGGCCGTGGCCAGCCAGGGCTGTGCGCCCTCGGTGTCCGAGTCGATGACCGGAGCGGTGTAGAGCCCCTGGACCCGCTCCGCGGACCGCACCTCCTGCTGGAAGCGCCGCCGGAACTCGGGGTCCTCGCCGAACTCGGACCGGATCACCTTGATGGCGATGGGCCGGCCGCCGGGCGTGTACGAGAGGTACACCTTGCCCATGCCGCCGGCGCCGAGCACCGCCGCGAGCCGGTAGCCGCCCACGATCTCAGGGTCGTCCGCCTTGAGCGGTTGGAAGATGCCTGCCGAAGGTGCGCTGCTCATGAGGACCCATCCCTGCTAGCGGCGTTCCGGCCCCCGCCGGCGCCCCGAAGTCATCCGTGAGGGTACCCAACGCCCGGACGCCCACCGGCCCCGGACCGCCCTATCGGCGCGTGGAGTTGCGGCGCCTGTCGCTCGGTCAGCCGTGGAAGGTGACGTACCCGTTGCCGTCGGCGTCGGATCCGCTCTTGGTGTAGGCGTGCGAATCCGAGGCCTTGCCGGACGGGGTGTAGAGGTAGATCGTGTCGCGGTCGTTGTTCCAGATGAAGTTGCAGCTGCCGCGGTAGGCCACGTCGTTGCCGTCCGACTCGGTGCCGTAGCCGCCGCGCAGCTTCACCAGGTCGCCGGGCTGGAGGTAGTGGTTGATGGCGAAGGTGAAGCGGTTGCCGACGGCGTCCTTGACGACGTAACCCTTGAGGTTGATGGTCGCCGAGGAGGAGTAGTTCTTGATCGTCACGTACTCCGCGGCGGTGTTGCCGGTGGAGCAGCTGTTGGAGTCGCGGCCGGGAGCGTCGTACTGGACTCCGCGGATCTTCAGGGCCGAGCTGTACTCGGTGGCCTGGGCCGGGGTGACGGCGAGGACGGCCAGCGTGCCCGTGGCGACGGCCGCGGCTATGACAGAGCGCTTGCGCAAGTGAGTTCCCCACATTGTGTGTATAAAGCGCGCTCAAGATACACAAAATGTTGAGGGTGATCACCGGTCCGTACACACTCTGAGACGCAGGCCGAAAGCCCCCCGCCGGATCCACCCCCGGCCGTCAACTCCCGTGGACCGCAAGGCCCGAGCTCGGGCCCGGCATCAGGCCCGGGATCAGACCCCGGGTCATGCTCAGGCGTCGAGCACCGCGAGGGCGTCGATCTCGATCAGCAGGCCGCCGGGGAGACCCACGTACACGGTGGTGCGGGCGGAGGGGGCCGCCTTCAGGTTCTGCTCCTCGAAGTAGGCGTTGTAGATCGCGTTCATCTCTGCGAAGTGCGTGGTGTCGGTGAGGTAGACGCGCAGCATCATCACGTCGTCCCAGCCGGCGCCGCCCGCTTCCAGGACGGAGCGGACGTTCTCCAGCGTCTGGAGGGTCTGCTCGCGCAGGGTGGGGCCGGCCGGCGTGGGCTCCTGCCCGTCCACGTGCGGCAGGAAGCCGACCTGGCCGGCGACCTGGAGGATGTTGCCCTTGCGGACGCCGTGCGAGAACTTCGCGGGCGGGTCGGTGTGGGTGGCGGGGGTGATCGCGATCTTGTCGGTCATGGCTGCCTGTCTTCCTGTACGGGGCCCGAGCCTGAGTACTCGCGGCCGATGGCGTCGGCGGTCTGCCGTACGAGCGGGAGGAGTTCGAGCAGCCCCGCGACGGAGAGGACCACGCCGGGGGCGGAGACGGACATCGCGGCGACCACGCGGCCGTCGGGTCCGCGGACGGGTGCGGCCAGGCAGTTCAGGGACTCCTCGTGGCCGCCGAGGTCCGTGGCCCACCCCTGCTCGCGCACGAGGTCCAGCTCGCGCAGGTACGCGGCGGCGTCGGGGGTGGAGCGGGAGGTGTAGGCCGGGTACTCGATGCGCGCGGCCAGGGCCCGGCGCTCGGCGTCCGGCAGGTCGGCGATGAGCAGCTTCGCGACGGCGGCGACGGTGAGGGGGACGGGCCGGCCGATGCGCGAGTACATCCGCACGGCATAGCGGCTGTCCACCTTGTCGACGTAGACGACCTCGTCGTCCTGGTGGAGGGCGAGGTGCACGGTGTGGCCGGTGGTCCGGTTCAGTTCCAGCAGGTGGGGGTGCGCGATCTCGCGCACGTCGAGGTTCTCGATGGACTCGGCGGCCAGCGCGAAGAGGGAGGCGCCGAGCCGGTAGCGCCCGTCGGCCTGCCGGTAGGCGAAGCCGTGTTCCTGGAGGGTCCGCAGCAGCCGCAGGGCCGTGCTCTTGTGCACGTCGAGCACCTCGGCGACCTCGCCGAGCCCGGCCGGGCCCTTGGCCAGGGCAGGCAGGATCCGGAGCGCCCGCTCCACCGACTGGCTCACTCAGCGTGCCTCCGTACCCTCCGCACAGAACCGGACCCGGCCCCGTTGACCCGTCGTCATCCGGGATGTTAGACAGCATGCAGCGGCACACGCAACGACTGTTGCACTGTACGCAACAACCGCAATACTCCGGGAGGCCCACACCCATGCCCAGCGACCCCGTCCAGGCCCTCGCCCAGGAGCCGGTGGACCACCGGTTCAAGGGACTTCCCCCGGACGCCGGACAGGCGGGCCTCACCGTCGGGGAGCTGACCGCCCAGCGGCGGAGCCTCTACACCGGCGGGTTCACCACGCCCGTGCTGACCCTCGACGCCGAGGCGCTGAGCCACAACCTCGCCGCCCTCGGCACCTACGCCGAGCGCCACGGCCTGGCCTTCGCCCCGCACGGCAAGACCTGCATGGCCCCGCAGCTGTTCCAGCGCCAGCTGGAGCACGGCGCCTGGGGCATCACCGCCGCCGTGCCCCACCAGGCCCGCGTCTACCGGGCGTTCGGCATCCAGCGGATCTTCCTCGCCAACGAGCTCGTCGACGCCGCCGCCCTGCGCTGGGTGGCCGCCGAGCTCGCCGCGGACCCCGCCTTCCGCTTCGTCTGCTACGTGGACTCCGTGCGCGGGGTCCAGCTCATGGACCGGGCCCTCCAGGGCCGGCCCCAGCAGGTCGACGTGGTCGTGGAGCTCGGCGCCGGGGAGGGCGCCCGCACGGGGGCCCGTACCGACGAGGACTGCCGGGCCGTCGCCGACGCGGTGGCGGGTACGGACACCCTGCGCCTGGTCGGCATCGCCGGGTACGAGGCGGAGGTGCCCGGCGCCGACCCGGACTCCGTGCACGCCTACCTGCGCCGACTCACGTCCCTGGCGGCCGAGTTCGACAAGGCGGGCCGGTTCGACGGGGTCGAGGAGATCGTCGTCAGCGCGGGCGGCTCCGCCTGGTTCGACGCCGTCGCCGACGTGTTCGCCGAGCTGCCGGAGCTCTCGCGGCCGGTCCTGAAGCTGCTGCGCTCCGGCGCGTACGTCTCCCACGACCACGGCTGGTACACCCGCCTGACCCCCTTCAACCGGGTCCCCGAGGAGGGCGGCCTGCGCCCCGCCTTCCGGCTCTGGGCGCAGGTGGTCTCGCGCCCCTCCCCCACCCAGGCGTATCTCAACGCCGGCAAGCGGGACATCGCCTACGACCTGGGGCTGCCCGAGGTGGAGCTGGTCCGCGATCCGCTCACCGGCGCCGAGCGCCCGGCCACCGGGGTCCGCGTCCTCAAGCTCTCCGACCAGCACGCCTGGCTGGAAACGGACTCCGCCGGGGACGTGGAGGTCGGCGACTGGGTGGCGCTGGGGATGTCCCACCCGTGCACGATCTTCGAGAAGTGGCCGCTGATCCCGGTGGTGGAGGCCGACGGCACGGTCACGGAGTACGTCCGGACCTTCTTCTAAGCCCATGGACCTGGTCATCCGCGGGGCCCGCGTCGTCGACGGCACGGGCGGGCCCTCCCACACCGCCGACGTCGGGATCCACGAAGGCCGCATCGCCGAGATCGGCGGCCGGATCGCGGGCGGCGGGCGACACTCGCTCGACGCCCGCGGCCTCGCCCTGGCCCCCGGTTTCATCGACATGCACGCCCACAGCGACCTGGCCCTGCTGCGCGATCCGGACCACAGCGCGAAGGCCGCCCAGGGCGTGACCCTCGAAGTCCTCGGCCAGGACGGCCTGTCGTACGCCCCCGTCGACGAGCGCACGCTGGCCGAGGTGCGGGCCGCCATCGCCGGCTGGAACGGCACGGGCGAGGACATCGACTTCGACTGGCGCACGGTCGGCGGGTACCTGGACCGGCTGGACCGGGCCCACGGCGGGCAGGGCATCGCCGTCAACGCCGCCTACCTCGTCCCCCAGGGCACCGTCCGCGCGCACGTCGTCGGCTGGGGCGACCGTCCCGCGACCCCCTCCGAGCTCGACCGGATGCGGACCCTGGTCGCCGAGGGGCTCGCGCAGGGCGCCGTAGGGATGTCCTCGGGGCTCACCTACACCCCGGGCATGTACGCCTCCGGCTCCGAACTGACCGAGCTGTGCCGGGTGGTGGCGCGCCACGGCGGCTACTACTGCCCGCACCACCGCTCGTACGGCCGCGGCGCCCTGGCCGCCTACGCCGAGATGGTCGAGCTGACCCGCGAGGCCGGCTGCGCACTGCACCTGGCGCACGCCACGATGAACTTCGGGGAGAACCGGGGCCGCGCGGGCGAGCTGCTCGCCCTGCTCGACGGGGCGCTGGCCGGCGGCGCCGACATCACCCTCGACAGCTACCCGTACACCCCCGGCTGCACCACCCTGGTGGCCCTGCTGCCCAGTTGGGCGAACGAGGGCGGACCCGGGGCGGTCCTCGCCCGGCTGCGCGACGACGCGGAGGCCGAGCGGATCCGGTACGCGCTGGAGGTGGAGGGCGCCGACGGCTGCCACGGGGTCCCCGTCGACTGGTCGACGATCGAGATCGCCGGCACCACGGACCCGGCCTACGGGGCGTACGTGGGTACGCGCGTCCCCGACTGGGAGACGGCGCGGGCGCTGCTGCTGGGCGACCGGCTCGGGCCGAGCATCCTCCAGCACGTCGGGCACGAGGAGAACGTACGGGCGATCATGCGTCACCCGGTCCACACGGGCGGCTCGGACGGCATCCTGCAGGGCGCGAAACCGCATCCGCGGGCCTACGGCACCTTCCCGCACTACCTCGGGCACTACGTGCGCGAGTTGGGCGTCCTCTCCCTGGAGGAGTGCGTCGCCCACCTCTCCGGCCGTCCCGCCTCGCGGCTGCGCCTGCCGGACCGCGGGCTGGTGCGCGTCGGGCACCGGGCCGACCTCGTCCTCTTCGATCCGCTGACGGTCGCGGCCGGATCGACGTACGAGCGCCCGCGCGCGCTGCCGGCCGGGATCCCGCACGTCCTGATCGACGGGCAGTTCGTGGTCCGGGACGGGCGCCGGACGGACGTCCTGGCGGGGCGGGCCGTGCGCCGCACGCCATACGGCGGCCTCTGAACATTCATACTTCCCACCTACGATGAGCGGCATGTTCGCTTTTGTCCCTGCCGCTCTCTTCCTCGCCCTCTTCGGCGTGAGCGTCCGGGCCGACCGCCGCCGTTTCCGCAACGCGGTCTACCTGGGCCTCACCTTCATATTCACCTCGGTCGGCCTGCTGACCCTGGTCCCGGATCTGCCCCACGGCCTCGCCGGGATCATCGTCGCGCTGGTCTTCCTGGTCCCCGCGCTCGGCACGATCGCGCTCGGGATCTTCCTGATCGGCAACGGACTGACGGTGATCCGCAAGGAGGGCCGCCGCCCGGCCAACCTGCTCGCCTTCATGGCGGGGGTGGGGATCTTCGCCCTGATCGCGTTCGTCCTGACCGCGGGCACCCGGCGCTCCCAGATGTGGGACGCGGTGACGGGGGGCGTGGTCTTCCTCGCCGGATACGTCTCCTTCCTCTTCCTGTGCTTCCTCGCCTACGCCTACCTCTACGGCCGGATCAAGGTGCGCGGGGACGTCGACTACGTGGTGATGCTCGGCTCCGGCCTCATCGGCGGCGACCGGGTCCCGCCGCTGCTGGCCTCGCGGCTGCGCAAGGGCCGGGAGATCCACGACGCGCAGATCGCCCGGGGCGGACGGGTGCCGCTGCTGCTGACCTCGGGCGGCAAGGGGACGGACGAAAGCCTCGCGGAGGCGCGGGCGATGGCCGACTGGCTGATCGCCGAGGGCGTGCCGCAGGAACACGTACGGCTTGAGGACCGGTCCCGCACGACGGAGGAGAACCTCCGGTTCAGCCGGACGATCATGGAGACGGCCGACCCGGCCTACCGCTGCGTGGTGGTCACCAACAACTTCCACGCCTTCCGGGCCGCGATGATGGCCCGCAAGGCCGGGGTGAACGGCCAGGTGCTGGGCTCGCCGACGGCGAAGTACTTCTGGCCGAGCGCGACGATCCGCGAGTTCGTGGCGGTGTTCTGGGAGCACAAGATCGTGAACCTCGGCATCTGCGGGGCGGTCGTCGCGCTGACCACGGTGCTGGCGATCAACAGCTCCTGAGGGCGGCCCGGGGCGCGGTCCGAGGCACGGCCCGGGGCGCGTTTGCGCCCGAGGTGCGTTCATGGGGGCGCGGCCGGAGGATGGGGGCCAGGGGGACACCGCAGGAGGTAGCCATGGACAGTGAATCGGACCAGCAGCCCAAGCGCCCCGCCCACCTCTACACGGGGTCGGAGCACCCGTTCGACCCTGAGGACCTCGTCATGGCACGCGGCCAGGACCCGACGCCGGAACGGGTCGAGAAGGCACGCAAGCTGATCGAGAAGGAGGGCGCGAGGGCGCTCGAACGCTACCTCCCTTAGGCCTCGCCCAGGCGGGCCCGGAGCGGGGCGGACCGGAACCCCCGGTCCGCCCCGAGGTGCGCCGGGGCGGTGTGATCGACTCTCCGGATGCTCCGGATGATCACACGTACCCACGAGGGCCACAGCGGCACCGCACGTCTGTGGACGGCGAGCGCGCTGTCCTCGGGGTCGACCTGGGTCATGCAGATCAGCCTGTTCATCCAGGTGCTGCAGGACTCTTCACCCGCCGCGCTGGCGGCCGTGGAACTCATCGGGACCGTGCCCGCGCTGGCGTTCATGATGGTGGCCGGCACCCTCGCGGACCGGTTCGACGTGCGGCGCCTGGCCGTCGGCTCGATGGTCGCGCAGGCGCTCTGCGTCCTCGGCATGGCGCTCTTCCTCGACCACGGCATCTGGATCACCGCCGCGTTCTACGGGCTCCAGGGCCTCGGCAACACCCTCTGGCCGCCGGCCCGCCAGCAGTGGCTGTACGGGGTGGTGGCGCCGTCGGCCCGGCCCGCCGCCAACGCCCGGCTGGGCTCCGTCTCGGGAACCATGACCGTCGTCGGCGCCTCCCTCGGGGGCGCGCTGGCCGGCTGGAGTCCCGCCGGAGCGATGGCCGTCGCGTGCGTGCTGCAGGTGCTGGCCGTCGTACCGCTGCTGGCGCAGGCCCGGCGGCCGATGCCGTACGCGGAGCCCGCGGCGGCGGGGGCTCCGGGGGCGTCCGCAGCGCCGGCCCGTGCACCGATGCGCAAGGAGCTGACCGCGGGCCTGCGGGTGCTGCGCGATCTGCCGCTGGCGCGCTCCGTCGTGTGGATCGGCATCGCCTGGGGCTGCATCGGCGGGGCGTACGACATCCTGCTCGCCGCCTACGCCACGGGCCGGCTCGGCGGTGGCGGCGAGGTGCTGGGCGCGCTGTACGTGGCCGACGGGGTCGCCGTCATCCTCGGCACGGTGCTGGCCGCCCGGATCGCGGTCCGCCGGCACCTGGCCGCGTACACCGCCGCCTACGTGCTCCAGGGCCTGGCCTGGGCGGCCTTCTTCCTCGCCGGACATCCGGTCGCGGCCGTGGCGCTGCTGGCCGTCATGCGCCTGGCCGGCGGCGTCATCATCGCCCTGGACACCACGGTCCTGCTGGCCACCGTCCCCGCGGCCGTGCGCGGGCGTGTCTCCAGCCTCCACATGACCACGTACGGCGCGATGGCCCGCGTCTCGCTGGCACTCTTCGGCGTGCTCCTCACCGTCTGCGACATCCGTACCGTCGGAGTCTGCACCGGCGCCGCCTCCGTGGCCCTCGGCGCCCTCTGGTGGCTCCGCCGGGACCGCGAGGCCCAGCGCGCCTACCCGACGGCGGTCACCGGGCCCGAACCGGCGATCGCCGGCGCCTGACCTACCGCGCGGAGGTCCAGCCGCGGCGGCGGAGGCCTTCGAAGCCGTCGAGGAGGAGGTCCAGGGCGAATTCGAACTCGAACTGGTCGTCGCAGCCGCCGCCGACCGTGGAGCCGTCGTCGTGGGCGGCCGTCGCGGCCAGTTCCGCGATGTGCGGGAAGTGCGCCGCCAGTGCGGGGTCCGGCGGGCCGGAGGTGCCGGAGGCGCCCGAGGTGTCGAACAGCTCCTGGCTGAAGCCGAGCAGGCGGCTGCCCATCGCATGCATGACGTGGTGCGTGAGGTCGGCGGAGAGGCCGCCGCCGCGGAAGCACCCCGCCATCGAGTCCAGGTAGGCCAGCACGGCCGGGGTGGGGCCGGTCCGCGACTCGATGACCCGGGCCGCCCAGGGGTGGCGGAGCAGGACCTGCCGGGCCGAGAGGATCCGCCCGCGGACCACGGACTGCCAGTCGGGGCCGGTGGCCGGCGGGTCGATCTCGCCGACGACGGCGTCGGTCATGCCGTCGAGCAGCTCCTCCTTGTTGGCCACGTGCTTGTAGAGGGCCATCGGCACGACGCCGAGCTCCTGCGCGAGCCTGCGCATGCTGAGCGCGTCGATGCCGGTGGCGTCGGCCAGTGCGACGGCGGCGCGCAGGACGCGGTCCCGGTTCAGGGGGATGCGCTGCTTGTCCGCGGTCTTGTCCGCGGCCTTCTCCGTGGCCTTGGCCGTGGTCTTGTGCGTGCTCTCGGCCATGGCTTCCTGCCGGGTCATTTCGGCTCGGCCCCTTCCCTCTCCGCTGCGGCGCCCTCTTCTTGACGAGTGTACGCCGTACACCTATGGTCGCCTCAAGGTGTACGGCGTACACCTCCATCGAGTGAGAGGTGCCGAGAGATGAGTCCGGACCGGAGAACCGCGGTGGCCGCCGGGTCGCTGCTCCTGCTGACCGAGGTCTCCGCGATAGCCGGGGCGGTGCTGTACCGCCCACTGCTGGGCGCGGCGGACGGCCGGCTCGCGCAGGGCGCCGATACGCAGGCGCTACTCGGGGCGCTCTGCGAGGTGGTGCTCGTGGTGGCGGTGGCCGGGACGGGGGCGGCGCTGTTCCCCGTCCTGCGGCGCCACGGCGAGGGACTCGCGCTCGGGTACGCCTTCGGGCGGCTGCTGGAGGCGGTCGTCATCGCCGTCGGGATCGTCGGGGTCCTGGCGCTCGTCACCCTGCGGCGGGGCCCGGGGGCGGTGGGCGGCGCCGATGCCGCGCTGGTGGCCTTCCACGACTGGACGTTCCTGCTCGGGCCCAACATCGCCCTCGGCCTGAACACCGTCCTGCTCGCGTACCTGGCGTACCGCGCACGGCTCGTACCGCGCTTCATATCCGTGCTCGGACTGGTCGGCGGGCCGCTGATCTGCGGCTCGGCGGTCGCCGTGATGTTCGGCGCCTACGATCAGCTGTCCCCGGCGGGGGCGGCGGCCGCGCTGCCGGTGTTCGCGTGGGAGCTGGCGCTGGCCGGGTGGCTGATCGTCAGGGGCTTCGGGCCTGGTGCGGGCGGCGCCGCGTCCCGTGCGGGCGGATCGGCGGTGGCCCCGGCAGCCGTCCTGCGGTGACGCCGCCGCGGGTGGCTCGGCCCTGCGGGGCAAAGTCCCCTACCCGCCCTCCCTCCGTTCCCAGGGCTCTGCCCTGACCCGGTCCTCAAGCGCCGGACGGGCTGAAGTGCTCCTGGGGCTCCGCCCCAGACCCCGCGCCTCAAACGCCGGCGGGGCTGGATTGGCCTAGTCGAAGTCGTACACCGTGACCGGTATGCCTTTCGCGCAGAGGCCGTCGCGGATCAGTGGCTCGATGCGGGACCACTTGCCGCCCGCGAGGCCGCAGCCGATGCGGGGCATGTGGACGGAGGCCCCCAGTTCCGTGGCGTGGGCCGCCAGGAGTGCGAGGCAGTGCTCGATGGCCTCGTAGCGGATGGGCGGGCCGCCGCTGCCGGTGCGCGTGCCGCGCTGGCCGACCATGTTCGCGACCCAGGTGTCCGGGCGGACCTGGACGAGCTGCACCGCGCCCAGCGCGAAGTCGTTCCCGCTGCGGCCCCGGTGCCAGGCCCGGTACGCGGCCTCCGGCTCGCTCCAGCGCTTCGAGAGCGCGAGGACGAAGCCCTTCCCCAGCCCCCGAGGTCGTTGCAGACGTGCGCGATGATCTTCGGCCCCTTGGCCTGCGGACTGCTCGCGTCCCCCCGGATGACGGTCGGCTGCTGCATGCGGATCCCCCCTCTGCGCCCCTGCCCGAAAGGTACCCGGCCCCTCTGACACCGCCGGAAGACACGGGTCTCGGGGGGCTTGCGACCCCAGCCTTCGGGTCGTAGGTCCACAGTCTGTCCGACCGTGGGTTTATGCGGTTTTAACCGTGTTACAACTGGAACATCGCGCTGCAAATAGCGCATTTTCCTTCGCTGTTGCCCAGCCCACACAAGCGCTGCCTGCCTTGGCAACACACCCCGTTTCCTCTGGAGGAAGCAACCGTGAGTACAGCCGAGCAGACGGCCACGTCTGCCAAGAAGAACTCCGCCGCCATGGCGGTCATGCAGCGCCTCGGCCGCAGCCTCATGCTGCCGATCGCCGTGCTGCCGGCCGCCGCGCTGCTGATGCGCTTCGGCAACGACGACATGCTGGGCAGCGCGTCGATGCCGAACTGGGTCAACGAGATAGCCAAGTACATGGCCGCCGGCGGCAACGCCGTCTTCGGCAACCTGGCGCTGCTGTTCGCCGTCGGTATCGCGGTGGGCTTCGCGAAGAAGTCCGACGGTTCCACCGGCCTCGCGGCCGTCGCCGGTTACGTGGTCTTCGCCAGCGTGCTCGGCAAGTTCAGCGACGGCAACGTGCCGCAGATCGAGGCGGTCGTCGACCACAAGTTCGCCATGATCGACGCTCCGGTCAACGCCGGCGTCCTCGGCGGTGTCGTCATGGGCATCGTCACCGCCCTGCTGTACCAGAAGTTCTACCGGACCAAGCTGCCGGACTGGGCGGGCTTCTTCGGCGGCCGCCGCCTCGTCCCGATCCTGTCCTCCTTCGCGGGCCTGGTCATCGGCATCGTCTTCGGCCTCATCTGGCCGGTGCTCGGCAAGGGCATCCACGGTCTCGGCGAATGGCTGGTCAACTCCGGCTCCGTCGGCGCGGGCATCTTCGGCGTCGTCAACCGCGCGCTGATCCCGGTCGGCATGCACCACCTGGTGAACTCCTTCCCGTGGTACCAGGCCGGCGAGTACAACGGCGCCCACGGCGACATCGCCCGCTTCCTCGCCGGTGACCCGACCGCCGGACAGTTCATGACCGGCTTCTTCCCGATCATGATGTTCGCCCTCCCGGCCGCCTGCCTCGCGATCGTGCACTGCGCCCGCCCCGAGCGCCGCAAGGTCGTCGGCGGCATGATGTTCTCCCTCGCGCTCACCGCCTTCGTCACGGGCATCACCGAGCCGATCGAGTTCACCTTCATGTTCATCGCCCCGGTGCTGTACGCGATCCACGCGGTCCTGACCGGTGTCTCCCTGGCGCTGACCTGGGCGCTCGGAATGAAGGACGGCTTCGGCTTCTCGGCCGGCGCGATCGACTTCGTCCTCAACCTCGGCATCGCGTCCAACCCGTGGGGCCTGGCCGGCATCGGCCTCTGCTTCGCGGCGATCTACTACTTCGTCTTCCGCTTCGCCATCACCAAGTGGAACCTGCCGACGCCGGGCCGCGAGTCCGACGAGGAGCTCGCCGAGATCCTCAAGGCCGAGGCGAAGTAACCGTGCCCCGGGCGCAGCGCACCCCCGGACGGGGACTGCCTTGCGAGGAGCGGCGCGAGCTGATCGCCGGCACGGTACGGACCAAGGGCCGCGTACGGGTCGCGGACCTCGTACGGGAACTGGGCGTCAGCCGGATGACGATCCACCGGGACCTCCAACACCTGGACGCCCGGGGGCTGGTCCGCCGGATCCGCTCCGGAGCGGATTCCGTGGATCCCGTAGGGCCCCCGGATCCCGTAGGACCCGTGGATCCGACGGCCTCGACGGCCCCGGCCGCCTGAGATCCGCCCCGAGAACGGGGGCGGGGCACCACCGACCGACCGGTGGTGCCCCGCCCCTTTTTCGCGTTCCTCAGGCCCGCGCAGTCGCCGGCAGCAGCCCGCGCCACCGGGCCCGCTCCGCGACCAGGCAGGCTCCCGCCAGGGCCGTCACCGGTACCGCCGCCCACGCGGGCCAGGCGGACCAGGACGCCGCCACGGCCACGACGAGCTGGAGCAGCACCAGCGCGATGGTCACCCCGCCCGGCACCGCGACGATCACCTGGGCCTTGTCGCCCGGGGTCGAGAACACCGTGGGCAGCCCGATCAGCAGGACCACGCTCGCCACCGCCGCCGTCACCGACCAGCCGGCCAGCGCCCACGGGGCCGCCACCCAGGCGCACAGCTCCGTCGCGAAGCGCAGCACCGAGGGGAGGCCCGCCTTCGGCCCCGCCTTCGGTCCGCCCGCGCAACCCGCGCCGCCCGCTGTCGCATCGCCCATCTCCCGCATTCCCCGCTCTCCTTGATCACTGCCGCGCGCCGCGGACACCATAGGAGCCGACAGGGTGACGAGCGCAACACCGTTCCGGCCCCCTCGGCCGGACCCACCCATTCCGCAGGCCGGAGCCGGGCGGCGGCCCCGGTTTCCAAGGGCTCTCGCGGCCCACACCCAAGCTTTGCGCGAAAGGGGACATAACGGTCCACCGGCCGACCCTCCGCTCCCGGTCACAAAGCGGAGCGCACCCGCATCCGGACCCGTAAGCTCCCGTCATGCAGGTGATCCAGTCAACGAAACTCGCCAATGTCTGCTACGAGATCCGCGGCCCCGTGCTCGAAGAGGCGATGCGGCTCGAAGCAGCAGGTCATCGCATCCTCAAGCTCAACACCGGCAACCCCGCGGCCTTCGGCTTCGAGTGCCCGCCGGAGATCCTTGAGGACATGCTCCGCAACCTGGGCACCGCCCACGGCTACGGAGACGCGAAGGGGCTGCTCTCCGCGCGCCGCGCGGTCATGCAGCACTACCAGACCAAGGGCATCGACCTGGACGTCGAGGACATCTACATCGGCAACGGGGTCTCCGAGCTGATCCAGATGTCCATGCAGGCGCTGCTCGACGACGGCGACGAGGTGCTCGTCCCGGCGCCGGACTACCCGCTGTGGACCGCCTCCGTCAGCCTGGCCGGCGGCACCGCCGTGCACTACCGCTGCGACGAGCAGTCCGACTGGATGCCGGACCTCGCCGACATCGAGCGCAAGGTCACCGACCGCACCCGCGCGATCGTGATCATCAACCCGAACAACCCGACCGGCGCCGTCTACGACGACGAGATGCTGCGCGGGCTCACGGACATCGCGCGCCGCCACAACCTGATCGTCTGCTCGGACGAGATCTACGACCGGATCCTCTACGACGGCGCCACGCACACCAACACGGCCGCCATCGCGCCGGACCTGCTGACGCTCACCTTCAACGGGCTCTCCAAGAACTACCGCGTCGCCGGCTACCGGTCCGGATGGATGGCGGTGTGCGGGCCCAAGAAGCACGCCTCGTCCTACATCGAGGGCCTGACGATCCTGGCGAACATGCGGCTCTGCGCCAACATGCCCTCCCAGCACGCCATCGCCACGGCGCTCGGCGGCCGGCAGTCGATCAACGACCTGGTGCTGCCCGGCGGGCGGATCCTGGAGCAGCGCGACACGGCGTACGACCTGCTGACGCAGATCCCCGGCATCACCTGCGTGAAGCCCAAGGGCGCGCTGTACCTGTTCCCGAAGCTGGACCCGTCCGTCTACAAGATCAAGGACGACCGGCAGATGGTCCTCGACCTGCTGCGCGAGGAAAAGATCATGGTCGTGCACGGTACGGGCTTCAACTGGCCCGAGCCCGATCACTTCCGCATCGTGACCCTGCCCAACGCGAAGGACCTCGCCGACGCGGTCACCCGGATCGGCAACTTCCTCGACGGGTACAGCCAGCCGTAGTAGCCCCCGGGGCACCTGTGGACGGCCCCCGTGCGCGAGCCCCGTAGGTACGGGGCCGCGCACGGGGGCCGCGCCCGTTCTACGGGGCGGCCACCAGTCCGGTGGACAGGGCCCCGGTGATCGCGGCGACGTGGTGGTAGGCGCGCCCGACGGCGGCGATCACCTCGTCCTGCTCCCCCGGCCCGGGGAGCGCCTCGTCCAGGCGCGCCGTGAAGCGGGCCCAGCGCTCGCGGTCGCCGCTCGCGTAGTAGGCCACGCCGTCCGTACCGCTCAGCCCGTAGGCCTCGGCGACGTACCGGCACAGGAACATGCCGCCCATCGTGGAGCCCTCCAGCACGTAGAGGAACCCGAGCAGCAGCAGGGGGTCCGAGGCCGCGGCGGCGCGGACCTCCCGCGCGAAGGCCTCCGCCTGCGGGGCCGCGACGGGCACCGGGAACACGCCGTCCTCGGCGAAGAACATCAGGTCGCGGTCTATGAGGGGCAGTTTGACCAGGTCCGCCGACCACACCGAGGTGACGCACGGGCCCGTGGCGCGGGAGAGCTCCTCCTCCAGCACCTTCAGCACCACGCGGTAGGCGGCGAGCTGGCCGACGTACCGGTCGAGCGGAAGCGTCCCGGCGAGCATCGCGGTGGAGAAGGCCGTGCCCTCCAGGTCCGCGTGCCGGGTACGGGTGCTCGCCCGGATCCGCTCGACCAGCGTGTGGCAGCCCGTGGGACTCATGCGCCCTCCCCCTTCAGGAGCGTCGCGTACAGCCGGTCGATGAGGTGGCCCTTGCGTTCGATCGTCACGTCGAAGTACCGCGCGCTCTGCTCGCTGCGGCACACGCCGCGCACCGCCTCCATCGCCGTGCGCTTGCGCTCCACGGCCTCGGCCGCGAGGGCGAGCAGCGTCTCCCGCAGGTCCGGATGGCCGAGGACGAACTCCTTCAGCCGCGCCCCGACGAGCTCGCCCGAGGCGCGCAGGTCCGCGGGCGCGGAGTCGAGCAGTCCGAGGAAGACCCGGTTGCTCAGCTGGCCGAAGTCCTCGTGGGTGCCCCGGCCGCCGAACCCCGGCACGAAGTCGGTCAGGTCGTTGAACAGCTGGCTGGCCAGTCCGAGGCTCCGCATCGCCTCGTCCAGGACCCGCCGCTCGTCCTCCACCACACCCAGGGCCGCCACCGCCGCGTCCAGCGGCATCCAGAACAGCGTGCCCGTCTTGAGCGCGGCCATCGACTCCCAGAAGGCCACCCGCTCGGCGAGCGGCGCTGCCGTCAGCTCGGCGCGCGTGAGCGCGGTGCGCGTGGCGACGTCGACGGCCTGGCCGGTGAGGCCCCGGCGGACCGACTGCAGCAGGCTCCGCACGACGGCCGGCTCGGCCGCGTGCTCCAGGGCCGCGGTGATCAGCAGGGAACCCGTGTTGAGGGCCAGCGGGACGCCGTGCGCGACGTGGAGGGCGGGCTCGCCGTAGCGGAGGCCGCTGCGGTCCTGGATGTCGTCGAGGGCGACCGCGGCCTTCAGCAGCACGCGTACCGCCACGGCGGCGCGGCGGACCGCGGCCAGGTCCGCCGGGGAGGCCTCCTCGCCCGCCCGGCCGGGGAAGCCCCGGTAGTTGCGGTAGGCCCAGAACACCATCGAGGGCCGCAGCGGGGCCCGGCCCGCGGGGGCGCCCGCGCTGGGCGCCAGGGCCGCTTGGCCCACCTTCGAGCCGACGGCGTCGGCGACCGGCGCGTAGAGGGAACGCGCCAGCACCGCCTCGTACACCGATTCCGGCGCGGACGCCTCCGCCCTCGTCAGGGAGGCCAGGAAGGCCGCCAGGTCGTCCTCCAGGAGCGCCGCATCGCTCCGTACCACTGTCTCTACCGCGGATATACCGGATGCGTCCCGCGCATCCGGCAGGTCTCTCGTCCCAGCCATTACCGCCCACCCCGAACTTCATGAAACATCGGCCCGCAAGGACTACCCGCACGCGGGCACCGAAAGCAGAAGAGTGGGGCCGTTCCCCGACCGCCACAAGAGGCATTCAAGCCGACAGACGTGATCGAAATATCGACACACGACGGGTGACGCCAAAGGCGACACAAGGGACAAGATTCAACTCAACTTTAGAACCAATCCAATGTAGGATGGTCTCCTGACCACGCAGGAGGCATCCGTGTACGAGCCGATTCGCACCAAGGCGGTCGACCCCCGCATGGGCGCCCACCGCAGCGACTACCCCCGCAGCAGCCGCGCCGAAGCCCTGGACATCCAGCTCGCCGGGCACCTCGCCGCGCTGCTCGCCGTGACCGACGAGCTCGGCCTCGACGAGGCCGCCGCCGCCGTCGCCGCCCAGGTGACCCGCCTGCGCGGGGCCCAGCCCGCCCGCGCGCCCCAGCGGCCCGGCCGGGAGCCCGACGCCGAAGCCGTCGCCTCGCTGCACCAGCGCGCCCACGACCTCGCCGCCCGCGCCCTGCTCGTCGCCGCGTCCCGCGCCGACACCACGGTCGCGATCCTCGCCGCCGAGCGGATGGACGCGCACGCCGCCGCGCTCGATCTCGTCGGCGCCCACTGACGGCCCCGGTCCGGGGCCGCGGAGGCTCCGGACCGGGCGCCATGCCCTGCGGGGCTTGAACGTGCCACCCTCCTCGCCGCTGCCCGGCGTCTGCCTGAGCCCCTACGGGCCTGCGGCCGGGCCGCCCGGCGTGCCGGGACCGGCCCTGCGGGGCGAGGTCCCCTACCCGCCCTTCGCCCGTTCCCCGGGCTCCGCCCGGACCCGGTCCTCAACCGCCGGACGGGCTGGAAGATCCAGCCTCGCCGGCGTTTGAGGCGTGGGGTCCGGGGCCAAGCCCCAGGGAACGGGCGAAGGGCGGGTCCGGGGCGAACTCGGCCGCCGCGATGCCGCACCAGGGGATCGTGGCGGGAGGCCAGACCGGCCCCAAGGCCTCCGCGTGCTCCACCGCGGCCGGGCGAACACCCGGGACCCTCACCAGCGCCTGCGGGCCCCGCGCGGCCGGGGCACCTGACCGGGGCGGGGCTCCGGGGCGAGTCGGCGCCGACGGCTCGCGGAACTCCACGGTGACGACGTAAGCCCCCCGCTCCGGGTAGCCGTTGACCGCCTCGACGGAGGCCACCACGCGCCGGCTCGCCGGATCGATCCGGCACCCGGTGATCCGTACGTCACCCCGCGCCGCCCCCGCCGGCCGCGCGGCGGGAGCGCCGCCGGCCCACACGTACAGCCCCAGCGGGGCGAAGACCAGCAGTCCCGCCACGAACACCAGGGCGACCAGCCAGCCCTGCCACTTCAACGCGCTCACGCCCATGACACGATCCTCCCGGCAGCCCGCCCCGGTCACCAGCACCCACGGGCCCACACAGCATTTCGAAGTGGGACCGCCTCGTCACCTCGCGTTCACCCAACTCAGCGCGGAATGTGGGTTTCCGCGAGCACTCTGCACCCGTGAGACGCATCCTAGGAATCGCCCTGGCGGTCCTCCTGGTCGGCGGCGTGATAGCCGTCATCGCCATCGGAGGAAAGAAGCCGGAGGGCACGGCAACGAAGACCGTGCGTGGCGTCATCGGTTCGGAGAAGTCCGAGTTCTTCCGCGACCCCGACGTCGTCAAGGCCCTTGCAGACAAGGGCTACACCGTGAAGGCCGAAACCTCGGGCTCCTGGGCGATGGACCAACTCGCCCTGAAGGAATTCGACTTCGCCTTCCCCAGCAGTAGTGAACCGGCCACGGAGATCGAGGCGGCGGCCGGAGTGAAGGGCGCCCAGAACACCAAGCCCTTCTTCTCCCCGCTCGTCGTCATCGCCCGCGCCAACGCCGCCAAGGTCCTCGCCGACCACGGCCTCGCGAAGACGACCGGCAAGAACTCCGGCACCCTCCTCCTCGGCCCCTTCCTGAAGGCCGCCGCCGAGGACAAGAAGTGGCAGGAGCTCCAGGGCGGGACCAGCGCCTACCCCGAGCTGACCGGCACGGTGTTCATCAAGACCACCGACCCCACCACCTCCAACTCGGGCGCCCTCTTCCTCGCCACCGCCTCGAACGTCGCCAACGGCACGACCGTCGTAGCCAACGACGCCGGGATCGACCGGACCGCACCCCTGATGAAGAAGCTGATCTCCGTCCAGGGCGCCATGGAGCAGAGCACCGACGGCCCCTTCCGCGCCTTCATCAGCGGCAGCGGCGAACCGCTCATCCTCGCCTACGAGTCCCAAGTGGCCAGCCTGCTCCAGCAGAAGCAGGATCCGGGCGACATGGTCGTCCTGTACCCCGACACCACCGTCAACTCCCCGCACACCTTCGTGCCGATCAGCGAGAAGGCCAAGGAGCTCGGCTCCCTGCTGGCCACCGACCCGAGGCTGCGCTCGCTCGTGGTCCGCCACGGCTTCCGGCCGACGGAGGGGGTCGCCGAGTTCAACGCGGCCACCGCGCCGTACACCGCGTACCTCAACTCGGGGCTGACCGGCCTGCGCCAGGTCAGCGCACCGACCGTCAAGGTCCTGATGGCGATGGCCGCGCGGGCCAAGGGATAGGGGGAGCAGAACACCATGACGTTGACACCACCCGAAGACGGCCCGCTCGTCCTCACCGCTCCCGAGCCCGTGGCCCCCGTCCGGCGCGAGCAGGCCTCCGGCCTGGTGCCGCTCCAGGACGGGGTGCGCGAGGAGATGGCCCGCCGGGCCGGGGAGTACGTCGACTCGCTGGCCGGCATCGACAGCCGCTCCCCCGAGTTCGCCGGCCGCATCGGGGAGATCGCCGGCCTCGGCTCCGCCGACATCCGCGGCGCCGCCCAGCAGTCCAACCGCATGCTGGAGCGGGCCGTACGCTCCCTCGGCACGGACGGCGGCGGCGACGCCCAGGCCCGTGTCGCGGGCTCCCTGGTCGAACTGCGGCGCACCGTGGAGGACCTGGACCCGAGCGACAGCTCCACCAAGGGCGTGCGCAAGCTCCTCTCCAAGCTGCCCGGCGGCAACAAGTTCCGCGACCACGTGGCCAAGTACGCCTCCTCACAGGCCACCCTCAACCGGATCGTCGGCGCGCTGCGCGGCGGACAGGACGAGCTGCGGCGCGACAACGCCGCCCTGCACACCGAGCGCGCCCGCCTGTGGGAAACCATGGGCAAGCTCCAGGAGTACGCCGTGCTCACCGAGGCCCTGGACGCGGCCGTCGAACAGCGGATCGCCGGCCAGAGCGACCCGCAACAGGCCGACGCGCTGCGCGTGGACGTGCTGTTCCCCGTACGGCAGAAGCACCAGGACCTGCTGACCCAGCTGGCCGTCTGCGCGCAGGGCTACCTGGCGATGGACGTGGTCCGGCGCAACAACGAAGAGCTGATCAAGGGCGTCGACCGGGCCGCGACCACGACGGTGTCCGCGCTGCGGATCGCCGTGATGCTGGCGCAGGCACTGAACACCCAGGGCGAGGTGATCAAGCAGATCAACACCCTGCGCGACACCACCGAGGGCCTGATCCGCGGCAACGCGGAGATGCTTTCGACGCAGAGCGGGGAGATCCAGCGGATCGCCGCCGACCCGGCCGTCGGCGCCCAGACGCTGCGGACGGCCTTCGCCCAGATCTACAAGACGCTCGACACCATCGACACCTTCAAGGTGCAGGCCACCGAGAACATGGCCGCCACCGTGGAGTCCCTGACCGGCGAACTCCGACACGCCTCCGCGTACCTGGCGCGCACCCGCACGGCGAGCGCCCTGGAAGGCGGCGAGGCCCGATGAACGGCATGAGCATCCGCAGTGCTGTGATGCGCCGACGGCTCGCCGCGGCGGTGGCGCTCGCCGCCACCCTGCTCGGGGCGAGCGCGTGCACGGAGCAGTCCGACGGCAGGAAGCCGGAGCAGACCGCCTACCAGGAGGGCAAGCTGCGCGTGCTGGCCTCCAGCGAGCTGTCCGACATGGACGAGGTGCTGAAGGCCGCGAAGGCCTCCACCGGGGTCGCCGTGGAGCTGACCATGTCGGGCACCCTGGACGCGGTCGAGCAGATCGCCTCCGGCAAGGCGGACGGCAAGTACGACGCCGTCTGGCTCTCCTCCAACGACTACCTGAGGCTGCGGCCGGAAGCCGTGGGCAAGCTGTCGAGCGAGACCCCGGTGATGTCCTCGCCCGTCGCCCTCGGCGTGAAGCCCGAGGCGCTGGCCCGGCTGGGCTGGAAGCCCGGGTCGGTGACCTGGTCGGCGGTCCACGAGGCCGTGGCCGGCGGGAAGCTGACGTACGGGATGACCGACCCGGTGCGCTCCAACTCCGGTTTCTCCGCACTGATTTCGGTGGCCTCCGGGCTCTCGGGCGCACAGGCGGCACTGACCGGAGCGGACGTCGCGAAGGCGCAGCCGAAGCTGAAGGAGTTCTTCACCGGGCAGAAGCTGACCTCGGGCTCCTCGGGCTGGCTGGCCACCGCGTACACCCAGCGCGGGAACGTGGACGCGCTGGTGAACTACGAGTCGGTGCTGCTGTCCATGAACCGGGACGCCAAGACGGACCTGACGGTGATCCGGCCGCTGGACGGCGTGGTCACGGCCCACTACCCGCTGACCCTGCTGACCTCGGCCCCGGCCGGGGCGCGCGAGTCGGGGCGGGTGCTGACCGAGTACCTGCGGGGCGCCGAGGCGCAGAAGGCGATCACCGAGAAGACCTTCCGGCGGCCCGTCGCGGCCGGGGTGACCCCGGCGGCCGGACTGAACCCGGACAAGCGGCGGGAGCTGCCCTTCCCGGGCACCCGCTCGGTGGCGGACGGCCTGCTGGCCAGCTACGAGAACGAACTGCGCCGGCCCTCGCGCACGGTGTACGTGCTGGACACCTCGGGGTCGATGGCCGACGAGGACCGGATCGGCCGGCTGAAGTCGGCTCTCACCGACCTGACGGGGACCGGGAGTTCGGGTACCGGGGAGCGGTTCCGCGACCGCGAGGAAGTCACCCTGCTGCCCTTCGGCGACAAGGTGAAGAAGGTCCTGACGCACACGGTCGAGCCGGGCAACCCCGGCCCCGCCCTCGACGCGATCCGGGGGGACGTGAAGGCGCTGAAGCCGGACGGGGGCACGGCGATCTACAGCAGCCTGGAGGCGGCGTACCAGCAGCTCGGCAAGGGCAACGCCGAAGCCTTCACCTCGATCGTGCTGATGACGGACGGCGAGAACACCGCGGGCGCCGGCGCCAAGCACTTCGACGCCTTCTACGCGGAGCTGCCCGAGGCGCAGAAGCACACCCCGGTCTTCGCGGTGCTGTTCGGCGACTCGGACCGCAAGGAACTCGCCCACATCACCGAACTGACCGGCGGGCGGCTCTTCGACGCCACCGACGGCAACGGTTCGCTGGACGGAGCCTTCGAGGAGATCCGTGGCTACCAGTAGGGCGCTCGCCTACCTCGAATCGAAGAAGAACCTGGCCGGCAGCGCCTGCGGGCTCGTCGGGGTGGGCCTGACCCTCACCGGGGTGGCCGGCACGTACTGGCCGGTGGTGGTCGCCGGGCTGTACGGGGCGGGCGCGCTCATCGCCCCGCCGGACCTGGCGGCGCCACCGGTACCGCCGGAGCCCGCCGAGCAACTGGGCTTTGTACGGGAGGACTTCGTGCGCCTCCAGGAGTACGTCGGCGAGGTGGACCTGCCGTCGGAGCCCTCCGAGGTGCTGACCGCGCTGCTGGAGCTGTACGCGGCGATGCTGGAGCCGGGCTGGGTGGCAGGGGTGCTGGCCGCCGACCCGGAGGCGGTGCACGCGCTGACCCGGGCGATCCGCACGGACGTGCCGGAGTGCGTGGACACCTACAACAGGACCCGCTGGTGGACCCGGCTCACGGCGGGCGGCGAATCGCCCGAGCGCCACCTGGAGCGGCAGCTGACGCTGCTGCGGGAGGAAGCGGAACGCATGACGGCGGACCTCCGTGAAACGGAGGCCCGCCGTCCGCAGACGCACACGACCTATTTGGAAGGTCGCAGGGAATCCTAGGTCGGGGAATCCCGCGTCAGCCCGTGGCCGGGGACAGCCGGCCGCAGGGGTTCGGTGGGGGCTCGATCAGCCCAGGCGCTCGACGAGCGCTTCGTACTGGTCCCACAGCTCCTTCGGCGTGTGGTCGCCGTAGGTGTTCAGGTGGGCGGGGACCAGCGAGGCCTCGTCGCGCCAGACCTCCTTGTCGACCGTGAGCAGGAACTCCAGGTCGGCGGCGGGCAGGTCCAGGCCGTCGGTGTCCAGGGAGGCGACGGTCGGCAGGATGCCGATCGGGGTCTCGACGCCCTCGGCGGTGCCGTCGAGGCGCTCGACGATCCACTTCAGGACGCGGCTGTTCTCGCCGAAGCCGGGCCACACGAACTTGCCCGCGTCGTTCTTGCGGAACCAGTTCACGTAGTAGATCTTCGGGAGCTTGGCCTGGTCCTTGTCCTTGGCGACGTCGACCCAGTGACCCATGTAGTCGCCCATGTTGTAGCCGCAGAACGGCAGCATGGCGAAGGGGTCGCGGCGCAGCTCGCCGACCTTGCCCTCGGCGGCGGCGGTCTTCTCGGAGGCGATGTTCGAGCCGATGAAGACGCCGTGGTTCCAGTCGAAGGACTCGGTGACCAGCGGCACGGCGGAGGCGCGGCGGCCGCCGAAGAGGATCGCGGAGATCGGGACGCCCTTGGGGTCCTCCCACTCGGCGGCGATCGTCGGGCACTGGGAGGCGGGGACGGCGAAGCGGGCGTTCGGGTGGGCCGCCGGAGTGTCGGACTCCGGGGTCCAGGCGTTGCCCTTCCAGTCGATCAGGTGGGCGGGCGCCTCTTCGGTCATGCCCTCCCACCAGACGTCGGAGCCGTCGGGGGTGAGCGCGACGTTGGTGAAGACGGTGTTCGCGTACATGGTCTTCATGGCGTTGGCGTTGGTGTGCTCGCCGGTGCCGGGGGCGACGCCGAAGAAGCCGGCCTCGGGGTTGATCGCGTAGAGGCGGCCGTCCTCGCCGAAGCGCATCCAGGCGATGTCGTCACCGACGGTCTCGACGGTCCAGCCGGGGATGGTCGGCTCCAGCATGGCGAGGTTGGTCTTGCCACAGGCGGAGGGGAAGGCGGCGGCGATGTACTTCGCCTCGCCGGCCGGCGGGGTGAGCTTGAGGATCAGCATGTGCTCGGCGAGCCAGCCCTCGTCGCGGGCCATGACGGACGCGATGCGCAGGGCGTAGCACTTCTTGCCGAGCAGGGCGTTGCCGCCGTAGCCCGATCCGTAGGACCAGATCTCGCGGGTCTCGGGGAAGTGCGAGATGTACTTGGTGGTGTTGCAGGGCCACGGCACGTCGTCCTGGCCCTCGGCGAGCGGAGCGCCGAGGGTGTGGACGGCCTTGACGAAGAACCCGTCGGTGCCGAGCTCGTCGAGGACGGCCTGGCCCATGCGGGTCATGGTGCGCATGGCGACCGCGACGTAGGCGGAGTCGGTGATCTCGACGCCGATCGCGGAGAGCTCGGAGCCGAGGGGGCCCATGCAGAAGGGGACGACGTACATCGTGCGGCCCTTCATGGAGCCGCGGAAGATGCCGCCCTCCTCGCCCTTCCCTGCGAAGAGCTCCTTCATCTCGGAAGGGGCCTTCCAGTGGTTGGTCGGGCCCGCGTCCTCCTCCTTCTCGGAGCAGATGAAGGTCCGGTCCTCGACGCGCGCGACGTCGGAGGGGTCGGAGGCGGCGTAGTACGAGTTCGGGCGCTTGGCCGGGTCCAGCTTCTTGAAGGTGCCCTTGGAGACGAGCTCCTCGCAGAGGGCCTCGTACTCGGCCTCGGAGCCGTCGCACCACACGATGCGGTCCGGCTGGGTCAGGGCAGCGATGTCCCCGACCCAGGACACGAGCTCCTGGTGCTTGGTGGGGACTTCGGAAGTGGTGCCAGCCGCGATGTCGCGCGCCACGATCGCTCCTTGTTGAGGGGTTTGATTTGTGTTGCCCCGTGGGGGCCGCGACCCGGACGCTTCGCGCTCCGCTCATCCGGTGTCGACCGCACTCATCTGATCATCCGGTGCGTGTGCGCATATGTCCAGAGGGCCTCTCACGTGAGCATCGCCACTCCGGTCAATCTTCCGTAAAGCGCACTAACGGAAACCTACGCACCCGTAGGTAGCATGGCGGCCATGACTTCTGATGCCGCTGCCGTGGCCGCTCCGGTGGTCGAACCCGCCGATCAGGAGGCCAAGCCGCTCATGCGCGGCTGGCTGCACACCGGCATGTTCCCCGCCGTGGTGATCGCCGGCCTCGTCCTGATGGCCTTCACCGACTCCACCCGGGCCCGGGTGGCCTGCGGGGTGTACATCCTCACCGCGTGCCTGCTCTTCGGAGTCAGCGCCGTCTACCACCGCGGTACGTGGGGCCCGCGCGGCGAGGCCGTCCTGCGGCGGCTCGACCACGCCAACATCTTCCTGATCATCGCGGGCACGTACACCCCGCTGACCGTGCTGCTCCTGCCGGACTCCACCGGCCGGACCCTCCTGTGGGCGGTCTGGATCGCGGCCGCGGCCGGCATCGCGTTCCGCGTCTTCTGGGTCGGCGCCCCCCGCTGGCTCTACACCCCCTGCTACATCGCCATGGGCTGGGCGGCGGTCTTCTTCCTCCCCGACTTCCTGCGCACCGGCGGCATCGCCGTCCTGGTCCTGGTCATCGTCGGCGGCCTGCTCTACAGCGTCGGCGGCGTCATCTACGGCATGAAGCGCCCGAACCCCTCCCCCCGCTTCTTCGGCTTCCACGAGGTCTTCCACTCCCTGACCCTGGCCGCCTTCGTCGCCCACTACGTGGGCATCTCGATCGCCGCGTACACGCACTGAGCCGTCTCCTCCGGACCGTGCGGGCCGTCCTGCTCCCGCACGGTCCGAAAGGGAGGACTCAGGGCTTGCCGTGGCCGTGGCCGCCGACCGTCACGCGTCCCACCCTGTTTCCGACCAGCTCCGTGAACCACATGTTCCCGTCGGGACCCTTGGCGATGTGGAACGGCGTGTTGTCCAGGTTGGGGGTGGGCAGCGGGAACTCGGTGAGCTCGCCGCGCGGGGTGATGCGGCCGATCCGGTTGCGGTTGGACTCGGTGAACCAGAGGTTCCCGTCCGGGCCCGCCGCGATGCCGATCGGGCCGCTGTTGACGTCCGGCAGCGGGAAGCGCCGTACGTCGCCGCGCGGAGTGATCCGGCCGACCTCGCTGGCGGGGGCGCCGCCGTCGGTGAACCAGAGGTTCCCGTCCGGGCCGGCGGCGATGTTGAACGGGGCGCCGTCGGGATTCGGCAGGGCGAACTCCTTCACCTCGCCGCGCGGCGTCATCCGCCCGATCTTGTTGGTGAAGGGCGAGGTGAACCACAGGTTCCCGTCCGGGCCGGTGGTGATCCGGTACGGCTGGCTGTCGGGCGGGAGCGGGAACTGCGTGATCTTGCCGCGGGGCGTGATGCGGCCGATCTTGTTGGCCGCGTTCTCGGTGAACCACACGTTCCCGTCCGGCCCCCTGGTGATGCCGTAGGGGAAGCTGTCCGCCTGCGGCAGCGGGAACTCGGTGACCTTGCCCTGCGGGGTGATCCGCGCGATGTGGTTGTGGAAGGGCTCGGTGAACCACAGGTTGCCGTCGGCGCCGGAGGTGATGTCGTCCGGGAACCGCTCGGGGTGGGGCAGGGGGAATTCCTTGATCTTGCCGTGCGGCGTGATCCGGCCGATCTTGTTGACCGACGCCGTCTGGATCGTGAACCACACGTTCCCGTCGGGGCCGCCGGTGACGCCCACCGGGCTTCCGCCCTCGGTCGGCACGGCGAACTCGACGATCGTTCCGACGGGGTTCCCATCGGATCCATCGGCTCCACCGGTCCCGCCGGTCCCGTGCTGCCCGGCGAAGGCCGGGCCGGGCACGCTGAGCAAGGTGCAGGCGAACAGGACGGCCAGGCGCCGCCACCGGGCCGGAGCTCGGTGGCGGCGCGGGCTGAGCAGGGGGGTCTCGGGCATGGGCCCAAGGTAGAAGGAACGTCCTATTCCGGATGGCTTTGACGGGCTGTCAAACGGGTGCTCCTACCCCCCTGCACGGGTGCTCAGCAGGTGTATCCGTCACCGTCCGGGTCGAGGCGGAGCGGGTCGCTGCCGTTGACCTTCAGGCGGGCCGGGTACTTGTGGGCGGCCAGCCAGTCGCAGCGGGCCTTCGTGGTCGCCTTCACCTCCGCCGGGAACCGCGTGGGCACGCACACGTTGGCCGTGCCGTAGTGCCGGTCGCAGCCGGCCACGCTCGGGGCCACCGGAGCCGAGTCCCGCTTCGCGGGGTTCTTCTTCGGAGCGCCCAGTTCGTTCGCGAAGGTGTGCTCGTGCGCGGTCGGGGGCTCGGCGGTGGCCGCCAAGGCGGAGGGGCCGCCCAGGTGCACCCACTGCGCGATCGACGGGACGCCGTTCGCGTCGACCGCGAAGAGCATGTACCAGCCGGGCGGCGCCAGGTTCGGGTTGCTGGTGACGTTCAGGTCGATGGTGGTGCCGTTGACGACCGTCAGCGGCAGGTCCACGAACCGCTGGTTCGGGTCCGAGGAGTGGGTGACCGCCGCCGGACGGATCAACTCCGCCTTGGCCACCGCCCGGTTGACGGTGATCCGCTGCGTGTCCCCGTACACCCACTGGTTGTCGATCACCGAAGTGATCTGCGGGCGCGCGCCCTTGAAGAGGTACGGCGGGCTGTAGATCGACACGTTGTTGTTGTACGTGCCGTTGCCCGGGTTGTCCCCGACCGACATGACGCGGCCGTCCGGCATCAGGAACGACGCCGAGTGGTACCCCCGCGGGATCGGGTCGGCGGCCAGTCCCGGCTGGTAGGTGTTGGTCACCGGGTCGAAGAACGAGGCCTCGTACACCGGGTCGGCCCGGTCGTGCAGGGCGCCGCCGGTCTCCAGCACCTTGCCGTCCGGCAGCAGCACGGCGGACACGTACATCTTGCCCTCGGCCCCGGTCTGCGGGCGCTTGCCGGCGCCCTGGTCGACCAGGCCCTGCGGCAGGTCCGGGCCGGCCGTGTAGGCCGGGCTCGGCTGCTTCAGGTCGATGATGTCGGTGATCCGGTTCGCGGCCGGGTTGGTCTCGTTGTTGCCGCCGCCGATGGTCAGGACCCGCTGGTCCTGCGCCGGGGGCAGCAGCACGCTCGCCGACTCGTCGCGCTGGTCCTTGTTCCGCAGGCCCGGCACGTCCGTGATGGTGTTGGCGGCGTAGTCGTAGACGGAGGCACCGGTGCCCTGGGTGCCGTTGCCGAAGGTGTGGCTGCCCGAGTAGAAGAGCCGCCCGTCCTGCATCAGGATCATCGACGGGTACAGGCCCCAGTACGACCAGGTCTGGTTGACCTCGTTCATCGGCAGCCACTTGTTCTGCGCCGCCGAGAACTTCTCCGCGGTCACGTTGCCCGTGGAGTCCTCCTTCAGTCCGCCGAAGGAGATCACGTCACCGTTGCCGAGGATCGTCGCCGACGGGTACCAGTGCCCGCCGTTCATGTCGTTGGTCTTCGTGTACTTCTCGGTCGCCGGATCGAAGGTGTACGAGTCCTTCAGCCCCTGGTAACCGATCGTGCCGTCGGCCGACGGATAGCCCTTGTTGCCGCTCATCACCAGCACCCGGCCGTCGGACAGCTGCACGTGACCGGAGCAGAACATGTCCACGGGCGTCGGGATCGTCTTGAACGAACCGTTCGCCGGGTCGTAGACGGCGGAGGTGAAGGTGCCCGCGTTGAACTGGGCGATGTCGTTGCCCGAGCCCGCGATCAGCAGCACCTTGCCGTTCTTCAGCACGACGGCGTGCATGGAGCGCACCGGGTTCTTGGCGGCGATCACCTCCCACTTGCCCTTCGCGCACTCCGTGGCCGTGCCCGTGCAGGTGGCCGGCGGCGGAGGTACGGCCACCTCCTCCAGCGCGTAGTCGTCCGTGGTGAGCGTGCCCACCCCGTAGACGGACAGACCCCACACGATCTTGTCGGTGCCCGGAGGGACCGCCGGCGTACGGACCGACGTGCGCGCCCACGCCGCACTGACGGGGGGATTCTGCAGATCGGTCCAGTACTGCCAGCCGGCCGTCGTGTCGTGGCGGAACACCGTCACCGACACGTCCGGGGTGTTCGACTTGTACCAGGCCGACAGGTCGTACTGGCGGCCCGGTACGACCGTCGGGGCGCAGGTGCCGTTCTCGGTCACCAGGGCCTTGCGGTCGCCGTCCACCCGGCGGGTGAGCGAGACCCTCATCGCCTTGGTGCCGGAGTGCGCGCTGGCGACGGTGGTGAAGCTGAAGTCGTTGTCGCCCCAGCCGGATTTCGACCAGCAGGAGGGCATGTCCGAGCCGGCCGGGCCGGCCGTCTCGAAACCGGGGTTGGTCAGCAGGTTGGGCGGTCCGGCCGTGGCCTGCTGCGGCGCGGTCAGCAGCAGGCCCGCGGTCATCGCCCCGACGGCCAGCAGAGCGGCCCGCCACCTTGCCCTGCGCCGGATCTTCCACTCCATGGGGAGCATCCCTTCGTGCGGCTCAACTCGTGCGGGCGGAGCCCGCCTTGCGCGGGAGGTAGACGAGGGCCTCCGTCGCCGCGAAACGCAGGACGAAGGTGACGACCAGCGCGAGCGCGGTCGCGGACAGGACGCCGAAGCCCCAGGTGCCGACGAACACCGCGATCAGCGGGATCCGCAGCAGCAGATCGGCATTGGCCAGCAGGGTGAAGCGCCCGAACCGGTCGGCCCAGTGCCGGTGGCGGCGCCGGTCGCGGAACAGCAGGGTCTCGATGAGGAGGAAGTTCCACAGCACCCCGGCCTGGTTCGCCACCACCTCGGCGAGCAGGTAGTTCATCCCGGTGTGCGTGAGCATCCACAGCGCGGCCAGGTTCGGGACGAAGCCGGAGAGCCCGACCAGCCCGAAGCCGATCATGCGGGCCAGCGGGGTCGCGGACCGCAGCGAGGCGAGATGGGTCAGGAAGCGCAGGCCCTCACGGGCGGTGGACTTCGACTCCCCCGAAAATCGGTCCTGGAAGACGAAGGGCACCTCGGCCACCCGAGCCGGCCGGCAGCGCACGGCCAGCTCCAGCAGGATCTTGTAGCCCAGCGGCTTCAGCGCCTCCTGGGTGACGGCCGAGCGGCGCATCGCGAAGAACCCGCTCATCGGATCGCTGATCCCGCGCAGGGCCCGCGGGAAGAGCCCCTTGGTCAGCCAGGTCGCTCCGCGCGAGACGGCGATCCGGTAACTCCCGGCGAGCCCGGCCCGGCTGCCCCCGGCGATGTACCGGGAGGCCACGACCAGGTCGGCGCCGGTGCGCTCCCCCTCCCCGACGAGCTCGGGGACCAGGTGGGGCGGATGCTGGAGGTCGGCGTCCATGACGACGATCCAGTCCGTGTCCGCCCGCGCGATCCCCGCCACGACCGCCCCGCCGAGCCCGCCGTCCAGGCTCTCGCGGTGCAGGACCGCCACCGGGAAGGCGCACTCCAGGGCGGCCTTCTCGATGACGGCCGGGGTGTCGTCCGTGGAGTCGTCGACGAACAGCACCGAGCAGGGCAGGTGCGCGGGCAGCGCGGCGGCCAGCCTGCGCAGCAACTCCGCCACGTTTCCGGCCTCGTTGAAGGTCGGGACGATGAGGGTGACACTGCCGGGGGCGGGCGCCTCGACGGCGGCCTCCGGTAGGGGCGGGGCATGCGGGGACCACAGGTCTTCGCTCATGCCGGATCAACTCCCGTTGACGGTGGGGTCCGTGGGGCCGGTACGGTCCGCGGTGTCCGTGGTGCCCGTGGTGCCCGTGGTGTCCGTGCGCCGGATCTCGATGCGGTCCTCACCCGTACCGAAGACGGCGACCGCCGTCGAATGCTCCAACGCCGCCTTCACGTTCGGCAGTTGCGCCGCGTCGCGCCGGACGGTGGGCGAGGAGACCACGTAGTCGATGTCCCGCCAGCCGCCCGGCAGGGTCTTGGTGACCGCCGGGTCCAGGTCGGCCTTGTAGAACCAGATGGCCCCGAGCCCCGGGTCGAACCCGTGGTGCACGGCGTCCAGCCACAGCGCGTCGTCGACCAGCACCCGGGTCGTGGCCGGCTCGCTCACCTCGCGCCCGAGCCAGGCCGCGGCCTGCCGGTACGGGGCGTTCGCGTCGACCGTCAGCGCCGTCCGGTTGCCGTCGTACCAGCGCGGGACGAGGTACACGAGGGCCGAGGCGGCCAGGACGCCGATCAGCGCCCACCGCCCGTAGGCCAGGGCCCGCCGCTCCCCCGGCGCGCGGCGGCGGCGCAGCACGGCGTGGGTGACGCTGGCCGCGCCCCCGGCGAGGACCAGCGCCAGGAACGGCAGCGCCTGGATCACGTACATCGCCGGGAGGTAGCCGGAGGGCCGCAGGGCGACGAGGGCGAGGATGACCACGGCCAGCGCCGGGCCCGCGAGCGCCCGCGCCGTGACCGACCAGCGGATGGTGACGAGGAGCAGGACCGCGCCGGCCAGACCGCCGAGCGGCAGCACCGTGTCGTAGTACAGCCAGGACTCGAAGACCCCGTGCGAGCCGGAGCCGGGGTCCAGGATGAAGCCGGAACCGGCCCGGCCCATCTGGTAGACGATCCCGCCGATGAGCGAGACGTGGCCGGAGCCGGGCAGCAGCTCCGCGTTGAGCAGCGCGTACAGGGGATACGTCACCCCGATGAGCACACAGGCGGTGACCGCGCCGGTGACGGCGAACTTGCGGGTGTCCCGGTGGCTGTGGCGCCACATGGTCACCAGCAGCGCCGGGAGCACCACCAGCATCGTCTCCTTGGTCAGCACGGCGGTGGCGGCCGCCAGTCCGGAGGCGAAGTGGTGCCACAGGTGACGGCTGGGGGACGCGGCGAGGCAGAAGGCCAGCAGCATCCACATCACGGCGATGTTGTCGAGGAAGATCTCCCGCTGCAGCACCACCGAGAGCGGGGAGAGCCCGAACAGGCCCATGGCCAGACCCGCCGCCCAGCGCGGCAGCCAGAGCCGGCGCGCGAGCACGTACAGCAGGACCGCGCTGGCGGCGGAGACCGCGAGCATCGAGAACCGCATCGGTGCGACGGTCATCGAGTCGGGCACGAACAGCGACGGCAGGTAGGTCAGGCCCGCTATCTGGATCCAGCCGAGCGGGGGGTGGTCGTACCAATAGGTGTAGTGGGCCAGCCCCTTGCCCTGCTGGACGGCCCAGGCCTGCGCGAGGTAGGTGCCCTCGTCGTCGCTGAGGGTCGGGAAGTTGGTGATGTTCCAGCCCTGGACCAGCAGGATCGCGAGCAGCAGCGCCCCGCACAGCAGCAGATCGGGGCGCGAGGAACGGAACCGGACGAGCGGCCGGGCGGGCGCGGGCGGGCGGACCCCGAGCCCGCCGCTGCGCTGGCGCGGGATGCGGGCGGCCCCGGTGGAGGCGTCGACAGCGGCGTCGGTGGTGGTGGCGGCACCGGGCTGGGGATCAGTGGCCGTGGGCAGAGTGGTGGTCACCGGGGGCTGTCCTCTCGGGTGAGGGTGCTCGGGGCGCCGGCACTGCTACGGATGCCGGGCGTGCTCGGGGCTCCGGACGCGCTCGCGGACGCGGACGCGGACGCGGTCACCGAAGCGGACGCGGACGCCGAGGCGAGGTGGGCTCCGGTGTGGCTGGTGAGCTCCCACTCGTTGCGTCCGCGCTGCTCGCGCCAGACCGCGCGGATCGCGGCGCCGGCCAGCATCACCTGGTAGAACGGGCCGCCGACCACGAGCTTGACGTAGTGCGTGAAGCGCACCCGCAGCCCGTACTGGCGGCCGAAGTCGTGCAGGCCGACCACTTCGAAGACGAAGGTCACCATCGCGGTGATCATCGGCAGGAAGGTGACGATCGCGACGCCGACGGGCACGTCGAGGAAGACGGCCACGGCGAAGTTCACCGGGATCACGACCCCGGAGGTGGCCTGCATGAACGGGGTCATCAGCGTGTAGCGGGCCAGCCAGCGCTGGCCGCGGCCGGGCAGCTGCTGCCAGTCCTTCTTGCGGTACACCTGGAGGAAGCCCTGGTTCCAGCGGGTGCGCTGCTTGAGCAGACTGACCAGGGAACCCGGGGTCTCCTCGCGGGTCACCATGTCGGAGTCGTAGGCGACGACCACCTTCTTGCCGACGGAGGACAGCCGTACGCCCAGGTCACAGTCCTCGGCGAGGCAGTTCGGATCCCAGCCGCCGGCCTCGCGCAGCACCTCGGTGCGCACGAAGACGGTGTTGCCGCCGAGCGGGATGAAGCCCTTCTCGGCGTGCAGGTGCAGCCGGGAGCGGAACCAGAAGAAGTACTCCAGGCAGTTGCGCAGGCTGTACCAGCTGGAGTGGAAGTTGATGAGCTGGACCCCGCCCTGGACCACATCGGCCTCGGTGGCGCGGAAGGCGTGGTCCACGTGGGACAGCAGCTCGGGATGGACCTGGTCCTCGGCGTCGAAGACCCCGACGATGTCGCCCCGGCAGTGCGGGAGGGCGGTGTTGAGGGCCTTCGGCTTGTTCTTGACCTCGTGGTGGTCGGTGATGACGCGTACGAGACCGGGCGCGCGGGCGGCCGCACGTTCGGCCACCTCCGCGGTCCCGGGGTCGTCGTGGCCGACGATCACGATGATCTCGTAGTCGCGGTGGCTCGACTCCAGGAGCCGCTCGATGGTGTGCTCCAGGACCGCCTGCTCGTGGCGGGCGGGCAGCAGCAGCGAGAAGGCCAGCCGGCCGCCGCCGTCGGGGCGGTCGAAACGGGTCGAGGCGAGCGTCTCGGGCGTCCGCCAGGCGTGCATCTGCCACCAGAGCGTGAACGCCGCCATCCAGAAGAGCGCGAGCGAAACGACACAAATGAACACGGATATGAACAAAGCGTCCCCCACAGACATGCCGCAACCCCAAGCGGCGATTCCCCAACCCCCCGAGGGCGGACGCGCGGCAGGCTCCCCAGCCCGCCGCCCTCGCCCCGCCCCCGATTCCCCCCGCGTGCGCAACCCCCGGTGCGCGCTCCCCGGCGCCCGAGGGCGCTGTCAGTGACTGATCGGTGACTCCGAAGTCACGAGACTAGGCAGCGCAGATGACGCGTAGGCGCTATCCAGATAAAAATCACGTTGCCGAAGTGACCTTCAGGCAACCGGAATTGACGCTACTCCACTACTTTCAGGGACGAACCGTCCCCAACTGCTCCGCCAGCTCGACCGGATCGGTCGTAGGCCGCGCGCAGACGAAATGTCGACACACATACGCCGTGGGGAGCTCGTGCATGAGCGCGCGCTCGGCCAGAAGGGGGAACTCCCCGCCACTGCCGTCCGCCGCCCCCGGCAGACCCGTCGCCACGACCGCACCGGGAGCCGTCCCCAGCAACGCGACCCGGTGCAGCTCGGCCCGCGCCGGATCCTCCGGATGCCCAACCACCGCGACCTCCCGCGGCCCGTCGACCAGCGCCTCGGCGACCGCCAGCCCGTGCCCGATGAAACGCGGAGCGCGCGGCCCGAGCGCGTGCACCACGGCGAGCGCCCGCTCGGCCGCCGTACGGTGCGCCTGCGAACCGGTGTGCGCGGCGTACGAGAGCAGCGCGCCGGCGGCGGCGGTCCAGCCGGAGGGAGCCGCGGTGTCGGTCGGGTCCTGCGGCCGCCTGATCAGCTGCTCCGCGTCATGCGCGGTGTCGTACAGCGAGCCGTCCTCGGCGGTGAACCGGGCCAGCACCAGGTCCACGAGGAACCCGGCGAACTCCAGCCAGACCCCTTCCCCGGTGACGGCCCCCAGCGCCAGGAACCCCTCGGCGACGTCCCCGTAGTCCTCCAGCACCCCGGCGTTGACCCCGACGCGCCCGTCCTTGCTGGTCCGCGCGAGCCGCGCCATCCCGTCCATGTGCACCCGCACGAGGAGGTCGGCGGCCTCCGTGGCCCGCTCGACCAGATCGGGCCGGTCGAAGAAGGCCCCGCACTCGGCGAGGGCCGCGATGGCCAGCCCGTTCCACGCGGCGACGATCTTGTCGTCCCGGCCGGGCGCGGGCCGCGCCTGCCGCGCGGCGAGCAGCCGCTCCTTGAAACCGGCGATCCGGTCGTCACCGATGTCCGGCCCCTGCGCCGGCAGTTGGAGCACGGACATCCCGTGCTCGAAGGTCCCCTCCTCGGTCACCCCGAAACAGGCGGCGGCCAGCTCCCCGTCCTCCTCCCCCAGCACCTCGCGCAACTGGGCGGGAGTCCAGGCGTAGTAGACCCCCTCCACGTGCTTCCCGGTCTCCGGGTCCTCGCTGTCGGCGTCCAGCGCGGAGGCGAAGCCGCCCTCATGGGTGCGCAGTTCGCGGACCATGAAATCGGCGGTCTCCAGCGCGACCCGGCGTGCGAGCTCGTCGCCGGTGGTGCGCCACAGGTGGGCGTAGACCCGGCAGAGCAGCGCATTGTCGTAGAGCATCTTCTCGAAGTGCGGCACGACCCACTCCCGGTCCACGGAGTACCGCGCGAACCCGCCCCCGAGCTGGTCGTAGATCCCGCCGCGCGCCATGGCCTCACACGTATCGGCCGCCATCTCCAGCGCCCCCTCGGACCCGGTCCGGGCGTGGTGGCGCAGCAGGAACTCCAACACCATGGACGGCGGGAACTTCGGCGCCCCGCCGAAGCCGCCGCGCGCAGCGTCGTACTCCCGCACCAGCCCGAGCAGCGCCTGCGCGAGCTCCTCGGGCCCGGGGGTGCCCGCCTTCCCGTAGTCGAGCTGCCGCCCCGCGAGGTCCCGTACGATCCGCTGCGCGACCTCCGCCACCTCCTCGGGCCGCCCCACCCACGCGGTGCGCACGCCTTCGAGCACCTGCATGAAGGAGGGCATCCCGTGCCGGGGCTCGGGCGGGAAGTAGGTCCCGAAGTAGAAGGGCTCGGCGTCGGGGGTGAGGAACACGGTCATGGGCCAGCCGCCCTGCCCGGTGGCGGCCTGCACGGCTTCCATGTAGACGGCGTCGATGTCGGGACGCTCTTCGCGGTCGACCTTGACGTTGACGAAGTGCTCGTTGAGATAGACGGCCGTCAGCTCGTCCTCGAAGGATTCGTTGGCCATGACATGACACCAATGGCAGCTCGAATATCCGACGCTGAGCATCACCGGCACCCCGCGCTCCCGCGCCTCCGCGAAGGCCTCCGGGGACCAGGGCCACCAGTCGACGGGGTTGTCGGCGTGTTGGAGCAGGTACGGGGAGGTCTCGTTCGCGAGGCGGTTCGACATGGGGCCAAATCTATGCGCAGCAAGTCCACCCATGCGACCTGCCACGTCGCTCGCGCAGTTCGGCCGCCCCAGCCCACAACCGCCGCGACCGGTACGGCCCCGTCATCACGAAGTGCTCGTTCATTTGACGTGCACCTTGGCCCGCGGGCCAAGGACTCCTGCCACGGCCACAGGACCGTCTCGGAGGCTTCCTGCTTCATCGCGCTGCGCCGGGCCTCTCGATCCGGTCTTACCTGCGCTCCACGAGGCGTTTAGCCTGTCCGCCCGTCCGGCGGCCAGGGTATTGATTGCTGCGTTCTCGTCCCGGTCATGCACAGCCCCGCACTCTTCGCAGGTCCATTTCCTGACGTTCAGAGGTTTGGGGCCTTCTCTGTGTCCGCATAGGGAGCAGACTTGGGTGGTCGGCTCGAAGCGTCCTATCTTCCCGAAGTACCTGCCATGCTTGGCAGCCTTATACTCCAGCATGCTCACGAACCTCGACCATCCTGCGTCGTGAACCGACTTGGCGAGCCGGGTGCGCAGAAGTCCGGACACAGCGAGGTCTTCCACGTACACCGCTTGATTGTCGCGGATGATTCGTGTCGACACCTTGTGATGCCAGTCCCTACGCTGGTCAGCCACCCGGGCATACTGCCTGGCGACCTTGGTCCGTGCCTTCCCGCGATTCCTTGACCCTCTCGTCTTGCGCGACAGGTCCTGGTGCAGCCTCTTGAGCTTCTTCTCAGCACGTCGCAGGAACTTGGGGGCCACGATCTTCGTGCCGTCAGAGAGCACCGCGAACGTCGCCAGACCCAGATCGATACCAACCTCACTATCCGTCTCCGGCAGAGGGTCGGCATCCACCTTGACGACGAAACTCGCAAAGTGCCGACCTGCCGAATCCTTGACAATCGTCAGGGACGTTGGAGATACGGGCAGGTCCCGCGACCAAGCGACCTTGAGGTCACCCACCCTTGCCACATACAGCAGCCCGTTGCTCTTCAGCCGGAAGGCGCCGGACGTGAACCGAATGGACTGCCGCGTGTCCTTCTTCGACTTGAACCGCGGCGGGCCGACCTTCTTCCCCTTGCGCTTGCCCGCAATCGAATCGAAGAAGGATTTGAACGCAGCATCCAGATCCCGAAGCGACTGCTGCAGCACGACGGCAGAAACCTCACCTAGCCAGGACCTCTCCGCGGTGCGCTTCGCCTGGGTTATGTGGAGTTTGGACATCGCAGCCGAGGCCGGATAGGGCAGCCCCTCCATGTGTGCTTCTTTACGAACACGCAAGCAGTCGTTCCACACCACACGAGCACAGCCGAATGCCCGCGCCAGCGCACCCTGCTGGAAAGCATCCGGATATATCCGGTAGTTATATCGGAGCTGCACAGGAACGACGATAGCCCTGGAATGCGACCCAATGAACGAGACCACCACAAACGTACGAAATTGATCCCTCTGGATCATCGATGACCGCTACTGCCCCACTAGCAACGGCACAAGAGCCTCCAGCCAGGCGTCGCGGGTGCGGGTCCAGGTGGCGGCGCAATCGGCGCGGGCCGGGGTCGCCAGGGATTTGTGGCGGGTCGGGAAGGCGCCCTGGACCGCGCAGCGGTGGGATTCGGCGCGGGTGGCGTCCGGGGCGTGTTCGTCCGTGGGGTCGGGCGTGGGGTCGGCGGCGGCCGACAGGTCGTAGGCGCGGGCCGCCATCAGGAGGGTGTCGTCGCCTTCGGGGTCGCGGGTCAAGAGGGCCACCTGCGCGAAGCGGTCGGCGGCGTCCTCCTCGGCGCGGGCTCCCTCGTCCGGGAGGTCCAGGGCGTCGATGAGGGCGTGGCCCGCCTCGTGGTAGATCGTCTCCCGGACGAGTTCCGAGAGGTCCTCGTCGTCGAAGTGTTCGCGCTGCTCCGCCAGGTCGTCGTAGCAGAGCTCGATGGTGCGGGTGTCCGGGTCGTAGCCGGTGCCTTCGCCGTGGCAGGACTTGGCGCGGACGGTGACCAGGTGGGGGAGGTCGACGTAGTCGTTGAGGTCGGCGAGGGTGAACTCGGCGAGCTGCCAGTTGCGGAGGAACCGGGCGTCGGCCTCGTCGGCCGGCGCGGCCTTCTCGTAGCGGAGCCAGAAGCCGCTGGTGGGCACCGGTTCCGGCGGCAAGAGCCCGCAGGCGGCGGTCGCCAGGAGCAGCGCGATTGCCGTGGCGACCGGTCCCCGAGTTCCCCAACGTCTGGTCATCGATACACCCTATGTGACCGGTTGCGCTCCAACTCCCTCTGAACTAGCTCAGATTCCCTCGCGCTCGCGACCGTACCGAAGGACACTTGTGGCACGTTGCCGGAGCTCTCTGAGGGGGATGCCGATGCGGGACAGTCATCGCGGTGAGGCCGAGCGGCTGCTGGGGCGGGCCGTGGAGGAGGAGTCCCGGCGGGCGGGCGGGGCGGCGGGCACTCCGGAGGCCAAGGCGGCGCTGCTGGCGCGCGGCAGGCAGGCGCTGGACTCGCTCGCGGCGAGCGCGGCCACCGAGTACGAGGCGTACACGCGCGCGCTGGACGAGGCGGCCGCCGGTGACGAGTCGCTCGGCGAGGCCTTCCGGCGGGCCAACATCTCGACCGCGTTGCTGGTCACGGGGGTCGCGGCCGCCGCCGCGATCGTGGCCGACCTGGCCTTCAGCGTGGCGGTCGGTACGGCACTGACCACCGGCGCCGTGGTGGGCGTGGCCGGGGCGACGGCGACCGTGGTCAAGGTGACCGCCCTGCACCTGCCCGCGGCGAACCGGCGGGCCGGGGAGGCGGGCCGGCCGGGTGGCGCGGAGCAGCTCAAGCTGCAGTGGCTGTCGGCGCTGGAGATGCGCGGGATACGCCCCTTCCTGGAGCAGCAGCGCAAGGTGGCGGCGGCGCTGCACGCCCCGCACAAGGTGAACGGGGCGGGCAACGGCGGCTCCGCCCTTCCGTTGCGCGGCGCCAATCGCAGTGCCGAGGCCCGCAGGCGGGCCATATTGGAGCAGTCTTTCGGCCAACTCCCTGCTCTGGAGGGTGCGTTCGTGGGGCGTCGGGCCGAGCTGGCCCGGATCGCGCAGTGGGTGCACAGTGCCCGGGCGAGCACCGAGACGCGGCCGGTGGTCGTGGTGCTGCACGGGGAGCCCGGGGTGGGCCGCACCACGCTCGCGCTGCACGCGGCGCAGGCGCTGCGGGACCAGTTCAGGGGTGCCTGCGTGGTGAACCTGCGCGGCGGGGGCGCCTCCGGGCCCTCGGCGATTCCGCTGCCGACGCGCGAGGCGCTGCTGCACCTGATGAACCGGCTCGGTGCGCCGCGCGAGCAGTTGCTGTTCCGCGAGGGCTCGTCGGCGGAGCAGCAGGTGCGCCGGCTGGGCGAGTTGTACCACCAGCACGTGCAGGGGACCCCGGTGGCGGTGGTCCTGGACGATGCCGTGGACGCCGCGCAGGTACGGATGCTCGTGCCCGAGCGTTCCGAGAGCCTGGTCCTGGTCACGGCCCGGGAGCCGCTGGAGCTGCCTGCCGAGCTGGCGGCCTGGGTGTACCAGTTGCCGGTGACCCGGCTGGCGGAGGAGGCCGGGGCGGAGCTGGTCCGGGCAGCGGGCGCGGGGGCCGAGGGGACGGGTGCCGCGAGGGCGAGCGTCCCGGGGGCGGAGCCGGCCGGCGCAGCCACCGGCGCGGGCGTGGTCGCGCCCGTGGCCCCGTACCCGGAGGAGACCGTACGCGCGCTGCTCGCGCTGGGCGCCGGCCTGCCGCTGGCGTTGCGCGTGCTGGCCCCGTTGGGGGGTGTCGGCGGGGAGTCCGCGGAGCCCGGTGGCTCCCTGGAGGCCGCCCTGGACCTGGCCTACGCGGCCCTGCCCGAGGAGCGGCGCCGGCTGCTGCGCCTTCTGACGCTGGCGGGCCGGGCCTCGCTGGGGGCGGCGGCCGCGGCGGCGCTGATCGACGCGGATCAGGTGGAGGCCGGGCGGCTGCTGCGCGAGCTGGCGCGGGCGGGGCTGCTGGACCACGTGCGCGGGGACCGGTTCCGGATGCACGACGCGGTGCGTGCGTACGCGGCTGCGCGCCTGGCCCAGGACGAGGACCGGGCGGGCGCGGCGGCGGCGCACGAGCGGCTGATCCGTACGTACGCGCAGCTCGCGGACTCGGTGATCCGGATGGTCGACGGGAAGATGTCCACGCGGGCGAACGCCCTGTCCAAGGCGAGCACGGTCGGCGGGCACGGGTTCGCCTCCCTGGACGCGGCCCTGCGCTGGCTGGACGACGAGTCGAGCTTCATCACGGCGGCGCTGCGGCATTCGGAGGGCGTGGACCAGCAGGCCGTACTGGATCTGCTGGGCGCGCTCTGCGACTTCTGCCTGCTGCGCGGTGACCTGTACCGGCTCGGGGAGATCAACGAGCTCACGCAGGCCGTCGACCAGGGTCTGCTGGTCCGCTCGGTGCAGTGGCGTACGGGTATCGCGGCCCGCCAGCTCGGTGAGCTGGACAAGTCGCGGACCACCCTGACGTCTCTGGTCGACCAGTACAAGGAGGCCCGGCAGGAGGCGGGCGCGGGCATGGCCCTGGTCTCGCTCGGGATCACCCTGCACCACCAGGGCAACCTCCCCGAGGCCTCGGCGCGCATCCGCGAGGCGCTGGTGCTGCAGGCCTCGGACGAGCTGGCGGGCGACCGGGCGTGGGGCCTGCACGCGCTCGGCGCGGTGGAGCGCGACCGCGCGCACCTCGCGGAGGCGCTGCGGCTGCTGCGCGAGTCGCTGGGGCTGCACCGGGAGAGCGAGAGCGTGCACGGCGAGGCCTGGGCGCACCTGCAGCTGGGCCAGGTGTACCTGCGTCTGGGCGAGGTGCCGCGTGCGGAGGCGGAGCTGCGGCTGGCGCTGGAGCTGTACGGGCGCACGCGCGACGACCGCGGGCAGGCGTGGGCGCTGACCCAGCTGGGCCGGGCCCGGGTGGTGGACGGGGATCCGGGGCCGGCGCTGGACCGGCTGCGGGACGCGCTGGCCCGGCACCGGGAGGCGGAGGACGCGCGTGGTGAGGCGTGGACGCTGTACTACCTGGGTCAGGCGCTGGAGGAGGCCGGGGAGCGGGACCGGGCGGTGCGGGAGCTGGAGCGGGCCCGCACGATGTTCTCCCGGATGCGGGACGTGTACGGGCTGGCGCACGCCCGCCACCACTCGGGCCGGGTCACGCGCGACCAGCGGGCGGCGCAGACGGGGAACCTGAAGAACTCCGGCTTCGCCCGGCAGCTGCTGGTGGACGCGCGGGCGGACTTCCGGCGGATCGGGCTGGCCCACGGGGAGGCCTGGACCTGTCTGGAGCTGGCGGTGGTGGACGCGGGCAACGGGCGGACCGCGCAGGCGCTGGACCTGTGCGAGGAGGCGGTGCGGCTGTTCATCTCCTACGGGGACCGGCGCGGGGAGGACTGGGCGCGGTTCCTGCGCTGCACGCTCCTGCCGTACGCGCTCCCGGCGGCCCCGGACGAGGCGCGGACGGAGCTGGCGCGGCTGGCGGCGGCCCCGCATCCGATGCGGGACGGTCGGCTGGAGGACTGCCTGGAGTCCTACACGGTGATCCTGGGGCGCGGGGTGGACCCGGCGGAGGGCTGGCAGGCGTGGCGGCTGTCGCTCGTGCCGAACCTGCACTCGCGGGAGATCATGGGCGTCCCGGTGGCCCTGCCGCCGCACTAGCCCGGTGCCGCCTCACCGGCCGGCGCGACCCCACCGGCCGGTGCCACCGCGCCGGCCGGTGCGGCCGTATCGGCCGGTGCCTGCGGGTGCCAGGCGTGCTCCGTGTACGGCCCGTGGCCGGGCCGGTCGCGGTGGTGGGCCAGCCACTGCTCGTAGGCGCCGGCGCCCTGGAGGCGGATCCCCCAGTAGTACATGGGGTCGAGGAAGAGCCGTCCGCCGTACTGGAAGGAGAGCTCGGCGCAGCGGAAGGCGCCGGGCAGGCGGGCGCCGGCGCCGTCGAGGACGTACCGGACGCGGGTGACGGCATGGATGTCGCTGTCGTCGCCGAGGAAGTGCGGGCCGTAGGGGACGACGGCGAACTCGTCGTCGTCCTCGTGCTCCGGCGGGCACCGCGGGGCGTCGGTCCGGCTCAGGGTGAGCTGTCCTTCGCCGCGGACGGCGTCGAGCCGGATGTGGCCGCCGTCGGCCAGGGCCAGGTAGACGGTGGAGCCCAGCGGCCGCACGAGCGGCAGCGGCCCGTCGCGGTCGATGAAGCCGGGCAGCAGGACGTCCCGGACCCCGGCGTCGCGCAGGGGTCCGAAGACGGCCTCGCCGTCGAAGTCCGCGGGGCCGGTGACGGCCGCGGAGCCGGTGACGGCCGGTGGGCCGGCGGAGGTGTTCATCCGGCGATCATGCCCGTGCGAAGGTCCGCCGCCCCACCGGATTCACGGCGCGGCGGCGGTCGCAGGAGGTCCCGTACCGGTGTCGCGGCCCCTACGGGGCGCGCGTGCCCTCCGTCGGGGCGGGCTCGGGGGCTTCCTTGAAGTCGACGCGGCCCATGTGGCGGCTCATCGACTTCATCAGGCCCCACACCCCGAGGGCGAGGGCCGCGAACACGATGAAGCCGAGGAGGCCCGGGGTCACCTTGTTCTTGTCGAAGGTGTCGCCGGCCAGCGGGAGGAGCTGGACGATTGCTGCTTGCGTAGCGCTCATAGCTACGCATTCTCCCGGATGCCCGCGAAGAGGTCGGACTCGGGGAGGGAAGTGTCCACGAGGGACTTCGCGAGCTCGTACTCCTCCGTCGGCCAGACCTCCTTCTGGATCTCCATCGGGACGCGGAACCAGCCGCCGTCGGGGTCGATCTGCGTGGCGTGGGCGATGAGCGCCTTGTCACGGATCTCGAAGAAGTCGGCGCAGGGCACGTGGGTGGTCAGGGTCCGCTCCTTGCGCTCGAACTCCTTCCACCGCTCCAGCCACTCGCCGTACGGGGATTCCAGGCCGCGGGCGAGCAGTGCCTCGTGCAGGGCGATGGTGCGCGGCTTGTTGAAGCCCTGGTTGTAGTAGAGCTTCTGCGGCTGGTACGCCGGGCCGAACTCGGCCTCGGGGTACTTCTCGGTGTCGGCCGCGTGATCGAAGGCCACCATCGTGATCTTGTGGGTCATGATGTGGTCGGGGTGCGGGTAGCCCCCGTTCTCGTCGTACGTGGTGACGGCCTGCGGCCGGAAGGCGCGGATCTTCTTCACCAGGCGGCCGGCCGCCTCGTCGACGTCGGCCAGCGCGAAGCAGCCGTCGGGCAGCGGCGGCAGCGGGTCGCCCTCGGGCAGCCCGGAGTCGACGTATCCCAGCCACTCCTGGTCGACGCCGAGGATCTCGCGCGCCTCGTCCATCTCCTTGGCGCGCACCTCGTGGATGTGCTCCTCGATGTACTTGTCGCCCTGGAGCTTGGGATTGAGGACGGAGCCGCGCTCACCACCCGTGCAGGTCACGACCAGCACGGACACCCCCTCGGACACGTACTTGGCCATGGTGGCCGCGCCCTTGCTCGACTCGTCGTCGGGGTGGGCGTGGACGGCCATCAGTCGAAGCTGCTCGGTCAAGACAGGATCCTCTTTGAGTCGTTCAGGCGGGCGCCTCCTATATTGAATCCTCCCCGATCCTGAGGGTCGGGGATTCCTGGCTCACGTTGGCTGTGGGCCTGCGGCCCCTCAGCTCTTACACGATCAGCACCAGCCGGGTTGAGACCAGCCCGGACCAGCATCACACGGGCGGAATTCTTGTCCCTGGGGGACACAGCTCCACACACGGTGCAGGTGTAGGTACGTTCCGAGAGAGGCAGTGCGTGCTTGGTTCTCGCTCCGCACTGCGCGCAGTCCATCGTGGTGTGCGCGGGATGGACCAGGTGCACGATACGCCCATGCTTGCGAGCCATGTTGATCAGCTCACGCTTGGTGGTGGAGATCGCAGCGTCGGCCGCTTTACCTGCCATGGCGGACTTGGCAAGGAACTTCGGGCGGAAGTCCTCCACAGCAAGGGCGTCGTGATCGCGGACGACCGTCTTGGCCCACTTTCGGGCGCCGTCCTGGCGTTGCCGGGCCACCTGCTTGTAGAGCTTCGCCGTCAATTTCCTCGCCGCCCGACAGCCCCTCGACCCGCGCCTGCCCTTCGCCGGTTTCCGGCGGGCCATCATCCGCTGATAGCGCGCGAGCCTGGCAGCGGCCTTCCTGCCGTGCTCGGCGTGCGGGAGGTCATGGGAGTCGCTCGTGGTGGTCGCGGTCTCCTTCACGCCCCAGTCGATCCCGATCACCGCGCCCGTTCCCGGGAGCGGCTCGGCTTCGGCGGGGACTACGAAGGACGCGTACCAGTGCCCGAGGGTGTCGCGGTAGATCCGCACGCTCGACGGGGCCGCCGGAAGTGCGCGGGACCACACCACGGTGAGGCTGATGCCGCCCGCAAGGTGCAGGCGGCCGTCCTTGATCCGGAAACCGCGCCGGGTGTAGTTCAGGCTCGGATCGGCCTTGGCCTTCTTCTTATACGTGGGCATTCCCGCCCGCTGCCGAATCGGCAATCGGGCCTTCGTGTCTTTCAAGGCCTTGGTGCGGGACTTCCCGAAGTCCCGCACCGACTGCTGCTGCGGAACGCTGCTGCCGTCACCCAACCAGGTGTTGCGGTTGCGGGCTTCAGTCAGCATCTTGTCCAGCCGAGCCGGACCGCACTCCTCATTCTCAGCCCGGGCCTTCCGCGACCGGGCACAGCATTCGTTCCAGACCCACCGGCACCGCGCCCACTCCCCCGACAACCCGGCGAGCGCGGTGGAAGACACGCGGAGCCGGTAGGTGAACCGAGCAAGCCCGGTCTCCTCCTTCTCCTGTCGTGCCGTCATGCGATCAACCTAACCGAGCCCACTGACAATGCCGGAAAGCGCAGATCACGGCAGGCGCGAAAGGAACCGGGGTACTCCGCGTCTACGATGGCGGGACCGCCCTCCCCCGGGCTGGGATTTCCGGTGTTCGCCCCCCTCGAAGGGAACGATCGATGAGCGCGGTACGCGAAGAGCTGCCCCAGGACCGCTACGGCCGGTCGGCGGACCAGCGTGCGGACCGCAAGCTCAAGATCATCGGTTCGGTTCTCGGAGCCGGGCTGCTGGGCATGGTCGGCTGGATCGGCTGGGACTACGTGGCCGGGCAGAGCGTGAGCGCCGAGGTCATCAAGTTCAAGGTCGTCTCCGACTCCGCGGTCGAGGTGCACCTGGAGGTCCGCAAGGGGGCCTCGGAGACCGGGGTGTGCACGCTGAGCTCGCAGGACGAGGGGCACGGCGAGGTGGGCCGCGCCGATTTCACCTTCGCGCAGAAGAGCGGGCGCGTGGACGAGATGGTCACGCTGAAGACCACCGGCAGGGCGACGATGATCGACCTGATCGGCTGTCGCGTGGCGGGTTCCGCGGGCTGACGCCGAGGCGTGCCCCGGCGGGCACGCGAGGAGCGCCCCGGCGGGCACGCGAGGGGTGCCCCGACGGGTGACTCCACGGGTGACCGGACGCAGTTCACACACTTGGCGTCCTCCCCCTTTTCTTCCCGAATTGTTAGGCTCGTGGTTTCGTCCGCCGCTGGCGGCTTTGTTGTCCCTGTACCGACGAGGAGCACCCGTGACCCAGACGAGCGAGAGCGTCACCTGGCTGACCCAGGCGGCGTACGACCAGCTGAAGGCCGAGCTGGAGTACCTCTCTGGTCCCGCACGGTCGGAGATCACGATCAAGATCGCGGCCGCCCGCGAGGAGGGCGACCTCCGTGAGAACGGCGGTTACCACGCGGCCAAGGAGGAGCAGGGCAAGCAGGAGCTCCGCATCCGCCAGCTCACGCAGCTGCTGGAGAAGGCCAAGGTCGGTACGGCTCCCGCCTCCGACGGCGAGGTGGCCCCCGGCACCCTGGTCAAGATCGCCTTCGACGGCGACGAGGACGACACCATGGAGTTCCTGCTGGCCTCGCGCGAGTACGCCTCCTCGGACTTCGAGACCTACTCCCCGCAGTCCCCGCTGGGCTCCGGTGTGATGGGCAAGAAGATCGGCGAGGACGCCCAGTACGAGCTGCCGAACGGCAAGCAGGCCTCGGTCAAGATCCTCGACGTCAAGCCCTTCACCGGCTGATCACCCCCTTTCTTTTCGCACGTCGCCCCGCCGAGCTGCTGCTCGGCGGGGCGAGGTGTTTTCCGGAGGGGGGACGGCTGCCTACGCCGTCGCCGAGCGGTACTTGCGTACGGCGAGGGTGCGGAACACCACGATGATCACAACGGACCAGAGCAGTGAGGCCCACACCGGGTGCTGCATCGGCCAGGCGTCCGACGGCGACACACCCGGGTTGCCGAAGAGTTCTCGGCAGGCCTGCACGGTCGCGCTGAAGGGGTTCCACTCCGCGATGGGCTGGAGCCAGCCCGCCATGTTCTCCGTGGGCACGAAGGCGTTGGAGATGAAGGTGACCGGGAACAGCCAGATCAGCCCGCCCGAGGTGGCCGCCTCCGGGGTCCGCACCGACAGGCCGATCAAGGCGCCGATCCAGGAGAAGGCGTAGCCCAGGAGCAGGAGCAGGAGGAAGCCCGCGAGCGCCTTCGGTACGCCCTCGTGGATGCGCCAGCCCACGAGGAGCGCCACGATCGCCAGGACGACCATGGTCAGGGCGGTCTGCACGAGGTCGGCGAGGGTGCGGCCGGTGAGGACCGCGCCGCGGGCCATCGGCAGCGACCGGAAGCGGTCGATCAGGCCCTTGTGCATGTCGTCGGCGATGCCCGCGCCGGCTCCGGCGGTGGCGAAGGTGACGGTCTGCGCGAAGATGCCGGCCATCAGGAAGTTGCGGTAGTCGCTGGCGCTGGTGGAGCCGCCGATCATCATCGAGCCGCCGAAGACGTAGCTGAACAGCACGACGAACATGATCGGCTGGATCAGCCCGAAGATGACCATCTCGGGGATGCGGGACATGCGGATCAGGTTCCGCTTGGCCATCACCAGGGAGTCGTTGACCCCCTGGACGATGCCGCCGCGCGGGCGGGGAGCCGCCGACTCCGGGGTCGTGGAGGTGAGGGTCACTTCGCCACCTCCTTACGGTCCTTGCGGCTGCCCGCCGACTTCGCGGCCTTCGCGGCCTTCGCGTCGGCGGGGGCCTCTCCGTTCTCCTCGGCGGCCAGTTCCGCCGCGTGGCCGGTCAGGGAGATGAACACGTCGTCCAGGGTGGGACGGCGCAGGCCGATGTCGTCGATCTCGATGCCGCGTCCGTCGAGTTCACGGATGACCTCGGCGAGCAGCTTGGCGCCGCCGGAGACCGGCACGGTCAGCTTGCGGGTGTGCTCCTCGACGGTGGTCTCGCCCTTGCCGAAGCCGGCGAGGACCTCGCGCGCGGTGGCTATGTGCTCGCGCTCGTGCACGACGACCTCGACGCGCTCGCCACCCGTCCGGGCCTTGAGCTCGTCGGAGGTGCCGCGCGCGATGACCCGGCCGTGGTCGACCACGGCGATGTCGTGCGCGAGGTGGTCGGCCTCCTCCAGGTACTGGGTGGTGAGGAGGAGGGTGGTGCCGCCGGCGACGAGTTCCTGGATGATCCCCCACAGCTGCTGACGGTTGCGCGGGTCGAGGCCGGTGGTGGGCTCGTCCATGAACATCACGGGCGGGCTGACCACGAGGGCCGCCGCGAGGTCGAGGCGCCTGCGCATGCCGCCGGAGTACGTCTTGGCGGTGCGGTCGGCGGCGTCGCCGAGGTTGAAGCGCTCCAGCAGTTCGTCGGCCCGGGCCTTCGCCGCCTTGGCGCCCATCTGGTAGAGCCGGCCGACCATTTGGAGGTTTTCCCGGCCGGTGAGGTATTCGTCGACGGCGGCGAACTGGCCGGAGAGGCCGATCGAACGCCGGACTTCGTTGGGGTGCTTGAGGACGTCGATCCCGGCCACCACCGCCTTGCCGCTGTCGGGCTGGAGGAGGGTGGTCAGGACGCGTACGGTCGTGGTCTTGCCCGCGCCGTTGGGGCCGAGCAGACCGAGGACCGTGCCTTCGGGTACATCGAGGTCAACGCCGTCCAGAGCCCGTACGTCGCCGAAGGTCTTGACCAGACCTTCGGCGTAGATGGCGCCTGGCATATGGGTACTCCCAGTGCGAATCGAACCGGTTGAATCGTGACATTCCTACGCGAATCCTATGGGCGCCGAGCCGACCTCGCTCGGCCGAACGGGCGACACCGTATCGCGTCATATCGCGTCTCGCCACCGGTTCGGGGCGGGGACCCTCGCGTCAGCTCATGACCTGCTAGCCCATGACCTTGTACCCCGCGCCGTGCAGCGCCCGCGCTACTTCCGCGCAGTGCTTCGGCCCCTTCGTCTCCAGGTGCAGCTCCACCTCCACCTCGGTGAGCCCCAGCCGCGGGTCCGTCCGCACATGGCTCACGTCCAACACGTTCGCATCCACCACTGACAACTCCCCCAGCAGACCGGCCAGTGCCCCCGGCCGGTCGGTCACCCGCAGCCGCAGCGACAGGTAGCGGCCGGCCGCCGCCATGCCGTGGCGCAGGATCCGCTGCAGCAGCAGCGGGTCGACGTTGCCGCCGGACAGCACGGCCACCACCGGGCCGTCGCCGTACAGTTCGGGCTCGCTCAGCAGCGCGGCCACCGGGCTGCACCCGGCCGGCTCGACCACCATCTTCGCCCGCTCCAGGCAGAGCAACAGCGCGCTGGAGAGCGCGTCTTCGGACACCGTACGGACGCCGTCGAGCAGCTCGCCAATGATTTTGAAGGGGATGTCGCCGGGCCGGCCCACCTTGATGCCGTCCGCCATCGTGTTCGGGTTGTCGATGGACACCGGGTGCCCGACCTTCAGCGAGGGCGGGTACGCGGCCGCGCCCGCCGCCTGCACTCCGATCACCCGGACGTCCGGGCGCAGCGCCTTCACCGCGACCGCCACCCCGGCGGCGAGCCCGCCGCCGCCGATGCCGACCAGGATCGTGCGCACCTCGGGGCACTGCTCCAGGATCTCCAGACCGACCGTGCCCTGGCCCGCGATGATGTCGCGGTGGTCGAAGGGGTGGATGAACACGGCGCCCGTGCGGTCCGCGTACTCCTGTGCCGCGGCCAGCGTCTCGTCCACGACCTGCCCGTGCATCCGCACCTCGGCGCCGTAGTCCTGGGTCGCGGCCACCTTCGGCAGGGGCGCCCCGACCGGCATGAACACGGTCGAGCGGACCCCGAGGAGGGAGGAGGCCAGTGCCACGCCCTGGGCGTGGTTGCCGGCGCTGGCGGCGACGACCCCGGCGGCCCGCTGCTCGGGGCGCAGGCCCGCGATGCGCACGTACGCCCCGCGCAGCTTGAAGGAGCCGGTGCGCTGGAGGTTCTCGCACTTGAAGTGGACCGGGGAGCCGGTCAGCGAGGAGAGGTACCGGCTGCCCTCCATCGCGGTCACCCGGGAAACGCCGGAGAGCATCTTCTGGGCCCCCCGGACGTCGTCGAGGATGACCTGCGGGACGGGCTGCGGCACTCGGTAGTTCATGCGGCCAGTCTCGCAGCCGGTCCGCCGCGCACTCCGCTGAGCTGGGCGGGACGGGTGAGCGGCGGGGCCGCGGGGGCGCTCGCGGCAGGGGCGCGGGAGCCGGGAGGGGCTGGAGGGGGCGGTGTGGGAGCCGGGAGGAAGGACGGGATGGAGGCGGGATGGAGCCCGGAGGAAGGCGGGCCCGAGCGGCGGAATCTCGCCATGCGGGACGGCTCGTAGTCGCCGTTTCAGCGCTGTCGTATCAGTTCTCGTACGAGGAGTACGAGCCGTCGCACGGCCGCGTACTCTGTCCCCCATCCTTGTCGGCCCCATGCGAAGAGAGCCCACGGCCATGCCCTCCACCCCGGCCAGTTCCGACCTGCCCGCGCCGGCCGGCGCGCCCGCCGAAGCCGGTCTCCTCGACGCGCTCCAGCACCAGGTGGCGGTCTTCGCCCGGCGCGCCGAGCAGACCCGCCTGGGCGGGGTGGGCCAGGCCCGCAACTCCATGGACCGGGCCGCGTACCTGCTGCTGAACCGGCTCGACCTGGAAGGCCCGATGGGCGTCAAGGCGCTCGCCGGCGGGATGGGCATCGACTCCTCCACCGTCACCCGCCAGGTCGCCCCGCTCGTCGACAGCGGCCTGGTCAAGCGGACCTCGCACCCCGAGGACGGGCGGGCCGTCGTGCTCGCGCTGTCCCCGCGCGGGCTGGCGCGGCTGGAGGAGGTCCGCTCCTCGCGGCGCGAGCTGATGGCCCGGGTGACGGACGGCTGGGACGAGCAGGAGCGCGAGGCGTTCACCGGTCTGCTGACCCGTTTCAACGTCTCGCTGTCCGAGCTGATGTCGGCCGGCTCCGAGCCCGGTTCCGAGGCCGGCCCCGCCTCCTAGGGCCGTCCCTGGCGCCCGACCCCTTCCGAGGCGGTCCCTCCGGCAGCAGTATGTGGTTGTGGACCACGGACCGGGCCCCTACGCGGAGTTCGAAGCCTTCGTCGCGGGTGCGGCGGGGCGGCTCCTGCGCGTCGCGATCCTGCTGACGGCGGAGCCCGCGACGAGCACGGCCGACGCACGGTCGGACACCCGGTCCGGCGATCCGGCAGGCGATCCGGCCGGCGATCAGGCCGGCGCCCCGGCTCCCTCCGACACCATCGCCGCGGCCGAAGCCCCCGCCGCGCGCGGGCTGCTCGGCGGCGCACTGGCCCGTACGTACGCGAACTGGCGCAGGCTGCGCGGGGACGACCCGTACGACCACACCCGCCAGGAGCTGTGCGCCGCCTTCGCCCGCACCGGCCGCCGCCACCACGGGGGCAGCGGGGTGCTCGGGCGGCTGTCCCCGCTGGAGCGGCTCGTCGTGGTGCTGCGGCTCTACGAAGGGGTCGCGGAGGAAGTCACGGCCGCGCAGCTGGGGCTGGCGCCCGAGCGGGTGCGGGCCCTGTGCGACCGGGCCGTCGCCCAGCTGCGCGTACGCCCCTCGGCCGCCCCCGGTCCCCGGCCGGACGCCCGCCGCAAGGAGGCGGCATGAGTCGCCCCGATCCCAGGGAAGACCAGGTCAAGCGACTGCTGGAGGGCCCGTACCCGGTGGTGCCGCCCGATCTGGCGGCGGGCGCGGCCGCGCGCGGCGACCGGCTGCTGCGCCGCCGCAGGGCCGTGCAGCGGGCCGGCTGGGCCCTGCTGTGGGCGGTGGTGGTGGCCTTCGTGGTGTGGGCCTCGCTGACCGGCGCCTGGTCGACGCCTTCGAGCGAGGTCTCCCCGCCCTGGTAGGACGGGGAGACCCGGTGCGTGCGGCGTACGGGCCGGCTAGCCCAGCGCCTGCGCGAGGTCGGCCAGCAGGTCGTCGGCGTTCTCGATGCCGACCGACAGGCGGACCAGGTCGCCCGGGACCTCCAGGGCCGAGCCGGCCACCGAGGCGTGGGTCATGCGGCCCGGGTGCTCGATGAGGGACTCGACGCCGCCGAGGGACTCGCCGAGGGTGAAGATCTTGGTCCGGTCGCAGAGCGCGACGGCCTCCTCCTCGCCGCCGGTGACGCGGAAGGAGATCATGCCGCCGAAGTTGCGCATCTGCTTGGCGGCGATCTCGTGGCCCGGGTGCTCGGGCAGGCCCGGGTAGAGGACCGTGTGGACCTTCGGGTGGCGCACCAGCATCTCGGCGATCTTGCCCGCGTTCTCCGCGTGCCGGTCCATGCGGACGGCCAGCGTCTTGATGCCGCGCAGCACCAGCCAGGAGTCGAAGGGACCGGCCACCGCGCCCATGGCGTTCTGGTGGTAGGCCAGTTCCTCGCCCAGCGCCGCGTCCGCGGCGACGAGCGCGCCGCCGACGACGTCGGAGTGGCCGCCCATGTACTTGGTCAGCGAGTGCACGACCACGTCCGCGCCGAGCGCGAGGGGCTGCTGCAGGTAGGGGGACGCGAAGGTGTTGTCCACGACCAGCTTGGCGCCGGCCGTCCGCGCGATGTCGGCGACGACGGCGATGTCCGTGATGCCGAGCAGCGGGTTGGAGGGGGTCTCGACCCAGATGACCTTGGTCTTCGGGGTGATCGCCGCGCGCACCGACGCCGGGTCGGAGGTGTCGGCGACCGACCACTCGACGCCCCAGCGGGAGACGACCTTGGCGAAGAGGCGGAAGGTGCCGCCGTACGCGTCGTTCGGGATGACCACGTGGTCGCCCGGGGAGAGCAGCGTACGCAGCAGGCAGTCCTCGGCGGCGAGCCCGGACGCGAAGGCGAGGCCGCGCCGGCCGCCCTCCAGCGCCGCGAGGTTCTCCTCCAGCGCGGTACGGGTCGGGTTGCCGCTGCGGCTGTACTCGTAGCCGCCGCGCAGTCCGCCGACGCCGTCCTGCTTGTACGTGGACACCTGGTAGATCGGGGGTACGACCGCGCCGGTCAGCGGGTCCGCCGTATTGCCCGCGTGGATGGCGCGGGTCTCGAAGCTCTGGTGCTCGTGGCTGTCGTCGCTCATGAACCCGATGCTATGCCCCGTCCGGCCCCCGCGCGGCCCCGCCTCCGGGGTGCGAACAGGGGTCCGCGAAGGGGGCCGGGGAGGGGCCCGGGGAGGGGTCTGCGGAGGGGCCCGGGCGGAAGACCGATTCGCGTCCTCCTTTGCCTCCTATTGGCCATTCCCGGGGTGGGTCTGGTTCGCTGGGGGGATGGAGATTCTGTGGTTCCTGCTCGCTATGGCGCTGCTCTTGGCCGCCGTCGGACCGATCCTGCGGCGCAGGCGCGGCGGACTGCGCTTGGTCGCGCCCGAGAGCCCGGACGCCGCCGACCCGGCGGACTACGGATTCGCCCTCCAGGAAGAGCTCGACATCAGGGTCCCCGGCCCCGACCAGGACCTCATGGACGCCCTCGATCACGTGCGGCGGACCGGGCAGTGGCAGGCCGCCTCCCAGCTGCTGGCCGGCACCTCCCGGGACGGCGAGGTGCGCTGGCAGCGCGTCCAGGCCTTCGCCGGCTCGGCGGCGCTGGAGCTCTCCCAGGAGCCCGGGGCCGGGGCGCGGTGGCTGAAGGCGTGGCGGCTGGAGGCCCCGAAGGACGCGGGCGGCGCGCAGGTGCACGCCGAGCTGCTGGCGCAGCAGATGTGGCGGCGCCCGGAGGGCATGAGCGAGGCCGACGTACGGATCATCGCGGAGGAGGCCCGGGAGTCCTGCCAGAGGGCCGCGCTGCTCGCCCCGGGCGACCCGGTCCCGTACATCGTCGAGCTGTCCGTGGCCCGCATGCTGCACTACTCGGAGCCCGAGTACGACGCCCTGTGGGCGAAGATCATCGACCGGGCGCCGCAGCACATGGGCGCGCACCTGGCGGCGCTGAACTACTGGTGCGAGAAGTGGCACGGCTCCCGGGAGAAGGCCGACGCCTTCACCCACCACGCGGCGGCCCGCGCCCCGCAGGGCTCCCTGCTGGCGGCGCTGCCGCTGTTCGCGCTCTACGAGCACGTCCCGGACGTCGTCCTGATCCGCAGCTTCCACCAGAGCGCGTCCGTGACCCGGGCGGTGGAGGGCGCGCTGTACGCGGTCCACAGCACGCGTCCCGACGACCCGATGCTGGCGCACGTACGCCACCTGCTCATCCTCTTCCTGGTCGGCGGCGAGCGCTGGGCGGAGGCGATGGACCAGATCCGCCACGTCGACGGCTACGTGGGCGCCCTCCCCTGGTCCGCCGACCCGGACCCGGCGGCCTCGTACGCCGTCTACCGCGCCCTGGCGGTGGCCGGCTACGAAGCCAACGGCGGCTCCCCGGCGACGCTGCCGCACTGACTCCTTCTCGACGCGTCCCTCGCACCGCTGCGCGGGCTTCGGGCCGCTGCGCCGGACTCCGTCCGGCGGGGGGCGCCCCACGGCGCCGCGACCCGGCGGCGACGCGGCGACGCGGCGACGGGAATCCGGACCCGCCGTCCGCCGTTACCGGTAGACCACTAGGAGGGAATCCATGTTCTCGTACCGCCGCACGCCCGAGCTCCCCACCCGCGAGGAAGCCCTGACCGGCCGCGCGGAGCCGCTCTTCGCACTGCCCGCCGTACACACCGTGCTCGGCAACCCCCTCGCGGGCCCGTACCCCGCCCACCTCCAGGTCGCGGACTTCGGCCTCGGCTGTTTCTGGGGCGCCGAGCGCAAGTTCTGGCAGACCCCGGGGGTGTGGACCACCCTGGCCGGCTACCAGGGCGGCTTCACCGAGAACCCGACCTACGAAGAGGTCTGCTCGGGCGGCACCGGCCACACCGAGGTGGTCCGGGTCGTCTTCGACCCCTCCCTGGTCTCCTACGAGGTCCTGCTCAAGCTGTTCTGGGAGTCCCACGACCCCACCCAGGGCTTCCGCCAGGGCGGCGACGTCGGCACCCAGTACCGCTCGGCGGTCTACACCCACTCCCCCGCCGCCCAGGCCACCGCCGAAGCCTCCCGCGAGGCCTACCAGCGCGTCCTGACCGCCTCCGGCCACGGCACCATCACCACGGCCGTCCTCCCGGCGTCGGAACGCCCCTTCTGGCCCGCGGAGGGCTATCACCAGCAATATCTGGACCGCAACCCCGGCGGCTACTGCGGCATCGGCGGCACGGGCGTGAGCTGCCCCATCGGCGTCGCCGGGGCCCCCGGGGAGTGAGCGACACCCCGCTCCCCGACCCCGCGCACGAGCGGCTGACCCGGCTCTGGCAGGCCCACAGGCCTGCCGGGCCGGTGCTGCCGTGGGAACTGAAGACGGTGTACAGGGACCGTTGGGTGCGCTTCCACAGCCTGCCGGAGTCCAAGCGCTACGCGGAGGACGAGGCCGAGTACGCGGTCCTCCTCAACCGGTACAACGCAGTCCTCGACGAACTCTTCGCGGGCTGCGAGGCATACGTGGTGACCACCGACTGGGCCGACCCGTCCGAGCCGACGGCCTACTCGGCGCACCGCACCGCCCTCCATCCGGAGGGCACCATGTGGACCACCCTGGACGACACCGACGACCCGGACCCGGACTTCCACACCCGCTGGTACTACTACGCCGACCGCCGCCCCTGGCGGCGCGGCTGCCTCGACCCGCTGCTCCGCGCCGTCGCCGACGACACGCTGCCGGGCATCTTCGTGACGGACACCGAGTTCACCCGTATCCACCACCCGTACGACGGCGGTGCGGACGTCGTCCTCGCCACCTCCGAGGAACGGGACCGGATGCGCGACCGACACTCCTCCTGGCTGTCCACACACCCCTCGGGGTACTGATCTCCCCCGTCAGTCCCGCCACTTCGGAACCAGCAGATCAGGGTTGAACGGGCGTCGGCCTCCGCCTCCCACTGGCAACACGAGCACCGCGTGCAGTACTTCCCTGATCAGGACGCGCTTCTGCCCGAGTTCGAGCCTGCCCGAGGTCCAGCGCTCACGTACATCGCCCGTCACCTCGGCGGCCCGCTGCCTGCGCAGAACGTGACACGTCCTGTCCGCACGGAGTTCCTTGACACGCGCCTCCATCTTCTGGTTCTCGGGGAAGAACAGTTCATCCGAGACCTGGTCTTCCTGCCATGCCTGGAGAAGATTGCGCTGCTTGGCCATCAGACGGGCCAGCTCTTCCTCCCCTCCCCACCGTTCGTCGGCGCGCGTCGCCCTGGCTGCCCTCTCTTCCAACTTTGCGAGTACGGCCTCCGTAATGAATTCATCAATCTTGGCGCCGTTCCTTCCGGTGCCCCCACATCCGCCCATTTCCTTACTGGGACATTGGTAGAGGTAACCCCCGGAGAGGTCCGCTCGTACGGTCGCCCGAAGGGGCGAATTACAGATCTGCCCGTCCTCGCGAGGCTTTCCGCATCGGAGGATTCCCGTCATCAGGTACGAGGGGGTCCGGTAGTCCGTGACCGACCCGTCAACTTTCATGTTGGGGCCGACGCGGGCCGAGAAGACGGCGTCGATGGCCGCCCACTCCTTGGGGGTGATGACGGCCTCCCAGAGACCCACGACGGGAACGCCGTTGGCATGACGCACCAGCTCACCGTTGTGCTTCCGCCACCCGCACAACCTCGGGTTCCACAACGCGAGTTTGAGGGAACGGCTCGCCCATTCCTTGCCGTTGATCGTGCGGACGCCGGCCTCACGCCACTCGCGGAGGATCGAGTGCAGGGACTTGCCCGCGATCACCTCACGGGCGCCCTTCGCCAGCCACGCCGCTTCCTCGGGCTCCAGCGTCAGCTTGTCGTTCTGCCACCCGAAGGGGCGCTTCCCGCCCACCGGGATACCCAGCTCCGCGCGAGCGCGGTGTGAACGGCGCGCCCGCCGCTGCATCTTGCGCACCTCCATCTTGGAGATGACGACACCGAAGAGCCCCATGGACTCCACGTCCTCGCTATAGAGGTTCTTCGACCCCTTGGCGTCCGCGTAGAGCCGTCCCTCCTCGTACGTGAGCGCATCCACGAACCGCTCGTAGTCGCCTGCGCGGCGCGCTAAGCGGTCGTCCGCGACGACGATGACGCCGCGTACGGGCTGCCCGTCCGGCAAGTGGCCCGACTTGAGCGCCTTCATCATGGCCTCGAAGTCCGGACGCACCACCCCCGCCTTTGCCGCCGACAGGTCGCTGTCGGAGTAACGGTGCACGATCGTCCAGCCGAGACGCGCTGCCGTCTCGCCATTCACCTTGTGCTGGTCCTCGACGCCGTGACCGTCCCCGGCCGTGTCGGCGGAGATACGCGCGTACGACACGACCGGGCTTACCGGTGCCGCTTCGCTCACTTCCCACCCTCCATAACTAAGGGTTACCGAGCATACGCAAAGAGGAGTGGTGCTAACGGCAGTACTTGGACAAGAATCCCGGCGGCGACTGCGGCATCGGCAGCACGGGAGCCCCGGACCCCCGCTGCGTGCGGGGGTCCGGGGCTCCATGTGTTTCAGGGCCGCCGTCAGACCACCGTCACCCGCGCCGACGCCCACGAGGTGTGGTCGAAGGCGGAGTTGGCGTTGGCGTCCTCCACCACCAGGTGGAGGAGGCGGATGCCGCGTACGTCCACGTCGAGCGCCGTCGGGCCCGAGGCGCCGGTCAGGGTGCCCGTCGTGGCGAGGACGCGCCCGTCGCCGCGCACGGTCGCGCGGGTGGCTCCGGACGCCGACTGCTTCTTCGAGAAGTCGTCGATGCCGACCAGGGCCGTGAAGCGGTTCCCGCGGCCGCCCAGGTGGTAGACGATCTCCGACGGGGCGTGCACGCCGAGGCCCTTCGCGTACGTGACCCCGCCGAAGGCGATCGGGGTGCCGTCGCCCGCCGCCTGCTTGCCGTTGGAGCGGTCGATCTCGACCGGGCCCCAGCCGTTGGCCGCCGAGACCCAGGGAAGGTCGCTGAGGTAGCTGTCCTGCGTGGGCGGGGCCGGCAGGGGCGTGTATCGGGTGGGTGCCGTGAAGCCGAGGGAGGACGAGGTGGTGGCCCGCGGAACGAGGAGCACGGGTGCGGGCACCGCCGGGGGCGGGGTCAGCCGCCACGTCGTGGTCAGGGACTCGCCCGGGCCGAGGGAGAGCGCGGTCGTCGCCGTCGTCGCGGTGGCCGTCCAGCCCGCCGGGAGCGGGAGGGTGACGCGGACGTCCGGCCAGGGGCGGGTCGTACCGTTCGCGACGGTCGTGGTGAGCGTCGAGGCGACGGCGTCGACGACCGCCGTCAGGCCCCACGGGCGGCGCACGTACGTATCCGCCCAGGAGGAGCGCAGGAGGGCCGTCAACGCCGAGACCACCGACGGGTTCTTCGCCGCCACGTCGTTCTTCTCGCCGAGGTCCGCCGACAGGTCGTAGAGCTCGAAGTCCCACTTCGAATCCGCCACCGTCCGGTCCCGCGCCGGGGCGAACCGTACGGCCTTCCACCGGTCCTTGCGGATGGCCTCCGCGACCTGCTTCGCCCGGCCGCCGTCCTGGGTGTTGGCCCGGCTGGTGACGCCCTGCTCGTCCCGGTACCAGTACAGGTGGTTGTGGAGGGGAGCCAGGGCGGGGGCGCCGTTCAGGACGGGGGCCGCCGAGAGCCCGTCGATGTCCGAGGGGGCCGGGGCGCCGCCCGCCAGGTCGGCGAGGGTGGGCAGGAGGTCGTAGAGCGGGGTGGGGCGGGCGCTGGTGGTGCCGGGGGCGATCCGGCCCGGGGACCAGGCGACGAGGGGGACGCGGACGCCGCCCTCGTACAGGTTGCGCTTGTAGCCGCGCAGCGGACCGTTGGCGTCGAAGAGGTCCGGGTTCACCCCGCCCTCCTCGTGCGGGCCGTTGTCGGAGGCCACCAGGACGACCGTGCGCTCCGCGATGCCCCGCGCCTTCAGCCGGTCGACGACGGCGCCGACCTGCGCGTCGAGGAGGCTGATCTGCGCCGCGTGCGACTTGTTCGCCTGCGTCCAGGACCGGTCCGCGTAGGCGCTCGCGTCGGGGATCTCGCTCGGGGCATGCGGCAGGTTCGGGGTGAGGAAAAGCAGGAAGGGGGCGGCGCCGGCGGCGTGGGCGTCGATGAAGCCGAGGGCGCGCGCGGCGATCGCGTCGGGGGCGAAGGTGCCCGTCGGGACGGTCTCCTTGGCGTTGCCGTTCCAGAGGTACGCCGGGTAGTACTGGTGGGCGTGGCTGTGGTCGATGTACCCGTAGAACTCCTCGAAGCCCCGCGCGCCCGGGTGGCTCGGCTGGTCCCCGGCCTCCGGTCCGAAGCCCCACTTGCCGAAGAGGCCCGTACGGTAGCCGCGCGCCCGGAGCACCTCCGCGAAGGTGGTGTCGCCGGTGCCGAGGCTGCCCTGGCCGCCGCTGGAGGGGTTGGCCCGGACGGCCGCGTGCCCGGTGTGCAGGCCGGTCAGCAGCGCGGCGCGGGAGGGCGCGCAGACGGCGGCCGCGGAGTAGGCGTCGGTGAACCGGAGCCCTTCGGAGGCGAGCTGGTCGATGCGCGGGGTGCTGATCAGCTTCTGGCCGTACGCGCCCAGGTCGCCGTAGCCCAGATCGTCGGCCAGGATCACCACGAGGTTCGGCGGACCCTCCGCCCCGGCGGCGGCCGCCTGAGCGGGCCGGACGGCCTGCGGGAGGGCCGCGAGGCCGACGGCGGCGGCCGCGGAACCCGCGAGGAAATGGCGGCGGCTGGACATCTCGAACTCCCCTGTGGCTGAAGGCTGCTGGGAAGATCGTCCGCGTGGACGGCCGCCGGGACCATGCACGGAGCATGAAAAGCGTGTGACGGCGGCCCCCGGGGCGATGTGCACCCCGGGGGCCGCGTCAGGCATCGGTGTCAGGCGCCGGCGTCAGACGCCGGTCCGGTCAGGCGACGGTTTCGGACTCCGGTCCGGTCAGATGGTCGAGGTGTCGATGACGAAGCGGTAGCGGACGTCGCCCGACTGGACGCGCTCGTAAGCCTCGTTGACCTCATCGGCACGGATCAGCTCGATGTCCGCACCGAGCCCGTGCTCCGCGCAGAAGTCGAGCATCTCCTGCGTCTCGGCGATCCCGCCGATCATCGAGCCGGCCAGGGTCTTGCGGCCGCCGATGACGGAGAACAGGTTCAGCGAGACCGGCTCCTCCGGGGCGCCGACGTTCACCAGGGCCCCGTCCACCTTGAGCAGGCCCAGGTAGGCGTCGAGGGCGAGTGGCGCGGAGACGGTCGACACGATCAGGTCGAAGCGGCCGGCCAGCTCCTTGAAGGTGGCCTCGTCGCTCGTCGCGTAGAAGTGGTCGGCGCCCAGCTTGAGGCCGTCCTCCTGCTTGCGCAGGGTCTGCGAGAGGACGGTGACCTCGGCGCCGAGCGCGTGGGCGATCTTGACGCCCATGTGGCCGAGGCCGCCGAGACCGACGACCGCGACCTGCTTGCCGGGGCCGGCCTTCCAGTGCTTGAGCGGGGAGTACAGGGTGATGCCGGCGCAGAGCAGCGGGGCGGCGATGTCGAGGGCGAGGCCGTCGGGGATGCGGACGGTGTAGTTCTCGTCGACGACCACGTGCGTGGAGTAACCGCCGTACGTGGGCTCGCCGTTCTTGTCGAGGGAGTTGTACGTGCCGGTCATGCCCTTGGCACAGAACTGCTCCTGCCCGGCGAGGCACTGCTCGCACTCGCGGCAGGAGTCGACGAAGCAGCCGACGCCCACGCGGTCACCGACGGCGAACTTGGTCACTCCGGAGCCGACTTCGGTGACGACACCGGCGATCTCGTGGCCCGGGACCATGGGGTAGATGCCCTCGCCCCAGCCGTCGGTGACCTGGTGGATGTCGGAGTGGCAGATGCCGGCGAACTTGATGTCGATGAGGACGTCGTGCGCGCCGACCGGACGGCGCGGGACGGTGATGCGCTCCAGCGGGGCCTTGGGCGCGGGAGCGGCGTAGGCGGCGACCTGGGTGACGGACACGGTGGGGCTCCTCGGAAACTTCTGTGCGGGACTGCCTGTGTCCACAGCCTGCACTCTCCCGCCCGGGACACCCATCCCCCTGCCCTGCCTAGGTCTGCCAGACCTACCCTTGGCGGGGTCAGGATGAGGCCCCCGGCCTGCGCCCCCGCGCGGGGATACTGGGGTAATGGACCAGCTTGATCAGCGAGCCGAGCTCGGCGAGTTCCTGCGTTCCCGGCGGGCCCGCCTGCGCCCCGAGGACGTGGGCCTGCCCGACTACGGGCGCCACCGCCGCGTCCCCGGCCTGCGCCGCGAGGAGCTGGCGCAGCTGGCCGGGGTGTCGGTGGCGTACTACACCCGGCTGGAGCAGGGCCACGGCCAGAACGTGTCGGCGGAGATCCTCGACGCCATCGCGCGGGCCCTGCGCCTGGACGGTACGGAGCGCGCGCACCTGAGCCACCTGGCCGGCCCCAAGCCGCGCAAGCGCCGCCAGGCCCCGCGCCCCCAGCAGGTCCGGCCGGAGCTGCGGACGCTGCTGGACGCGATGGACGGCGTACCCGCGTACCTGGTCGGGCGGCGCCAGGACGTCATCGGCTGGAACAGGCTGGCCGCGGCGGTCTTCGGCGACTTCGGGAAGCTCCCGGCGCAGGAGCGCAACCTCGTGCGGCTGGTGTTCCTGGACCCGGCGACGGCGGAGCTGTACGCGGACTGGGAATGCCGGGCGTGCGAGGTGGTGAGCAATCTGCGCGTGTACGCCGGGCAGTTCCCCGACGACGAACGGCTGTCCGCGCTGGTCGGTGAACTGTCCGTCAAGAACGAGGAGTTCCGCCGGTTGTGGGCCGCCCACACGGTGGCCGACAACAAGATCCACGGCGTCAAGCGACTGCGCCACCCGCTGGTCGGCGACATCCAGCTCTCCTTCGAGACCCTGGCCCTCCCGGACGACCCGGCGCAGTTCCTCGTCACCTACCACGCGGCCCCGGGCTCCCCCTCGGCCGACGCCCTCAGCCTCCTCGCCTCCTGGTCCGCGTCCCCCGCCACCCCCACCCCCGACCGGGAGTCCGACCGGGACCGGGATCACGCCCCGGGCCCCGTCGGGGAATCCGCTCCGTAGGACACCCGGCACCCCCGGCGCACCGAGCACACCGGGCACACCGGGCACCCCCCGGCCGCCCTCGCCCGGCCTAGAGGTGCAACTGGAAGTACCCGACCGCGCGTTCGCGCCGGTAGCCCAGCGCCGCGTTGACCGCGAGCATCGGGGTGTTGTCGTCCGCCACCGAGGTGGCGATGGTGCGCAGGTCCGGGTGGCGGGTCGCCGCCTCCGCGAGCATGCGGAGCTTGACCGCGCGGCCGAGGCCGTGGCCCCGGTGGGCGGGGACCACCACGGTGTCGTACTGGAGCGCGCGCGGGCCGGCCGGATCGGGGAGGACCAGTTCCGTGTAGGCCGCGACCTCGCCGTCCGGGGTGACGGCGGCGACCGTGGTCAGTTCGCCTCCCCGGTCCAGGATCTTGCGGTGGGCCGCGTGCAGGCGCTCCGCCGTCCAGGTCTGGATCTGCTGGTCCAGCTCCCCCATCGGCGCGTCCTCCATCGCCCCGTGGGCCACGGCCACGGCCTGCGCCCGGTCGTCGGGCACCAGCCCGGGCCAGCAGTGCAGCTCGTAGCCGGGCGGGGTGGACGCGGACCCCGCCCGGGCGGACTGGGCGGCCTCCGCGGCCTTCGTCTCCTGCACCCACCGCGCCTCCCGTACGTCCTGGACGTACCAGGCCATCGACAGGACGTTCTCGAAGCCCACGGACTCGGCGAACGCCTGCCCCGGACCCCCCAGGTCCACCTCCGTCGCCACCGAGGTCCGGCCGTCCGCGAGCAGTTCCTCGCGGGCCCGCTCCCACAGGGCCGATCCCACACCGCGGCGCCGCGCGTCGGGCCGTACGGTCAGCTCGTCCAGGAACGCCGTGTGGTCGTTGGCGCCGTCGGTGAACAGGACCAGGGAGGCGACGGCGTCGTCCGTCGCCCAGTACAGCGAGCGCCCCCGCACCGAGGGCACCCGCAGCGCTCCGGCCACCTCCGTCCGGGAGGGCGGCGGAGTCCCCGGCAGGTCCGCCGTCCGGGCCGCGGCCAGGACGGCCCACCAGTGGTCGACCTCGGTGTCGGTCGGGGGTACGGAGAGCGGGGTGATCGTCATGATCCGGACCCTAAACCGGAGCGCGGCGGGGCGCGGTGGAGCGCCGCGGGCCGCGGTGGAGCGCTCAGACGTTTTCGGTGACGGTCACCTTCCCCCGGCGGATCGTCGCCACCCGCGGGGCCCGCTTCGCGAGCGCGCCGTCGTGGGTGACCATGACGAGGTCAGTCCGTGCTCCTTCCACAGTCCTTCGAGCAGTTCCATGACCTCGTCGCGCATGGACTCGTCGAGGTTGCCGGTCGGTTCGTCGGCCAGCAGCACCTTCGGCCGCTTCACCAGCGCCCGTGCGATGGCCACGCGCTGCTGCTGGCCGCCGGACATCTCCCCGGGCAGGTGGCCCATGCGCTCGCCGAGGCCCACGGAGTCCAGCGCCTCGGCGGCCCGGTCGCGCCGCTCGCGGGCCTTGAGGCCGAGCGGGACGAGGGCCGTCTCGACGTTCTCCTGGGCGGTGAGCGTCGGGATCAGGTTGAAGGACTGGAAGACGAAGCCGATGCTCTCCGCGCGGACCCGGGTGAGGCGGGATTCGGAGACGGTGGCGAGGTCGAGTCCGTCGAGGACGATCTGCCCCGCCGTCGGGCGGTCCAGGGCGCCGAGCATCTGCAGCAGGGAGGACTTGCCGCCGCCGGTGGGTCCCTGGATGACGAGCCGGCCGCCGTCCTCGATGGTCAGGTCGACGCCGGCGAGCGCGTCGATGGATTCCTTGCCGCGCCGGTAGCGCTTGGTGACACCGGTCCGTACCGAGGCCGTAGAGCGACTGGACGACCCGGCCCGTGGGTGCGCCATACCCGCCGAGACGGAGGTGACGACGATGACGAGGGCGATGTCCAAGGTGAGTCCGGAGGCAACGACGAGCGCCGCCCTCCTGTGGCAGCGCAACTCGCGCCGGAGGTAGTTGAATCCTCCCTTCCCTGAGGGGAGGGGATTCCTGCCTCACGCTGCCTGCCAGCCCGACGGACTGACAGGTCTTCCACGATCGACGGCAGCCGGGTTGAGACCAGCCCGGACCAGCATGACGTGGGCGGAGTTCCTGTCCCTGGGGGATACGGCTCCGCACACGTTGCAGGTGTAGGTACGTTCTGAGAGAGGTAGTGCGTGCTTGGTTCTCGCTCCGCACTGCGCGCAATCCATGCTGGTGTGCGCGGGATGAACAAGACGCACGACGCGCCCGTGCTTGCGCGCCATGGCGATCAGCTCACGCTTGGTCGCGCCGATCGCCGCGTCGGCCGCCTTGCGGGCCATAGTCGACTTAGAGAGGAACTTCGGCCGAAAGTCCTCCACCGCCAGGGCGTCATGGTCACGGACCACGGTCTTGGCCCACTTCCGGCCGGTGTCCTGCCGCTGCCGGGCCACCTTCTTGTGGAGTTTCGCCGTCAGCTTCTTCGCCACCCGGTAGCCCCTCGAACCGGGCCTGCCCTTCGCCGGTTTACGGCGGGCCATCATCCGCTGATAACGGGCGAGCCTGACGGCCGCCTTCTTACCGTGCCCGGTGTGCGGGAGATCGTGGGCGTCGCTGGTGGTGGTCGCGATCTCCTTCACACCCCAGTCGATCCCGATCACCAGGCCCGTCTCCGAGAGCGGCTGCACTTCGGCGGGAACGACAAAGGACGCGTACCAATGGCCGAGGCTGTCACGGTAGATCCGCACCGACGACGGGTCCGCCGGGAGATCCCGGGACCACACCACCCTCAGGTTGATGCCGCCTGCAAGGTGCAGGCGGCCACCCTTGATCCGGAATCCGCGACAGGTGTAGTTCAGGCTCGGATCGGCATGGGCCTTCTTCTTGTACCTGGGCATCCCCGCCCGCTGCCGCATCGGCAACCGGGCTTTGACGTCCTTCAAAGCCTTGGCACGGGACTTCCCGAAGTCCCGAATCAGCTGCTGCTGCGGAACGCTGCTGCCCTCACCCAACCAGGTATTGCGGCTACGGGCTTCGGTCAGCATCGTGTCCAGCCGGGCCGGCCCGCACTTCTCATTCTCGGCATGGGCCTTCTTCGACCGGGCACAGCATTCGTTCCAGATCCACCGGCACCGGCCCCACTCACCCAACAACTTGGCGAGCGCGGTCGACGACACACGAAGCCGGTAGGTGAACCGGGCATAACCGGCACCATCCGCAGCGGCCGTTGTCGTCATGAAGCGACCGTAGCGCCGCACCCTTTGCGTCCATGCTCAAGTTCTCCGACGATCCCACGAACGAGTGACCGATCGCGCACGTACCGACCGGCAGCCCTCAACTCCGAGATCCCACACTCGCTGGAGTCCGCCTCCTGATCGCCGGATAGCCGAAGGATAAGAGTCGGATGGCGATCGGGAGCGGGAACGCGGACGGCGGGGAGCCCCCTGGCCGGGGCTCCCCGCCGTCCGTCTGTGCTTCGTCGGGGTGCAGCTGTGGTGCCGGGGGATCAGGCGGCCGAGCCGGCCTTCCACTCCGCCCAGCCCATGTTCCAGCCGTTGAGGCCGTTGTCCGGCTTGATGGTCTTGTCCGGGGAGTTGACGACCGTGACGACGTCTCCGATGAGGGAGTTGTCGTAGAACCAGGCCGCGGGCTGGTTCGGGTCGTTGGCGCCCTTGGCGTCGTTCAGGCCGACACAGCCGTGGCTGGTGTTGGCGCTGCCGAAGACCGAGTCCGGTCCCCAGTAGTTGCCGTGGACGAAGGTGCCGGAGGTCGACAGGCGCATCGCGTGCGGCACGTCCTTGATGTCGTACTCGCCCTTGCCGTCGTCGTCCGTGAAGCCGACGGTGGCGCCGTTCATCCGGGTCTCCTTGAACTTCTCGGAGATCACCATCTGACCGTTGTAGGTCGGGTTCTCCGGGGAGCCCGCCGAGATCGGGATGGTCTTCAGGACCGCGCCGTCCCGGGTGACCGTCATCTTCTTCGTCTTCGCGTCGACCGTGGAGACCTGGCTCCGGCCGATCTTGAAGGTGACGGTCTTGCTCTGCACGCCCTGGATGCCCGGGCCGCCCTGGACCCCGTCCAGCGCCAGCTTCAGGGTGACGGTGGAACCGGCCTGCCAGTACTTCTCCGGGCGGAAGTCCAGCCGCTGCGTGCTGAACCAGTGGCCCACGACCTCCTGGCCGCTGCTGGAGGTGACGGTGATGCCCGCCTGGACGGCCTTCTTGTCCTTGATCGACTTGTCGAAGGTGATGGAGACCGGCATGCCCACGCCGACGGTCTGGCCCGCGTCCGGGATGAAGGAGCCCACGAAGCTGTTCTGCGGGGAGACGGTGGTGAAGGAGGCGTTCTCGTGCGCCTCGCGGCCCGCCTCGTCCTTCGCGGTCGCCGACAGCGCGTACTTCGTCGAGCGCTTCAGCGCTCCGTCCGGCTTCCAGCTCTTGCCGTCGGCGGCTATCTTGCCCGGCACCGCCGTGCCCTCGGAGCTCTTCAGCTCGACCTCGGTGAGCGTGCCTTCACTGACGGCCACGTTGGCCGAGTCGTTCAGGCCGATGTTGGTGGCGCCGTCCTTGGGCGTGATGGCTATCTTGGCCTTGGAGGCGTCCTTGGCCGCAGCCGCGTCCACGTCCGCCTGGGACTTGGCCGATGCCTCCCCGCTGGCCTGCGGCTTCTTCGCGTCACCGTCGTCGCCGCCGCATCCCGCGAGCACCAGTACGCCGCCGAGTACGGCGGATATGGCCACCAGGGACCTTCTCCGCCGCTTGCTGTCCGTCCTCACACGCCACTCCATCGTTGCCGGAACCCCGAATTCCCCGGGCAGGGGGCATGACCCCCCTGCCTCGTCCTGACAACGCATTACACCCCGAGGTGTTGCCACATTCCGTTCGAATGTGGTCAACCCCACCGTCAGGCGTTGTCAGTCTCTTCTTCGAGCTCCCCATCTTCCTCGTCGAGGTCCCACTCCATGGACTCGGGGTCGTATTCCACGGGCTCGCTGCTCCAGGAGGCCTGCGCGAGCTCCACGCCGGGGATGCCCGCGACCAGGTCAGTGGGGTCCACCAGGTAGGCCAGAGCCTCCGACTCGTCCTCCCGGACGGCCGCCTCGGCGTGGCCGCGCTCCTCGTCCGGCATGAACTCGTCGGCCTTGATGTGCGCGAGGGCGGCTCCGGTGAGCGCGTCGACGTCCGGCACTTCAAGTACCAAATCCACCCGAAGGCGTACGTATCGTGAGGTCTCAGAAGGGTTCATACGACGGAGAGTAATCCCGTGGCAGCCCCGGCTTTCCCACGACCCGCCCCTTTCCGTAGCATCACCGCACGGGGCCAATTCGCTGCTGCCACAAGGGGGATCGCACCGTGTCCGCACGCCGATCAACACTCACCGCTCTCGGAGCGACCACCCTCCTCGCCGCCCTGTGGTTCGTCCCCTCGGCGGGCGCCGCACCCGAGCACGCGAAGGGCGCCTCCGGCGCGCCCACCGCCGCGAACACCCGGGTCCAGGCCGCCTCGGCGCCCGCGCCCGCCCTCGCGCTCGCCGACACCGGCGGCGTGGACACCACGCCCTACCTGCTCGGCGGCACGCTCTTCCTGGGCGCCGGGGCCGGCTTCGTGGCCTTCTCCGTACGCCGCTCGCGCACGGTGTAAGGACCGCAGGACACACGAAAGGGGTGCGGCCCCGGGGATGTCCCCGGGGCCGCACCCCTTCCGCACGCTCGAACCACTTCCCTCAGGCGAGGGGGCCGGTGACGGCCTCGACGGCGTCCACGAGTGCACCCGAACGGACGAAGGCGTCCGCGGCGGCCAGGTCGGGCGCGAGGAAGCGGTCCGGCCCGGGACCCTCCACGCCCGCCGCACGCACCGCCGCGATGGCGGCCCGGCTGGCCGGCGCCGGGGTGAGCCCGTGGCGCAGCTCGATGGCGCGGGTGGCCGCGTACAGCTCGATCGCGACGATCCGGGTGAGGTTGTCGACGGCGGTACGGAGCTTGCGCGCGGCCGACCAGCCCATCGAGACGTGGTCCTCCTGCATGGCGGAGGAGGGGATCGAGTCGGCGGAGGCGGGAACCGCGAGCCGCTTCATCTCACTCACGAGTGCGGCCTGCGTGTACTGGGCGATCATGAGCCCGGAGTCCACGCCTGCGTCGTCCGCGAGGAACGGCGGCAGGCCGTGGCTGCGGTTCTTGTCGAGCAGCCGGTCGGTGCGCCGCTCGGCGATGGACCCGAGGTCGGCGGCCGCGATGGCGAGGAAGTCCAGGACGTACGCGACCGGGGCGCCGTGGAAGTTCCCGTTGGACTCCACGCGCCCGTCAGGCAGCACGACCGGGTTGTCGACGGCGGAGGCCAGCTCGCGGGAGGCGACGAGGGCGGCGTGCGCCATGGTGTCGCGGCCCGCGCCGGCGACCTGCGGGGCGCAGCGCACGGAGTAGGCGTCCTGGACGCGCGGGGCGGACTCCTCCTGGAAGTGCCCGGTGAGCCCGGAGCCCTTCAGGACGGCGGCCATGTTCGCGGCGGAGGCACCCTGGCCGGGGTGCGGGCGGATGGCGTGCAGCTCGGGCTGGAGCACCTTCTCGGTGCCGAGCAGCGCCTCCAGCGTCAGCGCGGCGGTGATGTCGGCGGAGGTGTACAGCTTGCCGAGGTCGGCGAGGGCCATGACCAGCATGCCGAGCATGCCGTCGGTGCCGTTGAGGAGGGCGAGGCCCTCCTTCTCGCGGAGCTCGACGGGGGCGATCCCGGCCTCGGCGAGCAGCTCCCCGGCGGGCCGCACGGTCCCGTCGGGACCCTCCGCGTCCCCCTCGCCCATCAGCGCGAGCGCGCAGTGCGAGAGCGGGGCGAGGTCTCCCGAGCAGCCCAGCGAGCCGTACTCGTGCACGACGGGGGTGATCCCGGCGTTGAGCACGTCGGCCATCGTCTGCGCGACGGACGGCCGGACGCCGGTGTGCCCGGAGGCGACGGTCTTCAGCCGCAGGAACATCAGCGCACGCACGACCTCGCGCTCGACGCGCGGGCCCATGCCGGCGGCGTGCGAGCGGACGATGTTGCGCTGGAGCTGCGCGCGCAGCTCGGGGCTGATGTGCCGGGAGGCGAGCGCCCCGAACCCGGTGGACACCCCGTAGACGGGCTCGGGCTTCGCGGCGAGCGCTTCCACGATCTCCCGGGCCCGCCCGAGCGCGGCGACGGCCTCGCCGGAAAGCTCGACGCGGGCGTTGCCGCGGGCGACCGCGATCACGTCTTCGGCGGTGGTCCCGGACGTTCCCACCACGACAGTGTGCATATCCATATTCAGCACCCTACGGACTGAATCCCTTCATGTCACTCCTTCTTGACGCGGAGCTCTTCGCCCCGCGCAGCGGCAAGGGTCGCTGCGCGGACTCCGCCCCGCGCAGCGGCCCGCCTGCGGCCAGGGGGGCACGCACAAAGGCCGGGCCGAGGGGCACGCACCGCACCCGCCACCGGAGCAGGGCAGGGCAGGGCAGGCGGGGCCGGGCATCGACCACCCGGCAGGGCAGGAGCAGAGGCGTCGGCCGGCCGCCCAGGCCGGGCCTAGGCCCGCCCCCGGAAGCGCCGCCGCTCCCCCGGCCCCCCGGGCTCCGCGTCGGCGAGCCGGACCACCGCGGTGTCCCGCCCCGCCACCACCGGCTTCGCCGACCGCGCCGCCTTCGCCTTGTACTGCGCCGCGTCCGCCAGCCGGAACAACCGCCGGGAGGATTTCACCGGCCCGATCGGGTCCCCCGTGGAGGCGACCCCGCAGGCGACCCCCTCCCCCAGCTCCAGCTCGGCGGCCCGCAGGCACACCTCCTCGGTGACCCGTACCACCTCGTCCGCCGAAGGCCCCACGCTGACCAGGCAGAACTCGTCCCCACCCAGCCGCGCGACCAGCGCGCCCGGCAGCATCGCCCCGCACAGACTGAGCACGGAGCCGAACCGTTCCAGCAGCCGGTCGCCCATCGCGTGGCCCAGGGTGTCGTTGACCTTCTTCAGGCCGTTCAGGTCGCAGACGACCAGACTCACCACCACATCGGCCCCACCCCTGCGGTGCTCCTCCAGGGCCTCGTCGAGCCGCATGTCCACGGCCCGCCGGTTGGCCAGCCCGGTCAGGGGGTCGGTGAAGGCGAGCCGCCGGGCCTCCTCCAGCCGGTCGCTCTGCGCCAGCCCGGCCGCGATCACCGCCGCGAGCACTTCTCCGAACTCCGCGTCGTCCTCGTCGAAGTCCGCCATGCCCTCGTCGCGGGCCACGTACAGCTCGCCCCAGGCCCGCCCGCTCAGCACGATCGGGGCGACCACGCACGTGCCGCGCCCGCGCCGCCGCAGCGCCTCGCCGCGGCGTCCCGGCCGGTCCCCGACCGCGCTGTCCACCCAGGCGTGGGGGCCTCCCCCACCGACCCAGCGCTCGTGCAGGAACTCCGTGATCTCGGGGAAATCGTGCACGGGGTACGACTCGTCCTCGGGGAACTCCTCCTCCCCGTCCCGGCGCTCCCCCTCGTTCACGAGCACCCGCAGGCGCCCCCGCTCCCGCTCCCACGCGGAGATCGCGGCGAACGATCCGTCCATCGCCAGCCTCGCCCCGCGCGCGGCGGCCCGCACACTGTCCCGCGGCGCGCACGCGGCCGCCATGGCCTGCGCGAGGCCCACAACGGCTCGAAGCCGCCCGTCAACACCCATCACCCCAGGTTAGGGAGTTTTGTCCGATTTAGTGACAATTGGCGCGACATTCGGTGGTACCAAGATCACGCCGGGTCACGATCGGCCTCACACCCCGGGCCACTCCGGCTTCCGCTTCTCGTTGAACGCCGCCACGCCCTCCGCCCGGTCGCCCGAGAAGGCCACCGTCCGCCACGCCGCGTCCTCGATCTCCAGCCCGGCCGTCAGGTCCATGCCGTGCCCGAGCCGCAGCGCCCGCTTCGCGGCCCGCAGCCCGACCGGGGAGTTCGCCGCCATCGCCGCCGCCATCGCCAGGGCGGCCTCGCGGTCCGACCCCGCCGGCACCACCGAGTCCACCAGGCCCAGATCCAGCGCCTCCGCCGCCTCCACCCGCCGCGCGGTGAAGATCAGCTCCGCGGCCCGCGCCGCACCCACCCGCCTCGGCAGCAGCTGCGTACCGCCGCCGCCCGGGATCACCCCCACGGACACCTCGGGCAGCCCGACGACGGCCGTCTCGTCGGCCACGATGACATCGCAGGCGAGGGCCAGCTCGAAGCCGCCGCCCAGTGCGAACCCGTGCACCGCCGCGATCACCGGCATCGGAAGCTCCAGCACGCCCCCGTAGGCACCCCGCGTGGTCGGCCGCTGCCGCAGCAGCTCGGCGTCCGAGAAGGAGTTCCGCTCCTTGAGGTCCGCACCCACGCAGAACGCCCTCTCGGCGGTCGAGGAGAGCACGACGACCCGTACCGAAGCATCCGCGGCCAGCTCCGCACACGCGGCGCCGATCCCCCGCGCCATCTCGGTCGACACGGCATTCATCGCCTTGGGCCGATCCAGAACCAGCTCGGCGACGCCACCCTCATGTCGGTGCACAACCACGAATTCGGACACAGGGCGACCCTCCCGGTTAACGAACGTTATCCCGGGATCTTAGGGCTCCGCCGCGTCAGCGACCAGGGCTCCACCACACCGAGGCCGCGCACCGGGCGCTGGAACATCGGCTGGAGTGCGAAGCGGTAGGCGCCGCCGCCCTCCTCGTTCTCCGCTTCCTTCTCCGAGACCGGCGCCGCGCCCGTGCGGCCCAGTTCCTCGGCCATCGCGCCGTCCACCAGGACCGCGTCCTTCGGCGCTATCGACGTCAGCCGCGAGGCCAGGTTCACCGTGGTCCCGAAGACGTCGCCCATCCGGGTGGTCACCGTCCCGAAGGCGATGCCCACGCGCAGCTCCGGCATCTGCGGATCCGCTTCCATCGTCTCGATCAGCCGCAGCGCGATCTCCGCCGCCGTCGCCGCGTCGTCGGCGCAGTACAGCACCTCGTCGCCCAGCGTCTTGATCAGCCGGCCGCCGTGCGCCGCCACCAGGTCCGCCGAGGTCGTCTCGAAGGACTCGACCAGCTCGCCGAGCTCCTCCTCCTCCAGCCGCCGGGTCAGGCGCGTGAAGCCCACCAGGTCGGCGAAGCCCACCGCGAGGCGCCGGTCGACCATCTCCTCGTCGTCCGCCACCTGCACGACCCGCCCGGTCGCGGCCGCGAGCTGGCGCCGCCACACGTAGACGAGGAACTCCTCCAGCTCCGGCAGCAGCAGCTCGACCAGCGGGTACGTGACCTCCGTACGGGTCATCCCCGGCTCCGGCGGCTCCGTCAGGCCCTCCAGGAAGGAGTCGATCTGCCACTCCGCGAGGCGGGCCGTGGTCTGCCCGGTGGACCGCGCCACCTGGACCGCCATCGGCTCGCTCAGCAGCCCCGCCTCGACGAGGCCGGCGAGCCGGCGCAGCGCCAGTACGTCGGCCTCCGTCAGGGCCTTGGCCTGGCCGATGTCCGCGAAGCCCATGGCCCGCCAGAAGCGGGAGGCGAGCTCCATCGAGACCCCGGCGCTACGGGCCGCCTGGAAGGGGGTGTACCGGCGCTCGGCGCCCAGGATCAGCTGTTCCAGGCGGATGGCGAGCGGGTCGGCCGTCGGCTGCGCCGTGTGGTCGACCTCGTGGTGGGGAGTGTGCTGCTCGCGCCCGATCGGGGTGGCGTGGACCCCGGAACCGCCCGAGCCTGCCGAGCCGCCGGAGCCGCCCGCACCGCCCGTCGCCGTTCCAGGGGCGGGCGCGCTGGACTGAGGGTCGTCGACGGTCAAGGGCCGCCTCCTGTCCATTGCCGTGCGCACTGCCGAACCGGGTGATCACCGGGAGGACCGGGATCGCCTAAACCATACGGCAGGTGTGCCGTAGCTCACTCCCCTACTCCGTGACCCGGGGCGGTCCCCGCGCGGGCTACCGCACGGACCGCAGATGGACGACGTCCCCTGCCCCCACGGCCTCGTGCTTGTCCTCGGCCGTCCGTACGACGAGCCGTCCGTCGGTGTCCACCGCTTCGGCCGTCCCGGTGAGGGTGCGCCCGCCCGGCAGCTCGGCCCGCACGTGCTTGCCGAGGGTCGCGCACCCCGCCGCGTACGTCTCCTGCAGACCGCTGGCCGCCGGGTCGCCGCCGGCCGCGCGCCAGTTCCCGTACCACTGCTCCAGGGAGCGCAGTACGGCCCTGAGCAGCGGGTCCCTGTCGGTGACGGTGGCCTTGGCCAGGAACAGCGACCCGGCGGTGTCCACCGGCAGCTCGGCGTCGGTCAGCGTCACGTTGAGCCCGATCCCGACGACGACCCCGTCGCCCACGCGCTCGGCCAGGATCCCGCCGGTCTTGCGCTCCTCCCCGTCCACGGTGACCAGCAGGTCGTTGGGCCACTTGAGGGCGGTGTCCACGCCGGCGGCGCGCGAGAGCCCGGTGGCGGCGGCCACCCCGGCCAGCAGCGTCAGCCAGCCCCACCGCTCCTGCGGCACCGAGGGCCCGGGCTTCAGGAGTACGGAGAAGAACAGTCCTGACCGCGCGGGCGCGACCCAGCTCCGGTCGAGCCTGCCCCGCCCGGCGGTCTGCTCCTCGGCGACGAGCACGGCCCCCTCGGGCAGCTTCGCGGCCCGCGCGGCGAGATCGCTGTTGGTGGACCCGGTGGACCCCACCACCTCCAGCGAGCTCCACAGCCCCTCGCCGGTCACGAGGGCCCGCTGCAGCGCGGCAACGTTCAAGGGCGGCCGGTCCAGACTCGACCAACGGCCCGCCGCACCTGCTGAAGCATCTGATGACATGATCGGATCCTTATGTCGCTATGTCGCTGTATGTGACCCTCTGACCCGAGATTGCATACGGATCGTGATCGACCCTAGCGTCCGGGCTGTGGGGGATTCTCCGGTAAAGAGGGCGTTCAGGTTTCGTTTCTACCCTGATGACGCGCAGGCGACAGAGCTGTCAAAGACATTCGGGTGCACGCGGAAGGTGTACAACCTCGCACTGGCCGCCCGTAACGACGCCTGGGCCCGCCGGGAACGCATGAACTACGGCCAGACCTCGGCCCTGCTCACCGCCTGGAAGCAGTCCGATGAACTCTTCTACCTGACCGAGGTCTCCTGCGTACCGCTTCAACAAGCGCTGCGGCACCTACAGAGCGCCTTCACCGCGTTCTGGGGACGCCGGTCCGGATACCCACGCTTCAAAGCCAAACGAAGGCACCGGGCAAGCGCCGAGTACACCCGCTCCGCGTTCCGCTACCGGAACGGGGAGCTCACCCTCGCCAAGATGTCGAGCCCCCTGCCCATCGTCTGGTCGCGCCGCCTTCCGGAAGGCACGGAGCCGACCACGGTGACCGTGTCCCGGGACTCGGCCGGCCGCTGGTTCGCCTCCCTGCTCTGCGAGGACATCCCGGCCCCCATGCCCGCCACCACCGCCGCGGTCGGGATCGATGCCGGCCTGACGGCCCTGGTCGCGCTCTCCACCGGCGAGAAGCTCTCCAACCCAAGGCACGAGCGCGGCGACCGGGAGCGGCTAGCCCGCGCACAACGGGCACTGTCGCGAAAGGAGAAGGGCAGCAGCAATCGGGCCAAGGCCCGCATCCGCGTAGCCCGCATCCACGCCCGGATCGCGGACCGCCGCAAGGATCACCTGCACAAACTGACGACTCGACTCGTGCGCGAAAACCAAACGCTCGTAATCGAGGATCTCGCCGTCCGCAACATGCTCAAGAACAACAAGCTCGCCCGCGTCATCTCGGACGCGGCCTGGCGCGAGCTGCGGAGGATGCTGGAGTACAAAGCGGCCTGGTACGGACGCGAGCTGGTCGTCGTGGATCGGTGGTTCCCCAGCTCGAAGCTGTGCTCAGCCTGCGGCGTCATCGCTACCGCGATGCCGTTGAACGTCCGCACGTGGACCTGTGAGGGTTGCGGTGTCGTTCACGACAGGGACGGCAACGCAGCCGCCAATCTCCTGGCCGCCGGGTCGGCGGTGTCTGCCTGTCGAGCGGACGGAAGACCTCCCCGGGGACCCTCCCGGCAGGCGGTCCGCAGTGAAGCAGGAATCCCGCCCGCGAGGGTCGGGACGAGGCCCCCTAAGGGGGACGGCGAGGCCAAGCAACCCAGATTAGGTGTGTCAAACGCCGCACCGCCGAGCGCCATGCCCGCCGATACGCTACGCACCGGTAGCTAGTAAAAACCAAGTACGTCACCAGGCAGTTGACACCACGCAGGGAGCCGCGACCCCGATGTCACAACCGTCAGAGCCGATCGACATGCACACCACCGCGGGGAAGATCGCGGATCTGCAGCGCCGCATCGAGGAAGCCACGCACGCCGGGTCCGGGCGGGCGGTGGAGAAGCAGCACGCCAAGGGCAAGCTGACGGCGCGTGAGCGAGTGGCCCTGCTGCTGGACGAGGGGTCCTTCGTCGAGCTGGACGAGTTCGCCCGGCACCGTTCGACGAACTTCGGGCTGGAGAAGACCCGGCCGTACGGCGACGGCGTCGTCACCGGCTACGGCACCGTCGACGGGCGGCCCGTCGCCCTGTTCTCGCAGGACTTCACCGTCTTCGGCGGGGCGCTGGGCGAGGTCTACGGCCAGAAGATCATGAAGGTGATGGACTTCGCGCTGAAGACCGGCTGCCCGCTGATCGGGATCAACGACTCCGGTGGCGCCCGCATCCAGGAGGGCGTCAGCGCCCTCGGCATGTACGGCGAGATCTTCCGCCGCAACGTCCACGCCTCCGGGGTGATCCCGCAGATCAGCCTGGTCGTCGGCCCGTGTGCCGGCGGGGCCGTGTACTCCCCGGCCATCACCGACTTCACGGTCATGGTCGACCAGACCTCGCACATGTTCATCACCGGCCCGGACGTCATCAAGACCGTCACCGGCGAGGACGTCGGCTTCGAGGAGCTGGGCGGGGCGCGTACGCACAACAGCACGTCCGGCGTCGCGCACCACATGGCGGGTGACGAGAAGGACGCCATCGAGTACGTCAAGTCGCTGCTCTCCTACCTCCCGTCGAACAACCTCTCGGAGCCCCCGGCCTTCCCCGAGGAAGCCGACACCGAGGTCACCGAGACCGACCGCGAGCTCGACGTGCTGATCCCGGACAGCGCGAACCAGCCGTACGACATGCACAAGGTGATCGAGCACGTGCTCGACGACGCGGAGTTCCTGGAGACCCAGTCGCTCTTCGCGCCGAACATCCTCACCGGCTTCGGCCGCGTCGAGGGGCACCCGGTCGGGGTCGTCGCCAACCAGCCGATGCAGTTCGCCGGCTGCCTGGACATCGACGCCTCCGAGAAGGCGGCCCGCTTCGTCCGGACCTGCGACGCGTTCAACATCCCGGTGCTGACCTTCGTCGACGTGCCGGGCTTCCTGCCGGGCACCGACCAGGAGTACAACGGAATCATCAGGCGCGGCGCCAAGCTGATCTACGCCTACGCCGAGGCGACCGTCCCCCTGATCACCGTCATCACCCGCAAGGCCTTCGGCGGCGCCTACGACGTGATGGGCTCCAAGCACCTGGGCGCCGACCTCAACCTCGCCTGGCCGACCGCGCAGATCGCCGTCATGGGCGCGCAGGGAGCGGTCAACATCCTGCACCGCCGGGCCATCGCCGAGGCCGAGGAGGCCGGCACCGCCGAGGAGACCAGGGCGCGGCTCATCACCGAGTACGAGGACGCGCTGCTGAACCCGTACACGGCCGCCGAGCGCGGGTACATCGACGCGGTGACCATGCCGTCCGAGACCCGGGCGCACGTGGTGAAGGGACTGCGGCAGCTGCGCACCAAGCGGGAGTCCCTGCCCCCGAAGAAGCACGGCAACATCCCGCTCTAGCAGGCACGAGGAGCTCATAGTGGTGATCAAGGTCGTCAAGGGGAACCCGACCCCCGAGGAGCTGGCCGCCGCACTGGCGGTGGTCCGAGCGCGCGCGGCGGCCCTCGCGTCGGAGCCGTCGGGCGCGGAGCGGGTGAGCGACGCGTGGTCGGCGCCGGGCCGGGTGGCCCGCCGCACCCTGCCGCACCCCGGGCCGGGCGCGTGGGGCCGTACGTACTGGCCCTCTTAGCCGGGCACGTTCCCGCGCAGCCGGGCACAAGTGAAGATGGCGTGAACTGCCCGTGGCGCCTGAGTACCCGTACTCAGGCGCCACGGGCGTGCTCCGGGACAGGATCGGGGCATGCTCTGGTCAGACCCGAAGAACGAGCCGCCCAAAGACATGCGCGACGCCGAGGCGATGGTCCGGCGGATGACGGTGATCGTCGTCATCGCGATGGTCGTCGTGGTGTACGTGCTGGGCGTGGGCGGTTTCTGAAGCCTGCCCTCGAAGCACCGCGGCCCGTACCCCCGGGCCGCCCCTACGATGGCGGGCATGACTGCTGCCCCCCGCCACGCCCTCGTCCTCGCCTCCGCTTCGCCCGCCCGGCTGAACCTGCTGCGGCAGGCCGGGCTCGCCCCGCACGTGATCGTGAGCGGCTTCGACGAGGACGCCCTGACCGCCGACTCCCCCGCCGAGCTGGCGCTCGCGCTGGCCGAGGCGAAGGCCGCCGTCGTGGCGGCCCTGGACGAGGCCGCGGGGGCCCTGGTGATCGGCTGCGACTCCGTGCTGGAGCTGGACGGCGAGGCGCTGGGCAAGCCGGCGGACGCCGAGGAGGCCACGGCCCGCTGGAAGTCGATGCGCGGGCGCGCCGGGGTGCTGCGCACCGGGCACTGCGTGATCGACACGGCGAGCGGCGCGAAGGTTTCGGCCACGGCGTCGACGACGGTCCGCTTCGGCGAGCCGACGGACGCCGAGGTGGCGGCGTACGTGGCGAGCGGGGAACCGCTGCACGTGGCGGGGGCGTTCACCCTGGACGGGCTGTCGGCCCCGTTCATCGAGGGAATCGACGGGGATCACGGCAATGTGATCGGGATCTCCATGCCGCTGCTGCGCTCGCTGCTGGCCGAACTGGGCTTTTCGATCACGGACTTGTGGGCCTGACGTCCCCGGGCTTGCCGAAGTCGCCGAAGTCGGCGAGCGGGTGGCCCGGCGGCGCGTCCCGGATCTCGGGCCGCTCGTCCGGGGCGTCCGGGCCCGCGAAGCCGTCCAGGGGGCCGCTGGAGCCCTCCGCGGGGCCGCCCGCGCCGTCTGCGGCCCCGCCCGCGCCCTTGGCCGCGTAGAGCGTCAGGCTCAGCACCAGCAGGCAGAGGATCAGCATCATCACCGCGAAGGCGCCCCAGCCCACCAGGCCGACGACGAGGGCGCCGAGCAGTCCGTGGGTGACGGCGGCGCTGACGAGCAGCACGCGCGCGAAGCCGCTCAGGGCCCGGTCGCGGACCGCGGCGATGACGAGGAACACCGCGCAGGCCAGCAGGAACACGGCCATGCCGGCACCGAGCGCATAAGTTGCCTTGGACATGACATCCGGATCGCCGCCCGCGATGGACATGGACTGGTTCTCGGTGGTCCGTCCCAGGACGAGGTGGACGAAGCCGAGCACCGCCGCCTCCACGACGAGAACGACCGCGGTCGCTCCGGCCACGGATCTCCGCAGCACCACTCCACCCACACCGCTCACACCAGCCACGACGCCCCCACCCCGCATACACAAGCCCGTTCGACGCCTGGAGGCTACTAACGGGTAAACCTTCGGACAAGGGGCCCGGACCGCTTCGTTACGGTCGGGCTGCCGTACGGCGTCGGCCCGGTGCCGACGCCGCGCCCGCGCAAGGAATGCATGGGCCGTTCGTAGGGATTCGACAAAGAATCACCCCGGGCGGCTGACCCGGCGAACAGAGACCCCGGACACACGGCAGGGTTACTGTGCAGTCGGGGATCCCCCTGACATGGGGCGCCACAAGGCTTTTATCGACCCGGGGTCGACTCGGATAACAGTCCGTGTGGGCAAGGTCACCACCGGGGAAGGGTCGAAAGGCCGTGTGGGCTGTCCCTAAACTCAGCTTGTTTCAAGGAGGGAGCCATCGTGCGCAAGGTGCTCATCGCCAACCGTGGCGAAATCGCAGTCCGCGTTGCTCGGGCCTGCCGGGATGCCGGGATCGCGAGCGTAGCCGTCTACGCCGACCCGGACCGGGACGCTCTGCACGTCCGCGCGGCCGACGAAGCTTTCGCGTTGGGCGGTGACACCCCGGCCGCCAGCTACTTGGACATCTCCAAGATCCTGCAGGCCGCAGCCGACTCCGGTGCGGACGCCATCCATCCCGGATACGGCTTCCTTTCCGAGAACGCCGAATTCGCGCAGGCCGTCATCGACGCGGGCCTGATCTGGATCGGCCCGCCGCCGCAGGCGATCCGCGACCTCGGTGACAAGGTCGCCGCCCGCCACATCGCGCTGCGCGCCGGCGCCCCGCTGGTGGCCGGCACCCCGGACCCGGTCTCCGGGTCGGACGAGGTCGTCGCGTTCGCCAAGGAGCACGGCCTGCCGATCGCGATCAAGGCCGCCTTCGGCGGTGGCGGTCGCGGTCTGAAGGTCGCCCGGAACATCGAGGAGATCCCGGAGCTCTACGACTCCGCCGTGCGCGAGGCCGTCGCCGCCTTCGGCCGCGGCGAGTGCTTCGTCGAGCAGTACCTCGACAAGCCCCGCCACGTGGAGACCCAGTGCCTGGCCGACTCCCACGGCAACGTGGTCGTCGTCTCGACCCGTGACTGCTCGCTGCAGCGCCGCCACCAGAAGCTGGTGGAGGAGGCCCCGGCGCCGTTCCTGACCGAGGCCCAGAACGCCGAGCTGTACGCGGCGTCGAAGGCGATCCTGAAGGAAGCCGGCTACGTCGGCGCCGGCACCGTCGAGTTCCTCGTCTCCGCCGACGGCCTGATCTCCTTCCTGGAGGTCAACACCCGCCTGCAGGTCGAGCACCCGGTCACCGAAGAGGTCACCGGCATCGACCTGGTGCGCGAGATGTTCCGCATCGCCGACGGCGAAGAGCTCGGCTACGGCGACCCCGTCCTGCGCGGTCACTCCTTCGAGTTCCGCATCAACGGCGAAGACCCGGGCCGCGGCTTCCTCCCGGCACCGGGCACCGTCACCAAGTTCGCCCCGCCGACCGGTCCGGGCGTCCGCCTGGACGCGGGCGTCGAGTCCGGCTCGGTCATCGGCCCCGCCTGGGACTCCCTGCTCGCCAAGCTCATCGTCACGGGCGCCACCCGCGAGCAGGCCCTGCAGCGGGCGGCCCGCGCGCTGGCCGAGTTCGAGGTGGAGGGCATGGCCACGGCCATCCCGTTCCACCGTGCGGTCGTCGTCGACCCCGCCTTCACCGCGGACCCGTTCACGATCCACACCCGCTGGATCGAGACCGAGTTCGTCAACGAGATCCCCGCGTTCGTGGTCCCCGCCGCGGACGACACCGAGGACGAGCCCGGCCGCGAGACGGTGGTCGTCGAGGTCGGCGGCAAGCGCCTGGAGGTCTCCCTCCCGTCCTCGCTGGGCATGACCCTGGCCCGTACGGCCGCTGCGGGCGGCGCGAAGCCGAAGCGCCGCGCGGCCAAGAAGTCCGGCCCGGCCGCCTCCGGCGACACCCTGGCCTCGCCCATGCAGGGCACGATCGTGAAGGTCGCGGTCGAGGAGGGCCAGCAGGTCAACGAGGGCGACCTGATCGTCGTCCTCGAAGCAATGAAGATGGAACAGCCGCTGAACGCCCACCGCTCGGGCACGATCGTGGGCCTCGCGGCAGAGGTCGGCGCGTCGCTCACCTCCGGCGCGGCCATCTGCGAGATCAAGGACTGACGTCCTGGACGGGGCGTCCGGGGCTCGCGCCCCGGACCCCGCGCCTCAAACGCCGGCGGGGCTGGACGCATCCAGCCCCGCCGGCGTTTGAGGCGATCTTTTCAAGGGCGCCGCAGGCGGCCTACCGGCGCCGCATGTCCGCGACCCGCGCCCGCTCCGCCTGCTGCTCGTGCAACGGCGCCCCCGCGCTGCGGAGCTGGGCCGTCGGCCCACCGCGACGCTGGACGGGGAGCGGAGACTCCCGGCGCGGACGCCGCCCGGCCATCGACTCCCCACCGCCGGAGGCACTGGCCCCGGCCACGGTGATCTGCACGCCCTGGTCCGCCAGCGCCTGCAGCTCCGTACCGGCCCGGTCGTCGTGCGGCGGCGGCTCGTCCGTCACCAGACGGGTGATCACATCGGTCGGCACGGTCTGGAACATGGTGTCCGTCCCGAGCTTCGTGTGGTCGGCCAGGACCACCACCTCCGCCGCGGCCTGCACCAGCGCCCGGTCCACGCTCGCGGAGAGCATGTTGGAGGTGGACAGCCCGCGCTCGGCGGTCAGACCGCTGCCGGACAGGAAGGCCCGCGAGACCCGCAGCCCCTGGAGGGACTGCTCGGCGCCGCTGCCGACCAGCGCGTAGTTGGAACCGCGCAGGGTTCCGCCCGTCATCACCACTTCCACCCGGTTCGCATGGGCCAGCGCCTGTGCGACGAGCAGGGAGTTGGTGACGACGGTGAGTCCGGGCACCCTGGCGAGCCGGCGGGCCAGCTCCTGGGTGGTGGTGCCCGCGCCGACGACCACGGCCTCGCCTTCTTCGACGAGTCCGGCCGCGACATCGGCGATGGCGGTCTTCTCCGCCGTCGCGAGATGGGATTTTTGCGGAAAGCCGGATTCTCGCGTGAAACCGCCCGGCAGTACCGCACCGCCGTGCCGGCGGTCGAGGAGTCCTTCTGCCTCCAGTGCCCGCACGTCCCGCCGTACGGTCACTTCGGAGGTCTGGACGACGCGGGCGAGCTCCCGGAGCGATACCGCTCCGTTGGCCCGCACCATTTCGAGGATCAATTGGCGACGTTCTGCAGCGAACACGAAACTGACAGTAACCCGGGTGACCGTCTGCTTTCAGCTCCTTGCGCCGGAATTCCGAAGTTGTCCATACCGTGGGGCAGTTAGTGGTATACGGGGTCGGCCCGCCGCGCACTTGCTCCGCGACGGGCCGACCATTCACTCCAAAGCCCTTGCTCACAAGGGCCGTTATCGGTACTTACGCCTCGTCGGAGGACTTCCGCGTGTGCAGCTGGCGGGCGACCTCGGCGATCGAACCGGACAGCGAGGGGTACACGGTGAACGCGTTTGCGATCTGCTCGACCGTCAGGTTGTTGTCGACGGCGATCGAGATCGGGTGGATGAGCTCGCTCGCGCGCGGCGAGACGACCACGCCGCCCACGACGATCCCGGTGCCGGGCCGGCAGAACATCTTCACGAAGCCGTCCCGGATGCCCTGCATCTTGGCGCGCGGGTTGCGCAGCAGCGGGAGCTTCACGACACGGGCATCGATCTTGCCCGAGTCCACGTCGGCCTGGGTGTAACCGACGGTGGCGATCTCGGGGTCGGTGAAGACGTTCGAGGAGACCGTCTTCAGGTTCAGCGGGGCCACCGCGTCGCCGAGGAAGTGGTACATCGCGATGCGCCCCTGCATGGCGGCAACCGAAGCCAGCGCGAAGACCCCGGTCACGTCGCCGGCCGCGTACACGCCGGGCGAAGAGGTACGGGAGACCTTGTCGGTCCAGATGTGCCCGGACTCCTTGAGCTTGACCCCGGACTCCTCCAGGTTCATGTTGCCCGTGTTCGGGATCGCGCCGACCGCCATCAGGCAGTGCGTGCCGGAGAGGACCCGGCCGTCGGAGAGGGTGACCTCGACCCGGTCGCCCACCCGCTTCGCGGACTCCGCGCGGGAGCGGCCGATGACGTTCATGCCGCGGCGCCGGAAGACGTCCTCCAGCACGGCGGCGGCGTCCGGGTCCTCGCCGGGGAGCACCCGGTCGCGGGAGGACACGAGGGTCACCCGGGAGCCGAGGGCCTGGTACGCGCCGGCGAACTCGGCGCCGGTCACGCCGGAGCCGACCACGATGAGCTCCTCGGGGAGCTCCTCCAGGTCGTAGACCTGGGTCCAGTTCAGGATCCGCTCGCCGTCGGGCATCGCGTCCGGGATCTCGCGGGGGTGCCCGCCGGTCGCGATGAGCACCGCGTCGGCGGTCAGGATCGTCTCGGATCCGTCGGCCGCCGTGACGATGACGTCCCGCGTCCCGTCGATGCCCTGCGGGCCGCCGAGCTTGGCGCGGCCCCGCACGACGCGGGCGCCGGCCCGGGTGACGGACGCGGTGATGTCGTGGGACTGGGCGAGCGCCAGGCGCTTGACGCGCCGGTTCACCTTGCCGAGGTCCACGCCGACGACGCGCGCGGCCTGCTCGATGTGCGGGGTGTCGTCCGCGACGACGATGCCCAGTTCCTCGTACGACGAGTCGAAGGTCGTCATGACCTCGGCGGTCGCGATGAGAGTCTTGGAGGGCACGCAGTCGGTGAGCACCGACGCGCCGCCCAGACCGTCGCAGTCCACGACGGTCACCTCCGCGCCGAGCTGGGCCCCTACGAGGGCCGCCTCATACCCGCCGGGTCCGCCGCCGATGATCACGATCCGGGTCACGAAAACTCCGCCTCACGTCTACCCGGCCGGCTGCCGCCCCGGCCGGGGCTTCCGGGGGGTCTCCCCGGGGGATGCATTCCGTACGTCATTGTCCCGCACGCATCAAGGTGCTTCACGCCCGGTCCCACCATCCGGGACGCGGGCCCCGTACGCGGCCGGGAGCGCAGCGGGGGCCGCCCCTCCCGTACCCTCGACCTCATGTCGCTCTACGCCGCGTACGCCGGCAACCTCGACCCGCGGCTGATGACGCGCCGCGCTCCGCATTCGCCGCTGCGCGGAACGGGCTGGATCAACGACTGGCGGCTGACCTTCGGCGGCGAGCAGATGGGCTGGGAGGGCGCGCTGGCGACGATCGTCGAGGCTCCGCGCCACCAGGTCTTCGTCGCGCTGTACGACGTGGCCCCGCTCGACGAGGACTCGATGGACCGGTGGGAGGGCGTCGGGCTCGACATCTACCGCCGCATGCGGGTGCGCGTGCACACGCTGGACGGCGAGGAAGCGGCCTGGGTGTACGTCCTCAACGGCTACGAGGGCGGCCTGCCCTCGGCCCGCTACCTGGGCGAACTCGCCGACGCGGCCGAATCCGCGGGCGCCCCGCACGACTACGTGATGGAACTGCGCAAGCGACCCTGCTGAATCCGGCCCCACTGGCCATATACGACCCCACAGGCCACATCCGGCCCCGCAGGCCAAATCCAGCCCCGCCGGCGTTTGAGGCGCGGGGTCCGGGGCAGAGCCCCGGCAACGGCGCCGCACGGCCCCCACGCACCCCGCCCGGGACAATTGGTCGGAAACGACAAGGCAACGATCCGAATACCGTGAGCTGCGCCATCTACGCGCGTAGGAGAAGAGCGGCTACGCTCTTCCGCGTGAACGCATCTGTTACCGACCCCTTCGCCGCCGCCGACGCCGCCGCCGCCCGCCTGCGCGAGCTGACCGGCGCCGAGACCCACGATGTCGCCCTCGTGATGGGCTCCGGCTGGGCCCCCGCCGCGGAGGCGCTCGGCGCGCCCGAGGCCGAGTTCCCGGTCACCGAGCTGCCCGGCTTCCCGCCCCCCGCCGTCGAGGGCCACGGCGGCAAGATCCGCTCGTACAAGATCGGCGAGAAGCGCGCCCTGCTCTTCCTCGGCCGGACCCACTACTACGAGGGCCGCGGCGTCGCCGCCGTCGCCCACGGCGTGCGCACGGCCGTCGCCGCCGGCTGCAAGACCATCGTCCTGACCAACGGCTGCGGTGGCCTGCGCGAGGGCATGAAGCCCGGCCAGCCGGTCCTGATCAGCGACCACCTCAACCTCACGGCCACCTCGCCGATCGTCGGCGCGAACTTCGTGGACCTGACCGACCTGTACTCGCCGCGCCTGCGCGCGATGTGCAAGGAGATCGACGAGACCCTCGAAGAGGGCGTCTACGTGCAGTTCCCCGGCCCGCACTACGAGACCCCGGCCGAGATCAACATGATCCGCGTCATGGGCGCCGACCTGGTCGGCATGTCCACCGTGCTGGAGGCCATCGCCGCCCGTGAGGCCGGCGCCGAGGTGCTCGGCATCTCGCTGGTCACCAACCTGGCGGCGGGCCTGTCCGGCGAGCCGCTGAACCACGAAGAGGTGCTCCAGGCCGGCCGCGACTCGGCCGCGCGCATGGGCAAGCTGCTGACCCAGGTCCTCGCCCGGATCTGAACGACGCACCGGACGACGGACGACGGACCGTACGAGAGGTAAGGCGGAAGTAGTGCAGGACGTGCAGGACGTGCAGGACGATCTGATCGCACGGGCCCGGGCCTGGATGGCCGAGGACCCGGACCCGGAGACGGCCGACGAGCTCGCCAAGCTCATCGAGGCCGGTGACACGACCGAGCTCGCGGACCGCTTCTCCGGCATGCTGCAGTTCGGCACCGCCGGACTCCGCGGCGAGCTGGGCGCGGGCCCGATGCGGATGAACCGCAATGTGGTCATCCGGGCCGCGGCCGGCCTCGCGGCCTACCTCAAGGCCCAGGGCCACGACGGCGGCCTGGTCGTCGTCGGCTACGACGCCCGCTACAAGTCGGCCGACTTCGCCCGCGACACCGCCGCGGTGATGATCGGCGCCGGGCTGCGCGCCGCCGTCCTGCCCCGGCCGCTGCCGACGCCCGTCCTCGCGTACGCCATAAGGCACCTGGGCGCCGTCGCCGGCGTCGAGGTGACCGCGAGCCACAACCCGCCCCGGGACAACGGCTACAAGGTCTACCTCGGCGACGGTTCGCAGATCGTCTCCCCGGCCGACGCGGAGATCGCCGCGCAGATCGACGCGATCGCCGCACTGGCCGACGTACCGCGGGCCGAGGACGGCTGGCAGGACCTCGGCGACGAGGTCCTGGAGGCCTACCTGGCACGCACGGACGCCGTCCTGACCCCCGGGTCACCGCGCGGCGTGCGGACCGTCTACACGGCCATGCACGGCGTCGGCAAGGACGTGGTCCTGGCCGCCTTCGCCCGCGCCGGCTTCCCCGCCCCGGTCCTCGTGGCCGAGCAGGCGGAGCCCGACCCGGCCTTCCCGACGGTGGCCTTCCCCAACCCGGAGGAGCCGGGCGCGATGGACCTGTCCTTCGCCACGGCCGCCCGGGTGAACCCGGACATCGTCATCGCCAACGACCCCGACGCCGACCGCTGCGCGGTGGCCGTCCCGGACGCCGCCTCGGCCTCCGGCTGGCGGATGCTGCGCGGCGACGAGGTCGGCGCGCTGCTCGCCGCCCACCTGGTGCACAAGGGCGCCACGGGCGTCTTCGCCGAGTCGATCGTCTCCTCCTCCCTCCTCGGACGGATCGCGGAGGCCGCGGGCGTGGGCTACGAGGAGACCCTCACGGGCTTCAAGTGGATCTCCCGCGTCGAGGGCCTGCGCTACGGGTACGAAGAGGCGCTCGGCTACTGCGTGGACCCCGAGGGCGTCCGCGACAAGGACGGCGTCACGGCCGCCCTGCTCGTCGCGGAGCTGGCCTCGGAGCTCAAGGAGCAGGGCCGCACCCTGACCGACCTGCTGGACGACCTGGCGATGGAGCACGGTCTGCACGCCACCGACCAGCTGTCGGTCCGCGTGGAGGACCTGTCGGTCATCGCCTCGGCGATGGCGGCGCTGCGCGCGGAGCCCCCGGCCTCGCTGGCGGGCCTGCGGGTCACCTCGGCGGAGGACCTGAACGAGGGCACGGCGACGCTCCCGCCCACGGACGGTCTGCGCTACTACCTGGAGGGCGACTACAAGGCCCGGGTGATCGTCCGCCCGTCCGGCACGGAGCCCAAGCTGAAGTGCTACCTGGAGGTCGTGGTCCCGGTGGCGGACGCCTCCGACCTGCTCCCGGCCCGCGCCCGCGGCCAGGAAGTCCTCGACGCGATCAAGAAGGACCTCGCGGCGGCGGCCGGCATTTAGCCGCTCGTTGCGAGGGCCCCCCGAGCCTCCGGCTCGGGGGGCCCTCGCCGTATCCGGGTCAGGAAGGCGAGGGAGCGGGCGCCGGGCTCGCCGACGGCCGGACCACGTCGCCGAGCGTCGGGACCGCCTCCGGACGGGAGCGGACGGCGTCCGTGCACTCCCAGGCCCTCGGCGGATCCGCGTCGGGACCGCCCAGGACCACCGGGCCCGGCCCCGGCGACACCGCGTCGCTCTCCGCGAGCGTGCACACCAGCTGCGACAGCGCCACCGGGGGCAGGTCCTCGGGCTTGCGGCTCAGCCGTACGGTGCCCTGCGGATCTCCCGGCCGCGGCGCCGAGGCCGCCAGCAGGGCCGGCACCTCGCTGGTGAAGCCGGCCTCCCGCTCCTCCGCCGACGGCTCCCGCTGGAGCACCTCCAGCAGGGCCTGGGTGACGAGCACCGCCACGTCCGGCGCGGGCCGCTTCTCCGGCACCGGCACCACCCGCTGGACGCCCACCAGCTGCGCCCCGCAGACCAGTTCCACCGTGGCCCGGATGCCCTGCATCCCGCCGGTTCCGGCGGGCGTGCTCGGCGGCGTCGATGGTTTCTTGCAGGAGACCCGCGAGGGCGCCGGGCCCACGTCCACCGGCACGGTGGTCGCGCGGATCCCGCACCCCGACAGGAGTCCCAGGGACAGCAGGCTCAGGACCGTCACCGCGGCCGTCGCGCCACGCCCCGCCGTCCTGCGCTCCGCCGTTCCGCGACCCGTCGAACCGGGCTTCGCCGTCCTACGCCTCGTCGTCATCGTCACCGGCGATCACCTTCCCCACGTCCACCGGCAGCCGCAGCGTGAACAGCGCACCGCCCTGCGCCCCGTTCTCCGCGGTGATGTCGCCGCCGTGGATGTGCGCGTTCTCCATCGCGATGGACAGCCCGAGCCCGCTGCCGTCGGACTTCGGCCGCGACGCGCTCGCCTTGTAGAACCGGTCGAAGACGTGCGGCAGTACGGCCTCGGGGATGCCCGGCCCGTTGTCCCGTACGGCGATGACCAGCCAGTCCCCCTCCACCCGGATGGAGACCCGGACCGGCGATCCGCCGTGCTTGAGCGCGTTGCCGATCAGGTTGGCCAGGATCACGTCGAGCCGCCGCGGGTCGAGCCGCGCCACGATGCCGCGCTCCGCGTCGAGTTCGACCGCGTCCAGCCACGCCCGCGTGTCGATGCACGCCGTCACCTGGTCGGCGACGTCCACGTCGTCCAGCACCAGCCGCGCCGTTCCCGCGTCGAAGCGGGTGACCTCCATGAGGTTCTCCACCAGGTCGTTCAGCCGCCTGGTCTCGCTCACGACCAGCCCCACCGCCGGTGCGATCATCGGATCGAGATCGTCGACCTCGTCCTCCAGCACCTCGGCGACCGCCGTCAACGCCGTCAGCGGCGTGCGCAGTTCGTGGGACATGTCCGCGACGAACCGCCGGCTGGACTCCTCCCGCGCGCTCATGTCGGCGACCTTCTTCTCCAGCGCCTCCGCCGTCTTGTTGAAGGTGTGGGCCAGGTCGGCGAGTTCGTCCGTCCCCGACACCTCCAGCCGGTGGTCCAGCTCCCCCTCGCCGAGCCGGCGCGCCGCGTCGCCGAGCCGCTGCACGGGTCGCAGGACCGTACGGGCCGCGGCCTGCGCGAGCAGCGCGGACCCGAGCAGCGCGAGACCGGTGGCGATGGTCAGCGACCAGGCCAGGGCGTTGAGGTCGTCGCGCTCCTGGGCGAGGGACTTGTACATGTAGCCGGTCGGGCCGCCGCCCACGATCCGGGTGCCGCCGACCAGGTAGGGGTTCCCGTCCGGCTTCGTCCGCTGCCAGTACACGTGGTACTCGGCGTCGTTGGCCGAGGTGGTCTTCTGCCGGTCGTCGACGGCGTGCTGGAGCGACTTCGGTACGTCGGCCAGCGAGAAGGCGTCGAGACCGCCGCTACCGGCCACCTTGCGGCCGTCCTTCTCGTCCACCAGCAGCACGCTGTAGCCGGGGCTGCTGCCCGCCATCATCTCGGCGGTGTGCTGCAGCTCCTCCTGCGTCGGGTCGGCGGGCAGCGCCGCGGCCCGGTCCTGCATCTCCTGCCGGAAGTCGCCGAGGGCGGCGTCCTGGGTCCGGGTCAGGACGGCCTCGCGGTTGAGCCAGTACGCGATCCCGGACGCGGAGACGGCGGCCGTCAGGGCGACCAGCGCGAACACGACGAGGAGCCGCAGCCGCAGGCTGGTCCAGCGCCGGCCCGCGAACAGGGCTCGGATCACTGCGGGGAATCCAGTCGGTAACCGACGCCCCGCACGGTACGGATCAAGGTGGGCGACGAGGGCACTTCCTCGACCTTGGCGCGCAGCCGCTGCACGCAGGCGTCGACGAGCCGCGAGTCACCGAGGTAGTCGTGCTCCCACACCAGCCGCAGCAGCTGCTGGCGGGAGAGTGCCTGACCGGGGCGGCGGCTGAGCTCCAGGAGCAGCCGCAGCTCGGTCGGGGTGAGCTGGAGGTCCTCGCCGTTCTTGGTCACCGTCATGGCGGAGCGGTCGATGACCAGCGGGCCGAAGACCGCGGTGTCGGTGGACTCGCGCTCGCCGCGGCGCAGCACCGCCCGGATGCGGGCGTCGAGCACCCGGCCCTGCACGGGCTTGACGACGTAGTCGTCGGCTCCCGACTCCAGGCCGACGACCACGTCGATGTCGTCGTTGCGCGCGGTGAGCAGGATGATCGGCAGCTGGTCGGTGCGGCGGATGCGCCGGCACACCTCGAAGCCGTCGATGCCGGGCAGCATGACGTCGAGCACGATCAGGTCGGGCCGCTGCTCACGCAG